>CAYTMU010000007.1:0-104700 GCA_964438975.1 uncultured Roseivirgaceae bacterium | reverse complement strand
AAAGACGAGTAAACAACTACTTCGAGGATTGACAGATACGGCCGATACTTTTTTTGAATCGCCCATTCGGGGACCCCTTTATGAGCGATGTGTTACTTACTGCCGGTTAACTTTTCGTGGTACAGCTTTGGTGCATCCGATACAGCCGCTTTATGTCTATCTTAATCACCTTGCGGTGATATGTCATAAGGCCATTCACTTCGATCTCGACATCGGTAGTCTGCGTGTAGACCGCAGCCAGCAGTCCTTTGCTAATAAGTAGCGGCAGTTGTTTGATGAGCTCCTCATACTTAGCAGCCATTTATCGCGCGAACCATTGCGATTTCCTTATTTAGTATCGAACTGATAAACAGTCTGAGAGGTGTACACCTCTTCAGGACTCAGCACAACGGAGGGAAAGTCGCTGCGATTGGGTGAATCGGGAAAGTGCTGTGTTTCGAGACAGAACCCTGCGCGCTGGTGGTAAATGACGCCATTCTTTCCTGTCAGCGATCCGTCGAGAAAATTTCCGGTATACAATTGCACTCCTGGTTCCGTGGTGTATACCATCATACCGATCCCGGAAAGTGAATCATATACTTCTGCGGTCGGCTTGATGCCCTTTCCGTTGATCACCCAGCAATGATCGTAGCCCTTTCCAACGCGGAGCTGTTCGTGCTCCTCGTTGATCCGTTCTCCGATCTTCACCGGAGTGCGGAAGTCAAACGGCGTATTCTCAACCGGCATCAAGCCGCCTGTCGGGATCAACGCCTGGTCTACTGGCACGATACTGTCGGCATTTAATGAAAGCTCATGATCGAGAACATTGGCACGTCCTCCATTCAGGTTGAAGTAAGTGTGTTGCGTAAGATTGACGATCGTCTTCTTGTCTGTCGTGGCACGATAGTCCACCTGAAGCGCATTGCTATTGGTAAGCGTATAGACAACCTCCACATCCAGGTTCCCCGGATAACCTTCTTCCATGTCCGCACTACGATAAGAGAGCTTCAGAGTCGCTCCGTTGTCTACGGAGTTCTCTTCGACCTTCCAGATGACTTTGTCGAATCCTTTAACTCCACCGTGAATGTGGTTTCCGTTATTGTTCCTCGCCAGTTCGTAGGTCGTACCATCGAGGGTAAATTTTCCGTTCGCAATACGATTCCCGTAACGCCCGACGAGCGCCCCGAAGAACGGGTTACGCGCTTCATAGGCAGCGAGGGAATCAAATCCCAGTACCACATCGACCGGCTTTCCCTCGCGATCGGGAACCTGGAGCGATGTGATAATACCTCCGTATGTAATCACCTGCAGCGTTACGCCGTTGTCGTTGCGCAGTGTGTATTGTGTAACCGGTGTGCCATCACTCAGTTTCCCGTAAAGGGCCGAGGAGACGGTCGTCGATGTACCGACGGTATCTGATGAATTCTTTTCGGAACTGGGTGAGCAGCTGATCATAAAAAGCAGGATCAATTGTATAACGTAGACTCTTACTGGCATGGGTTGTATTCCGCAGTTTGGGAATTCAATATAGAGAATTATATTAAATGGCGCAGCCAGCGATCACGTCCACAGAGAAAGTTCCGTGGCGTCAACCACACCAACACCATCGACGAGGTCCACATCGTAAACGCCCATGTCAATTCCGAAGGCGTCACGATAACGCGCTCCTATGGTTGCTGTGAATTCCTCTCCGAAAGACCTCCTGACAAGGTTAACAGTGCAACCTCCAAAACCTCCACCCATCATCCGGGCGCCGATCACCCCCGGCATCCGCCGCGCCTCCGCCACGAGGAAGTCGAGTTCGTTACAGCTTACCTCGTACAACCGCGACAACCCGTCGTGCGTTTCGAACATCTTGCGTCCGAACTCCTCCAAATGCCCCTCCGAAAGGTCTGCCGTTGCCGCCTGAACACGCGCAATTTCCTGGACAACGTACTGGCATCGCTGATATACTTTCCCCTCAAGTTCACTGCGATATGCCTCCAGGTTCGCGAGTGACACGTCTCGCAGGCTTCGCACCTCCGGAAAGTATTTCCGGATGACCCGGACGCCAGATTCACATTCGTTCCTTCTTGTGTTATACTCCGAATCGACCAGCGAATGTTTGACCTTCGTATCACAGAGAATGACCTGATAGTTCTTCAAATCAACCGGCGCATATTGATATTGCAACGTGCGGCAATCCAGAACAATGACGTGCTCTTTCTTACCCATCATGCTCGCGAACTGATCCATGATGCCGCACTTCACACCGACATAGTTGTGTTCTGCCCATTGTGCCATTGCGATCATATCCATCTTCGGAACGCCAAGGCGGTTTAGCATGCTTAGCGCGACACCAAATCCGCACTCTATAGCCGCGGAAGAGGACATTCCCGCTCCTGGCGGAATATTCCCTCCAAAAACGCAGGAGAATGGACGAAGTGGGAATCCCCGTTCGACGAGCTGCACCAGAACACCCAATAAGTAGTTGGCCCATCGCGGGGACGCAACGGGGCTCAGGTCGTCGAAGTTCACAACAAAACGCTCGTTATAGTTACACGAAAAGATCGAAGATGTTCCGTCGTCCGACGGTGCGATTCCGAAATACACTTCCTTGTCGACGGCTGCGGGCATCACGAATCCGTCGTTATAATCCGTATGCTCACCAATAAGATTTATGCGACCCGGCGCCCGGACCATCAGCGGTTCCTTGCCGAACATCTCGACAAACGTCGATTGCACATCGCGTGGAAAGAAGTCTTTCATGTTGTCGCCGTACTTTCGCTCTTGCCGGATTCCCTGTACAGCCTTGCCTTCCATAACGCCTGGGCGCGGATGGAATCGTGTATGCTGGCGTTGATCTCATAACCGACGAGCAGCACGACAGTGATAAGTTGTACCCAAACCATCAATGCGATCAGCACGCCGATAGAGCCGTAAATCCTATTGTAGGTACCAAAATTCGTGATATAGTATGAGAGGCCGTATGAAACGGCGAGGCAAAGCAACGTTGCGATGAATGACCCGATTGAAAAGAATCGCCAGTTGTAGTGAATCGCGGGACCAAAATAATAAATGGTAGAAATAGCCAGAAAGAACGTCACGAAGATGATGATGAACCTCAGGATAAATAGCAACTGAACCTGAAAACTATTAAGGTTGAATGTGGTTAGATCCTGGAAGTGGGTGAGGAGATATTCGATCACCAGCTGTCCTACAACCAGCAACAGTATGGTAACCAGAATAGTGATCGTCATATTGACGGTCAACGCCGTCGCGATTAACCGGGTCTTGACTGCGCTGCGATTCTCGATGGTCTTATAACACGCGTTGAAGGCACGCATAAGCGCGAGCATCCCATTTGTCGACAAGATCAAAGCGAAGAGGAAACCGAGTGTAAGAAGGCCTCCGCGCTGGTTGCTGACGATATCCAGTATTGTTGTTGAGGCTACCTCGTACATATTTGGCGGCATCAATCCGCTCTCCGCCAGACTGCGCAGAAACTCCAGGATGCTCTCCCTGTTGATCTCAGGAAAATACGGCGTGATGTATGGGATCAGCGTAAATAAGAAAATGATCGCGGGGAAAATAGCCAGGATGAAGTTGAACGCTACGCCATTTGCGCGATCCATGATATCGTCGTCCTGCAGGTTGTGCAGGAACCGTTTTACAATCCTGTACAAAGACACATCCTCATGACTCGAGAACCGGATATTCTTCATCCAGGTCAGGATCAGTCTGGCCGGGTGCCATTCCAGGAGTAGTCTCTTGTGTTTATACTTCATTCAAAAAAACGCTGAAGCACTCTTTCCATCGCCGGAGGCTGTCGGCAGGGTTTATTTGTTTGCTTATTGATAAAGACCAACACGGTCTCTCCCGTGTGAATAAGCGTGTTCTCACTGTTGAATATATCATACTCAAACCGGATTCTCACACCCGGTTTCTCGCGCAACGTAGTGACAATACGCAAAAGTTCATCGTAGCGGGCAGGTGCCAGATAACGCGATCTGTTTTCGATCACCGGCATCAGTATTCCCATATCGTCCTCAAGCTCCCGGTATGTCAGTCCTAATTGCCGGAGACTTTCCACGCGCGCTACCTCGTAATACGAGGCGTAATTGCCATAGTAGACATAGCCCATTTGATCTGTTTCGCCATATCGCACTCTGACGGAGGTCTCTGAAATATACATTACTGCTTTTTCTTTTGGGCTGCTGCAATCCTCATTTCCCGCGTGAGTGCCTGCTGATAACGCTGGGCATTGTTCAGATGCTCGCGGTAGCTGTGCGTGAAATTGTGACGTCCGGAAAAATCCTCCTTCGCGCACATGTAGAGATAGTTTGACTTGGTATAATTCAGTACCGCATCAAGTGCGAATATCTCCGGCATATTAACCGGTCCCGGCGGAAGGCCGCGGTTCCGGTATGTGTTGTAGGGCGAATCTATCTCCTTATGCTCATTCAACACGCGCTTAAGCGTGAAATCACCGACGGCAAATACCAGAGTTGGATCAGCCTGAAGCGCAATATCTTGCCGCAGCCGATTGAGATAGAGCCCGGCGATAACAGGTGCTTCATCCTGCTTTACTGATTCTGCCTGGACGATAGAAGCGAGTATGGATACTTCGACAGGTGTCAGGCCGACGGCTTCCGCTTTTCGACGCCGTTCTTCATTCCAGAAGCGACCGTATTCGACATGCATTCGCTCAATAAGGTCATCTGGTGTCGTATTGTAATAAACCTGATACGTATTGGGAACAAACATGCAAAGCACATTGTCTTTATTAAAACCGTGTCGGTTACTTTGGACAAACCGCATCAGGGCCGCTTCGAATTCAACGGCTGTCATACTCAGATTGCGAGTGATCTTCTCACTCAAATCACTGATTAGTCTGACGTTGTTAAAGGTGATGTTTACGGGATCCTGTACACCGGCACGCAGCAGGCGGATAGCCTGGACATTGCTCATATCCGCCTGAAGTATGTAGCGCCCGGGTTTTACCTGCTTGTCGTAATCCATCAGCTTCGCAACGAAACTGAACGAGATAAGATCCTGTGTGTAGTCACCCTGATGAAGCAGCGCCTGGACATCCTTGAAGGTTGCGTCGCCTGGAATAACCAGCGGTCTCGGTTGCTTACCGACGAGAACGTTGGGTGTATATACGATCTGATAAGCGTAATAGCCGAAGGAGATCAGCAGAACTGAGAATAGTAGAAAGAATATGAGTTTCTTCGACGGTCGCATAGAATCAAAACTTGGCGCTAAAATACGAATTTAGTCCTCTGACGGTTTACGCGTTTTCCCATAAAAAGCGCACCCGTAGTACTTTTTAACCGGGAAGCTCTAATTTTAGTGCAAATGCAGGCAGAACTATTGACCATTCACCCCGTTAATCCCGAGCAGCGGAAGATACGACACGTGCAGGAAGTTCTTCGGAACGGCGGGCTCATTGTGTATCCAACCGATAGTGTATACGCGCTAGGCTGCAGCTTGATGAACAAGAGGGCGATCGAAAGGCTGTGTCAGATCTCAGGAGTCAAACCTCAAAAACTGAATCTTTCTTTTATCTGCCGCGACCTGAGTCAGATAAGTGAATATGTCCGGCGCATTGACACCCCGGTGTTCAAGTTGTTGAAGAAATCGCTGCCGGGCCCTTTCACATTTATACTCGAGTCGAGCAGCAAGGTTCCGAAGATCCTGGAAGCCAATAAAAAGACCGTGGGCATTCGCATCCCTGATCATTCGGTACCGCGATCGATTGTAGACGGGCTGGAAAATCCGATGGTCAGTGCGTCGATCAAGAACGTCGATACGATCCGCGAATACTCGAGCGATCCCGCGGAGATCTATGAAGACTTGAAGCACCATGTCGATCTCGTCATTGACAGCGGCGCTGGAGGAAATATTCCTACTACTGTGGTCGACTGTACCGGTGAGTCCATCACGATCATCCGACAGGGGTTGGGAGAACTCGACCTTTTGACCTAAGCAGCAGTATGAATCTCGACTGGCGGGTGAATGCCGCACTTGACAACAAAACGTTACATGTGGAAAGCGTCCTGATCGAACCGCATTATTTACCGTGCATAGCGTATTTCTCATCGTTGGTATCCTGCAGCCGGGTCATCCTGGAAAAGCATGAGCACTACGAAAAGCAATCGTTCCGAAACCGATGTTATATAAAGGGTCCTCACCGGGTCGAGACGCTGGTTGTACCCGTCACGGGAAAAGGCGGCAAGACGCCCCTGTCAGAAGTCCGGATAGATCACAGCCAGAAATGGCTCAATAATCATTGGCGGACGATCCAGACTGCATACGGCAACGCACCCTTCTTTGAGTACTACGGGCCGGAGATTCACGACATTTTGTACAAAAAGCACGGCTTTCTCTGCGATTTGAACCAGGAGTTCATGACATTATGCCTGAATTGGCTTAAAATCAAAGCAAGTTTGCACTGTACAGATAATTATCAAAAAGTATCCGGAATCGGAATAATCGATCTGCGCGGGGTTATAAACCCGAAAAAAGAACAGGGTTGTAATAGAATCTACAAAAGAATAGAATATGGGCAGGTCTTTGGCAGTAACTTTGTTCATAACCTCAGCATAATCGATCTGATCTTCAACCGGGGCCCCGAATCCGGCGCGATCGTCAGAGCGAGCGCGGCAGGTGAACAATAAAGGTGCGACGTGCGTTCTAAAGGGAATCAAAATTCGACTGCGAGTTTGGAAGTTGGGAAAACTTCTCCGCGGTAGGACAGTACGTTAGAAAAATTCTACATTTACACTAGTCAAATACAGAGGAGAATACATGGAAGCCAAATTTTCCAATCGAGTAAAAGAAGTGATCTCGCTGAGCAGAGAAGAAGCATTGCGTCTGGGCCATGATTATATCGGAACGGAACACCTTCTTCTCGGTATGATTCGCGAGGGTGAGGGAGTCGCTGTCGGTGTCCTGAAGAAACTGGGAGTTCCCCTTGAAGAACTCCGCGCTGAGATTGAAAAGATCTCGAAAGGGACCGCAACGCATGAGATCAAAAACCTTGCGAACATACCGCTTACCAAGGCTTCGGAAAAAGTCTTGAAGATCACGTATCTGGAAGCCAAAATATTCAAAGCCCAATTAATTGGAACGGAGCACCTGCTGCTTTCCATCCTGCGGGATGCGGACAACCTGGCCACCCAGATCCTGAACAAATTCGATGTTAATTACGAAACCGTGAAAGAGATGCTGGAATACCAAAACGAAACGCCAATGGCATCGTCTGATACCGACGATCCGGATGATGATTCTTCAAAGATCTTCGGTGGCGGAAGTTCCGCCGGCGGCAAGGAGAAGAAAGGAACCGAGAAATCGAGGACTCCGGTACTTGATAATTTCGGGCGGGACCTTACCAGGCTCGCAGAAGATAACAAGCTCGACCCCATCGTCGGTCGCGAGAAGGAAATAGAGCGCGTAGCTCAGATTCTGTCACGACGGAAGAAAAACAATCCGATCCTGATCGGAGAACCGGGGGTTGGGAAGACGGCTATTGCGGAAGGCCTGGCCTTGCGCATTATCCAGAAGAAAGTGTCGCGGGTGTTGTTTGGCAAGCGTGTTGTCACACTCGACCTCGCATCACTCGTTGCGGGCACGAAATACCGCGGGCAGTTTGAGGAGCGTATGAAAGCGGTGATGAACGAACTGGAGAAATCTCCGGATGTCATACTGTTCATCGACGAACTTCACACGATCGTCGGTGCAGGTGGTGCTTCGGGATCGCTCGACGCCTCCAACATGTTCAAGCCTGCACTCGCAAGGGGTGAGATCCAATGTATCGGTGCAACCACTCTTGATGAGTACCGCCAATACATCGAAAAAGACGGAGCGCTCGCGCGCAGATTCCAGATGGTAATGGTTGACTCTACCACCGTGGAGGAGACTATTCAGATCCTGGATAACATCAAGGAGAAATACGAAGATCACCACCACGTGATCTATACGAAGGAAGCTATCGACGCATGTGTGCGCCTGTCAGACCGCTATATCAGTGATCGCTATCTTCCGGACAAGGCTATCGACGTACTCGACGAAGCGGGCGCACGTGTTCACATCAATAATATTCACGTTCCCGAAGACATCGTGAAGTTCGAAGAAGCGATTGAGGAGGTGAAGAAGGAAAAGAACCGCGTGGTGAAAAGCCAGAAGTATGAGGAGGCGGCGCAACTTCGCGATCGCGAAAAGAAGCTCATCGAGCAACTGGATCTGGCGAAAGCAAAGTGGGAAGAAAAGACACGCACGGAAAAATACACGGTTGACGAGGACAACGTCGCAGACGTTATCGCCATGATGACCGGCATTCCGACCAAGCGTATCGCACAGAAGGAAAGCAACAAACTCCTCGGAATGTCCGACGAACTCAGTGGAAGGGTTATCGGGCAGGAAGAAGCGATCAAGAAACTGACGAAGGCTATTCAGCGGACGCGAGTAGGACTCAAAGACCCGAAGAAGCCGATCGGTTCCTTTATATTCCTTGGCCCAACCGGTGTGGGTAAGACTGAGCTCGCCAAAGTACTTGCGACGTACCTCTTCGACAAGGAAGACGCGCTTATCCGCATTGACATGAGCGAATACATGGAAAAATTCTCCGTGTCGCGGCTCGTGGGTGCTCCTCCGGGATACGTCGGTTACGAGGAAGGTGGTCAGCTCACTGAGAAAGTGAGGCGGAAGCCATACTCAGTCGTGTTGCTGGATGAGATTGAAAAGGCACACCCCGATGTGTTCAACATCCTTCTCCAGGTTCTCGACGACGGGATACTCACGGACGGGTTGGGCAGAAGGGTCGACTTCCGGAATACTATCATCATCATGACGTCGAACATCGGTGTCCGCGACCTGAAGGATTTTGGAACGGGTATCGGATTCGCCAGCGCAGCACGACGCGAGAACGAAGAAGAGGCAATGAAATCAACAATTCAGAGTGCGTTGAAGCGGGCATTTAGTCCAGAGTTCCTCAACCGTCTCGACGATGTCATTGTCTTCAACTCGCTGCGTCGTGAAGACATTCACAAGATCATCGATATCAGCCTCGGCAAGCTGTTCGCCCGGATCACATCGATCGGCTACCATGTGGAGTTGACTGACAAAGCCAAGGACTTCCTCGCTGAGAAGGGATATGATCATCAATTCGGCGCAAGGCCTTTGAACCGGGCGATCCAGAAATACCTGGAGGATCCGGTTGCAGAAGAAATTCTCAAGGGAGAGGTCGAAGAAGGTGGGACTATCCTCGCCGATTACGAGGGCAAGGGCGACGTGCTGACGATCAAGGTAAAGAAAGCAAAGACACCTCGCGAACCAAAGGAAAAGAAAAGCGAGTAGCAACAAACAAAAAAGCCGGGTAAAACCCCGGCTTTTTTGTTTGTCATGCGCTTGTGACCAACTCTCCCCTAGCGACCTTTCTGCGTTTTTTCCTCAGTTTATGAATCCAGATGATAGTACCTGTCACCGGTAGTGTTGTCGCGACGAGACATGCCAGGAAGTACAGGATCTTTGTGAATTTACCATATACATCTCCTAGATGAAGCGCCTTGATCGAGCCGCCTATGCGCTCATTCAATGGGCGATCCCTGAAGATATCGACCTGTAGCGGTGCAGCAGTATACTGATCGAGCAGAACACGGTCACTCGCCGCTGGAGAGAAGAATCCAGTCTTGGTCTTGCTGACAGTCACTGCATCCGCCGAGTCACGCGGCAGGATAAGCGTATAGTCACCATCATAGTCCAGGATCTCTCCGGCCGAAGCCAGATAACCTTCAAGCGCGGGTTTAGTCCTCTGGGAAGGATCCTCCGCCACGACTGACTTCGGTGCTTCAGGGGGTCGTGCATCCGGTGACCGGTAGGTTCCCAGTGTCTTCTGGAGCCCTTCGCGATACCAGGGGAACGACCATTGGGGACCCGTCACACCCATGAGAAACAAAAAGATGAGCGAGTAGAGGCCCAATGCGTTGTGAAGGTCGTGATTGACGCGTTTCCACTTTGCATTCCATTTGATCTTCAGGCCTTGTCGCCAAGAGTTGATCTTTTGCGGGAACCAAATGATCAAGCCAGTGAGGACGCCTAACGTAAACAGTATGGTCGCCGTTCCGGTGATGTAGCTGCCGAGTGTCCGGTTCGGAAGTTCACCGAAGATGGGTTCCTCCACACGATCGAGTAACAACCAACGATGAAGGCTGAACATTGTCCGCATAAACTCAGTAACACCGTTCTTCTCGGCTGACACATTGCCAATGACGTCGCCCGTATACGGATTCACCGCATAGACCGTCCCCATTCCGGGGCGCCCTCCTCGACCCTTTGCCGGGGCATCACCAGATGACGTTCTGACCGACAGGTGCCACGTACGCGCCGGATCATTCGGAATCTTCACCGACTGCACCTTACCCTCCGTGCTTACCTGAACTTTCCGAATCACTTCCTCCGTCGTGAGCCGGTCAGACGCGGGTACATGCGATAGCTCGTAGAGCTCCGGCGAGGCCATCTCTCGTAACTCTGTGTTGAATACGTAAGCCGTCCCACTGAAGCAGACCACAATTACGATCAACCCGCTGCCCAACCCCATCCACAGGTGCAAGTCGTTAAAAAACTTCCTGATGCGCGGCCATCGCTTGTTCTTCTTACCCGTCATTATATCATCTGTTAAATAGCTGCTGTCTATTTATCCCACCATACACTTTGATTGAACATATCATCGGAACCAACGCGCGATGCCTCCTCATTGTTGGTCATACGCTCAGTCTCTGGATACATCAACCGTTGCGGCCTGGTATTCGCAGTTGGAGCTTCGAGTGAGTTCGGGATCTCAGGGACTCCGAGTCGTCGATAGTCATTCCAGGCCTCAATGCTGCTGATACTGTTCAGCGCAAGCCACTTCTGCTCAATTATTCGCACGATCTTGTCGGGCGCGTCATCGAGGTTAACGCCTTCTTGTGCAGTATAATCACTTAGCCCGACAGTACCAACTCCCATATATTTGAACGACTCCCGGATACCGGCTTCGTAGAGTTCGTTCGCGTTACCCGCGATCCACCCGCGTTGTGCAGCCTCCGCCTGAAGAAAGAGACTCTCGAACGATCCCATCAAAACGCTTGCCTGGGTAGGTGACTTAAACAGTGCTGACGGTTGTCCTCCGTTTTCGCCTGGTCCTTTGAATACCGATGTATTCGCCCGACTATATTCCGCCGACACATTCGGATTGCCGAACAGCACACCGTTGTACTCCCCTTCAATTTCAACATACATTGCCGGCATACGTGGATCATTGAGTGCCTTGTACTGGTCAAGAGCAAAAACCGTTGGGCGAATATCCTGGTAGTTTGCAGTCGCCACACCCTGTACGGACTTATAGTAATTTTCCCAGAAGGGATTCAATTTCCCGGCTGTATTCAGGTATCCGGGTTGTACGAATGCGTTCTCGCTCTCTCCCAGGAACCCCGTTCCTTCCTGTTGGATTTTCTGAAGCTCCGAGTCGATATAGGCAGTTCGTCCGCTAACCTGACTCTGGCGCAGCAACGCCCGTAGTTTGATGGTATTGGCAAACTTCACCCATAATATGCGATTGCCATTGAAGATCACATCATCCTTACCCGCCTCCGTTCCCGGCACCGTGTTCTTCAAATCCTGGATTCCCGCGGTGATCAAATCTACCGACTTCTCATACACCGACTGTCCGTCCTCATAGCGCGGTGTCGGATGGTTTGTTCCTTCCAACGCATCTTCAAAGGGAATGGCATCATACACATCTACTAATCGCATGAAATGCCATCCGAGCATCACCTTCGCCACCCCCGAATAAAACAATGCGTTCTGTTGTTCAGCTTCCTCAAGGATAAGTTTGTAGTATAACATATTCGTGAACCCGTTCTCCCATACCGGTATACCATCGCGCTGGTGGCGGATCGCCGGGCCGTTGTATGTTTTGAGGTCCACAAACATACTGATACCCTCATTCGTAGTGCCCCAGTATCCGCCCCACAAGGCACCGATCTGGTTGAGCTGAAGTGTTTCCTGATTGGCCGTACTGACCAATGCAGCCGGGAGCTTTGCTTTCAACGGAAGGGTCGTGACCGCGGGACTATTTGGGTTCTCATTTACATCCAAAAAATCTTCGCACGACCCAAGTATTGCAATGGAAGAAATAATTACTGCTATTCTAGTTAATGATCTCATGCAAATCAGAGTGTTACGTTAAGAGTAAATCCATAGGTTCTGTAAGGCGGAACTTGTCTGAAACTCAGATAGCCGTCCGTATTATTGTACAGGTACTCCGGGTCACCGTACTTGTTGTCTTTGTGCCGGATGATGAACAGGTTTGTTCCTACAAGTCCGATGCTTGCCTGACGCACAACTCCCTGCCAGTTCAACGCAGTTAAAGGAATTGAATACGTAATATTGAGTTCGCGCAACTTCAGGTAATCAGACTTGGCTGCGGTATTGATCTGTACCTCACCCTGCTTGCTCCAGAAAGCACGGCCTCCACTGGACGTTGTGAGTTCAGTATTGGGGGAGAAAACCCCCGGTGATGTTTCGATCACCGAATTCGGCCAGATGAATGGCTCTCGGTTGAACTCCGCGGTGCGGGGATCGGTACCCGCCGCATACATCGCAGGTACGATTTCCGAGTACAGCCATCCGCCCATGCGTGCGTCGAACTGCATACCAATGCTGAAACCCTTGTACTGTATGTGCGAATGCATTCCAATCAAATACGGCGGCACCAGCGTCCCGAGAGTGGTGTTATCGGCTGCGACAACAGGGTCGCCGGTTGTTGCGTCGACAACTACGCGGCCGTTCGGATCGCGTTTATAGTCGCTCACGAGAAGGGTAGGAAACCGCTCGCCGATGACAGCATAGGACTGACGGAAGTTGTTGATATTCGACAGCCCTTCGTAGAGTTCCTTTACTTGTGTATCGATGTACGAATACGTAAAGCCAAGGTCCCATTGGAATGCGGGCCGGCTGATCACTGCACCGTCAAGTGTGAGTTCGACGATGTTATTGGTCATACGGCCAGCATTCACGCGCGCCGTGCTGTATCCGGTAGCACGCGAAGTCGTTGCATTGAATATCTGACCTTTTGAGTCGGAATACACGTAATTCGCTTCGAGGTGCAGGCGATGGTCGAGAAAACTAAGTTGAACCCCTGCTTCATAGGAGGTCACAAACTCAGGTTTTATGTTTGGATTGGGGTTGGTCAGGCTCGGCACGAATCCGCTGAGATCGCCGAACGGAAACCCATTTACCTGCGAGTATGTGTTGTTTAACTGATACGGAGTCAGTGTGACATTCCCGGTTTTGTTCCAGGACGCAAACACCTTTCCAAACGTCAGGAATCGGCTGTCTTGCAAGGAAGTAATGGCTTCATTGAAGACAAATGAGGTGCTGACGCCAGGGTAAAAATACGACCTGTTCTCGGGGCTCAGTACAGACACCCAGTCGTTGCGACCTGTGAATGTAAGGAAGAGATAGTTGTTATAACCCGCGGTCAACTCACCGTACACGGCGGAAGAACGATACCGGTTGATCGCTGCGCTTCCGTTCAACTCTCCGATCCTGCTGCCGGGGTTAAAGATGTCGGGATAAAGGAGATTGGATGCACCGATCGCTGTCGTCTTCTGATCGTCGATCCGCGCGTTCTGACCGAGGAGAAGCCTCGTGCTGAACTTGTCAATATCCTTTTCCAAAATCAGCATGACATCACTGTTCAGCCTTGTGTAAGCATTCGTGCCGTCACTGACGCTGCCATTTGTATTACGCGTGCCGGGCGCTTCGAATTTACGTGTAGTGCTTCGCGTCTGATCGTTGAGGCTATACAGTCCAATCCGATAGATCGCCTTCATCCAGGGAGTCAGCTGATAATCGAACTCCAGTTTCCCATTTAAGATTTCCTGTTTGCTCTCGTCGCGAATGCTTCCGATAAGAAAGTACGGGTTTCTCAGCCAGCTACCCGAGCTTGTGAAATAGTTGAGCGGGTTGCCAGGAGAGAGTGGGTCCTGCCAGTCCTTGATCATGCCGAAGTCAAAGTTCGCAGGATAGCGGTAGGCACCGATCCAAGGTCCATCCGGCGTCATGTCCTTTCGGAAGCGGATGTAGTTGACATTATAAGATGTATTCAGCTTTCCGATTCTCCTCGAACCGTTGAATCGAAGCCCCGTGCGACGGCTCTCATCATCGGGGATGATTCCCTTGATTGAGACATCCTGTATGGAAAGAAAATAGGTACTGCGTTCATCGCCGCCTGAAAATGAAAGGTCGTTCTGGATACTCACCCCTGACTGAAATAAGTCAAGGCGTGTATCCCTGTCGGGTGCTGCATAGCGAAGCTGAGGTTGTGTCCCATCTGGAAGTGGGAGTCCGAAATCCTTCATCGTGCCGTCGAACTCGGGGCCCCAGGACTCGTATTGTACCGGATCATAGACTCCGTTGTTACCCTGACCATAACGGGTCTGTGCCGGAGGGAGCAGAAACACATTCGAGAGCGTCGTTGTATTTGAGAATCTGATCTCACCGCGACCGCGCTGCCCTTGCCGGGTCGTGATCATGATAGCGCCGTTGACACCCTCTGAACCGTAAAGCGCCGCGGCGTTGGCACCCTTCAATACCGTAATGCTTTCGATATCATTGGGATTCAAACGGGAGATCGTCGGGATCGGTACGCCGTCAACTACGTAAATAGGTTCGTTCGCGCCGCGGCCATCAATACCAGACGATCGGCTAAGTGATCGGTTGCCGCGCAGCGTGATGCGGACCTGCGGGTCCACCTTACTGTCGTACATATTGATGCGAAGGCCAGCAACTTTGCTGGTGAGTCCAAAGAACGGGTTGATCGTCCTGCCCTGATTAAAGTAGTCGTCGCTGAGAACGTGAGTTCCGCTTCCTACTTCCCGGGCGGCACGCTCAATGCCTAACGCACCCGTGACCAGGACCTCCCCCAGCAGGTTTGCATCCTCCCGTAGTAAGATCTCCAGATTCGTTTTCTCGCCATCAACCGTAATCTCCTGCGAAATGAACCCAAGGAAAGAAATCGCCACCACTTCCCCTTCAGTAGCACGCAGGTTAAAGCGCCCTTCGCTATCGGAAATGACCCCCGTAGTTGTCCCCTTGATTACGACATTGGCCCCAGGCAGAGGAGCACCGCTTGATTCTTCGACAATCTTGCCGGCAACTGAATGGGTCTGTGCATTAGCAGGAAGCGCAAAAACCGCGAACAGAAGGGTTATCACCGTTATATCGCGTAAAAGTTGTAACATTGCTATTTAGATTAATTAAAAATAATGGCAAGATTAGGCTCTTCGGAGAGTATGCAGGTAACGCAATCGGGAAATTCAACTAACGTAACCGGGAATAATATGACGGAGGAGGTCGAAGGCGGAATAAGTGACTGGTCATACCAGGAGTCCATTCCGGCAAGCTGTCTGATCTCGGGGCGGTGTTGTCAAAGACAGTTGACCATTACCGGTCCCGAAGGAGGGCGTCTGGACGTACAAGGGTCTTGCTTCGACGACTTTCTGATATCACAAATGACGATAAATGTGGATGAGCCTGCGTCCTGCACACTGGAGGGCAAAGGAGATATCGTTGCCCTATATTTTAACCTCACCGGAGACTGTTACATAAATCCTCCGAATCACGATCAGTCGATCACCTCCGGCGAGCACACCATTTACTATTCTGCCGACTTTTCCGCGGCGATAGGATTGATCCCTCAAGACGGCGAAATTCAGACGCTGGAGATCAACATTCCCGTCCCCTATTATGAAAGGTTACTCTCCGGCTATTCGTCGCTCCAGGATGACTTCATCACGCGCATGGAGAACGGTATTCAGGGTCAGCTCCAACCCGGAATGCTGCCAATTACGATGCCCATGAAATGGATCATCAACACGATCCGGCAAAACCGCAGGAGCGGAGTGCTGAAGCGGCTCTTCCTGGAGGCCAAGATCCTGGAGTTGCTAATGCTTCAAGTAGAGCAAGCAGAGATACGGGAAAGCCAGATCGGAGAACGCGCTGCCCGTGCTACTATGGCCGAGGCACTCTATGAAGCCAAGAGCATACTCGAAAAGAGCCTTGTGCATCCCCCAACCATCAGGAATCTCGCAAAAATGGTCGGGCTCAATGAATTCAGTCTGAAGAAAGGATTCCGTGAAATGTTTCAGGAAACGATCTACGGCTTCGTCAGCAAAGCGAGGATGCAGCAGGCGAGGGAGATATTGCTGGAGGGGAACCTCTCCATCCACGAAGTATCATTACTCGCTGGTTACAAGAATCCTCAGCATTTCACCGCTGCATTCAAGAAGCACTATGGAGTGCCTCCGAGCAAAGTGGTGCGGGAACGAAATCCTGCTAAAGGGACATCATTTCCTTGAACTTCGCTGCCTGGCGACGGCTGACCTCCACCTTATCGCCACCGCGCAGTCGAACCATCAGACCGCCGTTGAACCACGACTCTATTCCCTCCACCCAGCTGAGATTAACGATGTGCTTGCGGCTAGCACGGAAGAAGGCGCGCTCATCGAGCTTCTCATCCAGGGCGTTCAGAGACTTATGGATCATCGGTCGGTTATTGTCGAAATAGACCTTGATATAATTCCCGTCAGACTCAAACAATCGCACATTATTCAGGCTCACAAACCAGCACCGCTCGCCGTCCTTAACGAATACCTGGTCATTGAGACCGAGTTTTTTTTCCGGTCCCCGTTCGACTATTTGTCGAGTGCGTTGTTTTTCAGCAAGCTTAGCGACAGACTCCGCGAGTCTCTCCGGCTGGATGGGTTTCAGGAGATAATCGAGTGCGTTAACTTCAAACGCTTTGAGAGCAAACTCATCGTAAGCCGTCGTGAACACTACCAGCGGTACAGAGTCCAGCATCTCGAGTAACTGGAACCCGGTCTTGCCCGGCATCTGAATGTCTAGATAAAGCAGGTCAGGATTCAGTTCGTTGATCATCTGATAAGCCTCTTCCGCATTCGCTGCCTCACCGACCACTTCGACCATCGGATGATCTTCCAGCAACTTCATTAACTCTTTGCGCGCAAGGCGTTCGTCATCCACGATTAGTGCTCTCATAACTCTGTTTTTGCGGTATAACAATTTCAGTCAATACAAAACTATCGTTTTCATTCACAATTCGAAAGGTCGCATTATCTCCATATATCAATTTAAGGCGCTGAACGGTATTTTTGATACCCAACCCGGCACCCTTTTTCCGTTCCCCGTTCACGAGTCGCCCACTGTTGCGGATGCTGATCTTCAGCCGGTCCCTTTCCACCTGGGTCCTCATTTGGATCACCCCTCCCGCCGTAAGCTTGGAAATCCCGTGTTTGATGCCATTCTCCACCAGTGTCTGGATCATGAGCGGAGGGACGTAAAACCGATGTGATTCAGGGTCGATATCGAACTCCGCCTTCAATCGCTCCTCAAATCGAATATGCTCAAGTCCCAGATAGTCCCTGACGATCTTCAACTCATCGTCAAACTTCGTGAGACCCTTCTTATCCGACGCCAGCGAGTTTCTAAGAATGTTCGAGAGTTGATTGATCGCCTGTTTCGCTTTGCCCGGATTCTCATCAACCAGCGCGCGAATACTATTCAACGCGTTGAATATGAAGTGCGGATTAAGTTGTGACTTCAGATTATTCAACTCGATCTGCACCATAGACGCCTCATACTTGAGACTCTTGTTGTACTGATCGAAATAGTGATATGTGAAATACAGGACGAACCACAGGAAGAATATCACCGAGTACACCGATGACAGCCCGATTATCCAGCTCGGATCGAATGCGACTTCCGCGTCGTACATTCCAACCATATAGCTAACGGGAAGGCGGAGAAAATAGTACACAAGTCCGCACAACAGTGACATGGACACCACACGTGCGATCAGACGAGGTACGCCGATCTTCAACCACGCGCCCGGTTTCAGCAACGTCCGTGCAGCATGCGTCACGAACAACGGCAACAGCGACTCCAGAAACAGGAACGTGATACGGTCAGGCGTACCACCTCCCGCGATGATCGCACTGAAGATCTGTACCACCGCATAGAGGAGCCACCCCCCCGTCTGCATCGTCCAATAGAGTCGTTTCTTGTTCACGCGATCACCGATCTGTTAAGTTATGGAGATCCGAAGGTCTCCTATAGATACTTAAACTGCAGCAGATACAAAAACAAAATTCCCGAGGCGGCAATTAGAACCCAGGAAAGAATGGTGAGGTTCTTTTTGTAACGGGCTGCCCGATCATCCATCGCCAGCGCATTGACAATGAATGCCAGGCCTGCGCATCCGTACAAGCTGAACTCAAGGTAGTCACGCGTGACGATGTAATAGATCCCGAGCGCAATGAACAACACGCCGAAAAGATAATGCCTTGATCCAGTTCCGCTCATGATTTCATAGAACTCAGTTCTGCCTTGAGGAACTTCCCTGTATAGCTAGCCGAACTATTAGATACCTGTTCCGGCGTGCCCTTGGCAACGATCCGACCACCTCCGGCACCACCTTCGGGTCCAAGGTCAACAATATAGTCGGCTGCACGTATGATGTCCATGTTATGTTCAATTACCAGCACCGTGTTGCCCTTGTCAACAAGTTTTTGCAATACATCCAGGAGGTGCGCGATATCCTGGAAGTGAAGACCCGTGGTGGGTTCATCAAGTATATAGAACGTCTTACCGGTATCCCGCTTCGACAACTCGGTTGAAAGCTTAACGCGTTGCGCTTCGCCACCTGACAGCGTCGTCGCGTGTTGCCCCAGCGATATATATCCCAGTCCAACGTCTGCGAGTGTCTTGATCTTGCGGAGAATGCGCGGCTGATGTTCAAAGAATTCGACAGCTTCCTCTACCGTCATATCCAGCACATCGGAGATCGATTTACCCTTGAAACGAACTTCAAGCGTCTCCCGGTTGTAGCGCTTCCCTTTGCAAGTCTCACAGGGTACGTGAATATCGGGAAGAAATTCCATTTCGATAAGTCGCAAGCCTGCGCCTTCGCACGTTTCGCATCTCCCGCCTTTCACGTTGAACGAGAATCTTCCCGTCTTGTAGCCGCGAATCTTAGATTCAGGCAATTGCGAGAACAGATCTCTGATCTCAGTGAACACGCCAGTATAGGTGGCGGGATTTGATCGTGGAGTTCTTCCGATCGGCGACTGATCCACTTCAATGACCTTGTCGAGATACTCCAGTCCCTCCACCTTCTTGAAAGGAAGTGGCTCCGTCCGCGAATTGTAAAACTGCCGGTTCAGAATGGGAAATAATGTCTCGTGAATAAGTGTCGACTTGCCACTGCCCGAAACACCTGTCACACAAGTCAGTGTCCCGAGCGGAATACTGAGATCCACGTTTCGGAGATTATTACCGGAAGCGCCCTTCAACACGAGTTTCTCTCCCTTTCCGCTTCTGCGCTCGCCGGAATACGGGACCATCAGCGCACCCGTGAGATACGCGGCCGTCTTGCTATCCGATTGCAGGAATTGCAGCGGCGTCCCTGCGGCTATCACCTGCCCACCGTGGCGGCCTGCACCCGGTCCTATGTCAAGGATGTAGTCAGCTTCCAGCATCATGTCCTTGTCGTGTTCCACGACGATCACCGAGTTGCCGAGGTCGCGAAGATCCTTAAGTGCCTTGATCAGCTTGACGTTGTCGCGCGCGTGCAACCCAATACTGGGTTCATCGAGAATGTAAAGCACGCCCACCAGCTGCGTCCCTATTTGCGTTGCAAGGCGAATGCGTTGTGATTCACCACCGCTCAGCGTGCGGATGGGCCGATGCAGATGCAAGTAATCGAGACCGACGTCGAGCAAAAAGCCGATGCGCTTTCGTATCTCCTTCAGTACTTCGGTAGCAATGATACGTTGCTTGGAATCCAATCGGTCCTCAACGCCTTCGAACCACTTCTGAAGTTCATCAACTCCCATCAGTGAAAGCTCCGCGATATTCTTTCCGCCAAGCCTGAAATGTAATGACTCCTTCTTCAGACGCATGCCGTTGCATTCCGGACAGGTTCTGATGAGCGTGAAATCCTCCACCCACTTCTTCATCGATTCAGACCCTTCATCGCGCTGCTTTTCCAGAAAATTGATGATCCCTTCGAAATTGGTACTCCATGACGTACCCGGGTATTTCACCGATGGTACGTTAACCGGTTCCTCATCACCGTAAAGGAGAATGTTCAACACCTCTCGCGGAATATTCTTCAACGGCGTGCTGAGAGTGAGCTTACGACGTTTCAATATTGCTTCGATCTTCTTGAAGATCCAGACATCGCGATACTCGCCCAGAGGCAGAATTCCTCCACGGCTGATGCTAAGGTTCTTGTCGGGGATCACCGATTCCTCCGTGATCTCCTCGATCTGGCCAAGTCCATTGCACGCCGGGCATGCTCCGTAGGGCGAGTTGAAAGAAAAAGAATTTGGCGCGGGTTCGTCGTACGACAGACCGCTCTTCGGATCCATTAGATACTTCGAAAAGTGGAGCAGCCGGGCCTTCTCGTCGATCGCCATCATCACCCCCTTCCCCTCCTTCAGCGACCTGCTGATAGACTGCGCGATACGCGCACGATCTTTGGCGTCCGCAACGATCCTGTCCACGACGATCTCAATATCATGGATCTTATATCGATCGACTTGCATCTTCGCGGTTATCTCAAGGATTTCGCCATCTACTCGCACCTTGCTGTATCCGGATTTTCTGATCTGTTGAAACAACTCGCGATAGTGCCCCTTGCGGCCCTTCACGACCGGAGCGAGCAGAATGAGTTTCTTTGCCTTGAATTTGCTGAGAATGGTGTCGAGGATCTGATCCTCCGACTGACGTATCATGCGCTCACCTGAAACATATGAATAGGCTTCTCCGGCACGCGCATAAAGAAGGCGCATGAAATCGTATATCTCGGTCACTGTACCGACCGTTGACCTCGGGTTCCTCGATGTTGTCTTTTGCTCGATAGAGATTACCGGACTCAAACCGTTGATCTTATCCACGTCAGGTCGCTCCAGATTTCCAAGAAAGCTCCGAGCGTACGCGGAGAAACTCTCCATATACCGTCGCTGTCCTTCCGCATAGATGGTATCGAATGCGAGGGAAGACTTGCCGCTTCCGCTGATCCCGGTGATAACGACAAGTTGATTCCGGGGAAAGGCTACACTTATGTTCTTGAGGTTGTGTTCTCTGGCGCCGATCACCTCGATCTTCTCATGTCCCGATGGGTCTATATATTCTCGTTTTACAGTCGCTGCTTTCGCCATGCCCCGGATAATATTGTTGGTGGACCGCGCCGCTGACGACACGGAGGCGCGAAGTTACGTAAAGAATTCGGGTTGTGGCTCTGTCACGCTACCATTGCTCAAAAACGAAAACGCCCTTCTTGTTTGCGACCACGATGTCTACCAAGCCATCGTCGGTGATGTCTTCGACCACCAGATTAAGCCCAGATCCAGAGTCGTTGTCGATTACATGCGGAACAAAGTACGGGACTTTTCCGGGTGTCAGTTCAAACCAGTACAGGATAGCGGGGTCATGTCCTCCCGGATCTTTATCCGAATTATTATGAGCAAAGAACCGCTTGCCGGTGACAAGATCAGGATCCCCGTCCTGATCGATATCAACGAGGTAAGAAGAGTGAGTTTGAGAAGTCTCCCTGTGGATCTCATTCGTCCGCCATCCAGGTTCTCCTGCATCTGGCGGAAGTTGTTCGTGCCACCAGATACCGTAGCGATGAGCAGAGGCGCTGATGACATCGTTCAATCCATCTCCGTTCACATCGAGTACATGCATCTGCGAACAATCTTCGCCAAGGGGAGCCTGGTGGAAAGTCCAATTGGGTTGCATTGGGTTCTCGGGGCTTTCCCACCAGCCCTGCTTGATGATTACGTCATTACGGCCATCTCCGTTTACATCACCGTAGCCAAGCCCGTGAGAGAACCTGTCAGTACCCGGCACACCCTTATCGCTGATCGTGTACCTGGTCCATGATGTTTCTTCCTTCGACGTAGGCGCTCGTAGCCATACCATCTGCTTCTCTTTCGAATCTGCGCAGACCAGATCTTTGCGCCCGTCACCATCTACATCTACAAAAGCAGGTGACTCATTTCCAATCTCAACCGTGTCATGAATCAAATGTCTGGTCCAATGCCCCGATTCATTTCGAGGGTTCTCATACCAAAGACCAACCTTTCCGGGAAAATCGATCAGGACGAGGTCTACCCAACCGTCCAGGTTTACATCGAGAGGAAAGTTCAGGAATGAGTTGGAGTACTCTTTTCCTCCATCGAAGACCTGGCCCGGAAAGATCTCATGGCGTTGCCATTCCGGCGCTTTGAACCAATAGGCGCCGGCCATCACATCGACCACACCATCCCGATCGACGTCGGCAACTGCCACTCCCTCAGAAATAAAATCCTGGGTCAAAACGTGCTTTCGAAAACTGATCTCTCGGCGCTCCTCAGACGCCGGCGTCGAATCATCGTTCCGTTCAGCGTTACCGCTACCGCAGCTATTCGTCACAGCTACAATTACAGGAATCAAGACGTACTTCATCTTCATCATCATAGTGGTTGAAATGGGAAATCCGGGGCACTCCAGAGAGTTTTCATTTAACTCTGAAGGCTTAGCAGGTAATTGAGCAACGTGTCGAAATCATCCTGCGACAACACGTCCCCGAAGTGGTCTGGCATCAATGTATACTCAGATGCCTTTTTTCCTGCGATATCATCCTTCGCCACAGAGAACTCCTTGCCGGCAATATCGGCAAAAATGAGTACCTCCCCCTCACCACGGCGATACAGTCCGGTTAAGATACGTCCGTCCTTCGTATTGATGGTATACACGCGAAAAGCTTCCGCAACATTTCTATTCGGATCGATGATCTTCTCAGCCAGCGCGCGAGCGCCCCACTTTCCTACTCCGTCGAGCTGCGGGCCGATAGCTCCGCCAATTCCACCGATCGAGTGACACGCTGCGCAGTTTTCCTTATATACTTCCTTACCTTGTTCAACTGTGGCTCCCTCAGCCGTACTGAACGCGATGAGTCGCGTATCGATCAACACCTGTCGCTCTTTGGCTCCAGGCTTCAGCTTGGACGTGATGGCTTCAAACTCCTGCTCCTGCTTCGGTGAAATATTCTGCGACAAGCGTTCCTTTACGCGCGGTTGCAAGAGCGTACGCGGGGAAAGATCGCCGGCCCGCACCTTCTGCAGGAGGATTTCGCGCCCGTCGGACGTCGATGCAAGTGCTACGGCTACGGACGACTGTAACTCGGGAGGTGCATTCTTAACGTCCGCAAGAACAGCATTGGTAGCGGGTCCTGGCAGATCTCCCAGAAGAGAAGCCACCCGGTTCTTAAACCGGGGAGGGTTTGACTCTTCCAATATACGTCGAGCCACTACGGCGTGCTGCTTCGCGTCCAGTATTAGTAGCGAGTGCAACACAGAAATGCGAGTGTCGACATCCTCCGTGGTTCCATTGAAAAATGCAAGCATTGCAGGTTCAAGTTTCCGCATCTTGTATTTGCCCGCGACCTCCGCAGCGAATCGTTGACGAGCGAACACGTCCTTGGAGTCTGCGGACGTTCCAGCAGGATACATTTCGAGCAATTTCGCCGCGAGTTGTTTGCCCCATGATTCGAACGGAGCGTTCTCCTGCCGTCCTCCTTGGGCAATCCCCTGCTGAATTCCCTTAAACGCCAGGTATTGGAGATCGACGTCGTCTGCGCTTCTGGTTTGCGCCGCCGAGATAGCGCTCGCCAGTTCCGTCTGTGGAATAAACCGGGCCATGTGTTCATACTGACGAACAAGGCGCTCCCCTTCCCAGTCGGATTCCTGTATGTAACGTGCAAGGAACCTGCCAGCATCACTCAGCGGCACACCCACCATAATGTCGACAAGCGCTGACGCATCGCGAACATCCCAATCGCGCGCAAGAACATCCGCCATTACCGATTCATTCCGAAGCAGATTCCGAAGTACAAGCCTTGTCGTATATAGCTGGTGCGAATCTTCCGCAGACACTTTATGTCGCATTGCAAGTGTTTGCTCAACGGCAGGCATCCCGGGGAATTTCACAAGCAACTCGGTAGCTGCGCGCCGCACATGCGGATCATTGTCGGCAGTCGCTTTTGATACAAGGTCGAAATAACGTGATCCGTCAATATCCTTCTCCATGAGGACGCGGAGGATGTGCACACGAATGAGTGGATCCTGATGAGATGCAGAACGGATAATCAGGTCATCGGTCAAAGCATTGAGCCGATGCAATACCCACAGTGCGTGAATATATTCACGTCCGCTCACGTCCTTGCTATTAATAAGGGTCAGCACTCGGCCAGAAGCAGGCTGCCCGATACGTTCGACAAGCTGGTCGGCAGCACCAAACCGGACAATCAGATTATCATGCCCTATTGCTGTGATCAGATCATCAACCGACGCTGCGGTCAAGTCAAGTGGATCATTAGCGGCGCCCTTGTATGTCACCCGCCATATCCGCCCGCGAACCCGATCGCGCTGCGGATGATCCAGCGGCACCTCATAGTGCCCGATAATGCTGTTGTAAAAGTCGGCGATGTAAAGAGCTCCGTCCGGACCCAACTTAACATCTACCGGCCGAAACCACGGATCATCGCTGAGAACGAACTCCTCCTCAAGCTTGCCCACCGGAGTTGACTCCCGAAATACAAATGAATTTCGGTACACCCTCGACGCCACCGCGTCACCGATGTAAAAATTGCTTTGATATTCCTTGGGATAATGTTTGTCGGCGTAGTACGCAATACCCGCGAGGGCGGTAGCCTCCTTTTCCAGCGCCTTCATATCCGGTGCAAAACCCATCCCCTCCTCCTTACCCCATTGCATATAGTCGGCACCGCGAATAAGCTGATACAACGGAGACGTGTGACAGTCGGTAGAATACAAATACCCCCTTTCATCATACGCAAGGCCAAAAGGATTGATTCGCCCATGGGTCATGTGTTCAACTCTGCTGCCATCGGGGCGAAAACGAAAGGTATTACCCGAGGTCATCACAATGGAGTCACCGTCTGACCCCGCTACAGTTGATCTGTTGGTGAACCCATGACACGCGTGAATCCAGCCATCGTAACCACGAAAGAAATTGTTGACCATGCCGTGTGTGTCGCGATGCTCAAACGGGCCGAGGATCACTTTTCCGACGTCTGCTTTGCCATTATTGTCAGCATCGGCAAAGCGATAGACATTTGGAATACTATAGGCCACAGCACCATCGAGCAATGGATAAATCCCAATGGGAATGTTCAAGGTGTCGCTGAACAGGGTGAACCGGTCAGCAGTACCATCCCCATCGGTATCCTCGAGGACCGAGATCCGATCTTTCCCCTCGCCCCTTTTAGCAGGAAAGGGATATTCGAATGACTGGGTAACCCACATCCGGCCTTTCGCGTCGAATGTCAGATTGATCGGCTTGCCGATATCCGGCTCTGAAGCATACAATTGAATTTCGAATCCGTCAGGCAACACAAAGCCAGCACGCTGTTCCTCGGGTGTACGGGCAGTCGTTGACCGTATGTGCTCCCGGAACTTCGGGCCATCGAAACGACCTTCCTCAGATGCTTGGTTAGACTTTTCGGTACAGGATGTGTACAGCAGGATGCAACACAACGCTAGTGTCAACTGTGGACAAACGATTCTCATATGGTGGCGGATAGGCTCTGTCTTAAATAAAGAGCCTTAAATTGGAAAAAAAACATGAAACTAAAAACACAACGCCATCAATCCGCCACCCGGAATACAGACGCTATCGCTTCAGTTCTTCAATAAGGCGATCCGCTTCGTAGATATACTTTAAACTCGCGACGATGCCTCCCACGTGCACCGATACCGTGCGATTTCGCTCCGGCATATAGATATAACTTCCCGGCAAGCTTTCCATGTTTCCATCAAACGCGAGTCCTACGACTTCGCGGTTGCGATTGATCACCGGGCTACCGGAGTTTCCTCCGGTAATGTCATTCGTTGAAATGAAGTTCACAGGCTGTCTAAGAAACTCCGGCGACGGATTTTTCCATCGCTCCGGTAGTTCCCAGGGAAATTTGCCGTCGAAAGAATGAAACCTGTCATACATACCATAGAAAGTCGTGGAGAGGGGTGCCTTTGTGCCATTGTAATCGTATGACTTCACCACCCCGTCAGCGAGGCGAAGAGAGAACGTGGCATCCGGCGGTATTACGCTCCCGTAGGCATCGTATAACAGCAAAGACAGTCGCGCTCGAAGGCCGGCAAGCCGGGCGTTAACCTGTTCCATTCTAGCCTCCGCTTTGGTGTAGCGTTGTGCAGCTATGCGCGTCAGCTGGATCATTGGATCTTTCGATCTTTCGATACTCTTCGGACCTTTGGTAAGCAAATCGTTCCGGAATTTCAGATCCTGAACCTTCGTATTCTTTAACAGCGTGGCCGCTGCTACATCAGCATTTCCGTATTCACTGGCTGCCATGACATAGGCGTCCCTACCACCGAAATACCTCTCCGCCTCACGAAGATGAGCCTCCAGATAGCCCTTTTCCACTTCCGGTGTAAATACGTAATCCTGTGTAACGGATTTCCTGATCGCCTCGGCAGCTGCCTCCTTGCTTCCACTTAACAACGCATACCGGTTCAGCGAGAACGCCAGATCAAAAGTACGGGAATTGAACAACTGGGGTGGCGAGAACAACAACGTCTCGTAGTATATGTCGCCGACTTCAGTCTGCGCCTCCGCGATCTCATCCCATATCTTTAGGGGCGACTGAATACCGGTTTCAGGATACTTCCCCTTGCTGGCGATGGTGGTTCGGAATTGCTTCTCGAACGCCGTCCGTCGGGCCATGATATACGGATCGCGGAGGCCGTCCAGCTGACCTCCGTAGGCTTTCAACGTATTATCCCACCCAAAAGCAAGATTCATAATACTATCACTCTGCGCCTTCTCATTGTACGCATGGAGTATTTTAGAGCGCGAGCCAACAAGGTCGAGTATCGCAGGTAGCGACACGTCGCGGTAGTATTCTAACATGGCAACCGTTGCCTGGCGATTAGTTCGCCCCGGATTGCCGACTACAAATACCGGCTCGTTGTCTTTGACACCATCGGGATTGAACTTGTAGTAATACTTCGGCTTGAATGGCTTGCCATCATCATCATACACACGGAAGAACGTAAAATCGAGGCAATAGCGCGGGTATGTGAAGTTGTCGTAATCGCCACCGAAATATCCCACTGCCATTTCCGGAATGAGCACTAACCGCACGTCGGTAAATCTGCGGAATCCATATAGCGAGTACCGCGCACCCTGGTAGAGAGTGACTGGTTGAATGACGAGATCCTTCCAGCCCTCGCGCTCGGCATACTCTGTTTTGATCCGTTCAAATTCCGCGGCTCGCAGAGCAAGTTTCTCCTGATCGGAACTACCCTTATCAAATTCCCGCTGTACACGCTCTGTGATGTCTTCGATCATCACGAGTTGATCGACGAAGAGGTCGGGGATACGTCTCTCTTCCTGGAGTGATGTCGCGTAAAAACCCTTGTTGAGCAGATCCTCGCCCGCCTTCTCAACGCGCGTGGCAACATCGCGGGAGCAGTGGTGATTTGTCATGACCAGACCGTCGGCTGAGACAAACGACGCTGAGCACCAGTTTGCAAAACGCAACGCCGACATGCGCACAGCCTCCAGCCACTCCGGCGTGACATCGAGTTCATAGGTTTCCTCGAAATAGTCGACCGGAGGCAACTCGAACGTCCACATCTTTCCGTTATCGAACAAACTAGCCTTGACAGTATCGGCCTGAAACGGCTGTTGCGCGTGGAGGTTTACACCAAGTCCGGACACGAAAACAGCGATAATCATGCATCTCAATCTCATAGACTTCAGTTAAAACGTTCTTATTGCTCTGTTCGCGGCAGACGCTATCCCATAGCCTTCGCGTTGGTGTCCTGCCAGCTCCGGGATCTCGCCGACTCGATCACCGCTTCACAGACCTTCTGTGTCTCCAAGGCATCGCGGAACGTGGGGTGGCATTGCTCGCCAGCCTCCAGCGACTTGAGGAAGTCTGCTGCCTGGTGAACGAAGGTGTGCTCATACCCGACGATCAGGCCCGGAACCCACCAGCGATCCATGTACGGTTGATCACCGTCTGTGACAAGCACTGAACGCCAGCCTCTGACGATTGACTCATCCCGATGATCAAAGTACTCCAATCTGTTCATATCATGCAAATCCCAGCGGATCGACGCGTGCTCGCCGTTGATCTCGAACGTATATAAGGCTTTGTGACCACGAGCATAACGCGTAGACTCGAAAAGTCCGAGTGAGCCGTTCTCGAAATGACAGTGAAATATACACGCGTCATCTATACCGACCTTTTGCTTCTTGCCGGTTTCAGCGTGTACACGTTCCTTTACAAAGGTCTCCGTCATCGCGGAGACATCCTTGATCGCCCCGTTGAGCCACATCGCAGTGTCGATACAGTGAGCGAGGAGGTCGCCGGTGACCCCGGAACCAGCCGCGTCGACATCCAGTCGCCACGTACCTGTTCCCCCCTGTGGCAGATCCGGACTGATCGTCCAGTCCTGCAGGAAGTTTGCCCGGAAGTGGAAGATCTGTCCGAGTTTGCCGGATTCGATGATCTGTTTCGCCAATGTAACGGCAGGAATTCTCCGGTAATTGTACCACACGGTGTTCGCGACCTTCGCCTTTTCAATAGCGTCAACCATTTTCTGGCCCTCCTCTACTGACCGGGCAAGCGGCTTCTCACAAAGGATCATCTTGCCCCTTGCTGCCGCAGCAATCGCGATCTCAGCATGTGTATCATTCGGCGTACATATGTCAATTGCATCAATGTCATCTCGCTCAATCAGCTTCCTCCAATCAGTTTCATAAGACTGATATCCCCACTGCTCGGCAAAGGCCTTCACTTTTTCAGTGTTGCGTGAACAAGCAGCCTTCAATTCAGGAACATACTGGAGTTCAGGGAAAAAATTGCGAATACGATTATAGCCGTTGGAGTGAGTGCGGCCCATAAAACCGCATCCTACTAATCCGATGCGAAGTGTTTTCTTGGTCATGGTTTTGTGTTTAATTCAGTGTTCAAGGTTGAAGGTTCAAACTAACTCCAACCGTGTTTCTCGCGCACCTTGATCATCGCTGCAAGGATGTTGTTCCAGGTTTCTTGTTTCGTCATTACTTCGTTAGGGAACATGCATCCATCCCAGCATATGTGTTGAAATTTCTTGGTGAGGTTTCCGTTCTCATCGCGAAGCCAGAAACCGGCATCATTCGCAATATCCAGCTTCCCGTTGGGATCGTTTGCCAGACAGTGGCGGCCCGTTTTATCATGTGACCCGCTTCCGAAGACTGTTCCATCGTTCTGGGCAACGTGAAAATCGATCGTCCAGGGGCGGAGCGCAGCTGTCAATGTTTTCAACGCCTCGGTGAGTACGCTGCGATCCTTCCAGTCATAGTTCTCAGGAAGAATTCTGTCTTCGGGTGCATTATATCCCATCGTGTACAACAAAGTGTGAGACATGTCCGCCTGAAACCCGATGTTCGGCCTGTCGACGGCTTCCAGCGTCTCAACCATCTTCCTCCAGCTGTGCATACCGCCCCAGCATATCTCTCCCTCGGCAGCAAGTTTTTCGTCGTAATCAGCGGCGACATCGCACGCCGCGCGGAATGTTTCTGCAATGAGCTCGGTGTTGTTGACCGGATCTTTCGCCCATTGTTCCGGAGAGCTCGCAGAGTCTATCCGGATAACGCCATAAGAGCGATGACCTTGCTCGCGGAAAACTTTCCCGATATGGCAAGCCTTGCGCACCATTTCAACAAATGTCTTCCGATCTGCATCGCTGCCCAGCGCAGGACCACCCCAAATCGGTGCCACAAGACTTCCGATCTTCAGATTGTACGATGCGACCTTATCGCCCAGTCGTTTGATCTCGTCGTCATTCATATCGATACTGATATGCGGCTCCAGAAGCCCGAGATCTACGCCGTCAAATTTCACCCCGTTAACCTCCGCTGCCGCGGTCAATTTCAACATGGTTTCAAAATCAATTGGCGGTTCGGAATCGGGGCCTTTGCCGACAACACCTGGCCAGGTAGCGTTATGAAGTTTCGGGAAATTGTTAGCCATAGTTTCTACTGTTTAAAAGATTCGACATCAATGCTAAAATAAGAATTAAAGATCAGGTTCACCCCTGCGGTATCTTCAGATCGGGATTGCCCGGTCCGAAGTGCTTCAACATCACAATGGGATCTGAATCCGACTCGTTCACGATCTTCACTCCCTCTTTCGCAGCCGTTTCGCTGACAAAAAACTCGTCGTTAGTCAACTGGCCGTAACGAATCAGGGAAGGCGTCTCAATATTCCAGGCTCCCATCTTGCCATGGCCCTGCATCATGATCAGGCCATAGGCTGCGCTATCGGTGATTGTCACCGTCGCACCCGGCTCAACGGTGAGCTCCTTCGCGCTGAAGTCTTCAGATCTGTAACAGATCCAGGTTTCGCGATAACCCTGAGATTTCATCTCTGCTTCGTCCCGAACAGGAACAGGCTTCATGAATCGGTTCTCCATCATATTAGGATCGAGGTTAAGTTCCCAGTCGAGAACTTCGACAAGCAAATCGAAGTCGCCGATCCTTTCGCCAGGTGTACCATTCCACAGCAACTCCTCCGGCACGATCGCTTCATTGACCAGTGACTGATACATCGCGAACACATCGGAGGCCTTCTGCGGTTCATACGTACACATGCTGCCCGGGGCGTGCAGCAGCCCGGGAGGAACATCCCATCCGGTTCCCGGTTCCAGTCTGTACGCCGATGAAAAGTTTGTGATCTTATTATCGCCCTTCGTGAAGTTCACAAGGCATTCCCGTATTTGATCCTTTGTCGTTCCCGGCGTGATACCGAAGAATGTATATGGGAAGTCACCGCCGTGGTTGTTGACCTGCGGCGGAAAGTAGTATGCCTCCGGCTTACCATTCTGGCCAACCATACTCGCATATTTATCATTTGCGTGAACGTGGTGCGGGAGAGGTCCCATGTTGTCGAAGAACTTGGAGTACATCGGCCAGCTTTCGTACTTCTTCCATATCCTGTCACCGATAAGATCTCCCTTAAGATGGTCGACGGCGTCCTTCAGCAGGACTTGCTCGGTCCTGGAACCATCCTTCACAACGATCGGGCTAAGTCCTTCATTCTCGCCTGTCAGCGGACCATTTTTTGCCGGTGTAGTAGAGGAAAACCAGCGTTCATCGATACCACCCCGCTGGCCCCCGAGCACATAGTAATCATCCGGGTGTAATTTGATCCTGCGCCCGGGTACACAGAAGGAGCGCGGCACCCATGCAGGCGCTAGACGAACGATCCCTTTTCCCTGGTCCAATGCCCGCTCGGCGAGGCTTGCTTTTGCGATTGTTGCCATTACAGATTGTATTTTTTTATGGTGTCAAGAATGTTCTGCGTTTCGGTGAGCACTTCAAATGCGATGTCATACGTTCTCGTCTCCCCGGGCTCAACGTGAATGAGCGTTTTCTCGCTCCGGGCAGAAGCCTGCCCGGTCGGCGGATTGGTCCCTGGCTCGAGGCCCATCACATACTCGCCTTTTGCCCAGTGCTGCCAGTTACTGAGGACCGGCAGTTGCTTCTTGTTAAAGTGTATCAGGGCTGCGAGTGACAGTTTTGAGTTGTACACTCCGCACGTCGCACCGCCTGAAGCGTCAGTCTGCGGCTCAACGAAGGCCACCGCCTCGCCCCCTGCATTGTGCTCCGCCATCATTTGAGGGCACTTTCGAAAGTTATTGTCTGCCCGGAATATCTTGTTGTCGTTCTCACTACCGCCAGATCGCCACGAGCCGTTCCACAGGATGTCAGTACCCTGGTCAACGAGCGGCCACCCGAAGTTGCAATGATATAACAGCATGTGCGGGCTCGCGGTGTTCCCCAGGTTTGTCACCTCATCGTGAATGCGGATGATGGGTTCACCTAGCACACCCGAGATGGTTCGTCTTAATTCCAGAGTCGGTCCGAATACCTGCGTTTCAAGAATGCGGCCGGTAATGCTCATCTCCATGCGGCCCCGGGCAGGATCCGGTTGAACAACCGATTCCAGGATAGCCGGTTGATTACTGATCAGCCCATGCAATCCGCGCGTGCCATACGCATCCTCTTCCGGCGGACCGAAATAAGATAGCCCGCACGTTGTGACCAGGCCACCTCCAAATGTCCGGAGCCAGTCAGCACCGTGTAGTGAAAAAGGCTGTGGCGACATAACTCCTCCATGGCTCAGCCAGGTAAGATTATGCTGGTTGAAAGCAGCCTCTGCGATATCCATTGCACGGTCGATCACAACTTTGTACCGCAATCCCGCACCCGTGTTGATCCAAGCCACTCTCGTTCCCCGTCCCGCACCGTTATCCAACACAGCCGTCTCAATGCCTCCGAGCTGGAAATGGTGGGAGAGTTTGTCGTATTGTGACCTCTCACTATTCACTATTCCTTCAATTTAATATTTCGGTACTCCACTTTCATCGGCGGGCCGACGTGCACTTGCACGCCGAGCAATCCGCTCATCTTCCGGTTGATCTCATCGTTGTCGATAACATCGCTTAGCAACGTCCCGTTAACATAATGTTGCAGTCGGTTGCCTTTGGCGATAATATGTATCTCATTCCAATCTCCGGTTTTTATCAGCGTGCGCAGCGAGTCCTGGGTGGCAAACCGATTCGTCTCGCGAGTCAACCACATGTTCTTGGTGATGTTAGCCCGCAAGGAACCCTCTTCGTCGGGATTTGGCTGGCTGGTGACCACTGCATGTTCTCCCTGGTAAGCAAGCGTTGTGCGACCGCGTTCTTCGTAGTTCTGGCCGGTATAATTGTTTCGGCCATCGATATCCGCCTGGTATCCTCGCAACGCATTCGGGATCTCCGTGAATCGCACACTCCGATAGTTGATCCCACTGTTACCGGTCTCGGTGATCCGAACCTCTGCCTTCAATTCAAAATCCGACGGCTCTCCTTCGGTCCACACGATGAACGAGTTCTTCTTGAGAAGATTGTCGGGCGTGATCTCTCCAACGAGGTGTCCGTTCTCAACACGCCATAAAACTGTGTCTCCGCTCCACCCGTCGAGTGTCTTACCATCGAAGATCTGCACGAACCCGTCATCTGTCGCCGGTGTGGTCTGAGATCCGCAGGCCGCAGCAATGAATGCTACGACCAGCACATTTAAATGAACACATTTCATAGTTCTGCGTTTCATAACTATTTCTTATATAGCTCGTGCTCCTGATTTCCACCTGCCATGAGATAGGCCATCAGGTCTCTGAGTTCATCCTCGTTGAGGCTGTTGATCAGACCAGGGTACATGATCGAAATGTATGAGTACTTCGTTTCGATGACATCACTCTTGGCGACCTCGCGGAGAACATCGGGAGTGAATGGATTCTGGGATACATAATATTTATCCTTATCCTCATCAATGAGTCTCCCGAGAACCGACGATCCGTCTTTCATCGTAAACACGGTTGCTGCATATTGATCCGAGACTGTTTTACTCGGATCGATGATAGCTTCCAGCATATCGTTCACAGAGAAGCGAGTGCCCAATTGTGTCAGGTCAGGGCCGATGCTTCCGCCGTCGCCACTCATGGCGTGACACGAGCTACAACGAGTAGCGTCATACATGTTCTTACCCTGTTCGAAATTCCGGTTAGCTAACTGCCCTTCCACTACAGAAGTGGCTTCTTCCATCGTCCAGCGCTTACCGGGTCCTTTGGGTTGTGGACCGCTGATGAGATCATTGCCAGACTTGCTCAGTAGTTCCTCACCGGACAAGTTGCGGAAATGATCTTGCTGTGCGGGTGCGACATTCTCAAGTGCCATCAACCTCGCTTTGTTGATAAAGCCGACGTAACTCACACCACCCTTGTATCCGAAGGCATTTTTGAACCAGGCAAAATATTCCTCGCGCATGTCGGGAGTCCAGCCTGTTTTGGCTTTAGACAACACCGTTGCGTAATAGGTTTGCTGCGCGGGCGGCATCTTCGACAGCAAGTTTGCGATATCCATCCCGTACTGCGGGTTTCTCAGGATCAGGTCTGAGGAGCTCTTCGCGGTTTCTTCCGGAGCATCATCCTTCGCATTCTTTAACAAGGCGAGCGTCTTCTCCACTGCGCCGGGTGCCTCGAGATGAACAAGCAGGTTGCTAAGGCTACGGTTCAGGGCATTGCTGTTAGCAGGAAAATGGGCGTCCAGGTAGGCGATCAACTTCTCCTTAGCAGCGCCTTCAGGAGCACCCTGACGAAGCATTACAAGTTCGACAGCACGCATCAGATCAATTTTTTGCGACTCGTTCAGATCGCTGTAATTGATTTCCATCAGCGAGTTAAGAAGCGCATTGCGCAAGCCAGGCTTCGCGTGATGCACGAGCGAGATGATCGCGTGAACTTTGGCTACTGGATCCTTCTCCGCAAGTGCACGTGTCTGCCATTCGGAAAGAGGATTGTGTTCAAGCACCAGCCTGGCTGCGTAACGTATGAATCGATCCTCATGGTTTAGATGCGGCCACGCAAAGTCGACAGCACCCTTTTCCGGTCCGGCGTGGAATGCCTCCAGTTGATGTCTGAGATTGCGAAGTTCTGCGGATGCTGTAGCTGCCTGAGAAACATTCTGTACAGCCTTCTGGCTGTCAGCCGTTCCGTTGTAGTACAAGCGATAAAGATCCGACGCGAGTCTGCGGCCACCAGTCAGGAAGTAAAGCGCCCCATCCGGTCCGATAACTCCATCTGTCAAGGGGAGTGGTGCTCCGGATACAAACTCCTCGGCGTCGGCAGTATAAGTCGAGCCGTTCTCCTCCATGTGAATGGCATATATGATTCCAAAGCTCCAGTCGAATGCGAACATCGCTTTCCGATAGCGTTCAGGGAATTGCGACTTACCGCCGTGAACAAGGTTTGTCGGCGATCCCGGTCCGATGTTGATCACCGGAGGAAGGTTGTCCGGCCACGTCGTATGCCATTTGCTGTTTCCGGTTCTCCATCCAAACTCGCTTCCGCTTGTGACATGACAGATGCGGGTAGGTCTGTACCACGTCATACCGAAGTCATACTCCATGTCAGCGTCAAAACTAAACAACTCACCATCCTCGTTAAACGCTATGTCGAACGCATTGCGGAATCCCGCACTGATGAGTTCCCAATGCTGACCGAGTGAGTCGATCCGGGCAACCCATCCGCCCGGCGCCGTGCGATTATTCGCGTGACCGCGAGGATCCTTGATCAGCGGGAACAAATTGTCTTCCTGCCAAACAGGAGGCAGGCGATAATCGTCCATCGGAGGAAGGTCGGTGTGGTTCCCCGAAATAAGGTAAAGCGAGTTCCCATCGGGAGCCAGTATGATGCTATGCGGACCGTGCTCACCCGAACCGGTAAAACCTTTCAAAAGAGTGACCTGGTCGAACTGGTCATCTCCGTCAGTGTCCTGCAGCCTATACAGACCGCTGTTCTTGTCGAAGTCTTTGGTTTGGCGGCTGTTCACCATTACATAAAGACTGTTGAAAGCATATAACAGCCCTTGCGCATAGCCCATCTCAACTTTTGGAGCCAGCGTATCAGACGGATCTTTCTTCTTTCCAATGTCAAGTTTCTCGAGAGACATCAGGGAATCCGTGCCCAGTGGTGTTACTGTCATACGATAGAGTGCTCCATACTGATCCGATGTAATAAGCCGTCCTTTATCGTCAAACGTCATCGCCACCCACGATCCGTTTTCGCTGTCTGACGGACTGTAAAGATGGTCAACCTCGAAATCAGGAAGCAGCTTGAGTTTACTGATCTTTGGATTTGATGATTTTTCAGTAGCCCCATCGTTACCGCACGACAGGAGAAATACCGATGCCAGCACAAGAGCCAGGGACTTTAAAGCGCCACAAATTAGTTGCATAGTGAGTTAGGATAAAAAAGTAAAGGTGTTTGCCACCACGAGGTTCTAAGATAGGGCGACCCATGCGAAAAGGCATCCCGCACTATCCTGAGCTATCCGGGCGACTCGATCTCAGTAAGGTATCATCTACCCGTGAAAACTCTAGGTCAACCAAAGAAAATTATATCAGTGGAAGAAAAACGAATAAGGCCGGTGTTTCCCCGATCTGGTCTAAGTAGACATCGTAGATCACTGTGAATCGTCCCTGAAACAGAATTAACCCGAAAAAGAAAGCTACTGGCGTTTCAACACTGTTTCAATGGCGCGTTCCACCAGTGGTTCCATAACCTGGTACCCCGCAAGCGTAGGATGCACTTCATCGCTGGCGTACTCCTTCTTCATACCGAGGCGTGAATCCACTACTGCGCTGAAGTAGTCCAGGTAATAGATGGAATTGTCATCAGCAAAGCGTTTGATCATCTTATTCAATTCAACGACTTTCGCCGCCGGCTGAAGACCCGGGCGCCATCGAAAATCGTATGCCGGAAGAACGGAAGATAGAATGACTTTGATGCCATTCGCTCTGGCAAGCATGGCCATCGCAGCGATGTTATCCATGATCGCTTCAAGTGTCGTGGGACCGGTATTCTGGGCGATATCGTTGATCCCGGCGAGAATGACAACGACCTCCGGCTTCAGGTCGATAACGTCCTGCTTGAACCGGATGAGCATTTGTGGAGTGGTTTGTCCACTGATCCCGCGATTAACATACGGTTTGTTGGCAAAGAATTCGGGATGGAGATTTGACCAACCTGCCGTGATCGAGTTGCCCATGAAAACAACTCTCTTCTCTCCCCGCTTCGGCGGACCCAGTTTCTCATTCGCCTCTTGGAAACGGCCAAGATTCGGCCAATCGTTCCGGAATCGCTCTTCGCTTCCGCGTCGGTGTCGCACCACTTGCTGCGGAGTGACTTCCCGCTCACTAGCCCCGGGCGGCAATAGCAGGCCTTGCGCCTCCAGCCACTCCCAATAACGCTCGATCCACGTATCGGAAGGCAGGTACTTGGTTCGCATACCAAAGCCGTGACCGCCAGTCCCGTAGAGATGCATTTCCACGGGTCGCTTCGCCTCCATCCATTTTTCGTACAGACTCACACTGTGTGTGACAAGTCCGAGCTGGTCGTCCGATGCGGTGGCGATAAACAGTGGTGGTGCGTTCTGCGGAGCTGGTTGACCCTGTACAGACGGCGGGAGATACGGATAGATAGGAGCGACAAAATCAGGCCGGCTATCATCGGAGCCGCGCAGCGCGACAGCTGCTGCAACCGTGCCACCGGCGGAAAAGCCCATGATCCCGATGCGTTCCGGGTTGATCTGAAGTTCTCCGGCGTGTGTCCGCAGGTACCGGATTGCCTCAAGCCCGTCGGCGATTGCGAACGAGATGACCTTTTCGTCGTCAAGACCGCTGCCTTGCGCCATCTTTGTGGCAAACTCTTTGGCCGGATCGTTGGTTTCGCTTTTCGCGAGGCGGTACTTCAAAACAAACGCCGTGATCCCCTTTGAATTCAACCATTTGGCTACATCGATCCCTTCCGAATCAATAGATAATGCCTGGAAACCTCCGCCGGGGCAAATAACAACCGCAGCCCTATGCGCACCTTTTCCAGGTGGAATGTACGCGGTCAACGTCGGCTTCGCGACATTGTAAACCACTCGAGTATCCCACAACTCGGAGTACATCTCCGCTTCCTGCCAGGTCCATGTTTCGGAACCCGGCGCCTTCCCGGAGTAAAGTGGAATGACTTCCTGTGCCCCTGCAAGCGGTGAATACAGCAGCAACAAAACCAGAAGTCGTATTCTCATATCAGATATTATCAGAGTCCGTGCTTCTCGCCCATGGACTTAATAAATGTAAGTCCCTTTTCTGCCATATCCCAGGGTTTCGAATATTCGCGCCAGACATTTATCGCATTGGCGAAGTTCGGATCATTTCGCGTGAATGCTTCAATGGTGAGCCAATCCTGGTAGTTGATCGCCGCAAGCGCGGCGAACGTCTCGTCCCATGGGATGTGACCGTCACCGGGAGTTCCCCGGTCGTTCTCGCTGATATGTACGTGCTTCAATACCGGCGCCACCGTACGAATAGCATCAGACAGCTTTTTCTCCTCTATGTTTGCGTGATGGGTATCGAACATCGCGCGCACATTAGGATGCGCCGCACGATTGACCAGGCTCGTTAACTGTTCCATGGTGTTGCAGAGATAACATTCGAAGCGGTTCAGTGCCTCTATGGTCAAGGTGATATCCGCCTTCGCAGCGTACTCCCCTGCCGTATTAAGCACCTCCGCACTCCACGCATACTCTTCGTCTTGCGGCGGTCTTCGGTTTGTGAATGTGGCAAAAGCCGAATGAAACGGTCCGCATATGATGTGAGAACCCAATGCATGTGCGCAATCAATTGCCTCCTTCAGGCGATCGACAGCTTTCGCGCGGATCGCCGCCGTCTCGCCCACCGGATTTTCGTCCGGACCGAGGCCCAGCACACACGTGGCCTCGAGGCCAATGCTCTTCAAATGATCGCCGAACTTCTTATAGGAAGCGACGTCGCGTTCTTCCATGAAGCATTCGATGCCATCGTACCCGAGCTTTTTTAATCGCTCCGTGATTTCCCAGAAAGAATCGGGAATCCCACCCGACCATACCAATAAATTGAATCCTATCTTGTTCTTCATTTCCCTACTATTCTATTTCTCCAACGGGTGCTGCCTTAACAGGTCACCCGACGTATAAAAGTCTTTTTTATCCTTCACATCTGCGCGGATCTTCGCAACCTGATCCGGGCGGATCGCGGATGCTTTATTGCCGAATGAGTTCCTCACATACGTAAGTACCGCAGCGACCTCCTCATCGTTCAGAAGACCCTCAAACGGCGTCATGGGAACATGTCCGCTATACTGCACCTTATTGACTTCGATCGGTCCCTGGAGTCCTTTGAGTACCACTTTGATCAGACGTTCCTGGTCACCCGTTACCCACGGAGTTCCCGCAAGCGGAGGGAAACCTGAAGCTGATAATCCAGCACCGTCGGGCTGATGACAGGTGATACAGAATCCCTCGCGTATGTAAATTTCCTTTCCTTTAACATACAATTCCCGCTCCGCACCCTGAAGGTCGGTAACGATTCCCTCCTCCTTCTTCTCCTTCACCGACTTTCCTTCCAGGTGAGCCTGGGCGGTTTCGTACGCATACTTGATCCACTCGTCAAGGGGATGTTTTCCAGCCTCTTCGAGAATGGCCAAACCTTTTCCCTTCTCCAGCCAGGAGGCGGCGACGATTGCTTCCAGTCTTACCCTTCCGTGTTCATCACCAGCGGCTACCTTGAGCAAATCCGCCTGGTTCGGGATCTGGTGACCGGTATATCTCAGGACACGTACACCCGCGGCCCTTGCGCGGAAATCCTTTGACTGCAACACCTGGTGAAGGATGTTCTTATCAACGCGGTCGAGTCCCCAGGAAACCCATAGTGCTTCCAGGAGGTGGTGATCGTAGTTCTCATCTTCGATGTTCAATCTGGCGACCCACTGAGTCAGTGCGGGAAGTACTTCATCCGGATTCCTTCCGCGCAGTTCGCGGTGCGTGCGGTAGCGACTGCGGTATTCAGGCAGTTTCAGGTTCTCAAGCAAAACATCAATGCTCGCACCAGCAATCTTCGCAGGTTCGACGAGCGGTCGCGACGGATAGGTTACCCGGTAAATCCTCCCGTGCACATGGTCGCGGAGCGGATCGCGTGCATTGTGTTGCATGTGACCGATCAGGATATTGTGCCAGTCTACTATGTAGAGAGAACCATCGGGAGCGAACTCCATATCGACAGGGCGGAAATTCCTGTCTGACGACACGACGAGGTCGAGGCGATGCCTGCTTTTGATGCCCGTGCCGTCATCTTCAAATGTGTGCATCTTGGTACCCAGAAATCCGATCGTGTTGTTGATCAGAAAATCACCTTGAACTTCATCGGGGAAATGGCGGCTCGTGACGAACTCGAGCCCCGAAGTCGGGCGGACGCGATGCTTATCTTCGATCAGGTTGACAGACTTGTGAGTAGCCACCCCGTAGCGCGGCTTGACCGTTCCTGGAAGCATCCACCTGACATCAGGCCCTGACGTCTCAGCGAAAATCGGTTGTGCCCAATCATCAAAGGCAATACCCCAAGGGTTGGGGATCGATAACTGCGCGGTTCTTTCGAGTTGCTTGCGCTGCGGGCTATATCGGAAGAACCCACCGTTCGTACCCCTGATAGGGCCGTACGAAGTCTCCACGTTTGTGTGAAGGAACACCCCCTCCGCCATATATATGGCACCGGAAGGATCCATTGTGTAAGCACTGTGAGCGTGATGCGTATCATGGTCATCGAATCCACTGAGGAGAATTTCGCGGCGATCCGCGACGTCGTCGCCATCCGTGTCGGTCAGCAACATCAAGTTCGTTCCCTGGGAGAGATACACGCCTTCGGCGGCCAACTCGAACCCTACTGGCAAATGTAGACTGTCGGCGAAGGTGATCTGCCTGTCAGCCTTTCCATCGTTATCCGTATCCTCGAGAATAATGATCTTGTCATTTGGCTTCCCGTCACCTGGCCGGTAGTGGGGATAACTTGGCATTGTCGCCACCCAAAGCCGGCCCTTGTTATCAAATGATAGTTGCACCGGGTTCGCGAGGTCGTCGAATTCCTGTTCCGACGCAAACAGTTCGATCTTATAACCAGGAGCCATTTTCAGACTGTTGAGTGCCTCCTGGCCATACAGGTAACTCAAACTTCCATTTTGCTCGGGGTTGTAGTTTGTCTCAACGGGAGGTAACACCGTTGTCTTTGCGTCCGCAGCTTTGAGATCCATCGTCTGACCCTTGGTCGCCAGCCATATCGCCGTGTCGCGAATGGCGGTCATCTCACGGATCTTCTTCAATTCGGCCGGATAGTTATCCGGACCAAATGGCTCATAACGTCGGCCGTAGACGTGGACACCATTCGGGATCTTATAGTCATTATGCCACATCCAGTTCTTCTCCTTCACGGCGCGGTGGATCGCACTGCGAAGGTCGGCGGCTCTTTCAGATGCCGGGCCAAATACTTCGTCGGCGAGCAACGTCGCAAATCTCTTGTATCCTTCGTCGGTCAGCTGTGAACCATCAATGGTCAGTGGCTGAGAAGCCTGCTTATACCACTTCCTCGTTGGCGTAAAGACATTTGCAAACCGAATGTTGTATTTTGCCGCTACCTCATTCATCGCTTCGGTGTACAATTTGAGATTCTCGTTCTCCTTTGTTCCATCCGGGACGTCAAATCGATCAGACAGGTCTTCAAATGCAATGGGTGAGATCAACGCGAGTTGTACCGGTGCCTCACCATTGTAGCGCTGGTCCAGCGTGTGTCGCACAAACGCATCGAGCTCCGCCTTGTAGTTATCAACTCCTGACGGGCCCTGAAACGATTCATTGTAGCCGAAAAAAGCGAGTATAATGTCGGCCTCCAGCCTGGTAAGCCATTGATCGGGTGTCTCAAAGTGGCCTTTACTGCCAGTGGGATGCGCAAGTTCTGTTTGAAATGCCTCCGCTCCAGGAAACGCCCACGGTGTCTCCCTACCCGGATGAGGTCTGAATCCCGGCGTATCCCCTCCATCGCACAGGTTCCTGATAAAAAGGGCACTGTCGGGATATCGGACATGCAACTCCGTCTCGAAATGGCCGAAATTCATCATTCGGGATCCGAGGTTATTACCGATCAAAAGAATGTGGGAATTCTTTCTCGCGACCAGGTAATCTCCGGTGGATTGTTTACACTGTAATAAAAGAAAGCCAACTGCTATGACTCCAAAGACTCTGACCCATCCGAGCGCACTACGTACATTCATGTTATTCTTCATTTAGAAATTAAGGCAAGAAAGTTATACCTCTGAAAAGGCAAACTATCCTGAACCGTGCTGAAGTTTGCAGAAGTTTGGCGAATAATAACCAAATCGTCAACATAGTATCGTGTTTTGGTAAAAAAAGTGATATCAAAGGTCCCTATCGTACACCGTATCACGGCATAAAAGGCACCAGCGAACGGCGGCCCTAATTCACAAGGATCTCGTCAACGAGTAAAAGCGCCTGCCTTCCCGCCCCCCGATGCCAGTCGGGTAACTTCATCACAGGGGTCGCGACAATCTTGAGATGCGTCACCTCGAAATCGTCAAGTTCACAATCAAACAATTGGATGTACGGCTTCTGATAGTCTGACGGGAGTTGGACTTTCCTCCGTCCGATCAACTGCAAATTCTCCGGCGAGTCGCCTCCCCACACTTCAATGGTCTCGGGTGGAAAGATCGCGGTCTCTATTTCGACGAGGCAATTGAGGCTCAGTGAGCCGACCCTCCTCGGCATGTCATATTTCAGCAAAAGGACCAGATCATTGCCCCGCACTCCACCCCAGTTGTTCGCCCATGCGGGGCTGTTCGCATTGAACGTCCCCAATTCATGATCAAAAAAAGTAGCCGCGCCTTTCTGAACATGTACGCGATTCAACTTTGACAGCATTATGGCAGTGTCGGGTTTGTGCGCACTCCGATATATGTTCAGCGTTGTGACATCACTACTGAGCCACCCCTTCTTGTAAGCCTTTGCCTTCACCCCGGTTGTCTTATCGACGATAAGATGTCCATCGTACAAAGGTGCCGAGACACTGTCAGGATCGCTGCCATCAGTCGTGAACCGGATCTCAGTCCCCCGCACCGGATGGGCCAGTACAAGCCCTATCGAGTCGTCGAACACGCGTCGCTTGTTCGCGATCCGCGGAGAGTTCAGTCGTATCAATTCTGAATTTTCCTCCCGTGATCCAAGTATTCGCACGTACGGATAATCCCGTTGCAAGGATCCGATTTCGGCATCTGATAGCAAGGTCTCCCATATCGCGAGTCTTCTCAAATCAGGGAGAGAACCGAGCAAACCTTTCACCTCGCTGTAGCCGGTCGTGGTTCCCGCAATCGACAGGTGCTCCAAACGTTGCAGTACGCGCAACCGCGCCAGTCCATCACCTGTAATTGATGTGAAGTTCAGGTTCAGACGTCTGAGGTTGGTAAGCAGTGCGATATGCCGAAGATCCTCATCAGTGACTGGCATATTACCTAAGTCAAGAGCAACGATCTGTTGCCTGATAGCACTAAGTTCTTCGATCATGGTTGACGAGTAAAGGGAGTGGTTGTACACGTTGACAGTCACCGCCGGCGAGTTTCGAGAAACAGGTCGTATAACCCGATAGTTGGAGTTCAGGCGTTCTATTGTTTCGGATGCTGCGGAAGGGAAATCGAACTGGTCTTCGCGAACCGCGCGCTGCTCAAGCATTTGTACTGCCACGATCCGGAAAGAGTCGCTCGCCGGCAAGTCCATGACTCGGGTCTGAAAGGCAGCGCCGGATCGTATCCAGTGATGCAGAATTGTTTTTTCCTCCTCTGTTAGCTGAGGCTTATCCGACGGTGGCATGTGCTTCTTCTCGTCCAGCGGAAGCGCGATACGTTGGATGAGAAGGCTTTTCTCAGGATCGCCAGCAACAAACAACGGACCGCTCTTTCCCCCGCGCACGATGGAGGCGGAGTCCGAGAGTAAGAGTCTCCCTTTGTTTTTCAGTGGGTTATGGCACGAGCGGCAGCGCGACTCCAGGATAGGTTTGACTACGTGATCAAACGCAAGCGTATCCCGGATCACGGCGTCCGCGACAAGAGAACTGGCGAGGGGTTGTAGTACAAAACTCTCGCCATGCGTCAGGGAACCACCGAAGTGGCCGGCCGCCAGTATGCTCCCTGCCAACAAAGCCGCGCCACCACGTGCATGTACAGCTGAAAACCAGGATTGTTCGCGTGTCACAAACAAGATCAGCGAAAGAAAGAACACCAATACACCCGACCACTTATGCAGGGTCACGGCCTGCGTGTCATAGGCATCCTCTCGCCCCAGAAATATCCCCATCACGACCACTAGCCCTGACAGAAGCGAGCCTGCAAATAGCAACTCGCGCGTAATGCCGAAGTAGGAGGCCGCGCCACTCTTTTTTACATGAAAGCGTGTCACCTCGAGGACTGCTGCAAGAAGTATCAGCACAATGGGTAGGTGTACTACCATGGCATGCATGCGGCCGAACGGTTGAAGCCACAGGGGGACTACAATTCCGCTTTCAAACAAAAGGAGAAAGGCAATGAAGACGGCGAGCGTAAAAAGCGTGTTACTCCGGATCTCCTTGCGGTCGGGCATTCTTATCATAGCTATGCAAGAATATCCTTGACGACGTTGCCGGCAACATCGGTCAGGCGGTAACGGCGTCCGAGATGCTTGTAGACAAGCTTCTCATGATTGAGCCCCAACTGATGTAAAACAGTAGCGTGAAAATCATGCACATGCACCGGGTCTCGCGCAATGTTGTAACCAAATTCATCTGTCTCACCATAGACGATGCCAGGCTTAACTCCACCGCCTGCCATCCATATACTGAAACAGCGCGGATGGTGGTCGCGTCCGTAGTTGTCTTTTGTCAGTTTGCCCTGGCTGTAATTCGTGCGTCCGAATTCTCCACCCCATATCACCAGCGTCTCATCAAGCAAACCCCGGCGCTTGAGATCAACGACCAATGCGGCTGATGCCTGATCAACATCTTTCGCCTGTTTCGTGATCTCATATGGGAGGTCACCGTGTTGATCCCATCCCTGGTGATACAATTGCACGAAGCGCACGCCGCTTTCAGAAAGCTTTCTCGCGAGCAGCGCGTTTGCCGCGAATGTCCCGGGGACCAGGCAGTCGGGTCCGTACAGACGTATGACATCATCCGACTCTTTCGAGACGTCCATGACATCGGGTACCGCTGTCTGCATTCGGAACGCAAGTTCATACTGTTGTATCCTTGTTGCGATCTCGGGATCACCGAATTCCTGATATGCCATGTTGTTCAATTGTGACACATTGTCGAGCATCCGGCGTCGCATGGCCGGGTCCATACCTCCGGGATCGTTGATAAACAACACGGGGTCTTCACCATTGCTGAATTGGACACCTTGGTGTATAGAATCCAGGAATCCGTTGGACCAAAGCTTTGAATACACGCCCTGGCCATTCCCGATACCTCGCGAAAGCAAGACACAGAACGCCGGGAGATTCTTGTTCTCGCTACCGAGTCCGTAGCTAAGCCAGGATCCCATCGACGGACGATTCCCTTGCTGAGCTCCCGTCTGGAAAAAGGTCAGCGCCGGATCGTGATTGATCGCTTCGGTATACATCGACCGCACGATACAGATATCGTCAACTATCCTGGCGGTATACGGGAAGAGGTCACTTATCCAGGCCCCGGAACTTCCATATCGTTTGAAGTCACAGAAGGATCCGACCATCGGAAACGCAGTCTGATTAGCGGTCATACCTGTTAATCGTTGGCCCATGCGAACAGATTCGGGAAGTTCCTCACCTGTCATGCGTCGAAGTTCAGGCTTGTAATCGAACGACTCGAGTTGTGAGGGTGCGCCGTTCTGGAACAGGTAGATGATACGTTTTGCCTTAGGTGCAAAATCGGGAAGACCAGCGATCACCTCGTCATCTGCGCCCGTGCTACTGAACAAGTCCGGGACCAGTAGCGAACCGAGGGCGGCGCTGCCGAGTCCAAGGCTAAGACGCGAAAGGAATTTACGCCTGTTAAGATTCAGTCCATGTTCCAGGATTGTCTTCTCCATATCACGACTTCGTTATGGTCTCTTCAAGATTGTAAAGGTTGTTGACCAGCAGCATCATCGCCGCCAGGCATACAGCGTCATCGCCCTTTGCCATCGGATACTCTCCGACCTGCAAAAGCTGTTTTGCAGACGCGTCTGTCAGCGCGTCCAGTTCATTTGTGAAATATTCACGAAGCAGCACCATCTCTTTTTGATCCGGCGTCCGGCAAACGATTGATCGAAACGCGAGCGAGATCTTCTCGTCAATACTGGTGTCGTCGTTGAGTAGCCGCTGGGCTAACACCCGGGACGCCTCGAGTACAGCGGGATCGTTCATCATCTGTAAAGCCTGTAATGGAGTGTTCGTCCGCAACCTTTTCACTTCGCACAAATCGCGATTGCTCGCATCAAAAATGACCATTGTCGGTGGAGGAACCGTGCGTTTGACAAAGGTGTACAAGCCCCGCCGATATAAGTCATCGTCATGGTCCTGTCGATAAACCGAAAGAATTCCCCGCCCGGAAGTCGCTCCCTCCCAGAGGCCTTCGGGCTGATACGGCCTGACGCTCGGTCCCCCAACTGTGCGCACCAGCAATCCACTCGATGCCAGTACAATGTCGCGCACAAATTCCGCATGCACTCGATAACGCGGCCCGCGGGCCAGTAGTCTGTTTTCCGGATCGCGTTTGATGGCATTACTATTTGCTACTGACGACTGGCGATAGGTAGCCGATGTTACGAGTTGTCGGATCAATCGCTTAACATCCCAACCATGATCGCGGAAATCTATCGCCAACCAGTCGAGCAACCCGGGATGCGATGGCAATTCACCCTGCATGCCGAAATCACCAGACGTTTTGACAAGTCCACTACCAAAGATCTCCTGCCACATACGATTGACAAAGACACGCGACGTCAGGGGGTTTTCCCGGTCGAACATCCATTGGGAAAGTCCGAGCCTGTTTCGGGGATACGAGGGACTAAACCTCAAAATCGACTCCGGTGTCGCCGGCTCGACGCGATCTCCCGGGGCATCATACGCTCCGCGGAGAAGTACATGTGTCGGCCGGATAGTGTCGAGCTCACCCATAACTGACACGATAAGCTGATTCGTGTCGCGCTTGTTGACAAAGCGGAGAATACCATTGAGATCCTCATCCGTGATTTCCATCAGCGGCTTCTTGGCATAGGTTTCGGGACCTCCAACGACCGATTCGATTCCGACTTCCCGGATATTATTGAAGAACGCATACAAACTGTAGTACTCTTTCTGAGAGAAGGGATCGTACTTATGGTCGTGGCACTGTGCGCACTCTATTGTAACACCCAGCAGTCCTTTGCCCACGAGATCCGTGCGATCAGCGACATACATCGAACGATACTCCTCATCAATTACTCCTCCTTCCTCCGTGATCTTGTGATTGCGGTTAAAGGCAGTGGCAAGTATCTGCTCCTTTGTCGCGTTGGGTAGTAAGTCGCCCGCCAATTGCCATGTTATGAATTGATCATACCGCATGTTGTTGTTGAACGCCTGGATCACCCAATCGCGCCAGGGCCACTGACTGCGGTAGCTGTCGTCCTGAAAGCCATGCGAGTCTGCAAACCGCGCAACATCCATCCAATGCACGGCCATCCTCTCCCCGTATGCAGGAGCCGCCAGCAACTCATCGACAATCTTAGCGTAGGCGTCATCGCTATTGTCTGAAAGAAAGCGGTCCATCATCTCCACGGATGGCGGGAGGCCCGTGATATCAAGAGCTACGCGTTTGAGCAGGCGTTCACGGTCTGCCTCTGGCGAAGGGGACATTCCGGTATCCTCTAATTTTTTCAAGACGAACAAGTCTATTTCATTGCGCGGCCAACTGCTATTTCGCACCTCCGGGAGCGGCTGCTCGCGAGGAGGAACAAAAGCCCAGTGCGCTTCATAACGCGCACCTTGTTCGATCCATTTCTCAATCAGTGCGATCTCCCGCGCAGAGAGAACAAGGTTCGATTCCGCCGGAGGCATTCGCCATGTCGAATCAGCGGAACTGATTCGAAGAAATACTTGTGATTGCGACGGTGCACCTGGGACTAGCGCGTGCGCCCCGGGATTATCCGCAAGCGACTTGTAGGCTTCCTCGGGAATATCCAGCCGCAGACCTGCCTCCCGCTTGTTGGCATCGGGGCCGTGGCAGATAAAACACTTGTCGGATAGAATAGGTCGGATATCAAAGTTGTAACTGACATCGGTCGGAATCGCTTCCTCTTCCGACACGGCGGTGCCGGAGCATGCCATCAACATCCCTGCGGCTACACCCGATGTCAAAAATGCACGGATACCGAACTCCATACGTTCAACCTCTGGATGAAGTTAATGCAAAACTCCGAATGTTAAAAGGAGGGTCGTCGGCGTGCTGCTTACAGTGAAGGGCGCAAGGTAAGATGAAACGGAATTTCCACATGCTGCGTCGATCGCTCCATTATAAGTTGAGCAGTCTTTTCACCCATCATTTGAAAATCGGATGACATGGTTGTAATCCCATCGAGAATAATTTTTTTGAGTGGCGTCTCATTGTAAGAAATTACACCCACATCTTTACCGACCTTCAGTTTCAGCGAGATGATACGCTCGATGAGGATGACGAGATCAGCCTCCATGAGGTTGATAAACACCTCGCCCTCGTTTATCGGCTCGGTTTCGATCGATCGCACGACTCCATAATTAAAAGCATACTGGTTGCAGAAACGGTAAAATCCCAAGAGTATCTCCTGCGGCATGTATGTCTGCTCGGGGAAAATAATCTTAATTGTCTGGTACTTCTCCAGCCTCGACAGAGCCTGCTCTAACGCCTCGTAGATATCCTTCTCAAAATTCTCGTATACCGCCCCGTACTTGCCGTCTACTCCGGGCACCAGCTTGTCGAGCAGGATCAGTTTGTTCTTGTCTATCTTGTTGATGATCTGCGAAGCGTTCTCTCCGCCTTCAATAAAATGCGGGACAATAACATAGTGCGTGTACTGGTCTTGCTTGGACTGAAGCAGATTCTGAAAGAGCGCGAAGTCGTTGTTGTAGATGTAAAAGTCGATTGATGCGTGGCTTGCCAGCGACGAGACGATGGAATCGTAGATGATTTTCTTGTGCGCGCTTAACTTATTGAACAGTAAGAAAATTTTCAACTCCAGGTCTACATCCGTGCTCTTGATAAAGAAGCCCTTGCCGGGGACGGAACCGAGGACACCGATATTCTTCAAGTGACGGTATCCTTTCTCCGCAGTATCGCGCGAGATCTGGAATTCAAAGCTCAATTCGTTGATCGAAGGCATCATTGAATCCTTCGCGAGTTCACCGCGCTGAATTGCACTGACAATGGAGTTAGCCAATTGTTGGTACTTCGGAGTAGCCGAGTGATCGTCGAGGTGAATAAACTTGAAAATCTTATTGCGCTCCATATCAGCAAGAATTTACAGAGAAAAGCAAAAATATGCTTTTTAACCATGACAGTCCATGATAGAACCCGAGGGCCTTGTCGCTAACTTTCCGACGGAATATCTCTTGTTTTCGACATGAATGCAATCCTTGGTGTACTGTTTCATTTTCTCGGCGGTTTTGCGTCGGGTAGCTTCTACATGGGCTTCAAAAAAGTCAGGGAATGGGCGTGGGAAAGCTATTGGCTGATCGGCGGGCTTTTCTCGTGGCTGATCATCCCACCGCTCGCGGCTGCGCTAACCATCCCCGGATTTGCTGAAATTATCCGCGAATCCGATACCACCATTTTTACATGGACGTACATCATGGGTGTCCTTTGGGGAATTGGTGGCTTGACCTACGGCCTGGGTATACGGTATCTTGGAATGTCGCTGGGGAACTCTGTGATCCTTGGATACTGCGCAGCATTTGGTGCTCTTATTCCACCCATCTTTTATAACTACTATCCACAGGACGGCAAAGTTTCGCTTTCACATATGATAGACAGCGAAGGTGGAAGGATGGTGCTGTTGGGTGTGTTGGTATGCCTTCTCGGTATTTTCATCTGCGGGAAAGCAGGCATGATGAAGGAAAAGGATCTTCCCGAAGCAGACAAGAAGAAAAGCATAGCTGAGTTCAGCCTTGGAAAGGGACTGATCGTCGCTACGATATCGGGTATTCTGAGCGCCTGCTTCAACTTTGGTATTGAAGCCGGCAAGCCAATGGCCGAGGCAGCAGTGAGGTTAGGACACAATCCCTTGTTTCAAAACAACGTGACCTATGTTGTATTACTCTGGGGCGGGCTCACTACGAACCTGATCTGGTGCGTCATTCTGAACACCAGGAACAAGACCTTCTCGAATTACACAGACAAGAAAACGCCACTGGGGAACAACTATCTCTTCTCAGCGCTCGCTGGCACAACCTGGTTTCTCCAATTCTTCTTTTACGGTATGGGAGAAAGCAAGCTCGGGAACGGCGCCAGCTCGTGGATCCTGCACATGGCCTTCATCATCCTTGTATCAAATATGTGGGGCATTATCCTGCGCGAATGGAAAGGGGTCAGCACGGCGACGAGACGGACCGTTGTGATTGGCATCCTGACGATCTTCGCGTCGGTTGTTCTCGTAGGATATGGAAATTCATTAGCATAACACATTAACTACTTAGTATATGTCTTCTAATTCAGTCAGAAAATTCAAACACGTCAGTTACCTGTGGGACGATAAAAAGGCGGCAGACCTCGAAGGCGACGAAGTCGGACTTCTGATCTACAGGTCCAATATCCTGGGCGCCGACCTGCGCCTCACCAACTACGGCGGCGGAAACACATCCTGCAAGGTCATATCCAAAGATCCCCTGACAGGCAAAGACACGGAAGTCATGTGGATAAAGGGGTCAGGCGGAGATATCGGGACGCTAAAGAAAAGCGGCCTTGCGGCTCTATACGTCGACCGGCTCCGAAGCCTTGAGGGCGTGTACCGTGGCATCGAGCACGAAGATGAAATGGTTGAACTCTTCAATCACTGTATCTATGATCTCAATTCCAAGGCACCTTCTATCGACACACCACTGCATGGATTTCTTCCGTTCAAGCATATCGATCACCTGCACCCGGATGCAGCCATCGCCATTGCTGCTGCCAAAGACGGCAAGCGCATAACCCACGAGTTATTCAACGGTACCGTTGGTTGGGTGGAGTGGCAACGACCAGGGTTCGATCTCGGACTGAAAATGCGCGCCTGTCTGGAGGAGAACCCCGGAATACGAGGTATCATGCTTGGATCTCACGGCTTGTTCACATGGGGGGACACGGCATATGAGAGTTATGTCAATACATTGGAAGTCATTGAAAAATGTGCCGAATACCTGGAACAGAACTACGGCAAGAAACGTCCCGTGTTCGGTGGGGCGACGGTAAAGAGCCTGCCGAAGGAAGAAAGATCAGAGAAAGCAGCGACGCTTGCACCTGTTCTTCGTGGATTCTGTTCCAGCGAAACGCGAATGGTCGGACATTTTACGGACGACGACCGCGTACTAGAGTACATTAACTCAAAAGATCTGTCGCGGCTTGCACCTATGGGCACCAGCTGTCCCGACCACTTCCTTCGCACCAAGATCAGCCCACTCGTGCTGGAACTGAAACCCGAGGAAGATCTTTCTGACAGCGCATCAATCAAAGAGCGACTCCTCCCTGCATTTGAACGCTATCGCAACATGTACAAGGAATACTACGAACAATGCAAGCATCCGAACAGCCCCGCGATGCGGGATGCGAATCCGGTTGTTATTCTCTATCCGGGAGTTGGCATGTTCACGTTTGCGAAGAACAAGCAGACCGCCCGCGTGGCTGCGGAATTCTACGTCAATGCGATTAACGTCATGAAAGGTGCAGAGGCTGTTTCTGAATACACCTCCCTTCCGCGACAGGAAGCATTCAACATAGAATACTGGTTACTGGAAGAAGCAAAGCTTCAACGCATGCCCAAGCCGAAAGCCCTTTCCGGAAAGATCGCCCTGATTACCGGTAGCGCCGGCGGCATCGGGAAAGCTATTGCAAAGAAGTTCGCCGAAGAGGGCGCATGCGTTGTCATCAGTGACAAAGATGCAAGCCGACTAAAGGATGCAGGCGACTATTTCAAGAAGAACTATGGGGGGGACGCTTATGCGTCAGCACAAATGGATGTGACAAATGCCGCCGACATCGGCGGTGCGATGAAAATTTGCGCACTGGCATTCGGTGGTGTCGACATCGTTGTGAACAATGCAGGACTTTCCATTTCCAAAACCCTCGAAGACCACAACGAAAAAGACTGGAACTTGCTCTATGATGTACTCGTAAAAGGGCAGTTCCTTGTCACGCAAGGTGCTGTAGATATCATGCGGAAGCAGGCTCTGGGTGGCGATGTTCTTAATATTGTTAGCAAGAACGCGCTTGTGTCAGGCCCCAACAACGCTGGCTACGGATCAGCCAAGGCGGCACAGCTTCATCTCAGCCGATTGAATGCCGCTGAACTTGGAGGAGACAAGATTCGCGTGAACGTTATCAACCCCGACGCCGTCATCGCCGACAGCAACATCTGGGCCGGCGGTTGGGCGGAAGGAAGAGCAAAGGCATACGGCGTGAAAGTCGAAGAGCTTCCCGAATTCTACGCGAAACGGACACTGTTAAACGAGATCATCGTTCCGGATGACATCGCGAACGCGTGCTACGCGCTTGTCGGGGGCCTCTTGAATAAGTCTACTGGCAACATGTTGAACGTCGACGGCGGAGTTGCCATTGCGTTTGCCCGGTAATGACCGCAACAGCATGATCAGAAGAGCGTTCAAGATGCAATTGCACCGGGGCTTTGAAGACGAATACAAAAAACGTCACGAGAATCTCTGGCCGGAACTGAAAGAGCTTCTCAAAGACAGTGGCATTCGAGAGTATTCGATCTTCCTGGATGAAGAGACAAACGAGTTGCTCGGCGTCATGAAGATCACGGATCCAAAGCTGGTTGATGATCTCCCGAATCATCCGGTCATGAAAAAATGGTGGGCGTATATGCGTGATATTATGGATGCCAATCCGGATAATTCACCTACCAGCGTCCCACTCAAGGAAGTGTTTTATTTACCGTAAATGACATGATGGACACAGTAAAGAACGCGGTAGCCGAACACAACGGTCAGCGTTTTGCCCAACACGAGAAAAAGCTGGAATTCCTTTCTCAAAATATTCAGGATCCTGAAGCGCTGTTAAAGAAACTGGTTGACTTCCAGGTAGCAATTCCCAGCTGGGCTCTGGGCACTGGCGGCACCCGTTTCGGACGGTTCCCAGGCGGCGGCGAGCCCCGCACACTGGAAGAAAAGATCCAGGATATTGGTTTGTTGCACAAACTCAACAAGTCCAGCGGTGCCATCTCCCTTCACATTCCCTGGGATATTCCGAAGGATGCGAACGCGATCAAAACCCTCGCATCCCAGCACGATATCCGTTTCGACGCCGTGAACTCCAATACCTTTCAGGATCAAACTGATCAACGACACAGCTATAAATTCGGCTCGCTTCAGCACGTAAACAAAGACGTGCGCAAACAGGCAATCGATCACAACCTCGAGGTCATCCACTACGGCAAGGAACTTGGTTCGGAGTCCATCACGGTATGGCTGTCAGACGGCTCTTGTTTTCCCGGGCAACTGAACTTCCGCCAGGCATTTCAAAACACACTCGAAAGCCTGCGAGAGGTCTACACCGGATTGCCTGACACCTGGAAAATGTTTGTAGAATACAAGGCATTCGAGCCGAATTTCTACTCAATGACCGTCGGGGACTGGGGACAATCCCTTCTTTACGCCAACAAGCTTGGCCCGAAAGCATACACCCTGGTCGACCTGGGCCATCACTTACCCAACGCGAACATCGAACAGATCGTGTCGTTGCTTCTCATGGAGGGAAAACTTGGAGGATTTCACTTCAACGACTCCAAGTACGGAGATGACGACCTGACCGTCGGAAGCATCCGCCCCTATCAACTGTTCCTCATCTTCAACGAACTGGTCGAGGGAATGGACACCCGGGGAATGAACCACACCACCGATCTCGGGTGGATGATCGATGCCTCCCACAACGTGAAAGATCCGTTGGAAGACCTGCTTCAATCTGTGGAGGCGATCAAGATAGCCTACGCGCAATCCTTACTTGTCGATCGCAAAGGGCTCAAGGAAGCGCAGGAAGAAAATGACGTTGTACGTGCCCAGGAGATCCTTCAGGATGCATACCGGACGGACGTCCGCCCGCTTGTCGCCGAAGCTCGTCGACGCGCAGGAGGTGCGCTTCAGCCGATCGCCTTGTTCCGGTCCTTGAATGTGCGCGGACAACTTATCAAAGAGCGCGGTGCGAAAACTATTGCTACCGGGCTTTAATTTTCTTTAAATTCGTGAATGCCCGTACCTGTAGTTGCCATCTTCGATGTTGGAAAGACCAATAAGAAGTTATTCCTCTTTGACGAATCATATCACATTGTTTATGAAAAGTCTGAGCACTTCGACGAGATCGCCGATGAGGACGGCGATCCGTGTGAAGACGTCGGAAAACTGCGGACATTTATCCGCGAGGGGCTGGAAGCAGCCAATTCCTTAAGTGAATATACGATCCGCGCTGTGAACTTCTGTTCGTATGGCGCCAGCTTCGTTCACGTAGACAAGACGGGGAAGAACATCGGCTACCTGTACAATTATCTCAAGCCCTACCCCTCGTCACTGCAAGAGCAGTTCTACCGCAAGTACGGCGGCGCAGATGTCTTTTCATTTCAGACGGCATCACCTATGTTAGGAAGTCTGAACTCAGGACTGCAGTTGTATCGCCTCCGGCACGAGAAGCCCGAACTCTTTCAGCAAATCAAATACTCCCTTCACCTCCCGCAATATCTCAGCTACCTCGTGACCGGAAAGGCGTTTGCCGAAATCACCAGCATCGGATGTCACACCGGCTTATGGCACTTCCGGAACAATGCATACCACCACTGGGTAAAAGACGAGGGGATCCTCGAAAAATTCCCCGACCTGGTTCCTTCTGACATGGTCGTACAACCCAACGGTCACAAGCATTCCACCGGCATCGGACTTCACGACAGTTCCTCGGCGCTGATCCCCTACCTTGTGTCATTCCACGAACCCTTTGCACTGATCTCAACCGGAACATGGTCCATCAGTCTCAATCCGTTCAATCCCACACCACTTACTCGACAAGAGCTGGCATGTGATTGCTTATGTTATCTTCAGTACAAAGGCACGCCGGTAAAGGCTTCGCGTTTGTTCCTCGGCCATTTTCACGACGTGGAGGCTGAACGCATCGCCAACCATTTCGGCCAGAAGAAGGAACGCTATTTTAGCTTGAAGTATGATGAGCAGATCGCGCAAACAATTGACCGCACATTCGATCGCAATGCTGATGTGCAAGCGGTGCTCAAAGAGCCTCGTTTCGCATCGCGAGATCTGAGCCACTTCACAGATGATGTCGCGGCCTACTACCAGTTGGTATTCGACCTTGTCGTACAACAATACACTTCGACGCAACTGATCCTTCGCGGATCAACCGTCTCGAAAATATTTGTCGACGGTGGGTTTGGGAACAATACGGTGTACATGAATCTACTCGCCGGCTTTTTTCCGGAAATGGAAGTGTATGCATCATCCGTTCCGCAAGCAACCGCCATCGGCGCCGCATTGGCTATCCACGATGCCTGGAACGCCGAAGATGTGCCGGAAAATATAGTTGAGTTGAAGCGTTATTGGTAGTCCACGGTTTGTGCAATCAACTTCTCGAACAATTTCGCGAGGATTGGTTCAGCATGAGCGGCGACCGCAATAATATCCTGAATATTTACAGGATGTAAATTGTCTGGATCGCAGTCGTCGGTCAATACTGATACAGCACAACACGGCAGCCTCATGTGGTTGGCAACGATCACTTCGGGAACGGTTGACATCCCAACGACGTCAGCGCCGATACCGCGAAGGTATCTGTATTCCGCACGCGTCTCCAGGTTAGGCCCTGACACGGCGACGTACACTCCTGGGTGGAGTTTTATCTTCTCCTTGCCTGCAATCGCCAACAATCTCTGATTGAGATCGCTGGAATACGGCTCGCTCATATCCGGAAATGGATTGTCCCACTCACTGTGGTCGATACCGCGCAGCGGATTGTCCGGAAGTAAATTGATGTGATCGTCCAACACCACAAGATCACCCTTGTTCCATGTGCGGTTCAGGTTTCCCGCCGCATTCGAGATCAGCAACTGCGCGATGCCCATCATTTTCATGACCCTCACCGGGAACGTGATCTCCTGCATTGTGTAACCCTCGTAGTAATGAAAGCGACCCTGCATCGTCACGACCCTCTTGCCACCGATCTCCCCGAAGATGAGATTCCCCTTGTGAAACGCCGCAGTTGCACGGGGAAAATGTGGAATCTCATGATAGGGAACTACCAGCGGGTTGTGGATTTTCGAAATGAACGTGTCACCCAAACCAGTACCCAGTATCACACCGGTCTGTGGTGCAATGACACCTTTCGCGCGGAGCGCGTCCGCCGCCTGATCTATTTTTGAAAGCATTCCGGAAGATAAAGGATTGGCCTATCTCAGCAAACTGCCGTTCAGCCTTAGCAACTCAGTCTCGGCGACCTTTGCGTTGTATCGCGCGGCAATCAGCCTGTTATACGCCTCCTCCAGACTCTGCTGGGCTGTGCGCAGTTCGATAAACGTGTTGACACCCCGCTTGAACGATTCAAGTGCGATGAAAACGTTCTCGCGCGCAAGTCCGATATTCTCCTCCTCGATGACGAGTATCTTTCTCGCGTTGTCATAATCCGTGAACGCATTTCGCAGTGCGACGTTCACGGTATTCCTTTCCTGATCAAACAACAGTTGTTGCCTGTCGAGTTCGAGCCTGGCCAACTGCGTCAATCGCCGGGTATTAAATCCGGTCAGGATCGGCATGGTTACCGTGAATCCGTAATTAAATCCCTCCGTTCTGTTATACACCGCACCAAAAGGGTTGATCTGCCGCGTATTGTCATTGCGAGAGAAGTTGTACGCCACATCGAAATCCAGAAATGGGAGGTACTCGGCGCGTCGTTCCCGCAGAAGAAGACTAGCAATGGCGACATTGCGTCGTGCGGCCATCAATCCGTAGTTCGTATTATCCAGGTTCTGAAAGCTTTCATCAAGGCGTAGATCGAGATCAATCACAATCGAGTCGGCCACATCATAATGTCCGGGAAGCTGTAATCCAACCAAGTTGTTTAACTCCTCTTTGAGTTGTGTGATCATCGCCTCCTGTTGCAGCACCTGCGCCCGTTGTGCGTTGTAATCGACACGAGCCTGCAGGAGCTCTGGTCGGATACCGGTACCTACTTCGAGCTTCTTCTCGGCAAGTTTGACGCGTTCCTCGCTCACTGACATCTGCTCCCTGACAGCCATCAATTGTTGCTTCTGCCGGACAATATCATAATAATTGTTGATCACTTGCGCAATGGTGTTTACCATTTGATCTTTCACCTGCAATTCGGTTTGATCCGCGATCTCGGAAATTCGATCCAGCGTTGAGAACATCCTTGTTCCGTCAAACAACGTCCACGTTGCTCGAACGGATGCACTGACGTTATTCGACCGGGCATCACCGCTATTGTTCCTGGATGCATCCTGAAAACGCAATGCCTGGTCGTTGTCGTTCCATGCGGTAGCACCCTCTGCAACGATCTGTGGGAGGACAGCACCAACGGCATAGTGATCGTTAGTGGAAGCGGCCTCTGATACGTTTTGTGCTACCCGCACATCATAGTTCCTTTCCAACGCAAGCGTAATCACCTGTTCGAGCGTGACCTCCGTTTGTGAAAAAGCTGCGGGAATGCCAGAAATTAAAAGAAAGAAAAATGCTGCGATTCTAAGCCTCATACACCAGATCCTTGTTGGGTTGGGTGACTGTCTCCTCATCACCGAATTGGACAGGTTTCCTCTCACGGGACAGAAACGTATACACCCCTGGTATTACAAACAACGTGAGAATCAGCGAGAATACGATGCCGCCGACGATAACAATACCGAGAGGCTGGCGGCTGGTCGCGGCGTCTCCTAACGACAGGGCTATTGGCAATGATCCCAGTGCCATCGCGAAACTTGTCATGAGGATCGGTCGTAACCGGAGCTTGGCCGCTTCTAGAACCGCCTCCACGCTGGAGAGTCCATCCTCGCGTTTCTGATTTGCGAACTCTACGATAAGAATACCATTCTTCGTTACAAGTCCAATGAGCATGATCATACCGATCTGCGAGAAAATATTGATGGTCTGACCGAATATCGCAAGGGATATGAACGCTCCGCAGATCGCCAGTGGAACAGTCGTGATAATGATAAAGGGATCTATAAAGCTCTCGAACTGCGCAGCGAGAATCAGGTAGATCAGTATCAGTGCCAGCACAAACGCAAACATGGTGTTCCCGGAGCTCTCCGAATAATCGCGCGACGCTCCCGCCAGCGAGGTCGAGAAGGTCTCATCCAGCAACTGCGCAGCGATCTCCTCCATCGCCTCGACGCCGTCACCGATCGTCTTGCCCTGGGCGAGTCCTGCGGAGATAGTCGCAGATTTATAACGATTAAAATGGTAAAGGGAAGGAGGGGTCGTCGATTCCCGTACCGTCACGACATTCTCGATCGAGATCAGTTCTCCTGAATTCGTCCGAACAAAAAGCGACTTGAGATCATTCGGCTCATCCCGGTTGCTCCTGGTCACCTGCCCCATCACCTGGTACTGTCTTCCATCTTTGGTGAAGTAGCCGAAGCGCAGGTTGCTGTATGCCAACTGAAGTGTTTGAGCAATGTCCTGTACGCTGATCCCCAACTGTGAAGCCTTGAGTCGATTGATCTCTACAAGCAGTTCAGGTTTGTTAAATTTGAGATCCACGTCGACAGCCTGGAACGTTGGGTGGTCACCCGCTGCTTCCAGGAATTTCGGCAAGACCTCGCGAATTTTTTCAAAGTTGTTGTTTTGCAACACAAATTGCACCGGCATGCCAGCGCGGCGGTTGACCTGAATAGTCTGTTCCTGAATCACGAAGATGCGTCCCTCCGGAAATCGGTATAAGTTGCGGTTAACCATGTCCACGATCTCCTGCTGCGATCGCTCCCGCTCGTCAGGGTCGACCAAACGAACGCGCACAAATCCGTTATTCACTGCACCTCCACCCGAAAAGCCGGGTGAAGTAACAGAGAGCGCTGTGATGTATTCCGGAATTGAATCCTGGACAAATTGTACAGCTCGCTGAACGAACGCGTCCATGTAATCGAACGAAGTGCCTTCAGGTGCCGTCATCTGAAAGCGGAACTGGCTTCGGTCTTCCATCGGAGCAAGTTCCGACTGCATGTTCGTGGCTATAAAATAGACCGCCGTCAAACATCCGACGACGATAACCCACGACAACCATCGCGCACCCATAAAAAACTGCAACCACTTGCGATACCCATCCTCCATACCCCGGAAAAACGGTTCCGTCTTCAGGTAAAACCATGAGTACTTGTGTTTCTTCCGTGTAAGAAGAACGCTTAGGACTGGCGTCAACGTCAATGATACAAAACAGGAGATCAATACCGCGCCTGCGACTACCACTCCAAACTCTTTGAACAACCGTCCGACGAATCCCTCCAGGAAAAGTATCGGAAGAAAAACAACAGCAAGGGTCACCGAGGTAGATATGACCGCGAAGAAGATCTCCTTCGATCCTTCCCGGGCAGCCCGGTACTTATTCATCCCTCCCTCCAGCTTCTTATAGATATTCTCCGTCACAACGATACCATCATCCACCACCAGGCCGGTGGCAAGGACGATCCCCAGCATCGTCAGCACGTTAATCGAGAATCCGCAAAGGTACATGATATAGAAAGTCGCGATCAGCGATACAGGAATATCGATCAGGGGACGGATCGCTATCAACATATCGCGGAAGAAGAAATAGATGATCAGCACCACCAACAGGAACGCGATCACAAGTGTCTCCTCCACTTCAGAGATAGAGCGCTTGATGAACACTGTCTGGTCCATCGCAATATCGAGTTTGATATCGTCGGGGACCTCACTGCGAATTTGTTCGAGACGCCGGTAGAATTCATCGGCGATCTCGACATAGTTTGATCCGGGAAGGGGATTGACGGCGAGACCGACCATCGCGACGTTGCTCTCGCGCAGAACTGACTCTTCGTTCTCCGGACCGAGCATCGCCTGACCAATATCCTTCAGCTTTATGTCGCCGGTGGAGCCCGACCGGATGATAACATTATTGAAATCTTCCTCGGTATAGAGTTTTCCGAATGTTCGAACCGTCAGTTCGGTTGTCATTCCTGTTATCTTCCCCGAGGGTAGTTCCACGTGTTCGCGGTTGAGAGCAGCCTGGACGTCCAGCGGAGTGAGACTGTAGGCACTCAGCTTCGCGGGATCAAGCCAGATACGCATGGCGTAGCGTTTCTCCCCCCAGATTCGGACGCTACTCACCCCGGGGATTGTCTCCAGGCGTTCAACAAGCACATTGTTCGCGTACTCGGTAAGCTCCAGCGAGTTTCGCGTCAGACTCTGTACCGTCATTGCAATAATAGATTCCGTGCTGGCATCTTCCTTTGAAACAACGGGAGGGCTGTCGAGGTCGCGCGGCAGAGACCGAGCCGCTGCGGAAACCTTGTCACGGACATCATTCGCAGCGGCCTCCAGATCAACACCCAACTGAAATTCAATGTTGATACTGCTTTGACCGACACTCGAAGACGAAGTCATGTTCTTGATACCCGGAATACCGTTGACGGACTTCTCAAGCGGTTCCGTAATCTGCGATTCGATGATATCAGCATTGGCCCCCGGGTAGGTGGTGCGCACGTTCACAACTGGCGGATCGATCGCCGGATAGTCGCGAACACCCAGGAAGTTGAAGCCTATGATGCCGAACAACACCAGGACGATGTTCATCACGAACGCAAGTACCGGACGCCGTAAACTTAATTCCGATATGTTCATAGGTTCGTTGCTTTTGGCTTAAAAGGATGTGACGTTCGATACCTTGATCCTGCTTTCGGGTCGTATCGCCATCAACCCGCTTGTAATAACCGTGTCGCCGATATTCACGCCATGAAGAACTTCAACAAAAGCGGAGTCGCGGATGCCAGTCTCCACCACAGCAAACCGGACACTGTCGCCATTGAGTATGACCACTTGTTTATTGCGGATAGTGGGAACAACAGCTTGCGTGGGAACCAGCAGCGCATTCTCATTCTTTCCCAGCTGTAGGTTCACCTTTGCGAAAAGTCCCGGAACCAGTTCAGGGTTCTTACCTGTGACTACTGCCCGAACGAGCAACGTACGGGTATTCTGATCAACACTGTTCTCAGTGGCCATAACGGACGCCGTATGTTCCTGGTGACCTCCATCTACGCGGAATATCACGGGATAACCAGTGCGAATATCTTTTGCGTACTTCTCCGGGACGGAGAATTCGAGTTTGAGCTTGTCGACCTGTCGTATAGTGGTGATGACATCCGACGGAGAAATATACGCGCCAAGACTGATATTGCGCAGACCGACGACACCGCTGTAAGGGGCGCGCACTTCGGTCTTCGATATCGCGATCTCAGTAGACTCGATATCGGCCCTTAGATTTTCCACTTCCAGCGTGCTCAGATCAAATTCCTGTTGACTGATCCCATTGATCTTCAAAAGTTCTTCGTTGCGTTCAGCAGTCTTCTCCCTGATCAGTAACTGGACCTTCAGTTTGCGCAGTTGGGCTTTCAGATCATCGTCGAAAAGTTTCACCAGCAGCGTACCCTTCTGAACAGTCGCTCCTTCATTGATGTTCATTTGCACGATACGACCACCAACTTCCGATCGAATATCTGTTTCCTCGAATGGCTTGAGCGTTCCCGGCGCCTGGACATTCTCACTTATCGAACTCCGACTCACTACAAAAGCATCCACCACGATGGGGCCGGACAGACGACGACCAGGTGTCGATTGCTGCTTCTTCGACGTGCAGGACGCGAAGACAACCAGTATAAACAGGACAGCAAAACCTTTTGTGGCTAAACGCATATTGATTGTACTTGAATTTTTTAACACCGTTTCGCCGGACCCGGTTCAAGCCTCAAAGCTTGTTGAATTCTTCGTGAAGCTTGAGAACCTGCGGTACTACCGGTGTTACATCATCATTCGTGATAATGTAATCAGCACGACTCACTTTCTCGTCCTCCGGAAGCTGCTTTTCGACAATCTCCCGAAATTGCTCGACGGTCCGGTGGGGATCGCGTTTCAAGACCCGTGCTTGACGGAGTTCTTCAGGTGCCGAAACAACTATGATCTTATCGAGAAGACGATACGAACCTGACTCATACAACAAGGCCGCCTCCTTCAACACATAAGGAGTATCCGCCTGCATCTCGACCCAATTACTATAGTCGACAGCTACCCGCGGATGAACCAGCCCATTCAGTTTCTGCAACTCAACCTCATTGGAAAACACATGGGTGGCAAGCCACTCCCGGTTGAGACTACCATCCGGGTGATAGGACAAATCACCGAATTCTTTTTTGATTTGGGAGACCAGTATTCCATCGGTGGTCATTAGTGCTTTCGCATGGCTGTCCGCGTCATAGACAGGCACACCCAGCTGCGAGAATATCTTACATATCAGAGACTTACCCGAACCGATTCCACCTGTGATCCCTATTTGGAGTATGTTTCCCAACCGGTTACAAATTCACGACAACGGAGTCCACCTTTACGGTAGTAGTGTATGGGGGAAGTCCTTTCACCTCCGGAACAATTTTTCGCGTGCCCCCGCTAAAGCCGCCGAGATTGAGAACCGCACGGACCGAGTCAGATCTCAATCTCCCGAGAAAGCGCTTCGGTACGGAGACCACCACCGGTACCTTACCGGCCATCATTACCTGAGAGACATTGGGGGGGATATTTTCAAGAACAAGGCGAACGGAATCCTCGACAGTGAGCATCTCGTCGACGTCAAACCTGACAGATACGACCGGCGGGGCCACTGTCATGAGCTCTCGGTGCGGTAGTTCAATACTGATGTTCTCCGCGTACGCATTGTCGATGTTGCGCTGCGGAATCGTCAGGACGAACGGCTCTCTCAGGTTTTCCACCAGCCGGCGCGGTCCTTCGACGTAGGCCGAGTCAGGCGCGACTCCGACATCGCTGACCAGTGCAAAGTTATTCTTGAGATTATGTTGGAGCGAGTCCGTCGTGATCTGCAACCATCGACCGACCCTCGGTTCCAGGTCAAGGTAAATGGTGTCGCTGAGCACATGATTGATCTCAAGACCACCGAGCTGATTCGTGAAGGTGAATTTCAGACCATTACCCACAATTTTCTTCACGTCGCCGGGATGTTCCAGTGGAATCTCAAGCGGATCATACTTGACACCCGTACTGCGTTTGAAGAGTTCCCAACCGTTACCTGTTACATTCAATCGAACGTTCTCCGGCATCGAGCCTACGGGTATAAAGCTCTGTTGATCGTATTCAAACGCCAGTGGAAAACTGATGTTGGTGGTATAGGTCTTGTTAAGCGCGTTGAAGCACCAGAAAATCGTTGCCGTTACAACACATAACACAACAGCTTTCCAGTTTCTCTGGTTGAAGCGGAGGATATTGAATATCGTGTTGAGTACTCTCATCGCCGATGTAGTAGCGGTCTCCGCCCGGCACCAGCGGCGTCCTATTTCTTGTTATTCCATGCGCGAGTCGCATCCAGGGAGACAGCCGACTTGTTAAACCGAATCCGTCCGCCGCGCTCGACTTCAAGGATAAATGTATCTCCTTCAATTTCTCCGACCGTACCGTGGGCACCACCGATGGTTATTACATAGTCTCCTTTCTTGATGTCCTCGATGAATTTCTTTTGGTCCTTTGCCTTCTTTTGTTGAGGCCGGATCATAAAGAAATAGAAGATAAGGATAATCGCACCAAAGAAAATCAGCTGTTGGGAAACACCGCCGAAGCCACCGGGGGAAGCTTGTAGAAGAATGGATAGCATAATATTTAAGTTAATCAGGGGTCAAAGTTAAACCATTTGGCGAATTAATAATCACGCGAAAAAACGAAAGCCCGGCTTATGTCCGGGCTTTCTTCAATGATCTCCTGAACCTTATCTTTTCACCGGACCATTCGCACCGGCATCAGCTTTCGGCGTAACCATTGCTTTGAATCGGAGAACCGACTGTTTCGGATAAGTATTGGCAGTAACTGTTACAGTTTTGTTCTGGATATTCGGGCGGCCATTCGTGTCAAATTTCGCGGTCACGAAACCCGTTCCACCAACCGGTATGGGCGTCTTCGTCCAATCCGATGCTGTACATCCGCAGGACCCTTGTGCACTCTGGATGATCAGGGGCGCTTCCCCTGTGTTCTGAAACTTGTAGGTATGCTCGACCACTTGTCCTTCCGGAATAGTCCCGAAATCATGATCGATCTTCTCAAAATTGATTTTGGGAAGAGGGCCCTCGGGTTTTTCTTCGGAGATCGGCTGGACGGTCGGAGTGATTGCAGGGCTGATGGGTTTTTTCCCTTCGAGTTCAGCCAGCCTGCTTTCCAACTCAGCAATTTTCTTTTCTGCATTTCTATCCTTACAGGAAGTAAATACCGCCGCCAGGGCGCAAATCATAAATACCTTTGTCCACATTTTCATAGCAATCACAATTCTAGTTCTTCTTACCTCGTATTTGCAATAAAAGTTCATCCACGTCTTCCAGAAGTCTCTCAGCCTTCGTCTTGGCCTCATCCACTACCTTCTGCCCTTGCGATTTTGCTTCGGAAGTCAGCGGAGTCTCCTTTCCGGAGACGAAATCATTGATCACCTCCTGGAGCATGCCACGGTATTTGTCCAATTGATACGAGAGTTTCTCGCGTGTATTGGACCCCTTATCAGGGGCATATAGAATACCCAATATTGCGCCGGTAGCCGCTCCTACCAGAAATGCCAGCAGCGTGTTTCCTCCCTTTTTGCTCATAGGCAGCCAAAATTATTATGGTTCACACTCAATTTCAAGCTTTTGATGCTTTTTGACAAATATACGGCTTGGCGCCTATTTATTGTCAATCAGGCCGCGGCCGCTTTTCTTTATTTCGCCGGATTCCACCAGTTCCTTCGCAATCACGTCCAGAATACCATTTATGAAATTCCGGCTTTTTGGTGTGCTATACATCTTCGCCAGCTCGATATATTCGTTGATTGTCACTTTTACTGGGATGTTCGGAAAGCTCAGAAGTTCGGATATCGACATCTCCAGAATGATACGGTCGGTCAACGGCAGCCGCTCAACCTCCCAATTTCTCGTGTTGCTGGCAATAAGTTCACGGTGATGGGGTTCGAGATCGGTGGCCCCATTGTAAAGAGTTTCAATGAAATCCCTGTCCTCTTCCCAGTTCAGTGAAAGAGTATGTAAAGCGATGTCTTTTCCCGAGTTCGGTTCGTACGATTTAACCGTCTTCTCAACCAATGCCTTTACAATGTCTTTGTCTTCCGCCCAACGGAGTACCTCTTCTTCGTAAAAGTCATTGATCACCGTCTTTCCGAAGATCACTTTTCTGAACAGGTGGTTTATGAATTTCTTCTGTTCCTCGACGGAGGGGTTCTTCCGGTCGAGATAGTTCAGGTATTCGTTGTCCAGGCGGACCACATCTCTGAACCATTGTCGCACATCGACGGCGTGATTCTGCCAGGTACGGCCAAGTCGAAGCGCATCTTTCCTGAGAGCCTCACTATTTTTCAGCGCCCGGATCCAGGCGTTGTTCACAAAGTTCGTGTGACTCAGTTTCTTGTCAGCTTCCGCCAACTCAGCAAACACTGTGACCAGACTAAGGGTTGCGATATAGTGATCGTATAGCTTTTCCACTTCAACGATCAGATTCTTGCGGAAGAAATCCTTGTCTTTCTTGATCTGATCCTTGTAATACTGCAGCGCCTTCAGAACCGACTGTTTCACCTTGTCATCGTCATGGTCGGCTGGCTGGCCTTCGTTGAACGCCTTGCCGAACAACTTGAGGGCTTCTTTCTTTTGCTGCTGTAGCAAGGGTTTGTCCTGCACCTCCATGGAATTGAGGTCTGGCGCGAAATCGCTGGTTACCCTCTCGAGACACAAATCATACGTTGCATCCTTGCATTGCTGCAATGCAAACAGGCTTTGCATCACTTTGATCCGAAGACTTCTTCTGTTCAGCATGTTAAAGAACGTTGTTAAATCCGGCGACACGCAAAAGTACGCATCCTGTGGTGTATTCCCCTAACAAGGCGTCGACAATTTGCCGTTTGGCCACGTCACTCCACCGCGCACACTCACGCAAAGATGGTGTCATTCAAACGTTTGCGTAAACTTTTGCGGCTTATTTTCGTTTCCTGTTAGATGGCCAAATTTTATCATCGCCGCGCTGCTTTAACCAGTTTTTTATAGTTTGCTTTGCAGGCACTGTCCGGCTGGCTAACTGTCCGACGGAAGGAATCCATTGACATGAAAGAACTCCGGTATCTCAATAAATATCTTCTCAAATACAAGTGGCTCCTGGTCTTCGGAACTGTTTTTGTGATCATCTCGAATGCTTTCCAGATACTACCGGGCCCCCTTGTCAGGCACTCCATTGACCTGATCGTCGCGAACATCCAGATTTACAATTCGTTCTCCGGCCTCGATCTCCAGAACAATTTTTTCCAGGTCTTCGCGTTCGCAATTCTCGTCTACGCAGGACTCATCCTTCTGATGGCATTGCTACGCGGAGTATTTCTGTACCTCGTCAGGCAGACGCTCATCGTAATGTCGAGGCACGTCGAATACGACCTCAAGAACGAGGTCTTTGCACATTACCAGACATTACCGCTAAGTTTTTACCGGCGCAACAATACCGGCGATCTGATGAATCGCATTTCTGAGGACGTGAGCCGGGTTCGGATGTATCTCGGACCAGCGATCATGTACGGCATCACCCTGGTGACATTATTCCTTTTGTTGATCCCCTTTATGATCCGCATCAGTCCAACGCTGACCCTGTACGCCCTTAGTCCGCTTCCCCTATTATCTATCAGCATCTTCCTTGTAAACAATACAATTGAGAAGCGTTCGGAAGAAATACAACGAAGCCAGTCTAAGCTCTCTACCTTTGTGCAGGAAGCTTTCAGCGGTATCCGTGTTCTGAAGTCGTTCAACCGCGAACACGAATCGATTGAGAAATTTTCCCAGGAGAGCGAGAGCTATAAAGATCAGTCGATGAAACTCACCGTTGTCCAGTCACTGTTCTTCCCTTTGATAATGGGCCTTATTGGCCTAAGCACTATCCTGACCGTTTACGCCGGTAGTGCTCTGGTAATCAATGGCGCTCTCACCCTTGGAAACATCGCCGAATTCATCATTTATGTCAACCTCCTTACCTGGCCCGTTACCTCTCTTGGTTGGACGACCAGTCTCGTGCAACGCGCGGAAGCGTCGCAGAAACGGATCAATGAGTTCCTGCGAACGGAGTCGGATATCGTATCGGAAAAGGATATCGTCAGCGAGATCGAAGGGAAGATCGAGTTTCGCAATGTATCATTTACATACCCCGACACCGGGATCAAAGCACTCAATAATATTTCGTTTACGGTCAACCCCGGTGAGTCGCTGGCAATCATCGGCACGACTGGTTCCGGCAAGAGCACCATCACGAACCTGATCTCACGTCTTTATGATGTCCCGGAAGGTGACGTCCTCGTAGACGATATTCCCATCAAACATTACAGCCTGAGTAGTTTGCGAAGCCAGATTGGCTACGTTCCACAGGACGTGTTCTTGTTCAGCGACACCATTTACAACAACATCGGCTTCGGCCTGGAAAATCCCGATGAAAGTGCCATTCATCAGGCGGCGAAAGACGCGGATGTGTATGATAATATTCGCGCATTCCCGCAGGGGTTCGACACGCGGATCGGTGAACGTGGCATTACACTCTCCGGCGGCCAAAAACAAAGAGTTTCTATCGCACGCGCCATTGTTCGGCAACCGAAGATACTGATGCTGGATGACGCACTCTCCGCAGTTGATACAAAAACAGAAAATACCATTCTCAACAGCCTGAAGCGGATCATGCAGGGGAGGACAACGATCATTGTTTCCCACCGCGTGTCCTCGGCGAAACTCGCCAACAAGATTGTCGTGCTCGTCGACGGTCGGATTATCGAAGTGGGTACTCATGATTCGCTCATTGAGCAGGACGGCATGTACCGCGACCTGTTCGAGAAGCAGGGGCAAATCGAAGAGCGCGCCGAGAACTGACGCAGGGTGATGCCTCCAATCGTTATTGAAAAATATAGCGGAGGCCAACTCCACCCTGGAGTTTCCGCCAACCAGGATCAGCCTGGAAGTCCGCAAAGTATTCTACTTCCATAAACGCCGAGAGGGGAATAGTGAAGTACGAGTATTCCATACCCGCGACGACCTGCGGGCCCATCGTCACCCGCGTGCGGTTAAAAGACCCGAATGGATCCTCGCGTTGTGCGCCGGTGTCGGTCCGGTATTCATAATCATAGCTGATCTCACTCTTCTTCCATTCCCATCCTACCCCCGCGTACAATTGAAGTCCGTCCGAGAACCGGCTGGCATCGATGTGATATAATACCTTTACTTCTCCCACGAGATCAGATCTCACCCGGTGGCCGATATAAGCCAGTCGCGATTCTGCAGACGGAAATGTATCACTCGCCGCATAGGTATCGAACTTTCCACGAAAGTAATCGCTGTACAAGCCACTGGCGGCCTTTCCGAAATCAACCGCCACAGCTACCCGTTTGCGAGCGTAGAATTTGTAGCTCAGTGCGAAGGGGTCGCCGAGCTTGACACCAAGGCCATGAAACGGGTACCGGCTGTTAGTAAAGACCGGACAAATGGTCTTGGCCTTTTGTCCTTTGACTTTCGGCATCGGTTTATGATATCTTTTTGTCACTCTTGATTGCTGCGCCCCGGCATCTTCCAGTAACAAGAGGATCAGAGGTATAACAAGCAGGACAGTCAGAAGGCGCATAGAAAGTAAAGATATGCTTTTTGACGCCTGCCGCGAAACGGCTTTGGCGAGTTGACTACCCGACAAACTCCTTGTATTGCATCCTGTGGAGATACGCATAGAATCCGTCCCGGGCGAGCAATTCCTCGTGTCGTCCTTCTTCCTTTATTTCGCCGAGATCGAGTACAATTATCTTATCGGCTTTCTGGATCGTCGACAGTCGATGCGCGATCACGACCGAAGTGCGGCCCCGCATCATCTTGTCAATCGCGCCCTGGATCATCTCCTCCGTTTCCGAATCGACGGAAGATGTCGCCTCGTCCAGGATCAGGATACGAGGGTTGTAAACCATCGCACGGATAAAGGAAATCAACTGCCGCTGACCGACCGATAAGGTAGAGCCCCGCTCCATTACGTTATACGACAACTTCCCAGGGAGGCGCTCAATAAAACGCCGCGCACCAACAAGGTCTGCTGCATGCCACACCATGTCTTCAGTGACGTCCGGGTTCCCGAGGGTGATGTTGTTGAAGATCGTATCGGAAAAAAGAAAAACATCCTGCAACACCACGCCGATATTCTTTCTGAGAAAGCCCAGCTCATATTCCCTGATATCGACTCCGTCAACGGTTATGACGCCCTTGTTGATCTCATAGAAACGGTTGAGAAGGTTGATGATCGACGATTTTCCTGCACCCGTTGCGCCGACAAAAGCCACCGTCTCCCCTTCGTGAATTTTGAAGTTGATATCCTTCAGAACATATCGATCTTCGCTATAGGCAAACCACACATCCTCAAATGCAACCGCACCGCGGATATCCGCAGGTTTGTGCGCTCCCGTCTTCTGTACATGCTCCTCGTTATCGAGCAGGTTCATGATCCGGGAAGTGCTGACGATACCCATTTGCAGCGTATTGTAACGGTCGGCGATCATCCGGATCGGGCGGAAGAACATCTGAATGTACATGATGAACGCGATGAGCTTACCGACTGTGATACCGGTTTGGTCAAAGTGAATTACTCCTTTTGCCCCGTACCACACCAACAATCCGATCCCTGCCGCCGCGATAATCTCGGCAACGGGAAAATAGATCGAATAGTAAAGCACCGATCGCAGGTTTGCATGACGATGCTCCTGATTGATCGCCTGGAATTTCCTGAACTCCGTTTTCTCACTTCCGAATATCTGGACGATGTTCATTCCCGTGAGATGTTCCTGCACAAAAGTGTTCAGATTCGACACGGCGTTTCGCACATCGTTGAAGGTGACTTTGATCTTCTCTTTGAAAATGTACGTGCTGATCAGGAGCAACGGGATGGTTGAAAGGCTCAGCAATGCCAGTCTCCAATCCTGGTAGAACATGAATGCAAGGATGAATGCGATTTGAAGCAAATCCCCCGCCATGGCAGCCAGTCCTTCACTGAATACGTCTGCCAGCGTTTCCACATCAGAAATCGTCCTGGTGACCAGGCGACCGATTGGTGTCTTGTCGAAGAACCGCAACCGAAGGTTTACAATGTGCGCGTACAACTTCGTGCGTATATCCCGGATAACGTGTTGTCCCAACCAACCGGATAGATACGTATGTGCGTACTGTGCGATCGAATGAACTACCAGGAGTACGAGCAGCAACAGCATGACGTTGACCATTCCGCCGTAGTCGCCGAAGGCGACATGGTTGTCGATCGTGTATTGGATCAGGATCGGGCGAACAGGTGTCAGCAGGCCAAGCAGGATTGTCAGGAAAATGACGCCATAAAAAGTCCTTCGATACGGGTCGAGGAACTTCATCAACCTTTTCAATACTGACCAGTCGATGATATTGCCGCTCTTAACCTGTTCTCGCTCCACGAATAATTATGATTTAGTATAAATCCTCGCCGGGTATTTCACCCCTTCGAGGTAAAGTCCGCATGCCGGAACGTTCTGGCCGGCTCTTCGTCGATCTCTGCTGTCGATGATCGAGACGAAGTCCTGATAAGTTATCTTTCCTGTGCCGACGTCCAGCAAGGTACCGACCACCGCGCGTACCATCCCACGGAGAAAGCGGTTGGCGGAGATCACAAAGATCAACTCATCGCCTTTTTCAGTCCACTTCGCCTTTCTGACGCTGCAAATAAAGTGATTTACGTCCGTTTTTACCTTGCTGAAGCACTCAAAGTCATGCTCTCCCACCATATACGAAGCAGCGCGGTTCATGTTGTCAACATTCACGTCCTTAAAGTAGTGCCAGCTCAACTCTTGCAAAAAAGGGTTCTTGACGCGAGTGATCTGGTAGCGGTATGTACGTTCAGTTGCATCATACCGGGCACTAGCCTCCGGTCTGACACGACGTATCGACCGAATGGCGATATCTTTTGGCAGGAAGGAATTCAATTGCTGGACCAACTTCTTGTGATCGGCAATGTCCCGCAGATCAGTGTGAAAGAACTGTTGTTCACAGTGCACTCCTGTATCGGTCCGCCCGCTGCCGACGATGGCCACCGAGGTGTGCAAAAGTTTGGTCATAGCGCGCTCCACGACAGTCTGCACGCCAAGCGCATTCCGCTGACTTTGCCAGCCATTGTAGTGCGTACCGTTGTAAGCAATCTCAAAAAAATAACGCGTCAGCAAGGCAGAATTAAAAAACAAAGTTGTTTTCACCCGATGGCAGCGAATGCTTAGCTTTGCTTCGCTCGCAGCAATTTAATTTAACGCAACTATGTGGCAAAGAATTCAAACTGTATTTCTGGTAATCTCTATTATCAGTTTAGTCGCCGCGATCTTCCTGCCCATCTGGGCGCATGAAGCAATCGGGCAGTCGCACAGATTGTATGCCTTTCACTACAGCATTATCGGCCAAAGTGGTGAGATGACAAGAACACAATACATGCCGTATTGCCTTACTGCCATTCTTGCCATCGCCTCCATCACGCTCTCCGTATTTGAGATCAGAAAGTATCGCGACCGTGTGTTGCAGATGAAACTCGGCGCACTGAATTCTCTCCTGCTGGCGGGGACGATCGGTTCCGCTTTCATTTTCTCCAATCAGCTTGCCAAGAGTTTCGGAGGCGGAGAACTCGGCCTCGGCCTTTGGTTGCCCGGGATCGCGGTTCTTTGCAATGTACTCGCCAACCGCTTCATCCGACGCGACGAAAAACTCGTCCGTGATTCCAACAGGCTTCGGTAGTCCCTTGTCGGGATGGATTTTTGGTGTAACTTAAGTGTACACAAAACCCATCCCCTATGCAAAAACTCACCTTCGTGCCAGCGTTGGCTTTCCTGACGCTTGTGACCGCTTGTGCTATTAAGGAGGCGGACACAACCGACAAGGTCGCTGAAATTGTTCCTGTCGAAGAGTTCTTCAAAGATCCCGACAAGTCGCAATACCGCATTTCACCCAACGGAGAAAAGATCATCTTCATCGGACCTCACCTGGGCCGCAAGAACGTCTTCATCCAGAACCTGGGAGACACTTCTTCCACACCGATCACCACCGAGACCGAGCGAAGTATTTACAACGCTTTCTGGGAAAGTGACGACCGCATCGTGTATGTGAAAGACCAGGGCGGCGACGAGAATATGCATGTTCTGTCGGTGAAGCCCGATGGATCAGGACTGCAGGATCACACACCTTTTGAAGAGGTGCGATCTGAAGTGCTTGACATCCTTGAGGACCGTCCTGAAGAAATGCTCATCACCAGCAACAAACGGAATCCGCAGGTGTTTGATGTATATCTCTTGAATACGTCGACAAACGAAATGACGCTGGTCGCCGAAAATCCCGGTAACATCACCGGTTGGATCACCGATCACGACGGAAAGATACGAGCTGCCGTAACGGCCGATGGAGTCAACACCAGCCTGCTTTTCCGCGAATCAGAAAAAGACAAGTTCAAGACCGTTATCACAACTTCATTTAAAGAAACCCTGATCCCGGCTCTTTTCACCTTTGATAACAAGAACCTGTACTGCCTCTCCAACCTCGGGCGCGATAAAATTGCATTGGTCGAGTTCGATCCGCGGACGGGGAAGGAAACGAAGCTGATCTACGAAAATCCGGATGTCGACATCGAGAGCGTTGACTATTCACGCAAAAGGAAAGTACTCACCAACGTCAACTACGACTTCAAGAAACCTGACATTCACTTTCTGGACGATGAGGCCAAGCGCATTCACAACAAGATTCGGGCGCAGATACCGGACTACACTTTTATCATTACCCGCCGCAACCGGGACGAAGACAAGCTGCTGGTATACGCAAATAGCGATCGCTACTTCGGAGGCTATTACTACTACGACGTGAAAAACGACAGGTTTGAAAAGCTGGCCGACTTCAAGCCGTGGATCAAAGAAGATAATATGGCCGAGATGAAGCCCGTCTCATATAAATCACGCGATGGATTGACCATTCACGGATATCTGACGCTCCCCAAGGGAGTGGAGCCCAGGAACCTCCCGGTCGTCATCAATCCGCACGGAGGTCCGTGGGCCCGCGACTCCTGGGGATTCAATCCGGAGATTCAATTCCTGGCCAACCGGGGATATGCGGTGCTGCAAATGAATTTTCGCGGGTCTACAGGTTACGGAAAAGAGTTCTGGACCGCCTCGTTCAAGCAGTGGGGCCGGACGATGCAGGATGACATCACCGACGGTGTGCATTGGCTTATCGATGAAGGAATTGCCGACTCGACACGAGTAGCCATATACGGGGGCAGCTACGGCGGATATGCCACCCTTGCAGGGATCACGCTAACACCCGACCTATACAGCTGCGCAGTAGACTACGTGGGTGTTTCCAACATGTTTACCTTTATGAACACTATCCCGCCGTATTGGGAACCTCTCCGCCAAATGCTTTATGAAATGGTGGGCGATCCGGAAAAAGATAGCATTGCCCTGGCAGCTGTCTCCCCGGTCTTCCACGCGGATAAGATCAAATGCCCGTTGCTTATCGCCCAGGGAGCCAACGACCCGCGCGTCAATGTCGCGGAGTCCGATCAGATGGTCAAGGCACTACAGGAGCGCGGGATTTCCGTCGAATACCTGATGAAGGAAGATGAAGGTCACGGATTCTATAATCAAGAAAACCAGATGGAATTCTATACAAGGATGGAGCAGTTTTTCGAGAAGCACCTGCGACGCGCCGTCCCGGCAAAACGGAATATGTAACTAAACGTTATTGTCATGCCGGTAAGTGGAATATTGCTAAATTGATAAGCAAAAGCTCCACATTTGGCACTAACAGACCAAGACAAGGAACAGATGCCCTCTGGTAAAGGGTCAATCGTTAGCATGACTGAATGCCAATTTGGCTGAATTCAAACCAAGACACTCCCAGCCTGACATAAAAATCCATTTGGAACAACATTTGAAGATCCTCGTGCCCGTCACGAGGATCTTTTATTTTTACATAAATCATTAAACTATGGCAGCAGTAACAGAAAAAGGGACCATTTCAATTCACACAGAGAACATATTTCCAATAATCAAGAAGTTCCTTTATTCGGACCACGAGATCTTCTTGCGGGAACTGGTGTCTAACGCAGTTGATGCCACCCAGAAACTGAAGAAGCTTACCTCCCTGGGAGAGTACGCCGGCGAACTGGGTGACCTGACAATCGAAGTCAGTTTCGACAAGAAGAAAAAGACCATCACCGTCAGCGACAAAGGCATCGGGATGACGGCAGATGAGGTGAAAAAATATATCAATCAGATCGCTTTCTCCGGCGCCGCCGAATTCGTTGAAAAGTTCAAAGACAAGGCTGATGGAAAGGACATTATCGGCAAGTTCGGACTCGGCTTTTACTCCGCTTTCATGGTGGCCGATCAGGTCGACATCATCACACGCTCATACAAAGCGGCAACCGATGACGAAGCTGTTCGTTGGGAGTGCGATGGTTCTACCGAATTCTCCATTGCGCCGGAAAAGAAGACTGCCCGTGGAACAGAGGTAGTGCTTCATATCAATAATGAGTCTGAGGAGTTTCTGGACGAGTGGCGTCTGAAGGAGATTCTTGAAAAATACTGTAAGTTCCTCCCGGTTGAAATCAAGTTCGGCACTAAGGAGGAAAGCGTCGAAGACGGCGTAGACGACGAGGGCAAGCCGAAACACAAAACCATTACAGTAGACAGGATCATCAACAATCCGTCGCCTCTGTGGACCAAATCACCGTCTGAACTCAAGGACGAAGACTATCTCAAGTTCTACAAGGAGCTCTATCCCTTTGCGGAAGATCCGCTCTTTTGGATCCACCTGAACGTGGACTATCCCTTCAGTCTGACGGGTGTCTTGTATTTTCCCAAGGTCAAGAACGACTTCGAGATCAACAAGAACAAGATCCAGTTATATTCTCGCCAGGTATTCATCACCGATGAAGTGAAGGATGTCGTGCCCGACTTCCTGATGCTCCTCCACGGCGTGCTGGACTCACCCGACATTCCGTTGAATGTCTCGCGCAGCTACTTGCAATCCGATGCCAACGTGAAGAAGATCAGTCAACACATCACGAAGAAGGTGGCAGATAAGCTTATGGACCTTTTCAAAAAAGACCGGGCTGATTTCGAGAAGAAGTGGGACGACATTAACATCTTCGTTAAATACGGAATTATCAGCGACGAGAAGTTCTACGAACGCGCCAAGGAGTTTACGCTGCTAAAGAATGTCGATGGACAATATTTCACCCTCGATGAGTACAGTGATAAAGTCAAGGCCAATCAGACCGATAAGGACAAACAACTGACGTACCTGTATGCATCTGACAAGAACAAACAGCACAGTTTCGTGGAGGGCGCGAAACAGAAGGGATACGATGTACTCCAGTTCGACGGCGTGATCGACAGTCACTTTATTAACACGCTAGAGCAGAAGTTGGAGAAGACACAAGTAAAGCGCGTCGACAGCGATACCGCAGATAAGCTGATCGCCAAGGATGAGAAGCTGGAAAGCGTACTGACCACGGAAGAAGAGGAACAGGTGAAGGCTATCTTCGAAAAAGCTGTCGACAACAAGACCATGACGGTTGCCATAGAAGCGATGGCCCCCGGAGACCTCCCGGTCGTGATCACGATGAGCGAATTCATGCGCCGTATGAAAGACATGGCCAAGACAGGTGGTGGTTACGGATTCATGGGCAGCATGCCAGACAACTACAATCTGGCAGTGAACGGAAATCATCCCATCGTCCAAAAGATACTGAAAGCCGACAACGAAGACGACAAATTGAAACTCGCCAAGCAGGCGTATGACCTGGGGCTTCTTTCACAAAACATGCTTTCCGGTCCCGAACTCACCAACTTCATCAAGAGAAGCGTGGAGATGATCGGCTGATACTATTCTTTTTGCTATTTTCGTTGTCACGGTATGAAGTACGCAGCCCTCGCCATATTCTTGTTTGTTTCCCTTCCCGCTGTTTCGCAGGACGAACCGGCAGAGGAGCCCATGGACGAGCGGTTTACAATTGATACGCCGGTGACACTGGATTTCGATAAGGAAGAGGAGGAAGAGCCGAAGAAGAAGAAAAAGAAGGTCAAAAAGAAAGTCTTCTACGGTGTAAAGACCCGGAAAGGGTTTACGCGGCGGGGGCAGGGAAATCGCATTGTTTACGAGTTATTCTATGTATTGAAAAAGCCCGAAAAGCCGCAGACCTTCGTCCGTGATCTGTACTGGTACGATTACACGCGGCGGGAGGTAAGGAAAACCGAGCGCTTTGATCCGGAAAAAGGCGTACTTCTCCACGGTCCTTACCAGAAGCGCCTGGGCGAAATCGTTCTGGAGTCAGGAATATTCTACAAGGGCACCAAGCACGGACGCTGGATGTACTACAATCGCGATAGTACGCTTGTCAACAAGGAGAAGTACTTCCGTGGATGGCCCAAGGAATCCGTTGTAACCTACTACGACGTGGAACGCACGAAAATGAAGGAGATAACACCGATTGAATTCGGTGAGAAAGACGGCTATTACTTCCGGTTTTTCGAGAACGGACAGATTGCCATCATGGGAGAGTTCCAGTGGAATCAGCGGATCGGAGATTGGACTGAGTACTACGCCAACCGGCGAAGGAAAAAGATCATCGCTTACCCGGAGAAGGCCTTTGAAAAATCGTTCGCACCGTATATAAAGGCAGAGTGGAACGACAAGGGCAAGCAGATCTACCGCAACAACAAGAACACTAACCGTCAGGCATCCCGCTAGTTGCCCGTAAGACCGTAGCGATCAGTAACTGATCGCATCTTCAAAATGCACGATCTCCGGCGGCTCGCTCAGTTTCACAGAAACGATATCAAACCGGATGTTGCCCTGCCAGTTCTTGCGGAAGATGTATTCTTCCGCCGCGTCATACATGAGTTTGCGTTTGGCATTATCCACAAAGCTCTCTGGTTCACCCCACGCACGACTGTTGCGCGTTTTCACCTCTACGAACACCAGCCAGTCCGCGCGCGTTGCGATCAGGTCTATCTCCGCATGGTGCCAGCGGTACTTTCTCGCGACAATTTGAAACCCCTGGCAGATGAGGTAGTCGGCGGCGAGATTTTCGCCGTGGTCTCCGGTTTGCATTTTATCCGTCATTCAAATGTCATACCTTTGAATCCTCAATTTATACCCCGCGTATGTCATCCACCAAGAAGTACATAGAAGGATTTACCAGACAACTTGCCGATGCGCTAAAGATCGCCGATACCATTGATCTCGTCCGTCCGGGAAGCGATATCCGGAACGTCGTCATCACGGGCATGGGGAGCTCAGGTATTGCGGCGAACCTGGTTGAATCGCTGACCTTCGGACGCATCCCCATACCGATTGTCGTTTGTAAGAGCTACAATATTCCGCAGTTTGTGAGTCCACACACCCTGTTCATCGCATGTTCATACAGTGGCAATACGGAAGAGACTATTGCGGCCCTGAACAAAGCACTCCTCAAAAGGGCACAGTGCATCGCAATTGCATCCGGCGGTAAACTACTCGACATTGCACGCGAGTACAATCTTTTTTATGTACAGCTTCCGCCGGGCTCGAAGGCACCAAGAGCGATGCTGGGATACAATATGATCGCCCTGATGTCGCTGCTGTATCATACCAACCTGATCGGCGCCGCCTTTATCAAAGAGACGGAGAATGCAATACAGTTCCTCGACCGCGGAGTAAAAGGTATCGAATCAGAAGCCGAGCTCATCGCCAAAAAACTCAAAGGGAAGTTCCCCGTGATCTATTGCGATAATCGCCTTTACGCGATGGCTCTCCGTTTTCAACAACAGCTGAACGAGAACGCAAAGCATATCGCGCATGTGAATACCTTCCCGGAAATGAACCACAACGAACTGGTCGGCTGGAACTTTCCCGGAACCCTGATGCCATCGTTGCAGGTCGTATATCTCTATTCCGATCACGATCACGAACGGGTAGAGAAACGCATGGAGATCTGTCGCGACATCTTTGAAAAAAAATCAAACCCGATAATCGATGTCATCGGTGAAGGAGCTTCGCTCCTTGAGCAGTACTATTATCTCATTCATCTCACAGATTGGATCTCGTACCACCTGGCAAAGGAAAACGGCGCTGAGCCTGACGCTGTAGACTCCAGCGACTATGTGCGAGCGGAACTAAGTAAATTGAAATAGCGTTGCACCGTCCGACGGCCAGCAACATTGCTATGAACAAGAAGACGCAGTTCATCCATCTAGGCACAGTAGACTATAAGAAAGCCTGGGATTACCAGGGCGAACTCTTCAATAGCATACTCTCCGTAAAAAGTGCAAACCGATCGCTCCCCGAAAGCCAGCATGCGGAAACGAAAAATTACGTGATCTTTTGTGAGCACCCGCATGTATTTACGCTGGGCAAAAGCGGAAATGTCGGCAATTTGCTGGTGCGCGACGTGGAGTTAGACTCCATTCAGGCGGCTTACTACCACATCAATCGGGGTGGTGATATCACCTATCACGGCCCCGGCCAGATCGTCGGATATCCCGTTATAGACATGGAGAATTTTTTCACCGACATTCATCGCTACATGCGGTTGTTAGAAGAAGCGGTGATACAAACGCTCGCAGAATACCAAATTCACGGCGGGAGAATTCCCGGTCTCACCGGCGTCTGGTTGAATCCCGACGAGCCGGTTCGCGCGCGAAAGATCTGTGCACTCGGAGTTAAAACGAGTCGCTGGGTGACCATGCACGGCTTTGCATTGAACGTCAACACCGATCTGCAGTACTTCAATTATATTGTACCTTGCGGCATCACTGATAAGGCAGTGACATCCATGCAGCGAGAACTCGGCAGGCCCATTGATATTTCCGAAGTCGAAATGATTCTCAGGAGCAAACTCGCTGACGGCTTCGGGTTCGAATGGGTCTGACCGATAAAACACATAAGCCATGATGAACGACATTTTGATCCCCAAGGTTGAGAACGTTACGCTCGCCGTTGCGCGGAATAGATCAGCCGACAACGAAATTGAATGGCGTGTATACCTGATCAACAACAACGACGTCCCGATTGAGAACACACTTGTGGCAAGCAAGGGTTACGGCGAAAAAGATGGTGAAACCCAGAACACATCAGTACTGCGGCATTTCCTCGAAACCGTGCCGGCGGGCAGCACCGCCTTTGTCGAGCCAATCGACCCCTCCGTCTTTCATCTGAACAATGAATACTGGGTAAGTTACTACATCGGCGCCCAGATATTCGACAAGCGCTTTGTGTTTGTTCCCGACACAATCTGTGAAGAGAACCTCACCTTCATCCAGGAGCTGGACATGGAGGGCGTGTTGCATTCGTGAAGATAAGGGCTAACGAAGTGAGTTGTGGCGGTGACAATACTTGTCAGAAGTTTAACCTAATATTCACGGGAAAACGGACAAGTCACTGATTGGGCATGCCAGAAAATACTTACTTTTAGAAACGATTCCTATGATTCCCGAACTTCGCGACATCCTTTTTATCGACATTGAAACAGTCGCCGGCACGGACAACTACACAAGCCTGGACGAGCGCCTTCGGGCTCAGTGGTCGAGAAAAGCCAACTTCTTCCGCCGCGATTCGCAGTTGACTGACGAAGAATTATTCCACGAACGCGCCGGAATTCATGCCGAATTCGGGAAGATCGTCTGCATCGCCGTTGGCAAGTACACCGACACAGAAAACGGAGAACTAGGCCTGAGGACCAAGGTTTACAGCGACCACAACGAAGCAGACCTGCTACTGACTTTCAAGCAAATGCTTGAGAAGTTCGACGCTGCTAACCTGCGGCTTTGTGCTCACAACGGGAAGGAATTTGATTATCCATATTTGTGCCGCCGAATGCTGATCAACTCCATACCATTGCCCTCGGCACTCAACCTCTCCGGGAAGAAAGGGTGGGAAATACCTCACCTCGATACGATGGAAATGTGGAAGTTCGGCGATTACAAACATTTTACGTCATTGGATCTCCTTGCAGCCCTCTTCCAGATCCCTTCCAGTAAAGACAAGATCGATGGCAGCCAGGTGAACCACGTCTATCACCGCGAGAAGGATCTCGATAAAATCAGCGAATACTGCCGCGGCGATGTAATCGTACTGGCACAGTTATTTTTGCGACTCAAGGGCTATCCCCTAATGCCCGAGCCCAACATTGTAATGGCATAATCTCCCATGAGAAAGAAAAAAAAGGAAACGCGGACCCGAAAAAAGCAGCATAAAGAAAGCACGCATGCCGCGCGGCATCGGCAAACAATACTCGATGCATTGGCAGGCAACCCTCGCAAAGGTCTGACCTTTGCACAGATCGTTCGCAAAACGGGCGCCAAGAAAAAGGAAGATCTGAAGAAGATCGAAAGGTTCATTGACTCGCTGCTGAACTCCGATCAGGTCCGCCAGACCGCAAATGGGCATTTTCTCCTCAACCAAACCCAGGAAGAATACACAGGAGTTGTTGACCACGTCAGTTCGCGCTTCGCTTACATCGACATCGGTGACGACGATGATATTTATATCAAGACCAAAGACCTCGCCTCCGCCGTGGATGGCGATACGGTGAAGATTGTGATCCTTCCATCGCGGCATGGCAGCCATCGCGAAGGGAAGGTTGTTGAAATCGTCAGACGAAACCGTTCACGGTTTGCCGGACGAATTGAGATCACCCCAAACTTCGCTTTTGTAATTCCAGACTTCCGTAAGATTCATACTGACTTTTTTGTTTACCCTGAGAAGACCCTTGGCGCCAAACACAATGACAAGGTTGTTATTGAGGTTGTCACCTGGGCCGGGGAAGACAAAAAGCCGGAAGCAAAAGTAGTAGAGGTGCTCGGGCAAGCGGGCGAGAACGAGGCCGAGATCCACTCGATCATGGCGGAATTTGACCTTCCATTCCGCTTTCCCGAAACCGTCGAGCGGGAATCGGAAACAATCGATGAGGGTATCAATGCGAAAGAGATCAAGAGACGCCGCGACTTCAGGGACATCACCACCTTTACCATCGACCCGGAAGATGCAAAAGATTTCGATGACGCTTTGTCATTTCGAGAATTGGAGGACGGTCGTTATGAGATTGGTGTTCACATCGCCGACGTTACTCATTACGTGCAGCCGGCATCCGCCCTTGAAGAAGAGGCCTACTACCGGGCCACATCCGTTTACCTCGTCGATCGCACGATCCCGATGCTGCCGGAGCGTCTGTCAAATGGACTGTGCTCGCTGCGTCCGGATGAAGATAAACTCACATTCTCCGCAGTCTTCGAGATCGACGAAAAAGGCAGGATATACGACGAGTGGTTCGGACGTACCGTGATACATTCCGACAAGCGATTCTCTTATGAAGAGGCGCAGCAGGGAATTGAAACCGGAAGCGGCCGGTATGCAAGCGAACTCGCCATCCTCAATGACATTGCCAAGAGGCTTCGCAAGGAGCGCTTCGCAAAGGGGGCTGTCAACTTTGAAACCACCGAGGTCAAGTTCAAACTTGACGATAAGGGGAGACCGCTCGCAGTAATCCCGAAGATTCGAAAAGACGCGCACAAGCTGATTGAAGAGTTCATGCTTTTGGCCAACCGGTCAGTTGCCTCCTTCGTCTACAACTACAAGAAAGGAAAGGAAAAAAACACCTTCGTATATCGGATACATGACTACCCGGATGCCGAAAAGGTAAAGGACTTCGCACTGTTTGCAAAGCAGTTCGGACATCAGATGGACGTCGAAGAATCTTCGATCAGCCAATCCCTTAACCAACTTATGAATGCCATCGAAGGTAAACCGGAACAGCACGTATTGGAACAACTCGCTATTCGGACGATGGCGAAAGCAAAGTACTCTACCGAACCCAAGGGACATTTCGGTCTCGCATTCAAACACTATTCGCACTTCACATCCCCGATCCGCAGATATCCGGATATGATGGCCCACCGTCTTCTGCAGCACTATCTCGACAACGGAACCCCCGTCTCCAAACCAGAATACGAGGAGCGTTGCGACCATTCTTCCGAAAGGGAAAAGCGCGCCGCAGACGCGGAACGCGCCTCGATAAAATACAAGCAAGTCGAGTTCATGACCTACGCCGAGAAGAAAGACTACGACGGACTGATCTCCGGTGTCACCGAGTGGGGTATCTACGTCGAGATCATCGAGACGAAATGTGAAGGTATGATCCGCATAGGCGATATGGCCGATGACTTTTACGAATTCGACGAAAAGAACTACCGCATCATAGGCCGCCGAACGGGAAAGAAGTATCAACTCGGGGACCGTATTCGCGTGCGCGTAAAGAAAACGGATATTAACCGCAGACTGATTGATCTCGTCTTTGCAGACGGGACGACGGCACGCACGCAACAGCCTGCCTCAGAACGTTAGTGGTAAGTGTATTACCACTTGGGGGCGATTGCAAAATGCCGTAAGTTCGCCGCTTAACATCGCATTCCGCATGTCCGCTGTACATCGTTCAGAAACTCCGAAGCAAGTCGGTCCCGGAAATCCCGACGCAGGTAAAACTATCCGTCAGTATCAGCGGTGGCTGGAGGCAGCGATCCTCAGGCATGCGTTTGGAAAGACCCCTGACTCGCTGTACGAACCAATCCGGTATTTGATGCGGCTCGGAGGAAAGCGGTTGCGTCCTATGCTCACGCTACTCGCTTATTCCCTATATCGCGATGATGTCCGACGCGTGGTGCCTTTTGCGATCGCCGTTGAAAGCTTCCATAACTTCACACTCATGCACGACGACATTATGGACAACGCGCCATTGCGCCGCGGCCATGAAACAGTGCACAAGAGATGGGACACTAACACCGCGATCCTCTCGGGTGACGTCATGCTGATCAAGGTGTACGATATGTTTAATGCGCTGGAACCCGAAAAGCTGCGCATCGTGCTCACCGCGTTCAACAAATGCGCTGCTGAGGTGTGCGAAGGTCAGCAATGGGATATGGAATTCGAAACAACGGCTCGGGTAAGCGAAAAGGAATACCTTACCATGATCAGAAAGAAGACCGCCGTATTATTGGGATTCTCCCTGGAACTCGGTGCGATTCTGGCAGACGCTCCACCCGAAGACCGCAAGGCCCTTCGCGAGTTCGGCATCAGCATCGGCGTTGGATTTCAGCTCAAGGACGACTTGCTCGACGTCTTTGCCGACCCTGGAAAATTCGGCAAGCAGATCGGCGGAGATATCTCCGCTAACAAGAAGACTTACCTTCTTATCAAAGCGCTGGAACAGGCGCGCGGGAAAACCCGGTCGGAACTCAATGGTTGGTTGAAGGCAGGGCGTTACCGGAAGAAGGAGAAAGTCAACGCGGTAAAAGCAATATACGAACAACTCCGCATTCCCGAAGTCGTCGACCGCAAGGTCGCACAGTACTTCCGAAAAGGCTTCCGGCACCTGGAGGCAGTCTCAGCGGATCAGGTCAGGGTGGCGGAGCTGGCACACTACACAAGACTCCTGATCGAAAGGCAATCCTGAGCGATCCGCTTGCACGCACAACGCACTTGATCCCTCAAATTCACGATCCCCTCTTTCGCAATCAGAAGTATACGCGTATATTTCTACAGGTAATATCCCCTGAATACGTACAAACTTCGTTTCTATGAAACCTGTTGACATCACCAAGCTCTCCTCCATGATGTTCCTTCAATACTTTGTCTGGGGGGCGTGGTATGTTACACTCAGTACCTACATGGCGCGACATCTCGACGCATCGGGTTCACAGATCGGCGCAGCTTACAATGCGCTTGCCATCGCGACCATGATCTCGCCGTTTTTCATCGGGATGGTCGCCGACCGATTCTTTGCGGCACAAAAGATAATGGCGGCACTCCACATCGCCGGTGCCGTACTGCTGTACATGGCATCCACGATCGAAGACAGTACGGGATTCTATTGGTTGGTATTGGTGTATTCCCTTGTCTATATGCCGACAATCGCGCTTTCGAATAACATAGCGTTTCAGGCTATGAGCGACCCCGGCAGGATGTTTCCCTGGGTACGTGTATTTGGAACCGTCGGATGGATCGTTGCCGGTGTGATGATCATTGCATTGGGCATCGAAGGAACCGCCGCTACGTTTCAAATGGCAGCCTTCGCCTCGCTGACATTAGGTGTTTTCAGTCTTGTGCTTCCAGACACACCTCCGAAGGGAAAGTCTGCCGACTCGTCAGCCTCGAGTGCTATCGGTGCTGAGGCATTCGTTCTCTTCCGCAACAAGCCCTACCTGATATTCTTTATCGCCGCAGTGCTCGTATGCATTCCGCTGTCATTCTATTACGGCTTTGCCAATCTGTTCCTCAACGATATCGGCATGGAGGATGCTGCAGGCAAGATGGCATTGGGGCAAGTTTCCGAAGCGATCTTCATTCTGGCAATCCCGTTCCTTTTCTATCGCATCGGCGTCAAGAACATGGTCTTGATCGGTATGATCGCCTGGTTCCTTCGCTATGTGTGTTTCGCACACGGCGATACCGGCGACAGCCTCTGGATGCTCTACGCAGGAATTATCTTGCACGGTATCTGCTACGACTTCTTCTTTGTTACCGGATATATGTATACTGAGACGAAAGCCGGCGAAAAGATCAAGAATGCTGCGCAGGGACTCTTTACATTCGCAACGTACGGGCTAGGCATGTTTATCGGCACGGCAGTATCCGGGTTCGTGGTAGACCATTATACATTGGAAGACCAGTATCAATGGACGAAGATCTGGCATGTCCCGGCTGGCATTGCCGTGTTTGTCTTGCTGTACTTCATCCTGTTCTTCCAGGAGAAAAGGGAGATAAGACCAGCTGCGTAGCCGGTGATGACAAGAGATGTTGAATTCAAATTATAATCACATATACGTATGAACATTGCGATGCTTGGGTCCGGCTTCATCGGACGATTCTATGCAGATTCTTTACAGGGATACCGAAGTCGTGACAAGATCGTCACCATCTACTCGCGCCGGGAAGAAAGTGCTGCAAAATTTGCGAAAGACTACGATGTTGCCTTTTCCACGACGAACATGGAAGACGCGATCAATCGCCCTGAGGTAGAAGTGGTCTGCATTTCGTTGCCAAACAACCTGCACGAAGAAGCGGTAATGCTATGCTGTAAACATAAGAAGGCCGTCATGACGACGAAACCGTTAGGAAGAACAGCAACAGAAGCTAAGCGCATGCTCGAAGCCGTGGAGAAAGCCGGTATCTTCAACGGATACCTGGAAGACCTCGTGTACACACCGAAGTTCCTCAAGGCACACGAAAGTGTACAGAACGGGGCATTGGGAAGGGTATTATGGGCAAAGTCACGGGAGACGCACCCCGGTCCTCACAGCGACTGGTTCTGGGATCTCGAACAGGCCGGCGGCGGATGTATCCTCGACCTCGGATGCCATTGCGTGGAAATCACAAGAAGCTACATCGGGAAAGATATTCTGCCAGTCGAAGTAATGTGCTGGGCTGACACCCAGGTCAAGCCAATCGACGCCGAAGACCACGCTATCGGCCTGGTGAAATACGAGAACGGTGCCATCGGTCAGTTCGAAGTGAGCTGGACATTCCGCGGAGGACTTGATCTTCGCGACGAAGTAATGGGTACTGAAGGAACCATCTGGATCAACAGCTTCTTACGCACAGGGTTTGAAATGTTCACCACGGGAAAAGGTGCCGACTATGTTGCCGAGAAAGCAGAAACCAACACGGGATGGCAATTTCCTGTCGGTGATGAATTGAATGAACTTGGATACAATCACATGTTCGCAGATATGTTCAATGCCCTGGAAAAAGGCGCACAACCCAAGGAAACTTTCTACGATGGATACGTCGTGAACGCCATTCTCGACGCCGCATACAAATCCGCTAAGTCGAAACGATGGGAACCCGTGGTACTGGAAGTCTGGCGCGGACGGACGGGTGTAAGCAAAGACAGCCATTTGCAGGAGTACGATAAAGATCACTACCTCGTCAAGGAAGAGATAACGCACTACGGTGCTCGGAAAGTCATTCTGAAGAACAAGGAAACAGGAAAGATATCCGAGAAAGTACTATCCTGATCTCCTCACGTTGGGCTTCAACGAAAGTCTGGAAAACTGTTGCCGGGATTCCAAACTTTCGTTGAAGCCCAACGTATCTTTGTTTATGGACAAAGTACGCGAACCCGTTTCTGTTTATGACAAGAGATATGTATCCCCTGAAGAATATCTCTCATTCGAACGCCAGTCTGAGCAAAAACACGAATATTTCCGGGATGAAGTTTTTGCGATGGCTGGTGCCGGGCTCAGACATAACCGGATATTCAGCAACGTGTTTGGGAAGCTTGCATTTCAACTCGCCAATCATCCTTGCCAGGTATACGGCAGCGACCTCCGGATCCACATTCCTGAAAACACGCTATACACGTATCCGGATATCTCAATTGTGTGTGGAGATCCACAGGTAGCAGGAGAAGACGAAGACACCCTCATCCGGCCAACAGCGCTCATCGAAATTCTATCGCCAGCTACCAGCCAGTATGATCGGGTTGAGAAATTCCGGCTCTACCGCGATATTCCAACACTCCGTGAATATATCATGATTGATTCAACATCCATTGGCATAGAAGCGTTTCGAATCAATGACGGGGGCCATTGGGAACTTCAAGAACACAGGCTTCTTTCAGAGTCACTCCACATCGCGTCAGCGCATACAGTCTTGCCTCTGCAGGAAATCTACCTCGGCATAATAAACTGAGCACGGCCGATACATCTTCGGACGCATCCTATTGCACCGGACTTTTCAGTAGTTTTCGCGCAGTCTTCGCCGGAACTTCGAACGCGGTTCCGTGCCGAATTCCCGGGGGCATGACTAGTTTATCCGATTCATCAGTCCAGTTAATAAGATCCTCCGAAGTAATGACACCATACTTTTTCTCCCGATACTTGTCAAAGTACACAAACCACTTCTTGCCAATTTTTATCGGCGACGGACCCTCCGCCCAATAGTCCCCCGTGATCGGACTACCGGGTGGACTATACGGCCCTTCTGCACTTGTACTTGTCGCAATGCGAATATTCTTCTCGGGTACGTACGGCTTGTCCGTCTCATCCTTCAGGAACATTACGTAGTTTTCTCCCGAGTTAACGATTGCCGCATCGATCACGCTAAACCCGTGGTCATATAGAAGTCTGGTGTCGCTGAAGGAGTTGAAATCTTTGGTGGTCACGTAGTACTGGCGGTGATTGTATGGCTGTCCTTCTCCATTAGAGAACTTTCCCGGAATCGAAGATGCCCATAAGATCAGATACTGGTCCGTGTCCTTGTCGTAAAAAAGCTCGGGCGCCCAGGTGTTGCTCGTATGCTTCTCATGCTCCATCACTGGAATGAATTTCTGTTCCGACCATTCGATGAGATCGGGAGAACTACTGTATCCGATGCCCTGCTCCTTCCAACTCACGGTCCACACCATGTGATACAGGTCGTCCTTTCCGTGAATGATCGAAGGATCTCGCATCAACTTATCACCCCCAGCCGTCGGAGTCAAAAATGACCTGCCGTCGTTGAGTGCCTTCCAGTGATAACCATCCGTGCTATGCGCCAGGTGCAGCCCATCTTCTCCGTTGCCGACAAAGTAGCTGAACAGATAGTGCTTCTGCGCATGAGCACCGGCCGAGAATATAACCATTAGCAGAGCCACCACCGACCTTGCTCCGGGTCTATACCAAAAATCTTTCATAAACATTCCTACTTGTTATTCCGTCTCCGTATAAATCCCACGAGAAGATCAGCGTATTGGGCTCCGAGGTTTTTCCTGGAATACTTTCGTTCGGCGAGGGCTCTTGCGTGCTCGCCGAAGGTCTTCAGTTTGTCTTCCTCCAGAAACGGTCTCAGCTTTCGCACAAAGTCAGCAGGATCTTTTGGGTCGACGAATACGCCACACTGCTCCCTTTCAATTTCATCTTTGATCCACCCCCGGAAATTTATTATGGTTAATTTTCCAGCGGCAAGGCCATCGAAGTATTTGTTCGGAGAACCGGTCTGAAGTATTTCAACCGGAAGATACGAAATGAAATTAGCATCCGTCACACTCATCACCTCCTGGACACCTTCGCGATTCCGGAAAGGGACAAACATCAGATTCGTCAATCCCATCTTCCGGGCATGTGATTTCAACTCACCTTCCATCGCCCCTGCACCGCACACGATAAAACGGACCGGCAATCCGTCAGTCTGACTTACCGCTGCGCAGTTGAGGAAATGATGGAGGCCGTTGGCCAGACCCAACGCACCGATGTAGGAAACGACGAAGCGCCCGATTGAATCGAACTTCTCCTCCAGTTTCCGCCCTTTTTTCGTCGGGCGGAAGGAAACGGTGTCCGCCATGTTGGGAATGAGGTGGATCTGTTTACCCGAAATCTTCTTTGCAATTCCTTCCCGGATGCTCTCCGACAGCGCCACGATAACCGAGGCATCTGAATAGATCGTCCGCTCCACGCGATACAACAGTTCCTTGAGGAATGAATTGCGAATGATACCCATCTCGATGGGAACATCCGGCCACAGGTCGCCGACTTCAAAAACATAGGGCACGCCATACCTCCGTTTGATGCTCCGCGCGGCTAGGCCAGTGCTCAACGGGGTGGATATCGCATAGACCACATCCGCATCGCGATGTTCCGCAGCCACTTTGACCGCCGCCCTGGTAAAACCGTAGAATGATAATAACCGCCGGTAGAACCCGAACCGGTTTTCATAGGAAACCGGAAGGTAACATACATGAATACCGTCGACGATGCGCGTACTTCGCGTTCCCTCATTGCAGGCAGTGACAACAACTGTGTGGACGCCGCTGTCCACCAGTGCCTTTGCCAGATAGTACGAACGGACCGCGCCACCTTCCTGCGGGGTCCGGAAATGCTGATGAACGATCAGGATCTTCCCGACCGGAGCTTTCTTAGCGACATACATGGAACATGCTGCCGACGGCGCCTACTTCGCTTGTAGTGTCTTTGAATAGTTGAGGATATTGGCAACCGTAGCTTCGGAAGGCTCCAGAGCCGCATCATCTAGTTCGGTAAGTGTCTCACGTACGTTGTTATACAACGACTGCAGGTTACCGTCGCGGTCAAGAGCGCGGTCAATTTCGCTGTTCTCCTCCTCCGTAGTCTCGTGGTATAAATACCTGACTAAATCCGTCTGGGTAAATGTTTTTATCATAGGCTCTGTTTTTCATCATTTTCTTCCGCAAGTTGATGAGTGCATATCGCATTCTGCCCAGAGCCGTGTTAATGCTCACGCCTGTGCGGTCGGCGATCTCTTGAAAACTCATATCAAAATAGTGCCGCATTATCAGCACGTGTTTTTGCTCCGCAGGTAGTTCCCGGATATACGCCCGAAGCTTTGCCCGGGTCTCGCGGAACATCTGCTTTTCTTCGCTGGACTCTTCTGAAAAATCCATCGAGTTAAAGACATTGCTACCATCTTCGAGAATCACCTCAGGGTAACGCTTTTCCTTTCTGAAGTGGTCGATAGCCAGGTTATGGGCTATCCGACTTATCCAGGGAAGAAACTTACCCTCTTCATTATAGCGGCCACCACGAATAGTATTGATGGCTTTTATAAAAGTCTCTTGTAAGAGGTCTTCAGCCGTGTACCGGTCCTTAACGATCAGGTATATAGCGGTGTAAATTTTCGACTTGTGTCTGTTCAAGAGCACTTCGAAAGCGTCTTCGTTACCGTTGCGGTATAGCGACACAAGTTGGCTGTCGCTTAATCCGTGTTCTGTCATTCGCCTTACATTTAGGTAACGTAGACTTTTCGCTCGATATTGTGTTGGATTTTGGTGAGTAATGGGTTTGAAAAGGTATGTAATAGTTCTGAAACGGCAAAAAAATTTTTGAAAAATTCTTGCCTTCTACCCAAATTCTTTGGGTATTTGTCGCATATTTTTTGTGCCTTTCACCTATGTCGATTAGCAAAAAGAAAGTAATTAAGAGTCTTGAGAATCTTTCGGAGAATTTGCGGGATTTGATGAGAGACCAGTATCCAAACGGCTATGAAGGCAGCATTTCCCGGATCACGAATGCGAAGAAAGAACCGATCTTCGTGTTCCCGCTGGAAACTGACGACGCGACCTACCTGATCAAAGTGCCTGCCACCAAGAACAGTGATGGGGAGTACGATGTCGAGGCTAATTCCGAAAGCGAGTTTGACAAGGCTGGGGAAACCGACGACGGCTTCGGTTCGGACGATGGCTACGGAACTTCGGGAGACGGCGATGACGACGACTATGAGGGCGGTCCTCGTAAAAGCCGGGAAGCCAGCTACGATCCCGACTTCGATAATTAATCCGAACCTTGGTTGACTCTGGCTGACACCGTCCGAACGATGGTGTTTTTTTGTTGTGTTTTTTGCATAAGTTGTGGGGTCGCCGCTGCAGAAAACAAATCTTTACGCCAGAATATTTGTTACAGGCATTTGACAACAATACACGTGAACGAAACACTCGCTATAAACGACGCCTGGCTAGACGAACTTGACCCCCGCGAATTCATTATCATCAAACGATCGCGAGTCAACAACCTGAAAAACCTCAGTGTTGCAATTCCCCGAAACAAGCTGGTCGTAATAACAGGTCTATCGGGCTCGGGAAAATCTTCGCTGGCATTCGACACATTATTTGCTGAAGGGCAGCGTATGTATGTCGAAAGCCTGAGCTCCTATGCCCGGCAGTTCCTCGGCCGGATGGAGAAACCGGATGTAGACTATATAAGAGGGGTTTCTCCGGCGATCGCCATCGAGCAGAAAGTCAACACCCGGAATCCGCGGTCTACCGTCGGTACCACGACCGAGATATACGATTACCTGAAGCTGCTCTTCGCTCGCATTGGCAAAACCTACTCACCGATTACCGGACGCGAAGTGAGACGCGACTCTGTGACCGACGTGGTCAACGCCATCAATTCACAACTTCCGGGGACACGCATTATGGTCACTGCCCCTTTTCGAACGCGAAAGGGACGTAAACTAACAGATGAACTGAGCCTGTTGCTCAGCAAGGGGTTCGCGCGCGTTCTCCTCGATGGGGAGGTGCGCTTTATCGAGGACCTCCTCACGACACCGGAAGGAAAGAAGAAGCCCGCAAAGATCAGCGGGGACATTGAGATTCTGATCGACCGGGCCGTTGTAAATCCGGATGACGAAGACACGACTTTTCGCCTCGGGGATTCCGTACAAACGGCATTCTTCGAAGGGGAGGGCGACTGCTTCATCCACACCGAAGCCGATGGCACCTTCACGCGGTTTGCTTATTCCGATCGCTTCGAACTGGATGGGATGACTTTCACCGAACCATCAGTAAACTTTTTCAGCTTCAACAACCCGTACGGCGCGTGCCAAACGTGCGAGGGATTTGGAAAGGTTCTGGGTATCGACGATGACCTTGTGATCCCCGACAAGTCGCTATCGGTATTTGAGGGTGCGATCGCACCCTGGCGAAGTGAGTCAATGAGCGAATGGGTTAAGCCGCTCCTGAAGAACGGGATCAAGTTCGACTTCCCTATCCACCGACCGTATGTTGAACTGACAAAGCAACAACGCGAACTTCTGTGGACCGGCAATGAATATTTCGACGGCATTCACGACTTCTTCGCGTACCTGGAAACAAAATCCTACAAAATCCAGTATCGGGTTATGTTGTCGCGCTATCGCGGAAGAACAGATTGTCCTGACTGCCGTGGCACCCGACTGCGCAAGGATGCGCAATACGTTAAGGTCGCTGAAGCCTCTATCACGGACCTGGTGCTGATGCCTATCGAAGATGCCCTCACCTGGTTCGAACAACTCCTTCTTCCCGAATTCGAGCAAAAGGTATCTGACCGGATACTGACCGAGATCACGACACGACTGGAATACATGGTGAAAGTCGGTCTCGGGTATTTGACATTGAATCGGATCACGTCTACGCTATCAGGTGGCGAATATCAGCGCATCAAACTTGCAACGTCGCTCGGGAGCGCACTTGTCGGCTCCATGTATGTTCTGGATGAACCCAGCATCGGCCTGCACCCACGCGACACCGCCAAAATGGTCGAGGTCCTGAAGTCGCTGCGCGACTTAGGTAACACCGTTATTGTTGTGGAGCACGAAGAGGAGATCATGCGCGCAGCGGACCAGATCATCGACATCGGTCCGGATGCGGGCAGTCACGGCGGACAACTGGTGTTCCAGGGATCCATCAGAGATCTGAACGGGAAGGTGACTTCTCACACGACAGACTATTTGAGCCACCGCGAGAGAATTCCTGTCCCGTCCCGACGCCGGAAGTGGAAGGATTCAATTACGGTCTACGGTGCACGTGAGAATAATCTGAAAAATCTGAACGTCACGTTTCCGCTGGGCATCCTGACAGTTGTTACAGGTGTTTCGGGATCTGGTAAGTCAACTCTCATCCGGAAGATATTGTACCCCGCATTGGGGCGAGTGAATGGCACCGTCGCGGAAACACCCGGCAAATATGACAAGCTGGAAGGCGATCCCGGCAGTATCACACAGATCGAGTTTGTCGACCAGAACCCGATCGGGAAATCATCGCGCTCGAACCCGGTCAGTTATGTGAAAGCATACGATCTCATTCGCCAGCTCTACGCCGATCAGCCTCTTGCCAAAACCCGCGGCTACAAACCGTCGCACTTTTCCTTTAATGTCGAAGGGGGACGCTGCGATACTTGTCAGGGCGAAGGAGAGATCAAGGTCGAAATGCAGTTCATGGCCGACATCTTCCTGAAGTGTGAAAGCTGTCACGGCCGGCGCTTCAAGCAGGAGGTACTGGAGATCGAGTACAACGGAAAAAACATCGCTGACGTGCTAGCGCTGACTGTAGAAGAATCGCTTGAGTTTTTCGCGGGAAGAAAGAACATCCATGACAAGATCCAGCCGTTGAATGAGGTCGGCCTCGGGTATGTGAAGCTTGGCCAGTCGTCGAACTCTCTCAGTGGTGGCGAGGCTCAGCGTGTCAAGCTGGCTTCATTCCTCGGTAAGAACAGTGGTGATAGCAACATCCTGTTCATTTTCGACGAACCGACTACTGGTCTACATTTCCACGACATTTCAAAGTTGCTGAAGGCGGTCAATGCGCTGGTGGATGAAGGCCACACTGTCGTGGTCATCGAACACAATCTCGAGGTGATCAAATGCGCCGACTGGATACTTGATCTCGGGCCCGAGGGTGGTGAAAAAAAAGGCGGCCAGCTGTTATTCGCCGGCACTCCGGAAGACCTTGTCAAGAAAGGGAAAGGCTACACTGCCCAATATCTGAAAGAAAAACTGGGCTGAGCCGCGAGCATCGGCACTTAGAAGACGCCGTGTGCCTGCATTGCTTTTGCCACTTTAAGGAATCCCGCGATGTTCGCGCCCACCATATAGTTACCCGGCTTGCCATACTCGCGGGCGGCTACAAGGCAAGTGTCGTGGATGTTCTTCATAATAATCTGAAGACGGTCATCGACTTTCCGCGCTGGCCAGTATGAGCCGAGATAGTTCTGAGTCATCTCCAATCCCGAAGTAGCGACACCACCTGCGTTGGAGGCTTTTCCCGGCCCATAGATCACGCCATTGTCGATGAGAATATTAATCCCCTCCAGAGTCGTCGGCATGTTAGCGCCTTCAGCAACGAGCGCCACCCCATTCTTCACCATGTTGCTGGCGTCGTTGGCATTTACTTCGTTTTGTGTCGCACAAGGAAAGGCGCAGTCCGCTTTGATATTCCACAACGGGTTGTAGTCAAGCGCGCCATTGAGTTCGGTGTATTCGACAGAGGGAAACTTATCCGCATACTCCCGGAGTCTTCCACGCCGTACATTCTTGAGTTCCTTAAGGAACGAAAGCTTCTCATCGTTGAAGCCCTCATCATCATAGATGAAGCCGTTCGAGTCAGACACCGTGACGACCTTCCCACCGAGTTGAAGGACCTTTTCAATTGTGTATTGTGAAACGTTTCCGGAACCCGAGACCAGGCAGACTTTGCCCTTGATGGAGTCCCCTTGTGCCTGCAGCACGTTTTCCGCAAAATAGATCAACCCATAGCCGGTTGCTTCCGCACGGATGAGGCTGCCTCCCCATCCAATACCCTTGCCCGTCAGGACGCCGGTGAATTCGTTCTTGATCTTTTTATACGTTCCAAACAGGTATCCGATCTCGCGCTCACCCACACCAATATCTCCGGCGGGAATGTCAAGGCGATGGTCGATGTGCTTGGACAATTCAACCATGAATGCCTGACAAAACCTCATCACCTCATACTCGGACTTCCCTTTAGGATCGAAGTCACTTCCTCCTTTGCCACCACCTAGCGGCAATCCCGTCAGTGCATTCTTGAACGTTTGTTCAAAGGCGAGAAACTTTAAGATGCTGCTATTCACAGAAGGGTGGAAACGCAACCCGCCTTTATACGGTCCGATGGCGCTGTTCATTTGCACCCGATAGCCGCGATTGACCTGCACGTTGCCCGCATCATCGATCCATGTTACCCGAAACGTGATCAGTCTCTCCGGCTCCAGCATTCGGTCGAGTACCCTGTGCTTGACGAAAGTCGGGTTCTTTTCAAGCACTGGCGCTACCGAGATGATAACTTCCTCCGCCGCTTGAATGAACTCAGGTTCGTGTGGATTGCGCAGTTTGACTGCTTCGAGTAGTTGAATGGGATTCATGGGCAATTTTAAAAAGTCCGCAAGTTAATGCAGAAATCGCAATCACCCTACACGAAAATAGTATAGTCGGCGCGATCGCTCCACACAACGCAGATTGTACCATTTTAGAATGCAGTCAAAAATATCTTACTTGTGGCCGCGATTTTGATACAAAATCCTAACTATTAACTGTATGCGTATGAAGAAGATCGCCATCCTCGGAGGCGGCAATCTCGGCGGAGCCATCGCCGAAGGGTTGATAAAGAGTCAGTTCGTATCGGCCGGGCAGATCACGGTGACCCGGCGCAATACCGAAGCGATCTCTCATCTGAGAGCGCTTGGGGCGAACGTCAGCAGCGAAAACGATTCCGCAATCCGTGCCAGTGACATAATCATCGTTTCGCTTAAGCCCTACAACGTTCGGGCAGTACTCGAGAGCCTGAGATCGAGCTTTGATCCTGCACGGCATATCCTGATCAGCGTCGTAACGGGCGTGATGGTGAAAGATCTGGCGGAAATCGTCGGTGATGATCTTCCGATCTTCCGGGCGATGCCTAACACCGCTATCGCAATTCAGGAATCTGTGACCTGTCTCTGCCACAGTCATGCTTCTTCTGAGCAGGTCAGGTACGTCACTGATCTCTTCAATCAGCTCGGCATCACTATCGCAATTGACGAACAGTTGATGGACGCTGCCACGGTACTCGGCGCATGCGGCATCGCGTATGCCCTGAGGTTCATCCGCGCAGCCACTCAGGGAGGAATTGAAATCGGGTTTGACGCGCGGACAGCAAACCTGATCTCAGCGCAGATCGTCAAGGGCGCAGCCGAGCTGCTACTGAGGCACAACCGCCATCCGGAGGAAGAGATTGACAAGGTTACTACTCCTAAGGGCTGCACGATCGTCGGTCTCAACGAGATGGAACACCAGGGCTTCAGTTCGTCCTTGATCAAGGGTATTGGCGCCAGCTACGAAAAAATACGAAACTAGATCCTCGCGGGCAGGCAGGATCGACTGTTCGCCGGATCGAACTTTCGTACCTTTGCTCCATGAGCGATCACGAAGAGATAGTCGACGACCCGGATGACGGCTTGTTTGAACACCACCGCATTGTTGCAGACAAGGGACAAGCTCTCCTGCGGATCGATAAATTCCTGATGGCGCGTCTTCCCAATGCCTCGCGCACGCGGGTACAGGACGCCATTCATGCGCAGTTCATCAAGGTCAATGATCTGGCGGTCAAGCCGAATCACAAGGTTCATCCAGGTGACGTCGTAACAGTCATGCTACCTGAACCTCCGCGCGATACGGAAGTCATTCCCGAAAACATTCCGCTCAACATTGTTTTTGAAGATGGTCATGTACTCGTCATCAACAAGCCCGCCGGTATGGTGGTGCATCCGGCCTATCAGAACTGGACGGGAACCGTGGTGAACGCATTGGCCTATCATTTCCAACAGCTCCCCGAGATGCCCGGCAACGAAGGAAGGCCGGGGCTCGTTCACCGGATCGACAAAGACACGTCCGGGTTATTGGTTATTGCCAAATCTGAACGTGCCATCACTCACCTGGCCAAACAATTTTTCGACCATACGATCGAACGCACATATTGGGCGCTTGTCTGGGGTGTCCCTGATCCCCCGGAAGGAACCATCAATGTGCCGGTCGGGCGGAGCCTGAAGGACCGCCGCGTAACTGCAGCTTTTCCCGATGGCGACCACGGCCGCGAGGCAGTGACGCACTACAAACTCTTACAAGATCTTCGGTATGTCTCGTTAGTCCAGTGCAGGCTCGAGACAGGAAGAACACATCAGATTCGCGCGCATATGAAATACATCGGGCATACCTTATTCAACGACGCGACTTACGGTGGCGATCAGGTCCTGAAAGGAACCGTGTTCACGCGTTATCGCCAATTCGTCGAAAACTGCTTCAAGATCATTCCTCGTCAGGCACTACACGCCAAGACACTTGGTTTTGTCCATCCCGCGACCGGCGAACACATGAGGTTTGACTCGGACCTTCCCGAAGACTTCAAAAACGCCATTGAAAAGTGGGAGCATTATGTAAAGTTCAACTGACGCACGTTTAGTCACACCGTTGTATTGTCTTTACAAAGCTTGCCCGATGTCGTCAATCAGATCCTGAACATCTTCAATACCTACAGACAATCTCACCAGCTTGTCTGTGACGCCGATCGCTTCCCGCTCAGCTTCGCTCATCTTGACATGTGAAGTTCGGACGGGTGACGTAATCGTAGACTCCACACCTCCGAGACTGATCGCTCGCTTGATGAGTTTAACCTTATCCATAAACTTGTGGGCATCTGACTTTACTTCGAACGACAACATCCCGCCGAAGCCACCTGGCATCTGGGCCTTCGCGACAGAGTGGTCGGGGTGTGTCTCAAGCCCCGGGTAATATACCTTTCCGACGCGGTCGTCACTGCTCAGAAAGCGGGCTATTGCAAGGGCATTCTCATTCTGTTGGCGAACGCGCAGGACAATTGTCTTGAGACTTCTTTCCACCAGCCAGCAGGTATGAGCATCGAGCGAGCCGCCAAAGTGCAGAGCACTTTCCCGGATCTGTGCACCCAGTTTATGCGATGTCAGCACGGCGCCGCAGCATATGTCGCTGTGTCCGCCGATGTATTTCGTACCACTATGAGCGACGACATCAATCCCGAGGTCGATCGGATTCTGATTGACCGGTGACGCAAAGGTGTTGTCTATGACCGTCACCAGCCCATGTTCCTTTGCTATCGCCGAGACGGCTCCGATGTCTGTGATCTTTAGTGTCGGATTAGAGGGTGTTTCAATGTAAATGAGTTTCGTTTCCGGCCGAATTGCTTTTCTGAAATTCGAAGGGTCCGCGCCGTCGACCATCGTGTAAGTCATGCCGTACCTCGGGAACTCGTGCACAACTGCACTATGCGTCCCGCCGTAAAGATCGCTTTGAAAAATCCCATGATCTCCCGCTTTCATCACGCCAAACAGCGACGTAAGAATAGCCGCCATCCCCGAACTGAAAATCAATCCGGTCTCGGCGTTCTCAAGCGCTGCAAGCTTTTCAGCGATCGATCGATGATTGGGCGTGTTAAAGTACCTCGGATACAAGGTTCCTCCCGTCACTCCTTCGTAATCATACGCCGATGACGGAAAGATCGGTGTAACAATACCTTTGAACTCCGTGTCTCCAAACGACCCGGCGTGCACACTCTTGGTGAGCTTCGATTTACTTTCAACGTTGTTCATGGCACAATATAGGGGATGCAAATTGCACAGACGAAGAAGGCCGTCGAAATTGTTTGGACTCGGCGTGACCTACATGCGAACTGCATGTCAGACGATCGGGTTGATGTCAACGGACGCACTTCAAGTGTTTGCTACTGTATCCTTCCATTGCGTCGGTTGTAGTAGAACATACCGGATTTGGAGTATTGCCTCAAATGCGTTCGCGAAATGTATTCATCTTGCACATCCCCCGCCGGGACAAAGAATAATTGTTTCGGGTCATCCGGCTTGCCGCCGAATCCCAGCACGTAGTACACATCCATTCCAGGCTCAGATTGAAATTCCCGGATGCGACCCTGCTGCGCAGGCGAGGGAAGTTCCACCTCGCTCTTCGCCGCGTGCCGATAATACTGACACACGATTGCAAAACGCAAACTCATATCGTTCTGGGTATAGTCGATCACCAGATCCGGACCGTTCTCCACACGACCCCCTTCTCCTGCCAATACATATTCCGCCTTGGGGCGAAATGACTTGAAGTACAACGGGTCGAAAAGCGTTACGACAAATGCTTCAAACGCTGCATGTACTTTGACATCACGTACCACATGCTCCGCATCCTCCGGCGTCCGCGATGCCCTGACCCGTTTGGCGCGACGCGACTGGATACTGTCCGCAACGAAGATCATCAGGCCTCCCACGGCGAGGATCGCAATCAGAATGAGCACGTAAAGCCGAGGCACCACGACGTCACCCGATGAGAACATGGAAAATGCATTGCCGGGCGTTTCTCGCCTGATCGCGGCGGTGTCCCTGCGCGTCAGTGGTGACACAGCCAGATCTTCAACTATCGAATCCGGGTGTTCCATCCGCGGCAACACCGGCACGAGGTCCGTAATAGACGTGCTCATGCTGTCGACTCGAGGTGGCACAGGTTGCGGAGTTAAATCGGGCAACGCCACCCCTTGATCCGATGACTGGCGAGTCTCCCCATCCCACTCACCGACGATGATATACCGACCACTATTGGTATCAACGTCAAGGAAGGATTGCCTCCTCCTCCACGAAGCCCCGTCGTATACCTCTCGCATGAAAGCCGCGCGTGTGACGCCCGTCGGCTGAGCGCTGTAAGATATCTCCGTGATGATCCGCTGCCGAAAAGACGGCTGGTCTCGAAACAACTGTTGCTTCTGTTCTATTGCGTCCGACTGAGACACAGAACTTCCATAATAGCTTAACTGGTCCGCATACACCCTCTCGAAACTGTGGATGTTTTTCGCATTGTTGGCAAAATTCCACTCATCGATCAATGATTCGATTTGATTGTGCCCGCGTATTTGCGTCTGACAAAGCGCCACAGAAGCCACCAATACCAATACCCCACAGCCAACGACGACGTGGCGAACACTCCCCTTCCTTTTTGTTCTCATTTCAGCGGCAGTGGTAAAAAAATACTGCCACTCATTAGGGTCAGATTACCTGCCGCTTCCAGCCACCGCGGGTAAACAACCACAAAGTGAATAAGCCCACCGCGGTCTCGGAGAAGAAAACTCCCCAGAATACGCCGGACTCCGCCCAGTCGAATCTGATCGCGAGGAGGTAACACAACGGGATCTGTATGAGCCAGAAGAAGACAATGTTTATCACCGTCGGAGTTCGTGTGTCGCCAGCGCCATTGAATGCCTGCGTTGCAACCATCCACCACCCATAGACGAAGTACGAGTAGGAAAGAATGCGGAGCCACTCCGCGCCGATGGCTATTACACGGGGTTCGTCCGTAAAAAAGGCCATAAGCCACTCGTTGTAAGAAAAATAAATGAACGCCACCCCCACAAGGTAGACCATGGTATAGCCCCCGATCCGCCAAACTGAAGACTCAGCGCGTTCAGGGCTACCCGCCCCCAGGTTTTGTCCGACAAGGGTCGCCGCTGCATTTGAGAATCCCCAGGCAGGCATCATCGTCAACATCATGACGCGAATCGCAATGGTTGCCCCGGCCACGGCTTCACTCCCTATGTCAGCGAGTATACGCATCAGAAATATCCAGGATGTCATCGAAACAATCATTTGTCCGATACCTCCGAGTGAAGTTCTGAATATGTTGAGTGCGATACGCGCATCCAAATGCAATTGCCGGGTGGTCACCCGAATATGCTTCCCTCCGCGGAACAGCGTCCACAACTGTACGCCGACGCCGACGGCGCGGCCGATATTAGTGGCGATGGCCGCGCCTTCGACACCCATTGCAGGGATGGGACCCCATCCGAATATCAAGATCGGATCCAATACGATGTTGATGATATTAGCGATCCACAACACACGCATGGCAATAGCTGCGTCACCTGCTCCGCGAAAGATCGCGTTGATAACAAACAGAAAAAAGATGACTGCATTTCCACCGAGCATCCACTGCGCATAGCGATATCCGTGATTGATGGTCCACTCGTCGCCACCCATCAGCGTCAAGAGCTCTTGCGAGTAGAAGATTCCCGCTACCGAGAACGGCAAGGAACACAGGAACGCCATCGCGATCGCTTGCACGGCCGTGCGGGCCGCGCGATCCGGGTCCTTCTCCCCGACTCGCCTGGCAATGATGGCTGCGACCGCTGTCGCCAGTCCCATAGCTATTGAGTATAAGAGAAAGAGAAATGTCTCCGTCAATCCAACCGTTGCCACTGCCGATGCACCGAGCTTGCCAACGAAGTATATGTCCACTACCGCGAAAAGTGATTCCATCACCAATTCAAGAATCATCGGCACGGACAGTAAGAAGATCGCTCGCTTAAGTCCGATCTTCGTATAGTCAGCTTCACTGCCGCGAATGGAGTCCTTCAATGCCTCCCATACCGACGTTGACGGGGGTGGTGGCGCCTTGGGCTCCGTAGCAGTATCTTTATTTGAGGGATCCATTGTCAATTTTCATCATCGAGTCTAGCCGTCTACGGACAACACAGGCAGTGGGTTGTCCGAGACGGCTGCAAACATACGGCGTCAAGCCGAATTCAGCATAGGCTAACCCGCCGAATGGAGGCGGTGACAGCGACATTCTTTAGAAAAATTGTCGACATGACGTGAATGTTCCGTTAGTCCTTGACAACTTTCGGAAACTTTGATACTTTCAAAACTCGTCCGGACTCGCCGGTCCGGGGATCCTAACACTTAGCTACGAATTATGAAGATTTCGAGAAATGAGTTTCTGAAAGCTGCGGGCATCTCAGCCGCTGCCACGCTGGCCAACATCAGCGTCTTTGCCTCAGGCATGGGAGGGTCGACCCCCGCCAACCAGGCGGCCTTCAACATGGGCATTGCCTCCTATACATTGCGGAAATTCAGTCTTGACGAAGTGATAGCAATATGCAAACGTCTCGGTCTCAATTCCGTGGCACTTAAAAGCATGCATATGCCCCTTGAAAGTTCGGCAGATGACATTCGAAGCATGGCTGCAAAAGTGAGAAATGCCGGTCTGAGACTTTACGGAGCTGGCGTGATCTATATGAAAACAGGCCAGGAAGTGGAAGCCGCCTTCAACTACGCATCCCATGCCGGACTTGAGATGATTGTCGGGGTTCCGAACCACGAACTCCTGCCACAGGTGAACGAACTGGTGAAGAAGACTAACATCAAAGTAGCCATTCACAACCACGGACCCGGAGACGACCTGTACTCAAGTCCTCATGATGTACACGCCAGGATCAAGGACCTGGACAAGCGAATCGGATTTTGCATAGACATCGGACACGTCGTGCGCATCGGACAGGATCCCGTGGGCATGATTGAAAAGTATAAGGACAGGTTATATGACATGCACATGAAAGATACCGACAAAGCACAGGCTGACGGTAAGCCCGTCGAGATCGGGCGCGGCGTCATCGACATCCCGAAAGTGGTCAGGACACTCAAGAAGATCAATTACCAGGGAAGCGTTGCTTTTGAATACGAGAAAGATGGCGATGACCCCGTCCCGGGACTCGCCGAGTCCATCGGCTACGTTCGGGGGATTGCAAGAATGGTGTGATCTGCTGCAGTGGGATCAGGGCTTCCTGTTATTGACCAATACCAAATCTGACGTCACGCAAAATGAAAAGGATCAACATCACGTATTGGATATTTACCGCACTTTTCGCGCTCACGATGTTCATGTCAGGCGTACAGAATGCGATGGTCACTTCGGACTCGGTAGCATTGCTGTCAAACACGCTCGGATACCCCGAGTACATCATAGTTTTCTTAGGAGTCGCAAAGATTCTTGGCGCGATAGCGATCCTCGTTCCGGGGTTTCCCCGATTGAAGGAGTGGGCGTACGCCGGTTTGTTCTTTGACCTGGTCGGCGCCACGTACTCATCGATAGCGGCGACGGAGATGAATCCGGCGATGTTGGGGATGCTTGTGTTCTTTGGTCTCTTCGCGGGGTCGTATATCTCGTATCGCAAGCGTGAGTCAGCAAAAGCCAGGACATCATGACGTTAGTGAGTGTGGCATAACCAGCGTTATCGCTGATCAAGCCGGACAGATGGGTCGAACGTCACTTCGACCTCGTCAGCGTACGGGGCGAGCAGATCCCGCAGACGTTTTTCCATTTCCCTGTTAGCATCGTTCACAAATGCGGCGCGCTCCGCATGCCGACGCGCATCGACGATGAACGCGTTGGTCGCGCGTGTCCGGTCGTTGGTGTTCACCCAGTTCCAGACACCCTGTTCATCGCGATAGCTGATATCGCCGGAAGATTCCACCGACAAGATACGAGGTTCGGCAAGAACCACATGAGCCTTGCCGTCACGCAACGTGATCGAGAACTTCTCATGCAGATCAAATCCGACCGCTGCATTGAACGTGCCCTCGATGAATATCTTCTTGGTACTTCCAAGCCATGAATTCTCCCAGGTATAGCGGTGTTGGAAATTCTGCCGCAATACCGATAACTCAAAAGCTGTTGTCTGCTGATTGACGACAATCGTGTTATTGACCCTGACTTCAGGAGTAAACTGCATCGCTTTTCGTATATCCTCCCCCAACGCCCGCGCGCCGTCGTAACTCCGGCGGGCGAGTTCCGATGGTATTGTAACGAATACTACATACAGCGCAACCGTCGCTACGATGACCAGGGCGATAAGTAGTTTGAGATTGCGGCTCATATTAAGATGCGACAGATTGCGCGCCGATCAGGCGATAGTGACAGATAGGCGAAGGTAACTCCTTAGCCTCACAAATCCATTACCCACAAGTATGCGGATTTGCCACGGGCGGACGGCGATTTTTGACTAATTTTCGTACTGCCGCGGAAAGTTCTTGATCGTGGGGAGTTGATTCCCCACCTCAACCTATGGGCGCGGGTATCATTTTCCACAACCATGAAAGACGAAAAGAAACGATGCGGTTGGTGTTTGGGCTCCGATCAGTACATCGCCTACCACGACGAAGAATGGGGCGTCCCTGTCCACGACGACCGGAAACATTTTGAGTTTCTTATTTTAGAAGGCGCGCAGGCTGGTCTAAGCTGGTCCACAGTGCTGAAGAAGCGGGAGGGCTACCGGAAAGCATTTGCCGATTTTGACCCCGTTCGAGTGGCAAGATTTACGCCCGCGCGAATAGAAAAAATCCTTCTGGATCCGGGGATCATACGCAACAGGTTGAAGGTCAATGCCGCAGTGAATAATGCCCGGCGATTTCTCGAGGTTCAGAAAGAATTCGGAACATTCGATGAGTACATATGGACATTTGTAGGCGGACAGCCGATTGTGAACAAGCGAAAACAGCTTTCAGATATTCCCGCAACCAGCAACGAATCAGACCTACTCAGTCGCGATTTGACCAGGCGAGGGTTCAAATTTGTGGGAAGTACAATCATATACGCACACATGCAGGCCTGTGGGCTCGTCAATGATCACCTGGTCGACTGCTGGCGCCATCGCGCGGCAGGTCTGTAAACGAAAAGAACCCCGGACGTCCTCCGCGGTTCTTTCGTTAATAAACCCCACTTTTAGCAATTCTAGATTGCCATTGATCTGTATGTAAATGGAGCCCTTCGGCGCCACATCATATTCTGGCTTCAAAGAATAAAAAAAGCATGCCAGCCGTTCAGTCATGCCACCGGGTGCGTAATCGATTGCGCAATTCAGTAATTTCGGAACCATCCAGCACGCGCGCAGGCTTTGGAGAGCGGAGACGTAAAACCGTGATTACGGGCTTTTCCAGTGGCATTCAAGCCAAAATTGGCTCATTTGGCTTGATAAGGATAGCAGATTTCACTATTATGCAATCGATTGTACATCCCTTCAAATAGTTTGAAGGCCATTAACCTTATCAAAAACCCAAATTTCTATGAAGTCACTTCTACAGTCCAATCAATGGGTGCCGAAGGGTTTCTGTTTGGTTGCTCTTTGCGCTGTGCTGAGTCTCACCGCATTTGCACAGAGCAAGACCGTAACAGGAACTGTAACAGGCACCGATGGTGCGTCATTGCCCGGCGTCTCTGTGTTAGAGCGCGGAACAACCAACGGTACGACTACCGACGTAAATGGGCGATATTCACTCAGCGTTGGAAATCCCAATGCTGTGCTGGTATTCTCATTCATCGGAATGGTAGCACGTGAAGTCGCGATTGAAAATCAATCTGTGATCGACATTGTCATGAGCGACGACGTCAGCGTCCTGGATGAAGTCGTCGTAATTGGTTATGGTACAGCAAGGAAAGCGGACCTGACGGGTTCCGTTGCTTCGGTGCAGGGCGATGACCTGAAAAAA
>CAYTMU010000006.1:97178-110753 GCA_964438975.1 uncultured Roseivirgaceae bacterium | reverse complement strand
AGGGAAGGGGTAAGGGGCTAGGGGGCTAGGGGCTAGGGGTAAGGGGCTAGGGGGCTAGGGGGTAGGGCTTTGCCTGCCGGAGCTTTAGCGAAGGTGGGGATCATTTTCTGAGGAGGAGGACGGAGCCGGATCGCTTGAATGTTCGGCCGGTGCTGTCGGTGATGTTGGCGATGAAGGTATAAGTACCCTCGGGCATCTCCCTTCCTTTGTAGATGCCGTCCCATCCGCTGTTGATATCGTTCGTCGTAAAAAGGAGTTCTCCCCAGCGGTTGAAGATATTCATCTCGAAGTCGACTACATATTGTCCAAAGACTGTGAAGGTGTCGTTCAGGTTGTCGCCGTTGGGCGTAAAGGCTGTCGGGTGAAAAAGGTTCGGGTCTTTGAGAATCATCTCGCGGTTGGACACCGAGGTATTGAGCCCGCCATCGACGGCCATCGCTCTGACCACATAGATGAATGCCTGATGATTCAGGTCGCTGTCGGTGTCAACATACGCGGTTGCGGTTCCGACCGGAATGGTCTCCAGCAATACACCGTCGTTGGAATACTTTTCAATCGCATAGCTGGCGACGCCATTAGCCCAACCGCTGTACGGCGTCCACGAGAGACTTACGGAATTATCGGCCAATAGTGTTCCCTGAAGGCGGATCGGACACACTTCGATGCCCGGCGCGCTCTCGTTGCCGCAGAGGTCGGTGTAACGGATGCGATAGCACGGGACGTCTGCGATTGCATATTCACTATCCAGCAACGTTGTCTGCGTCGTTGTTACGAGGAGACGATAGTTTCCCATGATCGACTTTTCGATCCGGAACTCGGCAGGTGGAAAATCCGGGTCTGACGGCCATTCGAGCTGCACGCCGTTGTCGCCTACAACTGAGGTGACGTCCGTGACTGCAGGTGGAATGTCGTCCGAAAACCCCACTGCGCACTTGATCGCAGTTACACTGCTACTACCATTGGCGTAATGCGCCGTCAGTTGATAGCAGTATTCCGTTCCGCAGACAAGGCCGAGATCGGGATAGGGAGAGGCCGAGGGGTACGCGGTCAGTATTATGCCATCGCTCGCTTCCCGCCGCAGACTGTAACTGGTGATCCCGGTTGCTGAAGTTGTCCACCGAACATCGATCGCTTTGTTTTGCATGTCCAGGTCGAGGTTAGCGCTGCAGATCACTGCCGAATTCACAGTGGTATTATAACAGGGGTCAAACGCGGCGAGTCGGAAACAATAGTAGTTGTCGTCAGTTTTCAGGTTTGATATCGTATCAACTGTCTCGTTATAAACGGTTGCCACGTTCTGGAAATTCGATGCGGAGTTGGTTGCGATGGCCAGTCGGTATTGGATGTTTGGCAGCGCGTCGAATTCCAGGCGTATCTGCGAATCGTCGAGGACGTTGAGTTGCATGATGGTCGGCGCGGGGAGCGTTAACAGCGGCGTCACCGCACGGTCGTCTGTTATGCAATTGTCGGCGGCGTTGAAGTTGCGTCCCCGCACTGACACGATTTGGGGAGCCGGTGCGTATACATGTTGGTTCGCACCGTTGCCGGTGACGGTGATTTCGGGACTTGCATCGTTGTAGTTGATGACGTATTCGTCATAGTTGCTGTCGTTCAGTTGTACGGACACTTCATTGTTTCCACACGTGTAGAGATTGAATTCAGGCTGTATGCTCGGGGCCACTTCGATGGGAATATCGTCAACGCCCGTTGTCTGGAAGAGTATGCGCAACAAGTAGTTGCCGGGTTGCGCGTACGTATGCGTGAATGTCAAGGACTGGAAGTTATCATTGCCCTCGAAATCCATATCGCAGGCATTGGCTGCATCACATACGAACGGCGCGAGGATCGTCACGGTAACGGTAAACGGTGCGCATCCTCTTACTTCGTCTACCTCGAAACGCCCCACACGACTTCCGTATTGAGCATGCACATATCCGCTCAACAGACAAAGTAAGAGGATCGCGATACTCCTGTTCATGCGGGAAGCTTCAGTTCTTTCAGAAATTTTTCAGCACAGCTCATATCGTCATGCAGAATCCGGTCATCTTCTATAAACGGCACTTCCGCGCGGAAAGTATCGACCAGGTCTTCGAGCTGGGGGGATGTGCGTAGCGGTCGGCGGAAGGTCAATGCCTGTGATGCGGTCAGCAACTCGATCGCCAGGATGGAGTAGACATTGTTGACGACTCGGTACGCCTTGGTGGCAGCGTTGGCTCCCATGCTTACATGATCCTCCTGTCCATTGGAACTGACAATTGAATCAACGGAAGCCGGCGTGCACAACTGCTTGTTCTGACTGACCAGCGATGCTGCGGTGTACTGCGGTATCATCAGTCCGGAGTTGATGCCGGGGTTGGCCACAAGGTAGCTCGGCAGTTCGCGGGCGCCGGAGATCAGCTGATAGGTTCGCCGTTCCGAAATACTCCCGAGTTCACTCAGTGCGATAGCAAGAAAATCCAGTGCCAGTGCCAGTGGTTGCCCGTGAAAATTCCCGGCGGAGATAATCTGATCGTCATCGGGAAATATGCTCGGATTGTCGGTGACGCTGTTGATCTCTGTCAGGAATACACTCGCGACATACTGAATGGCGTTCGCGCTTGCGCCGTGCACCTGCGGAATACACCGGAAGCAGTAGGGATCTTGTACGTGTTTTTTGTCCTGGTAGAAGAGTTCACTTCCTTCCAACAGCGTGAGAATGTCAGCCGCGGTCTCCGGCTGTCTGCGTTGTGGACGTATCGCGTGAACGTTGGGAAGGAACGGCTCCGGCCGGCCGTCGAAAACATCAAGCGAAAGCGCACCGATGATATTGCTCAACCTGCGGATGCGTGTGGCATGGAGACTGCACCAGACACCATACGCACTCATAAACTGCGTGCCATTCAACAGGGCGAGTCCTTCCTTTGCTCCAAAATGCACAGGTTCCCAACGGAGTTTATTGTTGACGGCCGATGCGGGCTGCAATGAACCTTCAAAGTAAACTTGCCCCAGACCGATCAACGGAAGAGACAAATGTGCCAGCGGTGCGAGGTCTCCGGAAGCACCGAGTGATCCCATCTCAAATACTAGTGGGATCACATCGCGGTTGAACATGGCGATAAGCCTTTCAACCGTGTCTAGCTGAATGCCGGAATATCCGTACGCCAGAGACTGGATCTTGAGAAAGAGCATTAGCCTGACAATTTCGTCTGGTACATGTGCACCTGTTCCGCAGGCATGCGACTTGACGAGGTTCTCCTGCAGCGTCTCTAGCTGATCATTTGAGATGTGCTGATTGTAAAGCGAACCAAATCCGGTGTTGATGCCGTAGATCGGCTCCCTCGCATCCCGGATCTTTTGTTCAAGATATTCGCGAGAACGTACAATCCTCTGCCGGGCATCGTCGGAAAGCCCCAGTGCAATGCCAGGACGGAGCATCCGGGCCATATCCTCCAGGGACAGCAGGTCAGACGAGATAAGATGAGGGACTGGCGGCATCGAATAGGTTGTTTTGCCCGGCGCCGGACAACAAGATACCTTGTTCCTTACGGGCGCGATAAACGCTGAATGATCGTGTCAAGATAGAGCTTTTCCTGTTCACCCTTACCGAGATCCTTGAAGGCGATTAACCCGGAGGTCATCTCTTCGGATCCGATTACCAGTGTGAATGGGATCTGCTTTTTGTTGGCGTAGTCCAGCTGCTTGCGGATACGCGCCGGTTCTGGATAGATCTCCGACGCGATTCCCGCTTCGCGCAGCGAACTGAGAATGCCTAGACCATACCGAAAACTTTCTTCGTCAAAGTGACACACGAGCGCTTTCGAAGAGGCGTGCGCATTCTTCGGAAAAAGATTCAGTTCTTCCATCGCATCGTATATCCGGTCGACCCCGAACGAAAATCCCACGCCGGGAAGATTGTCCTTGTCGCCGAAAGCCGCGGTGAGGTTGTCGTAACGTCCTCCGCCGCTCACGCTGCCGATAGCGACATTATTGATCTTTACTTCGAAAATACATCCCGTGTAATAGCTCAATCCCCGGGCAAGCGGAATGTCGAATTCCACTTTCGACATATTGCCTCCGAGAGATTCGACGAATTTGAATATTTTCTGAAGATCACTGATGCCTTTTTTGCCCGTTTCCGCTTGGCCGTGAAAAAATACCACCTCTAACGATTCTAATTTTTTGCTATTGGGTCCAGTTATACCGATGATATTGGAGAGGGATTTTAGACTTTCTTCAGAAAATCCCTTGGTGCGAAGTTCTTCACTCACTTTATCCCACCCAATCTTATCAAGTTTGTCGATCGCCACGAACAGCGAAACTTCCTTTCCCCGAGCTCCGGCAACTTCCGCGATGGCATTTAATACGTCGCGGTGGTTGATCTTGATAGTATAGTCGGTGATGCCGAGTCGTTCGAACACCTTCCTGATCATCAGTATGATCTCGGCTTCGCAGAGAAGGGAGTCCGTGCCTACCACATCAGCATCGCACTGATAGAACTCCCGGTAGCGTCCTTTCTGAGGTCGGTCGGCGCGCCACACCGGCTGGATCTGGTAGCGCTTGAAGGGGAACGATACTTCATTCCGGTTCATCACCACGTATCGGGCAAATGGGACCGTGAGGTCGTAACGCAGTCCTTTCTCCGCGATTTGCGGTGAAAGAGCGCGGTGATCGCTCAGCGAATCGGTCCCGATACCTTTCAGGAAATCACCTGAGTTCAGGATCCGGAACAATAGTTGGTCCCCCTCGTCACCATATTTGCCAGTCAGCGTCGTAAGATTTTCCATCGCTGGTGTCTCAAGAGGCTGAAAGCCATACGTCTGAAAGACACTTCGGATAGTATCGAAGATGTATTGACGTTTCGCCATCACCGCTGGACCGAAATCCCGGGTACCTTTTGGTAAGGTGGGTTTTTCCATTTTCTGACCTGCTTATAGGTTTCGTGACAATGCGTGGCAAGTTAGAGCGGTGTTGTTAATTCTACTAATTTTCAAGGTTTTCCGGACATGAATTTTCCAGCGTTTTCAGTAGCTTGCGTCTGAAGACCCACACTCATGGACGACTTGAACAAAGAGCGTATTCGGTTCAATATTGAAACCGTCAAGCTTTTGACATTGTTGTTCATAACGACAGGAGGAGGAGCGATGGCTTTGATTCTGGGCCAGGTGCAATCAATCGCCGAAAAGATATTCGGGTTTGGCGGGCTTTTGTTTGCAGCAGTATCCGGCGCGGGGGGGATCATTATTTATCGGAACACCCTTAAAAAACTACGGCAATGAGTACGGATGAAATTTGGGGTTTGATCATTTTCGCCGGAATTTTTCTGTCCGGCATGATCCCGTTAGTTATGCTATTGGTATACTTCATCCGCGACAACCGCCGCATGGATGAGGAGGAGAGGCAGAAAGCCGCAAAGCGCGCCACCGGCCACGGTTATTGATTTTTTTTGCCGCGATCTTTGTTTTCACGCCCCAACGCCTTACTTTTGCGCTTCCGCAAACAGAAAAAGCCATGGCAGTAACCAGACTTAAGAGAAAAAACCGCAAGGATAAGGCAAAGGCAGCGGTACGGCGCCAATCGCTGAAGATCCAGAATTTCAAACCGGTCATGAAGACGGTAGACGTTGAGAAAGTAAAAGAAGAATTCAAAGCGAAGAAGGCTTAGTTCTTTACCGTGAAGATATTTTGGAAAGTCCCGCCAACGTGGGACTTTCTCGTTTTTCGACTTTTCCGTTCAATCCTATACCATGGCAGAACTCCACCTCGTAAACTGGAATGTCAACGGCATCCGCGCAATTATCAAGAAGGATTTCCTGAAAGATATCCGACTACTCGCTCCAGATGTTTTGTGTCTTCAGGAGACCAAGGCTTCGGTAGAGGAAGTACGCTCGGCGCTTGAACTCCTTCCTGAATTCAAGGTTTATGTTAACTCCTGCAAGACGAGAAAAGGATACTCCGGCACGGCGATCCTTTCGAAAACGGAGCCACTCCAGATCGTTTGCGACATGGGTGTGGAGGAACACGACCAGGAGGGCCGGGTGATCACCGCAGAGTTCTACAACTACTTTCTCGTAACCGTGTACACGCCCAATTCGGGTGAAGGACTGCGGCGGATCGATTACCGGGAGCGGTGGGATCAAGAATTCCGCAACTACGTCGCCGGTCTTTCAACTCGCAAACCAGTGATCATCTGCGGCGACCTCAACGTCGCGCATCAACCGATCGACATCGCCAGGTCTAAGGAGAACTATAATAAATCCGCAGGATACACACAGCGGGAGATTGACGGCTTTACAACGCTTCTGGAGGCCGGGTTCGTCGATACCTATCGGCGATTTTACCCGGACACGATCAAGTACACATACTGGAACGTGATGTTCAATTCGCGCGCCCGTAATGTGGGCTGGCGTATTGACTACTTTCTTGTAACTGAGTCGATAATTTCGAACGTCCGGGATGCAATGATCTACGATCATATCCTGGGCTCTGACCACTGCCCCGTCGGCCTCAAGATCGACATCTGAAAATGAAGAAGCCACCCCGGTCAGAGGTGGCTTCTTTGTTTTAGGAGAACGCTGTCTGGTTAGTACCCTGGGTTCTGATACCCTTGTCGTCCGTTGTCGTCGAGCGGGTTACCCTTGTCGTCAGTGAGAAGCGTCAGGAACGCGTTCGGCCACGGGCGGAAAGTATGATACTTCTGATACTGCCCTTTCCCGTTTCCATCTTGACCATTGCCGTTCTCGGGATTGTCGGCCACTGGCCACAGTCCGTCAAGCGGTGAAGCCATCTGGTTCAGATGAACGACACGATCATACAGGATGCCGGCGTTGTGCTGATCTTCCCAGCCAAGACCTTCTGACAGGAATTCGCGCACTCGCTCATTGTAGATGAAATGAATGAACATGCTTTCCTTAGTCGTAGCGGTTGGAATATACCCTTCGGCAGTAGCTTCGGGTGTGGAAGGCGTAAAGACATCCTCGGTTACCATGATCTCGTTATACGGGTCACCGCTGGCGGCATAGGGTGCGATCAGGTCGCCGGCCGGCAACGTCGCCGCGCCTGGATCCCACTGCACGAGAAACTCAGGACGGACTTCGCCCGGTTTATAGGCAGCTCGCTTTCTCAAGACATTGATATCATTAACGGCCAGCCCGTAATCTCCTTTACGACCGTAGGCTTCTGCACGAATGAGATATGTTTCCGCGAGACGCATCAATATCGCATCACGCGTGCCACTCTCGCTCGCGATGTTCCCTCCGCCTCTTTTAGGATCGATGAATTTCTTCGAAGAGAGGTAGATGTTGCCGCGGGTGGAGTTGGATGCCAATCCAATGGATTCTCCATTCGGGTAGACGCGATAATAGTACCGTCCGGTCTTGTCGGAGTGTATCCATCGAACGACCAAAAGGAAAGGCTGCCCCATCACAGTGGCGGAATCGAGCGCATCATCTTTGTGATTCTCAACAAATGCAAGAGCTCTCCTTCCCGGTATCACCTTGGCCTGACCTGCCGCGACGGCTGCCGCGTCGGCTGGTTTGTTCGCATTCCACCAGGTAGCAGAAGCAGCTGACCACTGCATGGAGTTGGTGGCGTTTCCGATGTACTCAAGCTGGAATGTTTTTGCATAACGCGAGTCATTCACCTTATCCCGGAAGTTGTCAAACGCCCAATCAGAGGGCTTGTAAGTTGCGAACGGGCGACCGTATTCGAGGCTTCTGGCTACTCCCGACTGGTGTTCGAACGCGCCGATATGATAATTGCAGGATCGATTTCCACCAAATCTGCCATTCAGGGCGGTGTTTTCATCGAACTGTGCAGACCATATTACCTCGGCATGTGGTGAAGTCTCCGAGACCTGCGGATTAAACAGCGTCCAGTAGTCCGGTGCGAGAGAACCGACACCGGCGATTACCTGTGATGCTATTGTGACCACTGAATCGAGATCAGATGTCTCGTTACCACCTTTGTAGAGCATTTTCAAATGTGTCTCAGAACTATTTTGGAATGCCGCAGCCTGTGCGCGGTGGAGGTACAATTTTGCGAGCAAGTGTCCCGCAGCCCACTTGGTGACACGTCCTCTGTCAGACTGAGTTGGAGGAAGATTCTCATATGCGAAGCGCAGGTCTGCGATGATCCGCTTGTAAACATCAACGATACTCGCTTTCGGGTAGTGGTAGACGCCGTTGTCTTCCCGCTTTGCGGTCAGCAACAGCGGAACATCCCCCAGTTGATTGGACACCAGGTAGTATGCCCACGCCCGGAGGAATAACACCTCTGACTTTCTCGCTTTGCTGAAGGCTTCATCCGTTCCGAATTTTCCCGGCTTGACGTTGTCGATCTGTTCCAGCGCGATGTTGCAATTGTTGATGTGCGGGTAAGCGCCCATCGGCGCATAGTTTGAGTTTGCAGAGCCCAGGTAGTTGTTCACTCTGCCGGCAATGGAGCTCACATCACTTCCATAGGTACCCGCAGTTACCTGCGCGAAATTGTAGTCGCGCGTCATATAGGCATCCGTTTCAGGTTCGATAAGCGCCGCACCATTGTCGCTCCACTCATGTTTAACCCTTGCGTACACATAGAGACTCTTGATCAACCCTTCGAGCCCCGTTTCTGTGTTATAGAAATCCTGGGTAAGGGTCGAGACTTGTTTCTCCTCAAGGAAATCGTCGCATGACCATACCGTTGAAATCAACAGGATCGATATTATGAATTTTTTCATAGTTCTTATCTTTTAAGATTATCAATACTAGTGCAGGCTGGCGCGTAAGCCCAAAACAAAACTCTGAGGAAGAATCGTATTGTTGTTCGTTCCTCCTAACGGGTTGCCGTTGCTCGAAGCACGCTCCCAGTTCGTATCGTCATCCGGATTTAGTCCCCACTTCACTACTTCCCCACCGAAGATGAAAGGATTGAGTACCTGTCCGCTGATCTGGAGGTCTTTCAAGCCGAAGCGTTGAAGCAGATGCTGTGGAACCGAGTAGGAGAGTGCGATATTTCTCACGACGACAAAAGAACCATCGTTGTATTGCATGGCTGTTGCGATATTTTCGACATTGCCTGAATTCGGCATAGGCCACTTACCCCCGGGGTTGTCAAATGACCACATGTCATTTTCGACACGACCGTTAGGCCATTGCCCTCCGTAAGAGTTGGGATACCCACCGAAGTAGGTCTGTCCTACACGCGAGTAGATGAATGAATTCAGCGTCCAGTTCTTGTACCTGAACGTGTGCGTCATACCGCCAGTCCATTTCGGTCGGTTGTTGCCGAGGATCACGTAGTCATCTGCATTGATCCTGTAGTCGCCGTTCTGATCGATGGGTTTGACAGTTCCCGGATAGAACCGGTGACCATTGGCGTTGAATTTTGCCATCTCCTCAATCTCCGTAGATGTGTTCTGCCAGATGCCGCCGTTCTCGAGTTGATAGAATACTCCGTTGAGCGGTTGCCCGATGAACCACCCGTTTCCGATAATGTCGTCGTTGGCGTTGAAGAGTTCAACGATCTCTTCCCGGTTCACCGACCAGTTGATTTCCGTGCTCCAGCTGAAGTCACTTTTCTCGATGTTCACGGATGATAGCGTGATCTCTACACCCTTGTTCCGTGATTTTCCGATATTTTCAACTTTCGACACATACCCGGAGAGAGCGGGGAGAGACTTCGTCATCAGCAGCTCGGAAGTATTTGCTTCGTAGAACTCGATACTTCCCGAAAGACGGCTTTTCAGCACGGAGAAATCTATACCGATATTTCGCTGAGCAGTTTTCTCCCAAGCAAGAAGTGGATTCTTTACCAGTTGGGGCAGGTATCCCATGGCGGCGGTAGATCCGAACACGTAGGGGTTTCTGCTCAGAGGTCCTGTTGTAGTATACGGACTGACGGAGGAGTTACCGGTTACACCGTATCCGAATCGGGGCTTCAATTCATCTATCCACGTAAGGGTGGACATGAATGGTTCCTCATGTAATTTCCACGCGACGGCAAATGAAGGGAAGAAGTCCCATTTGTGTCCCGGCGCGAGTACGGAAGCTCCATCGTAGCGGCCGGTAGCTGTGAGCAGGTATTTGTTGTTCAGCGTATAATTCACCCGACCCATCCAGGACATCAGCGTATTTTCCGTAAAGCCTGTACCATAGCCTGCGGGTTGTCCGTCGAGGTTTGAGGCCAGGTCATACCAATGACTGATGTCGTAGATACTATTCCGAACGTTCGCACCGATATTTTCGCGGCGCGATTGCTGAGCAGATTGTAGCAACGTTATTCCGATGGCATGGATGTCGTTGAATGTCTTATCGATAAACAAAAGGTTTTCTGCTACCCACGAAAAGTTTTCATTTGCGTCGTATCGCGCAGTATTGGGCGCAGCGCTAAGGTGAGGCGTAACCCGCGGGCCAGTCCACTGGCCATTCCGGAATGCCCTGTATTGTGCGCCGAAGTTCAGGCGGTATTTGATCCAGGGTGCGAATTTTACCTCGGTGAATAAATTAGACATTACCGACGATGATCGTCTTTCATTGATCGACTGATCAATGTCTATCAGCGGGTTGAACAGGTTCGTGTTCAGTGCCGGGCGCTCAACATAGGTTCCGTTTTCATCCCAGGGTGTCAGGAATGGAAACTGGTCGCTTGCTCTTGAATACAGATCCTTTGAGCCCGTGTTGGAGGTATTTGGTGGTTGGATACCAAAGTTCTGAATGGAATGAGAAGCCAGGATGGAAGCCCCGATCTTAAGCCAATTGTTGGCAGTAGCTTCACCGTTGACATTCATGTTGTAACGCGTGTAGTCCTGGTCAACCTGGACGCCTTCCTGATTATGATAGCCAAAGGAAAGGTACAGGTTGGATTTTTCCGTTCCGGTAGAGAGCGACAACTGATGATTGTGGGTGACTCCCTGCCGCGAGGCTGCACCCAGCCAATCGAACGTCGGGATGTTTCCGGAGTTGTATACCGGAACCTGTGCAGGCCAGCCCAGTGCCTGTTCTTCCGCGGTGGTAGGACGCATTCTTACCGTACCCCCGGGTGCATCCTCCCATTCATATCCCTGGTACAGAGCGTCGAGTTCGCGACCGGAAAGACCGAGCCGCAGCCTATCCAGTTCAGGGTCCGGATGCCAGCTTTTGGGTTGTACATTGAGGTTTCCGTTGTCGGGAAGGGTGGTGTTATACATCCGGCCGTTGATCATACTCTCGCGCCAGCGGTCGATGTATTCTCCTCCATTCATCCAGTCGGTAAGTTGTTTGTAGGAATCAAAGGAGACAGTACCATTGTAGTCGATGTTCATCCTGCCTTTGCTGCCTTTCTTTGTGGTGATGAGTACCACACCGTTGGCACCGCGCGAGCCGTAAATGGCTGTGGCGGAAGCATCCTTCAGGATTTCGATCGACGCAATATCATTTGGATTGAGATCGCTGATAGAGAAGGAAGTGACGCCTAATACATTGACAATGGGGATGCCGTCCAGTACATAGAGCGGGTTATTGTCGCCTGTCATCGAGCGATTTCCCCGAATTCGCACAACGGGAAGCTCTCCAGGTTTGATGTTACTGGAAATGGTCACCCCCGCAGCTTTGCCCTGGAGTGCCTGAAACAAGTTCTGTGAGGGGCGTTCCTGGATCACTTCAGCAGTGACACGGGAGAGTGATCCGGTGATGTCGCTCTTTTTTACGGATCCATAGCCCACCACAACCACTTCAGAAAGCTGAGTAATATCCTGCGTCATTGCTATGTCAATGACCGATCGGCCATTCACGCCTTCTTCCACAGGTACATAACCTATCGAGCTGAATACCAAGATGGGATTTACGTCATCCGTGGCGAGGTCCAGACGGTAATTTCCGTCGGCATCTGTAACCGTACCCCGCGTGGTCCCTTTGACCAACACGCTCGTTCCAGGCAGACCCTGGTTATCCTCCTGAGAGGTGACCTTGCCCGAGATTTGCGTCTGGGCGAACCCCTCCATTGAGGATAAGAGGAAAAACACGGCGAGAAGCAATCTCCCGGGCCCGCGTAGTTTTTGTAGAAATGTTAACATAGTACAGGGTTTTGTTAATGATTCGTTTTACATAGATATGGAAATTTATGATAAGTGTATAAAATACGCGTCCTGTACTATCCCGATTGCGACGACGATTGTGGTAAATTTTGCTGAAATGATGTATCTGCGACGATTTTTACGTGTCAGGAGAGAAAGATTCTGGAAAATTGGGCCGGAACTCCGTTCGGAGAGGTCAAAAGGGTACTTACGCGAGGGTGAGCGCGGTTAGAAAATTAGCCTGGATATGTACTATATCCGAGTGATGTCGGCGCCGATGGCGCGAAGGCGGGTATCAATGTTCTGATAACCCCGGTCGATCTGATCGATGTTGGATATTTCACTCTCGCCCTGGGCGGAAAGTGCTGCGATCAGCAACGCCACACCCGCGCGGATATCGGGTGAAGCCATTTTGACACCCCGAAGACGTTGCTTTCGGTCGAGACCGATCACAGTTGCCCGATGCGGGTCGCAAAGGATGATCTGCGCCCCCATGTCGATGAGTTTGTCAACGAAGAACAACCTGCTTTCGAACATTTTCTGGTGGATCAACACAGTGCCTCTTGCCTGGACGGCGGTCACGAGTACGATGCTCAGCAGGTCGGGCGTAAACCCGGGCCATGGCGCGTCAGCTATTGTCAGGATGGAGCCGTCGATGAACGATTCAATCTCGTAGCGCTCCTGGAAGGGTACGTGGATATCATCTTTGTTGATCTCGAGTTTGATACCCAACCTCCGGAAGATATCCGGGATAATGCCCAGCATGTCGGTCCGGCAATTCCGGATTGTGACCTCTGACTGTGTCATGGCCGCGAGGCCGATGAAGCTGCCGATCTCAATCATATCGGGGAGCAGCGTGTGTTCCGTACCGCCGAGTGCTTCCACACCCTCGATCATGAGTAAGTTCGAGCCGATGCCGCTTATCCGGGCACCCATCCGGTTGAGCATCAGGCAAAGTTGCTGAAGATAGGGTTCGCACGCCGCGTTGTAAATGGTTGTCTTGCCCTTCGCGAGGACAGCTGCCATAACGATGTTTGCCGTTCCTGTCACGGAAGCTTCGTCGAGGAGCATATACGTTCCCGTGAGATGTGACGCGTCGATCGTGAACACGTGATCTGCGGAGTCGAAGTTGAATTTTGCACCCAGCTTCTGGAATCCGAGGAAGTGAGTATCGAGTCTTCTACGCCCGATTTTATCACCTCCAGGCTTGGGCATGGTTGCTTTTCCGAAACGAGCCAGAATAGGACCGAGTAACATGACCGACCCACGTAGAGCGGAGGCCATTTTTCGGTATTCTTCGCTTTCCAGGAATGCAGTATTGATATCTGAGGCCGTGAATCGCCAGGATCCTATGCCGAGCTTCTCGACCTTTGTACCCAACGCTGCCAGCAGCTCGATCAGCTTGTTGACGTCTACGATGTCGGGAAGATTGTGGATGGTGACAGGCTCTTCCGTCAGCAGCGTTGCACTGACGATTTGCAAAGCTTCGTTCTTGGCACCTTGCGGTATGATCTCGCCTTGTAACCTGTTTCCTCCTTTGATCTTAAAAACCATGGACGTGAGTCGTGA
>CAYTMU010000006.1:0-97078 GCA_964438975.1 uncultured Roseivirgaceae bacterium | reverse complement strand
AGTGGTGAGTGGTGAATCTGACCTACGGCATCCGGACGCCAGCGCCCCGGATGCCGGCATTTCTCACTGATCCCGGCGCCTGCGGAAGTTGCCGCCCTTATGACCGCCGCCTTTGTTAAACTGGCGGTGACCGTTTCCGCCACCTTGGTGACGCTGATGCTGGCTGCTTCCACCCTGTTGAGGTTTGGCTTTCTTGCGTTCCTTGTAAAGTTTTTCAAAGAGATTGTCTTCCCGCACTTTCTCGATCGTCATGTCGAGGGCACCGCCTGACATTTCCTGAATGTCTTTCAGGATCACGGAATCATCGAGTGTTTCCTTGTTCCAGTTCGAGTAGAAGGTCTTCATCAGTTTGCCCAGGTAGATGATGGCATCCTGACGTTCTTGCGGATCCTCCTTCTTCAGTGCTTCTTTGACGAGTTTTTCAATATTCTTTCCGTAGTGCTTGAAACGCACCTGGCTCTGCGGATAATCGACGCGATCCGGTTTCTTGAAGAGAATATCCCGTTCAGGTTTGGGATACGGGCCATTGATATCGAGGTTGAAGTCAGCTATGATATAGAGGTCATCCCATACCCGTTGAGGGTCTTCCGGTTGTTCCTTAATCGTTGGCGTAAGTTGTTTGATCAGTTCGACAAGCGTGTGAGCCATTCCCGTTCGCTTCTCGACATCGGGTTCGGTACGAATAAAATCTACAAGTTTCTGTACATTTCGTCCGTACTCCTTTAAAATAAGCGGAGGTCTTTCGGTGTTGTATTCCCCTATTATCATGTATGTGTGTTGTTGTTAATTAGTCGGTTGGCAGCGGGACTGGACGGTGCTGCCCGATTTCAAGGCCTTATCGGACAAATCTACAGGTTTATTCCCTATCCTGCAACCAGATCCTCTAGTTGTCGATGATCCGCAATTTTGCAAAGCTGAGCAACAGCGTCTTCTCGCCGACTTCGTTAAAGTTGATCCTGGCCTTCCGGTCGGCGCCGGACAAGTCCATTGTCATAACGGTGCCGAATCCGAACTTCGGATGTTCTACTTTCATGCCAGCCTGAAGTTGCGACGTATCGCTTGGAGCGAAATCACTGGGAGCGCGGTAACTGATCGACTTCGGTGGTGGCGGCGCGGATGTGATGTTCTTCCGGATGCCGCTGACCAGGTTTTTCGCGTATTGGCTGGGCGGCGGGGCGGACTCCAGCGCTCCTGATCGTGTGTGAAGTTTGATGAAGCCAGAGTCGATATCGTCAAGGAAGCGGCTGGGCTCACAATTTTTCAGTCTTCCGAACCGGTAACGCGTGAGCGCGTAGCTGAGGAACAGGCGCTTTTTAGCCCGCGTAATGGCGACATAGAACAGTCGACGCTCTTCCTCCAGGTCCGCGCGACTACTCAGCATCATTTGAGACGGGAAGAGATCTTCTTCGATTCCGCAGATGTATACGTAGTTGAACTCAAGACCTTTCGCCATGTGGATCGTCATGAGGGTCACCTTGTCTGGATCCTTGTCTTTGTCTTCGTCCTGACCCGTGACGAGCGAAACCTCCTGAAGGAATGCGCCGAGCGACCTATCTTCGCGTTGCGGGTCATCCGTGAATTCTTTGATCGCGTTCAGGAGTTCTTGTACGTTTTCGTACCGGCTGAGTCCTTCCACCGTTTTGTCTTCGTACAACTCGCGGAGAAGACCCGATCCTTTCGCGATCTCGAAGGCGGCGTCATAGGCATCCTTTCGCTGCAGTTCCAGGTTGAAGCGTTTCATCATTGCGACGAAATCTCCGATCGGTCCCGCAGGACGACCGCCGACGAATGGCGTGGGATTCTGAAGGATTTCCCAGATCGACGTACCGTGATCATTGGCGGCTACCACGATCTTGTCAACCGTGCTGTCGCCGATACCTCGCTTCGGAAGATTGATGATCCTCCGGAATGACGCTTCGTCTTGCTGATTGATTGCGTATCTCAGGTAGGCGAGCAAGTCTTTGATCTCTTTCCGCTGGTAGAAGGAAAGCCCGCCCACCACCTTGTATTTGATATTCATGCGCCGGAGTGCCTCCTCAATTGCACGCGATTGGCTGTTGGTTCGATAGAGCACCGCAAAGTCGCTGAACTTCAATTGCTGTTGCATCTTCTCTTCGAAGATCGAGGATGCGATGAGCCGCCCTTCTTCGTTGTCAGACACTGCTTTGATGAGCTCGATCAACTGGCCCTCCTCATTTGCAGTCCACACGTTTTTCGGGATCTGCGCGCGGTTGCGCTTGATAACCGAGTTCGCGGCGTTGACGATATTCTGGGTAGATCTGTAATTCTGTTCGAGTTTATAGACCTTCAACTCCGGGTAGTCGCGCTCGAAATTCAGGATGTTGCTGATATCTGCACCGCGAAACGCGTAGATGCTCTGCGCATCGTCTCCTACGACGCAAATGTTCTGGCGCACCGACGCCAACTTGCGGATAATGAAGTACTGGCACAGGTTGGTATCCTGAAACTCGTCGACGAGTATGTAGTGAATCCGGTGTTGATACTTGTTAAGGACTTCAAGCTGCTCCTTGAAGAGCTTGTCGGTATTGAACAGGAGGTCGTCGAAGTCCATTGCTCCGGACTTGAAGCAACGCAGTGCATAGGCTTGATATATCTTGCCCATTTCCGGCCGCATGTTTGCGGCATCGTCGCCCATCAGTTCGGCATTGCCCAGATACTCCTGCCATCCGATGAGTCTGTTCTTGGCCGCAGAAATGCGATTATAAACGGTGTTCGGTTTGTACGCCGCTTCGTCGAGGCCCATTTCCTTCACGATCGATCTGATCAGCGATTTGGCGTCGTCGACGTCGTATATCGTGAAGTTGTTCGGGTAACCGATATGGTGGGCTTCCGCCCGAAGGATGCGTGCAAACACCGAATGAAATGTTCCCATCCACAAATTCCGCGCATCGCTACCGACCACGTGCTCGATCCTTTCGCGCATCTCTCTGGCTGCTTTATTCGTAAACGTGAGCGCCATGATATTGAAAGGGTCGACCCCTTTACTTTGGATAAGATGGGCGATGCGATAAGTAAGCACACGCGTTTTCCCCGATCCTGCACCAGCGATCAGCATGCAAGGGCCTTCCGTATTGACTACTCCTTCGCGCTGAGGCTCATTCAAACTCGCTAAATAATCCATGTTGGGTTTACTCAATTCGATATGCGCGGTTGCCACCGTGCTGAACCTGCAATTTTATTCAAAAAATATCAGTAAAAGGCAAAAATAGGGAAGCCAGACAAAAGTGTTGGCTTTATTCCGTTATTTTGGGTCATTGGGATCTGATATCGCGGGTGCGGTGTTAGCCATTGATTAAGACTATCACATCGTTATGATCAAAGTAGGAGAAATTCTGGTGTCGGACGACATCCGCGACAAGGAATTCGTTTGCAATCTTGATAAGTGTAAGGGTGCCTGCTGCGTAGAGGGCGACTACGGCGCGCCGCTCGACGCGGATGAATTGCCGGTTCTTGAGGAGATATACCCGATCGTTAAGCCGTATCTGACGGAAAAGGCGATCAAGACAATCGAAAAGGAGGGAACGCATACGATCGACGATGATGGTGAGTATTGTACACCTATTGTCGAAGGCCGGGAATGTGTTTATGCAATTTACGACAAGAAGGGTGTACTCAAATGTGCGATTGAGCAAGCCTACAACGACGGTAAGCTGACATGGAAGAAGCCGATCTCCTGCCACTTGTATCCTATCCGGATAACCTCGAAAAAGGGCTTTGAAGCACTGAACTATCACAAATGGCATATCTGCTCACCCGCGTGCGCACTCGGAAAAGAACTGCAAGTACCTGTTTACAAATTCCTAAAAGAACCGTTGATCAGAAAGTATGGAGCAGACTGGTATGCGGAGCTGGAGGACGTGAGCGTGAGGCGTGAATCGTGAGTGGTGAGTTCCTGCTGCCGTCGACTGAATCGTCACTTCAAAGTAGAGAAGTCGAAAGATGTTTCCAGGAATTTCGTTGTAAACTTCCCTGACTTGAATGTCGGGTTGTCCATCAGGGCGATGTGAAACGGTATCGTTGTTTTGACTCCCTCGATGACGAACTCCTGGAGGGCGCGTTTCATTCGGGTCATGACCTCTTCTCTCGACTGGCCGCTGACGATGAGTTTCGCGATCATCGAGTCATAGTTCGGCGGGATGGTGTATCCGGCATAAACGTGACTGTCGATGCGGACGCCGTGGCCACCGGGCATGTGCAGGTTGGTGATCTTGCCGGGAGATGGTCTGAAACCATTGGAAGGATCCTCGGCATTGATCCTGCATTCCATTGCATAAAGATTCGGGAAATAGTTTGTTCCGGAGATAGGGACACCGGCGGCGACTTTGATCTGTTCTTTTATGAGATCGTAGTCAGTAACTTCTTCCGTGATCGGGTGTTCGACCTGGATACGGGTATTCATCTCCATGAAGTAGAAGTCTCCGTGTTTATCCACAAGAAATTCGATTGTACCGGCTCCTTCGTACTTGATCGCTTTGGCACCTTTGATCGCGGCCTCGCCCATTTGTTCGCGCAGTTCCTGGCTGACGGCAGGAGAGGGGGTTTCTTCCACCAGTTTTTGATGACGGCGCTGAATAGAGCAGTCGCGTTCGGAGAGGTGACAAACTTTTCCGTATTGATCGCCGACGATCTGGATCTCAATATGACGAGGTTCTTCGATGAATTTTTCCAGATAAAGACCGTCATTGCCGAACGCAGCGCCCGCCTCGCGTCGTGCATCGTCCCATGCCTTTTTGAACTCGCTTTCGTCATTGACGATTCGCATTCCCTTTCCGCCGCCGCCGGCAGTGGCTTTCAAAATAACAGGGTATCCGATGTCTTTAGCGAGTTTCTGTCCCTCTGCTACTGATGTGAGCAGTCCGTCGGAGCCGGGGATTGTCGGCACGCCTGCTTTCTTCATTGTGTCCTTCGCCGTTGACTTATCGCCCATGGCCTGAATCATCGCCGGGGTGGGACCGATGAACTTGATTCCGTATTCGTGGCAGATAGCCGAGAACTCCGCGCGTTCAGACAGGAAGCCGTATCCGGGGTGGATGGCATCCGCATTCGTGATCTCGGCGGCGCTGATGATGCGCGGTATGTTCAGATAAGAATCTTTGCTGGGGGCATCACCGATACAGACCGCCTCATCCGCGAAACGGACGTGTAAGCTTTCGCGATCCGCTGTGGAGTAGACAGCAACGGTTTGAATTTCCATTTCACGGCATGTGCGAATTATCCGAAGAGCGATCTCGCCGCGATTGGCAATGAGTATTTTCTTGAACATGAATTCCATTATCAAACCCCGGTGCCCGCAGCGATGCGGGAGAAAGTTGACGAATTATTTAAAAGCCTGCTATGTTAATCGGGTTCGACGACGAACAGTACCTGATCGTACTCCACCGGAGTTGAATTCTCGATCGCGATCTTCACTATCGTACCTGATACCTCTGATTCAATTTCGTTGAAGAGCTTCATCGCTTCGATGATGCAAACAGTCTGGCCCTTAGTGATCTTGTCGCCAACAGAGACGAATGGAGGAGTGTCGGGACTTGACGAGCGATAGAACGTACCGATCATCGGCGATTTAATGTCCACGGTCCGGCTACCGGCTTCGGAAGTTTGCGGAGCGGGGGGAGTGGTAGCCGCTGCGGGGGCAGCTTGTTGTACGACTTGTCCGACCTGCTGAGGAAGCGCCGCGACAGCAGTCGGGGTCTTGAATATCTTCTGATCAGGCTCGCGCTTGACATGGAGCTTCAACTCGCTGGTCTCGATGTTGACTTCATTGAGGCCAGACTTTGCGATGAAATCAATGAGGTCGCGGATCTCCGCTGTCTTTGTTACTGGCGTCGATCTCTGCGGTGACGCTTTGACTTGTTTTTTGGGTGCTGATTTTGACGTGCGATTCTTGCTCATATTGTTATTTTACACGTTCGACGTAGGCACCCGTCCGGGTGTCGACTTTTATTTTTTCACCGGTATTGATGAACAAAGGCACGCGTATTTCTGCGCCGTTCTCCATCGTGGCCGGTTTCAGTGTTCTGGTAGCTGTATCTCCCTGTACGCCGGGCTCGGTGTATTGTACTTCCAATACGACGTGTGCCGGGGCTTCTGCCGTGATAGGGTTTGATCCGTTCTCAAATGCGATGAGAATGGTTATGCCTTCTTTGATGAACTTTCCGGAATCTCCCAGCAAACTCTTGTCGATATAAACCTGATCGAATGTCTCGTTATCCATGCACACCAGGCTCTCACCGTCCTGGTAGAGGTACTGATACTCTTTCGTTTCGACGCGTAGGATCTCTATTTCATCACCGGGTCTGAAACGGTTCTCTGCGATCTTTGCATTGCGGATGTTACGCATCTTCACCTGATAGAATGCTCTCAGGTTACCGGGAGTTCGATGCTGCAATTCTTCAATCTGCATCACCTCACCGTTATAACGGACGAAGTTGCCTTTGCTGAGATCTGATATGGTAGCCATGCTAAAAACCTCCTTTAAGTTACAAATCAATCAAAATAAGCCAAAACGACAAAACTACGTCGCACAAGCTACTGTTTGGCACCGTCATAGGCCCATTTCAAGTAAATGGCTCCCCACGTAAAGCCACCGCCAAAGGCAGCCATGATAATGTTGTCTCCTTTATGTAATTTATTTTCGTAGTCCCACAACAGCAATGGTATCGTCCCTGCTGTGGTGTTGCCATAGCGTTCGATATTCATCATCACTTTCTCGTCGCTGATTCCGATTCGGCTTGCCGTGGCGTCAATGATCCGTTTGTTAGCTTGGTGAGGCGCGAGCCAGTCGATTGTCTCAGGGGTCAGGTGGTTGCGTTCTGCTATCCGTGCGGCGGCATCAGCCATATTGGTAACAGCGAACTTGTAGACAGCCGCGCCTTCCTGATAGACGTAGTGCTGGCGGTTCTCCACTGTTTTGCTTGACGCCGGTTTCCTGCTGCCACCCGCTTTCATGTGCAGATAAGCTTCGCCGCTGCCGTCACTGCGAAGAACCGAATCGATGACACCTACGTCCTCCGTTGTCGGTTCGAGTAGAACACATCCCGCCCCATCGCCGAAGATGATACATGTCGTGCGATCTTTGTAATCGATAATGGAAGACATTTTGTCTCCGCCGATGACCACGACTTTCTTATAGCGGCCCGACTCGATAAAGCTTGCACCGGTTGTGAGAGCATACAGAAAGCCTGAGCAGGCGGCGCCCATGTCATAGCTGAAAGCATTCACAGCACCCACAGCCGTTGCCACGATGTTGGCTGTCGCAGGGAATGTCATATCTGCCGTAACGGTTGCAAAGATGAGGAGATCGATTTCCCGCGGATCGGTGTTGGTTTTAGCCAACATCCGCTTGACGGCTTCGATTCCCATGATCGACACCCCCCGATCTTCTCCCTTCAAGATCCGCCGCTCTTTGATACCTGTGCGTGTGGTGATCCATTCGTCGCTCGTTTCGACCATGGTTTCCAGTTCCTGATTTGTAAGGATGTAATCCGGAACATATCCGCCGACACCAGTGATGGCGGCCCTGATCTTATTCATATTGTTATGTTAGTTATTGTCAGATTCTTCATCGACAGGATGCTGTAGAAATGAAAAAAGCCCGAGTATCTCGAGCAAGTTTTCAGGTGGTCTTCGCTCAGGAGGAAACAAAGGTCCGAACACCTTTCAGACAACACCGCGGATGCGGCGCTTTCATTTCTTCCCAACGATTTGGCACACGCATTAGGCCAGTACTTCTTTTTCCATTACGACCTTCCCCTTGAAGTAAAGTTTTCCTTCGTGCCAAAAGGCGCGGTGGGGTAGATGGTGTTCTCCTGTAGTAGGGCAAACGGCCAACAACTTCGGCGTAGCCTTATAGTGTGTCCTTCTCTTGTCTCTACGGGTTTTCGAGATTTTCCTTTTAGGATTTGGCATATCAACTTCTGTTTATTTGAGCTTTCTTAAATTGTCCCAGCGGGGGTCGACATTATCGTCGCCGGGCTGGTTTTTGTCTTTTTCTGCCGAAGAATAGACGATCTTTCCTTCCTGTCCCTCTTCTTCGGATTCTTCATCTCTGAACCGCGGATGAAGTTTCTTTATCGGCACTTCCAGCGCGATGAACTCGTACATGTACTGTCCGAGTTCAAGTTTTTCGGTTTCCCGGTGAATGACGATAATTTCGTCACTCAACTCTTCGTTCGTATCGCCGAACTTGAAAACAAGCTTTCGCCTTCTCTTGATCGGTTCTTCGAACGGATCAAGGCTCCTGTCGCATACCATCTTGACGACCCCCGTTATCAAAAAGGTCGCCTCAATGAACGTTTCTCGCTTGTCGAGCACTACTTCTGCCGTAAGGTTGCCCTCCGATACCAGTTCCGATCCATAGTGTTTGAAGAACTCCTGCCCCATTTCAAAGGCAAAATGGTGCTCTTTGTTGGTCAAACCGACTATATTCACCGTGTACGCCCTCATTTCCATTGCCCGCCAAGCCTTAAAATAAGTCGGCAAATTTAGGATAATTAATGGAATGCACAAAGCGGACCCCTTACCCGGACGGGCCTGCGGAAGCGGCCCTAAACGTAGTCACGGAGGGCTACCTGCTTGAATTCTTCCCGGGTTTTCTTTCCGTAGTTCTCAACAAAATACTCAATTATACTCTTCTTGAAACCCAGTTTGATCGCAATGTTGCGGGCGAAGAGCAACTCACTGTCGAATATATTCTGATCTATGAAGATCAGATCTATACTGGACATCAGGTACTCAAATTTTTGTTCCGATGAGAGCGCCCCGAGTGTTTCGATCGGCTCGGGGTTTCTGATCAGGTCGTTGACCATTTCCTCCGGAAAGTGGCGTTCCTGGGCAATCTTGAAGATCATCTCCCGCTCAATCTTAGCGAAGTGCTTGTCAGCTTCGGCAAGTTGGATGAGAATATTCAGCTGTTTTTTGGTGACAATATCCATCGACAAGTTTACTTGGCGTAAAACTACTCATTAATCGCAATTTTTCGGTCTTACCGTGGGCAAACGTTGAAATCGAACCACACGGCAGGGTTATTTTTGCTTGGAGTGCTCCTCGCGATGACGGAAAATCTCCCCCGCCAGGAGAATTGCCTGGCGCATGGAGCCTTCGTCTGCCTGATTCTTTCCGGAAATGTTGAATGCCGTACCGTGATCAGGTGACGTGCGCACAACTGGAAGCCCGGCAGTAAAGTTCACACCCTGTCCGAATGCGAGAGCTTTGAACGGAATCAGTCCTTGATCGTGATACATGGCCAGAACAGCATCGTACTGGCGGAAAAGGGCAGCGCCAAAAAAGCCATCTGCGGAAAAGGGACCAAAGACCAGGCGACCCCGGGTTCGTTGTTCTGCGACAACCGGCCGGATGATCTCGTCATCCTCGTTTCCGAGCAACCCTCCGTCGCCGGCATGAGGATTTAATCCCAGCACGGCTATCCGCGGCTTGGTTATTCCGAAATCGTTCTTTAACGACTGGTCCATCAGTTTCAGCTTGTTTTCGATCTTTTCCTTCGAAATCTGCGCGGCAACATCTTTTAAAGGCACGTGGTCTGTTACAAGTCCGACGCGTAGCAGTTCACTCACCATAAACATAAGACTTTCGCCGTTGCCGAATTCCTTCGCCAGGAACTCGGTGTGTCCTTTGAACGGGAATTCCTCGCTGTGAATCGTGTGTTTGTCGATGGGTGCGGTGACAAGTGCATCGATCAGACCCTCCCGAAGTTCGGCACAAGCGCCTTGCAGGGCCTTTAACGCTGCCTTTCCCGTTTCGGCAGTTGGTTTCCCGGGATTGATATCGATTACGTCTTCCCAAGAGTTTACGGCGTTAATACTTCGCGCGGTGAATTGTCCTTTACTTCTCACCTGCGAGAAGTTGAATTCTTCAAGGGAAAGTAATTTCTTGTAATGCGTGAGAACCCGTGTCGACCCATAGACCACAGGTGTTATCATGCTCAGTATCCTACTGTCAGCCAGAGCTTTCATCACGACTTCCGGACCGATTCCATTGAGGTCTCCGAGAGTGATTCCAATACGCGGCTTGTCCGGTTGTCTTGTGTGATTGCTCATATTTCGTTTTTGTATCCTGCGAATTAAGGAAAAATAGTCGATTAGTCCACAGTCAACGCCGGATGCACCGCTGACTGTGGTCCGCGGACTTTTCTTACCTTTCGGCCCATGTCACGAATGAGATCCGTCCGACCGAAGAAGATGTTGGGGCAACATTTTCTGCACGACCAGAATACGGCGCGCAGGATAGTCGAGGGTCTTCTTATCCCGGAAGGCCGGCAGCTACAGGTGCTGGAGATCGGTCCCGGGATGGGTGTGCTCACGCGCTTGCTGAATGAAAAGCCGAATGTATCGTTGACTGTTGTCGAAATAGATCGCGATTCCGTTGCCTATCTTCGCGAGCATCACATTGTCGACGGAGATAGGATAATTGAAGGAGATTTTCTGAACATGGATCTGTCCACGGTCTTTGAGGGACAATTTTCGATCATTGGAAACTTTCCTTATAATATATCTTCGCAGATATTTTTCCGCGTGCTCGATTTCCGCTCGTCGGTCAACCAGGTAGTTTGCATGCTTCAGAAGGAAGTGGCGGAGCGTATTGCGTCGAAGCACGGGACCAAGGTATACGGTATACTCAGCGTGCTTCTACAGGCTTACTATGATATCGAAATGCTGTTCAAGGTTTCGCCTGGTGTTTTTACGCCACCACCGAAAGTGACGTCTGCAGTGATTCGGCTTGTCAGGAACACGCGTGAGAGCCTGGGGTGTGATGAAAAGCTGTTCGTTCAGGTCGTCAAGCAGGGGTTCAACAAAAGACGGAAGACCTTGCGCAACGCACTAAAAAATCTAAATTTGGCCGCAGCGCTGTCATCCGAAGCGATCATGAACAAGCGGGCGGAACAGCTCACTGTCGAAGATTTCATCGACCTCACCAGGCAAATAGAGAAAAGTCGCAGTTATGACCAGGAAGTGTCTAGTAGTTGATCTTATGCATGAGAGTCTCCGTGACCTGCTGGAATCCATCGGCTGGGAGTTAGACTATTGTCCGGACATCACACGGGAAGAGTTACGGGAGCGACACATCGGCTATCAGGGTCTGGTCATTCGAAGCAAGACCATCGTGAATCGCGATCTGCTTGGAGATAGCCCGACGTTGCGTTTTGTAGGACGTGCCGGAGCGGGACTTGACAACCTTGATTTGAATTACCTGTCAGAAAAGGGCATCGCCGTTCTCCATGCCGCTGAAGGCAATCGCGACGCAGTTGGCGAGTTTACGGTCGGAATACTCCTGGGTCTTTTGCGGAACATACCCCGGGCGCATCAGGAAGTGATCAATGATCGCTGGCTCAGGGAGCGCAACCGCGGTGAGGAGATCATGGGAAAGACGGTAGGTATTATCGGTTTTGGTAACATGGGAGAGGCATTCGCTCGCCGACTGGTCGGTTTCGGATGTAAGATTTTGGTTTACGATAAATACAAACGCGTCCTTGCAAATGACTTCTGGCGGGAAGCTAACATGCGTGAAATATTTGCCGAGGCCGATATTTTGAGCCTACACATACCGTTGACCGAGGAGACCAGAGCAATGGTGAATACGCAATATCTCATGCGGTTCCGAAAAAAGATCATCCTTCTGAATACCGCACGGGGGGAGATTGTTCCCTTTTCCGACCTGGCAGAGTCGTTATTGAACGGATTCGTCCGCGGCGCTGCGCTCGACGTCCTTGAGAACGAGAAGATCGCTGAACTCACCCCCCTGCAGAGAGAAGTATTCAGAAAGCTCATCGCCACAGGCAATGTAATATTCACCCCTCATATTGCAGGCTGGACATTTGAGTCACATGTTAAAATTAATGTAGCTTTGGTCGAGAAGATCAAGGGGCTTGACCTCTCATAACGAGCGCCCTGATCGTTTCTTATTTTTATGGAGGATTTTTTGGGCGCAGTTTTTTCAGAGAATGGAGGCGCCGAGCGGTTTGCCGATCGAGTGGGAGCCCACTGTCTTTTCCAATTTGACAATTAATGCGCGACTGTGCCCGAAAAGAATACGAAACGATGGACTGAATTTTACAATTCAGTCATAGAGAAACGTCTGCTTACATCCACGATCGTTCTGCTGTGTGTGGCAGTGGTCGTTGTGGGACTCAGTCTGCCGTATTATCTCAATGACTTCGATAATTTTATTGCGCAGATCCTGGCTGAGGCGCATGGGATGATCTTTGACATCGCGGTCATCGGTATTTTGATCTTTTGGCTAAACCAGAATGGCGAGATCCGCCAGCGAATACGCACTTATAAAGATGAGATTGATGATTTTCGATTGTGGGAATCGGAAGAAGCGGCATTCAGAACGGTCGGTAATATCAAGCGTCTGAATCGCCACAAGATCCATGATATCAACCTGGTGAATTGCCACCTTCCGCGGACGAATCTCAACTATGTGAACCTTTCGGGATCGAATCTGAATTCGTCTAACGTCGGTCAGTCGTCACTGATTGAAGCAAACCTTGAAAATGCCCGGTTGAATCAAACGAATTTTGAAAATTCCAATCTTAACCAGGCGAACCTCAAGAGCGCATATGCCAGTGGCGCCAACTTCAAGGATGCATTCCTGATCAAGACACAGTTTGAAAACGCCTTCCTGATCAAAGCTAATTTTAACAATGCTTTTTTGATGGAAGCGAACCTGCGGAACTGTTACCTGATGGGGGCGGACCTTGAGAATGCAAGTCTTTATAAAGCCGATTTGCGTGGTGCGAAGGGACTGACCGTGGAGCAGCTGTCAAAGGTCAAAACACTCTATCTGGCGAGATTTGATGATGAAATTCTTGAACAGATTAAGACGCAACTTCCTGAACTGGTAGGTACCTGATTTTTGTATTACCATTAAAAGTATTATCTTTGCAGTATAGCAACGGTCTCGCCCGCGAGGTCGTTGTTTCTTTTTTTGCGCGCCTGTAACACGATGTGCGCGAATACGCGGATAAATTGTGAACGGATAAAAGGGAGATTCTTTATGAGTAAGATATCGTACTATACGAAAGACGGCCTTGAAAAATTGAAGAATGAATTGAGTACGCTCAAGTCAAAAGGCCGTGCTGACATTGCGCGACAGATCGCCGATGCGCGTGACAAAGGAGACCTCAGCGAGAACGCGGAATATGATGCTGCGAAGGATGCCCAGGGCCACCTGGAAGCCAAGATAGCTCAACTTGAAGACCTGGTTGCAAACGCACGCTTGCTTGATGAGAGCAATATTGATACGTCCCGCGTATCAATATTGTCGACTGTTACTATTAAGAATAAAAAAAATGGGGCAGCAGTAACCTATACACTGGTGTCTGAGGAAGAGGCTGACCTGAAAACGGGGCGGATTTCAACGCTGTCGCCGATCGGGAAAGGTCTGCTTGGCAAGAAGAAGGGTGAGTTGGCGAAGATTAAGACGCCCGCCGGTGAGATGGAATTTGAGATACTCGATATTACCGCATAAACGCGTTTACGCGACATCAACATATATGCCTACGCTTTTTACGCGCATCATCAACCGGGAGATCCCCGCTCATATTGTTGCTGAGGATGACCGGTATATCGCTTTTCTCGATATTAATCCGTTGGTCATGGGCCATACTCTTGCGGTGCCGAAGGCCGAGGTTGATTATATTTTCGACCTGGATGACGACACGCTCGCAGGTCTCCAGCTATTCTGCAAGAAGGTTTCCGCCGGCATTAAAAAATCTTTCCCGTGCTTGCGGATCGGCCTTGCTGTCGTCGGACTTGAAGTTCCGCATACGCACGTGCATCTCGTCCCGCTTAATTCAATGGACGATCTGAATTTTTCGAGAAAGAAACTCAAACCCACACAAGAAGAGTTGGCTGCGGCAGCTGCGAAGATACGCGCCGCAATTCCCGTCTAAAGGAAGTCGATGTCGACGTTCAAAGGGTAGCGCATCAGGTACTGGAGTGCTTGCTTGACCGTAAGGTCTTCAAAGAACACTTTATACAAGGTGGATGTTATAGGGGCCTGCACATTGTAGTACTCAGCGCACTTCTTTGCGATCTGAACTGTGTTCACGCCCTCGGCCACTTCGTCGGTACTTGCCTGGATCTCGGCAAGGGTTTCACCTTTTGCCAGACGAAAACCCACATTGAAATTGCGACTCAGCGAGCTGTTGCAGGTTGTGACGAGATCGCCGATGCCCGCCAGTCCGAGAAACGCTTTGGTATTTCCTCCCAACGCACGCCCGAGATAGATCATCTCGACCATTCCGCGACTGACCAGCAAGCCCTTTGCATTTTCGCCATACCCCATGCCGCTTAGTGCGCCTGCTGCGATAGCAATGATATTCTTCAACACCCCCGCGAGTTCCACACCCACCAGGTCACTATTGCCATATACCTGGAAATTCTCATTGCGCAGCAACCTTTTGCCAAGCTGAATGACCTCGTTGAACTGGCTTGCTACTACCGTTGCCGCTGGTTGTCCTGCGGCGAGTTCGCGCGAGAGGTTCGGTCCGGCCAGGCAACCCATGCGGACGACAACGCTTTCTTCTGTTATGACCTCACTCATCGTTTTCACCTGTCCCCTGTGCAGTGTCTGCACAGTCTCAATGGTCTCTCCTTCCGGGAGCTGCATATCGAGCCCCTTGGTGCCGTGAATCAGAATGTGATAAGGGTGAAGGTATTCCGACAAGTGCCGCATCATCGGACGAAAATGCGCGCTGGGGACGATTGGAAATATGACATCGCAATTATCGGCGAGGTATTTCAGATCGTTTATCGGATGAACGTTCTCGTGCATGCGGTGACCACGATGTTCGCGCTGCTCGTTGATCTGTTCGATAACGCGTTCGTCCCTGGCGTACAGCAAGACCTTTCGGCGCATAGCCAAGAGGTTAGCAACAGCGCTCCCGAAGTTCCCTGCGCCGATCACGCCGACAGGTTTATCGTCAGATAGACTTTTCAAGGTCATAGCCCACGAGTCTGTTGTGATAATAGTATAACGTGTTGAGGTCGCGTGTGATGATATTTCCTTCTTTGTTAAGAAGGATAGGCCGTTTCAGGTGGAAGATCCCGACATTCTCGAGTCCGTGTCGGATGACAAGGTCGATGTCACCCTTGAGGTGGGTTGCGTGATTGAGACTCTTTTCCTCTTTTAGTTCGTATATGCGCTTCCGTACGTTCCGGCAAGCCGTCCTGAATTCTTCATAAGGGATCTCGAGACCTTCTTCAGGCAGCCGAAGCAATCCAAAGAGGTCCAGTTTCGGATGCTGTTTCTGAAAAAGCTCGAATGCGACAAACGCGACCAGGTGACTTGCGAATACACGGTTGATACGATGGTATTCCGAAATGATCCGCTGACTCAACATCCGTGTGTATTGATCTTCGCGCTGCTTGTCGATTGCGATCGAGTGGTTGGTTACGAAGTAATCTCTTGTATTGACGATCCTTCCATGAGAGTCCAGGCTGTTTCCGTCGTCGTCAACATAATTGCCCAGAACGTCGAGTCCGCGACCAATCGACACGGAGATATTGGAACCCTTGGCGAAAAATTTGAACAGGAACTGCAGGAGCTGCCAACTCCCGTATTTGTCCTCTTCCGGAATATAGCGGTCCTGTCCTTTTACCGAAAGGTAGTCGTCGATGAGGTCAGGCGCCTCCAGGACGAAGTGGTAATTCAGTGTCACCGGGACAATGAATATCTTGCGCGCTCCTTCGCCATCAGGCTTTTCCAACAGGTAGAGATTTCGTTGCGCTTCAACAGTGGAGCTCAACAAACCGAGTTTCAACTGTTTTTCAATCGCACCCGAGCGCGAACGGGTTCCTCCGGGAAAGAAAAGGCTGTGAGCACCTTTCTGAATGGCGAGTGTAGAATATGCTTTCAGCGTCTCCAGATAAGGCAGGTTCTTTTTTCGGCGATCTACTTTGAACGCACCAAGGCTGTTCATGAAGTACGCAAAGATCTTAATGTTGAAGAGGTTCAGCCCTGCTCCGTAGATAAAGGCCGGCAGCCCGAGCGAATGGATGACCCAACCGATCAATACGGAATCCAGGTTGCTGAAATGCGTCGGTACCATGACGACGGTGCCGAGTTTGGCTAATCTCCGGAGTTGCTTGACTTTTCCGACGATGTGGATCTTGTCGCGAAGGGTGTACTGGCTGCGAAAGAACGCACCGAACTTCTTAACCCGCGCGCCATTTAGCAATCGCGAGAACCAAAAACGCAGCAACTCACGCGTTACCCGATACGAACTGGTTTTGAAATTGCCTGCGATCTCGTCGGCGTAGCGGAGCACGATCTGCTGGAGAATTGCGTCGGCTTTTTCCTGCTCCTGATTGGCGGCCGCAAGGTCTTCTTTAATGCGCGCCCAAAAGGCTGGTTCGTCTTTAGGATCGGCTCGCCAGCGGTTGCGCTTCATGCGTTGCTGTTCGCGGTACACAGTGACCTCAAGGTCGTCAAGTAGTTGCTTGGCCGTTGGGCGGAGCGTTTTTACCTGTGAGAAGGCATAATCCGCGACCTGTTCAACAAATTCCTTTCGGTTCTTGCTGAGCCGGTAGACTGGCCAGTCAGGTATACCATCCAGGATTGGCTTGTACTGTTTATTCTTGTTTTTTCTTTCCGCGACTTGCATTGAGCCCACAAAATAAGATAATTTCCCCTATTGGATCACAATCCGATCCTCGTTCTTGCTTCGTGGAGCGATTGCCCCATATCGGCGAAACGACGTGAGGCTTGCAGAAGAAAATCCGCATCCAGAATATTCAGTACGTCTTCATCTCCAGCCAGGTCGAGTTCAGGAATCTTGAATGTTTGCTCAAGTGGTCCCTGCTCAAGTTTGACAAGGTACCGGTTGTTCCAGGCAAAGATGGTAATCTTGCAATCCGGGTGGTTTATTTCACGAACAACGCGCATATCTAACTCCGCTTTTTCTCAAATGTAGTTCGATCCCGACGGAAAAGAAATCCGACTGCGGTCTATCACCGAGCCCGAGATCCGGAACCCTAAGCTTCTTTGCGAAAAATTTGTAAATTTTGGCCTGCTACCGGTATTGCAGCCGTAAGTCAGGGGGTAGTTTGCGCCAAAGAAAATTCGGCAATACAGACTATTCGCAACACCCGGCCGTTACATGGTGGGCGTTTCTTGGATGGGGAACAACCTTTATATTGTATCTTATCCCTTTATTTGTATTCAGAACAGGCTTGTTGCTGTCTTTTTCTACATTCGAATGAACCGAAGATTATTTCTGCGTTCCCTTCTCCTGACATCGATCCTGGTTATCGTCTTTGCATACGCGTCTAATGCTACGCACCTGCGGGCCGGCGAGATCACGATTGAACGCGTGGGTTGCTCCAACATCTGGAGGGTCACAGTGACGGTCTATACCAATACGATCAACACAAATGTTCTGTTCGGAGGGGAGGACGACTGGCTTGATTTCGGCGATGGAACCCGGATGCTCATACCGGAGCAGGATAACATTCTCCGCCCGGACCTCGGCGAAGGAATCGCGACGGCGTCCTATACGGTTTCCCATGCCTATGCGGGAAACGGGAGATACCTCGTGAGCTACTCAGAGCCTAACCGGAATGCCGGAGTTGTCAATATGGAGGGATCGGTCAATACACGTTTTTACATCGAAACGGAACTGATCATCGATCCTGTTCTGGGATGCAACAATACGCCTCGGTTACTGGTACCGCCAATTGACCGGGCGTGCACCGGCATTGCGTGGTTTCACAATCCGGGTGCCTATGATCCCGACGGCGACAGCCTTTCCTATGAACTGGTTATTCCTTTTCGCGAGCGCAACACGACGGTTGTGGGCTACCGCGACCCCGCAGATCCTTTCTTTTATTCCAATTACGGTAGTAGTAACGAAACGGGTAACGGTCCTCCAAGCTTCCGGATAAATTCCGTCGATGGAACGCTTACCTGGGATGCTCCGGGACGATCGGGAGAGTACAATGTCGCGTTTATCATTCGAGAATGGCGTCATGTCGGAGGCGTCTGGCGGCGTATCGGATTCGTGCGACGGGATATGCAGATCATCGTTGACGACTGTGACAATGACCGCCCCGATCTGGAAGTTCCCGAAGATGTTTGTGTGGAGGCGGGCTCCACCCTCACAGCAGCTATTCTGGGAATCGACCCTGATGGCGACAGTGTCAAGATTGAAGCTTTCTCTGAAATCCTTGAACTCGCTCCGGCACAATTCCCCGCTACTGTATCCCCCTTCCCGGCACGGTTCGCTCTCCCGCCGGCGACCCTGGACTTTGAGTGGGTGACTGATTGCTCCCATGTAAAAGATCAACCGTATCAGGTTGTATTCAAGATAACCGATAAGTCTCCGACGGGTTCCCGTCTTGTCACGTTCAAAACCTGGAATATTCGTGTGGTCGGGCCGGCGCCGGAATGGGTCAGTGCCGATACCGATCTGGCTACCCGCAGTGCATCGCTTGAATGGGATCCGTATACGTGTTCCAACGCGGAAACTATCGAGATATGGAGAAAGGTCGATAGCTACGCATTTGAGCCTGACTCGTGCGAGACAGGCATGCCGACCGGTCTCGGTTACGAACTCATCGATACCGTGCCGGCGAGTACGGCCACGTACGTCGACAACAACAACGGACAGGGGCTGGCCAGCGGTGCCCAATATTGCTACCGGTTGGTAGCTACATTCCCGTTGCCGAAAGGGGGGGAGAGCTATGTCTCCGACGAAATATGTCTAGACCCCATCCTCGCAGACAGGGCCATCATCACGAATGTCACGGTGGATGTGACCGACGACACGAACGGGCAGGTCACAGTGCGCTGGACACGTCCCTTTGAGGCGGACCCCGTACAGTTCCCGCCTCCCTATACCTATCAGGTGTTGCGCGCGGATGGACCCACCGGTGATGCCGGATTGGCGATCCTCGCAACTGTGACAGACACGACCTTTACCGATACCGGCGTGGGTACCCGGAACAATATATACAACTACCGCATTGTGGCCATCGACAGCGACCTGAAGCCACTTGATCCGTCAGCCACCGCTTCCACCGTTCGGCTGGAAGCAGATTCTGAACTGAACAGTATCCGCCTGACATGGACTGCGTCTGTACCCTGGTCCAATCAGATAGACACAACACCAAGCCGTCACCTGATCTACCGCGGGGAAGAGGGTTCGTCTGACGATGATCTCCTGCTGATCGACAGCGTCGACGTTTCTGCGAATGGATTTACCTACCTGGATATCGGACCGTTGGACCACAGTCGCGAGTACTGCTATAAAGTCATGACCCTTGGTGCATATGGTAACCCGCGTATAGATGAACCGTTACTCAACTTCTCCCAGATGATCTGCGCGCAGCCTGGAGACACCCTCGCGCCCTGTAAGCCGCTCACCCCACTTCCCGAGCAGCCGGTCGATTGTGCGGCGTATGTGAATGAAACAGAGTCGTGCGACCGCCCGAGTTTTTCGAATACCATTAGCTGGTCGCGTGTGCAAGACGATTGCGACAATGATGTGTCCTATTACCGGATCTACGTGGCATCCTCCACGACAGGCGATTACTTCCCGCTTCCGATTGAGATCAGGGACACGGTATATACCGACGACAACCTTCCCTCGTTCGCGCGGTGCTACCGCATACAGGCGATCGATCGATCGGGAAATGCCAGCGAACTCAGCGATCCGATCTGTTTTGACAACTGCCCGTATTATGAGTTGCCGAACTTCTTCACGCCAAATGGCGACAACTGCAACGATGTGTTCAGCGCATTCAGCTCGATCAACCGCACCTATATCGGTGGCGAAGGATCGCTGGGTGAGCCGTGCAGCGCGTTGCCACCGGACGTGACAAGGCGTTGCGCCCGTTTCGTCGAGAAGGTTGCACTGCGCATCTATAATCGATGGGGAAAACAAATTTATAGCTATGAATCCGGGGGAGAACGCACTATTTATGTGGATTGGGATGGACGTGATCACGACGGCCGAGAACTCTCTACGGGAGTGTATTACTACGTCGCAGATGTAACTTTCGATACTGTCGATCCCGGCAAGCGCAATCAGATCATAAAGGGTTGGGTGCATTTGATGAAGTAGGAGAGGCTGGATTTTGATCTTTGTCTCAATACGTTCATTTTTGGCGTACTAAACTGTTTCTCTATTTTGAAAGCCTACATATTCCCCGGTCAGGGTGCACAATTTCCCGGAATGGCCAAAGACCTCTATGAGCAAAACCCGGAGGCGAAGCGGTTGCTCGATCAAGCGAATGAGATTTTGGGTTTTGATCTGACTGGTATCATGTTCAGCGGCACAGCTGATGAGTTGAAACAGACGCGGGTCACGCAACCGGCGATATTTCTGCATTCTGTAGTGCTGGCGTTAGCCCAGGAAGCATTTCCTCCCGATATGGTAGCCGGGCACTCGCTGGGCGAGTTCTCTGCGCTCGTAGCGAACCGATGCCTGTCATTTGAAGACGGTCTGGCGCTCGTCTACAAACGCGCACTGGCGATGCAGAAAGCGTGTGAAGCTAATCCATCAACGATGGCCGCCATACTAGGCCTCGACGACCACGTGGTGGAGGAGATATGTGCATCGATCGACGAGATCGTTGTGCCGGCGAACTACAACTGTCCCGGACAGCTGGTGATCTCGGGCACCATAAACGGTGTCGAGCTCGCGTGTGAGAAAATGAAAGCTGCAGGCGCTAAGCGCGCTTTGCCATTGCAGGTAGGTGGAGCTTTTCACTCCCCGTTGATGGAGCCCGCGCGCGAGGAGCTCGCGGTCGCAATCGAGGCGACAACCTTTCGCGCGCCGATCTGTCCCGTGTACCAGAACGTGAATGCCAGCCCCTCGGCGGATGTCCAGGTGATCAAGGAGAATCTTATCGCACAACTTACCGCACCCGTCCGTTGGACGCAGTCAGTCCTTCGCATGACGCATGACGGCGCGAGAACGTACATCGAATGCGGACCGGGAAAAGTGCTGCAGGGACTTGTCAAAAAGATCTCGCCGGAAGTCGAAGTAGGCTCTGTCGCGTAGCTAATCGTCTGTCCATCGCTCGACCGCTAACAGGTCGCTACACTCTTGGAGCAGGACGGCGATCGATTTACCGGTGACAGGGTGAATCAACGCCGGGGCTATCTCAGCAAGCGGTTCAAGCGTGAATCTTCGCTCGGGAATACTGGGGTGAGGTACCTTGAGACGATCGGTATCAATTACTTCCCGACCGTATAACAACACGTCAATATCGATAATACGAGGTCCCCATCGTTCGCGACGAACGCGGCCCAGTTTCCGCTCGACGCCCATCACGGCGTCCAGCAAGTTTTCAGGATCAAGGGCCGATGTGATTTCAATCACCTGATTGCAGAAATCGGGTTGCTCCAGCAATCCCCACGCAGCGCTTTTGTATAAGGAAGACTGGCGTATGATCACGCCCACACTACGGGTTATACCCGCACGGGCCGCCGCGACATTTTGCGCCGCATCACCCTGATTCGATCCCAGGAGCAGGAAAATGTTCTCATTCATTTGCAGCGGCAAAAATAGTCTGATACGGCGCTGAAAAGAAGAAAGGGGCTGGTTTTATGCCTCCGGCAGTCTTTTTTATTCGGATCACTTATTAGTACTTTTGACTTCAAATACACATCCTATGAGTTTTGGAAAAGCATTCCTGTCGTCATGCCTCGGTGCGCTTACAGCCATGGTGGTCTTCTTCTTTCTTGCCATCGCGTTCTTCAGTGCAATGATCTCGGGAATGTCGCAGGACAAGAAAGTGGTTGTCAAAGACAACTCCGTTCTGCACCTCGAGTTGGATGCCGAGATCACTGAGTTGACAGTTGAGAACCCGCTGGCCGGACTCCCGCTGCCGGGTGGGGAAATTCGGAGGATCGGTTTGCTCTCGTTAAAGCAGGCCATCGAGAACGCGCGGGATGACGACAAGATCAAAGGAATTTACGTCGACGTAAGTCAGTCAATGGCAGGGTTCTCCACGCTCCAGGAAATCCGCGAATCGCTATTGGATTTTCGCGAAAGCGGTAAATGGGTTGTCGCGTACAACGAAACCATGTCGGAGGGAGCCTACTATCTTTCGAGCGCTGCGAACTCGGTGTACCTCAACCCCGAGGGCGAGGTCGAGTTCAACGGACTGACTGCTAGCATCGGCTTTTTCAAGAAACTGTTCGATAAGTGGCAGGTCAAGCCACAGGTTTTTCGGGTAGGTGAATTCAAAAGCGCGGTCGAACCATTCATAATGGAAAAAATGAGTGACGAGAACCGCCTTCAGCTTTCAGCGCTGGCGAATAGTATTTACGATGTATTGCTCGCCGACATCGCTGAAATCAGGAATATTGAGAAACAACGGCTGGAGGAAATATCCGACCAGATGCTTGTCCGCAACGCGAGATCTACCGTCGACCTCGGACTAGTCGACTCCCTGCTATACGTCGATGAATTTATGACTGTTCTCAGGAACAAGCTGGGCCTTGAAAAAGATGAGGACATTAATTTCGTCTCTTACAACAAGTACCGGAAGAGCTATTCTACCTATCAGAAGTCCGGTAACGAGATAGCTGTAATCGTTGCCCAGGGTACGATCGTACCGGGTGACGGCAATCAGCAGGACCAGGTGATCGCCGGTGACAAGTTTGTCGAGGAGCTTCGCAAGGCGCGGAAGGACGATGACATCAAGGCGATCGTACTGCGCGTGAATTCACCAGGCGGCGAATATCGCGCATCCGATATGATCTGGCGTGAGATGTCGCTGGCGCGCGAGCGTAAACCGGTTATCGCCTCCATGTCAGACTACGCCGCTTCCGGCGGATATTATATTTCGATGGCTGCCGACACCATCGTCGCACGGCCAACTACCATCACGGGATCGATCGGCATATTCGGAATGATATTCGACCTGAGCAGTTTCCTCGGAAACGAAATCGGCATCACGTTCGACGAAGTCCGGACAGGCGACTATGGCGATACCTATACTGTTACGCGTCCACTCACGCAGTTTGAGAAGAGTTATATCCAGAAGAGTCTGGATGAATACTACGATACCTTTACGCGCAAAGCTGCGGAAGGCCGAGATATGGTTCAATCCGATATTCTCCAGGTTGCCTCAGGAAGGGTGTGGACCGGGCAACAGGCAATTGACAACAAACTCGTGGATGTTTTGGGGGGTATCGACGATGCGATCAGGATTGCAGCGAAAGCTGCCGGCGTGGAAGACGATTATAAAGTGCGGTATTACCCAACTCCCAGGAATTTTTTTGAGGAGCTTCTGAAGAACCTTGAAGAGAATGCGCAGAGCGCACTAGTAAAAAAACAAATGGGCGACCTGCATTATTGGCATCGCGAGAGCCGGAAGATACTCCAGTATCAGGGTATTCAAGCGCGTATGCCGTTCGAATTGAAGTTCGAGTAATGCGCGCAGACATCCTGAACTGTTCCGCCCGCGGAGCGATATTATCGAAGAACCATTAAACACACGATGACGACTATTCGAAACGACTGGACGCGGGAAGAGATCGCGGAAATTTACAATCGTCCTGTACTGGACCTGATTTATCAAGGCGGCACTGTCCACCGGGAATTCCACAATCCCTCTGAAGTGCAGGTTTGCACCCTGTTGTCGGTGAAGACCGGTGGGTGCCCGGAGGATTGTGCGTATTGTCCACAAGCAGCGCGCTATCACACCAGTGTGGAGGTGCACAAATTAATGGAAGTCGAGGAAGTGCTCGGTCGCGCACGCGAGGCGAAGGAGGCGGGCAGTACGCGCTTTTGCATGGGTGCTGCCTGGCGCGAGGTACGCGACAACCGCGACTTCGATAAGGTCATTGATATGGTGAAGGGGGTCAACGAAATGGGCATGGAGGTCTGCTGTACCTTAGGGATGCTGACCCATGAACAGGCGACGAAGTTGAAGCAAGCGGGTTTGTACGCTTACAACCACAACCTGGACACCAGTGAGGAGTATTATGGCGATATTATTTCCACCCGGAGCTATACCGATCGACTCGAGACGCTTAAGAATGTCCGGGACGCGAAGATCTCCGTGTGCTCCGGGGGGATCATCGGCATGGGCGAACAAGAGGAAGATCGTATCGGAATGCTGTATACCCTGGCGACGCTTCCGGAGCATCCCGAATCCGTCCCGGTGAACGCCCTTGTTCCGGTAGCGGGTACTCCGCTTGAAAATCAGCCGCGCGTGTCGGTTTGGGAGATGGCGCGCATGATCGCAACAGCCCGGATCATCATGCCACGTGCCATGGTGAGGCTGTCCGCTGGTCGCGTATTGATGACACTGGAAGAGCAGGCCCTGTGTTTCCTCGCAGGTGCCAACAGCATTTTCGCCGGTGACAAGCTTTTGACGACTCCAAATCCCGGTATTGTCCGCGACCAGGAGATGTTCCAGATCCTCCAACTGCGGGCAAGGCCCGCACGTGAGGCACATCTATCTGATCTGTAGCCGGTTAGGCGTGAGATCGCCAGGAACCCGAATGCCGGGTATAGTTTTTAAGCAGTTTACGGAACACGTACCGACTGTTCACTGCTATGAAAAGAAAACTATCCCGCTGCCTTTGTCTTTTCCTGTTTCTGACGTTCAGTGTCACGGGTTTCTCACAGGTAGACACGGCTTACATTTACCAGACCGGCATGCCGTACGGCGCCCTGGATATTCGCATAGCAAAATCCGCTACGAATTACTACTATCTGCAGGACGGCACTTACTCTTTCCGTGAATCGTCACCCGGAGTCAGGACCAACGCCTTCTTCGACATGACGTCGTGGGACTCCAGCCCGTATCAAGAGGGCCATTTGCGCGAGAAGACGAGTACGGGCGACAACTTTGTGATGAATTACCGTTTACTTCCACCGGTGGATTATCAGGCCGACTTCCCGGACGGCTACCCACTGGTTATTATGATGCATGGATACGGCGAGCGCGGCAACTGCAATGAAGGTAACTGCTACCACGCTACCCGTTCGTGGACACCCAATGCAAATTCTCCAGCCGCACCTGCCAACCCCGATAACCCGTTGATGAACAATGATCACAATCTCCTGCACGGGGGCGCCAAACACCTTTCAGCAGTTAAGTACGCAGGAGGAAAGTTACCGGACGACCCGGCCTTGGATGAGAGGTCGTTTCCGGGTTTTGTATTGTTCCCTCAGAATCTCAATGGCTGGGATCATTTTGCCGTTCAGGATGCGATCCGCATCATTCGCCTGGTAATGAAGAAGTACAATATAGACGAGGATCGCGTTTATATCGAAGGACTTTCGAACGGTGGTCACGGTGTTTACGAGGCTTTAAAAAGGGCGCCGTGGCTGTTCGCCTCCGCGGTGGCGATGTCGGCTGTCGACGATGGGTTTATCAATAGCCAGGGGGTTGCGCACACCATTGCCCATATACCGCTGTGGATCTTTCAAGGCGGGCGAGATGTGAACCCATGGCCGTCCAAGACGAGGCGTTACATCCAACAGTTCGAGAATGTCGGTGCTGATATTCGATATACGCTTTATCCGGAGTTGGGGCACGGCACGTGGAACAAGGCCTTCAACGAACCCGACTTCTTTACCTGGATGCTAGGGCAGCGTAAGTCGGATATTCACAGCTTTGAAGGGTCGGAGATCATTTGCTCGGAGCAGGGAACGCGCCTCGAGCTAGCCAAAGGCTTCCACGCCTATCAATGGGAGTTCCAGGGGCAAATCATCAGTGGCGCAGACTCCGAGGTATTTTACGCAAAGAATCCCGGCACCTATCGCGCGCGCTTCTCGCGTGTCAGCAATCCGACAGAAGCACAATGGAACCAATGGTCCGGGCCGCTAACATTGCAGGCAGGTGCTCCCCCCGCCGCCACCATACAGCAGATAGGCACGGTTGTTCTACGCGATCTGAATGGAGGTAACACCGCGACGCTGGATTCACGAGATGCATACGGGCACTACTACTGGTACAAGGATGGGGAGTTGATCGACTTTCCCGGAAGCGAAGATGATACGATGAAGACCGTCACGCTTTCGGCTACCCATGGCAACGGCCCGTATACACTGGTTGTGTCGAGCTACGGATGCCGGAGTTCACCTTCATCCCCCGTCCACGTGTTCTTCGGCGATTCTGCACCGCTGAATATCGCTGAACCAGAAAACTTTTCCGGGATTTCGGTTTCACCTGCGGAGAACGTCCTGACATGGTCTGACGTCTCGGAGAATGAGACCGGCTTCGAGATATGGAGACGAAAGCAAACCGGCAATTCCTGGGGATCCTGGGAGTTGGCTGGTATCACTGCCGCGAACGCGACAACATTCGACGACACGGGTGTGGAACCGACCGTCACGTATCAGTACAAGATCCGGGCAGTGGGAATTGAGGGTCGTTCCGCTTACGTGCCATCGGCCGCCAACACAGGGATCGTCGTCAACACGGTGCTCGACGATGAGCCACCCTCGTCGCCCCGCGACCTGAAGGCGAGGTCTCGCGGAGTTGGGCGCTTCGAATTGACATGGTCACCAGCGACTGATAACACACGCGTGCGTGAGTATGTGGTATATTTCAATGACGATACTATTGCCACGACGTCGGCCGACACGACATTTGTTCTGGCAGACTTGCCGGTCAACGCAGAGTTCAATGTCCGCGTTAAAGCAATAGACCTATCGCGCAATATCGGGCCCGAGAGTAATACTATACAGATCAACACCTTCTTTTCGGGATTGTATTATGAACACACAACCGGTTCGTGGAGTGACCTCGGTTCGATCGATTGGTCATGGGCTGAATTTAGCGGACGGGTTTCAGGGTTTACACTCGCACAGAAGACACAGGACGACTACTACAATTTTTCGTTTGACGGTTATCTATTGATCACACAACCGGGGGAGTATGCGTTTCGCACGACGTCAAGTGATGGTTCGAGATTGTGGATCAACGATGATCTGGTGGTCGACAACGACGGTATTCACGATGTCGTTACGGTTGAGGGATCTGCACGATCACTAGGAGAAGGGCCGCATCGGATCTATGCACAATATTTTGAAGACACCCAGACAGACAGCCTGCTAGTCGAGTACCTTGGGCCTGATACCGGGAACGAGTGGGTGCGCGTTTCGTCAGACGTGCTCAAAAGTGATCCGAGCATCGTTACGTCAATTGGAAATCCTGATAACGGTCCGGAGGACAGCTTCCTGATCAGTGTCTATCCTAATCCTGCTACACAGGATAACATCAATGTCAGCGTAAAGACTGTTCTGACAATTCCGGTACGCATAAGGTTATTGGATCTCACCGGCAGTCTTTTGTTTGAAGATGTCTTTCTGCCTGAACAGCTTTTGCACGGAGTCAGCATTACGCCGGTCGGCAGTCTTCAGTCGGGGATGTATTTGATTACCGTTGACCAGGGAGCATTGGCGGTTCGCGAAAAACTTATCGTCAGGCGGTAAGTTTTTCCCCGTCGCTGCTCATCTTTTCAACGAGCCGATCGAAGTTCGTCTTCTGGATCTGAAGATGAACCGGCGCCGAAGATCTCCTGATGTAGTTCCATTTAGCTCGAGCATCGATCTCAACTGGTTTGATCTTTTCGCTGACAGGATTTATCAGGCGACCGATGAGGTTGTAAAAGCCTTCGTCATAGAGTTCGAATTCCAGGCAGGGAAACCCTTTTCTCATATTGTGATCATAGTCATAGATGTAGAGTATGTGCGCATTCTCCAGTTCGATGATGTAAAGATCGCCCTCGTCTTCCTGCTCCTTGGCCAAGGCCACGCGTGTGGCGACCACCGGAGTAACTTCGACCGTACCCTCCTTCAGGACAGACTCCACTTTCCGGATCATCCTGTTTGCACGTTTGATGTCCTTGTATGCTTCGTACGGCATAAAGAAGACATAGCCGACACTAAAGACCGCCGACACGCCCAGAATAAAGGTTATGAGGTCGTAGCGCGTCCAGGTAGCTCCGTATAAGCAAAGCGCTGCGAGTACAAGAGCCAGGCCGACGTTGGGCCATTTATATCCGCGCGTGAGAACGTCCTCGTTTGTCCGTCTGATTTTTTTCAGCGTCTTCGTTTCCCTGGGAGTCAACGCGCGCGTCACCTTTTGCAACATCTTCACGTTTCAAAAATAGGTTTATTATCGGGGAAGTCCTACCGGCTAACTGACGGCTGATCCGGGTTCTACGTCCTTATCCGGCGAGACCAGTCTCAGTTTCCCTTCGCTATCTTCCGCCATGAGTATCATGCCCTGAGACAGGATGCCCATCATCTTGCGCGGTGCCAGATTCGCAATGAAGGTCACGTTTCGGCCTACTATCTCTTCCGGCGAGTAGTGTTGCGCGATACCACTGAGTATGGTGCGCGTATCCGCGCCGCTATCTACTGTCAATTTCAGCAGCTTGTTTGATTTCTCCATCTTCTCCGCGGCTGTTACTTTGCCGATCCGTATATCAAGTTTGGAGAAGTCGTCGATAGTGATCTCGGGCTTAATTGGTTTCACCTCGGATATTGACGGATCGCTTGCTGGCGCTTTTGCTTTTGCAAGACGGTCGATCTGTTTTGCGATATCGGCATCCTCCACATTTCGGTACAACAATTCAGGCTGGTTGAGCTGGTGACCCGGTTTGATTGTCTCCGCGAGTTCGCCCTTTTTCCAAAGCTCGCTGTGAAGTGACGTCGCATTAAGTTGCTTGATGATATTGGCGGCGGCGTCCGGAAGGAACGGTTCGACAGCAACCCCGAGATTGCCAACGATGTTCAGTGCGTAGAGAAGGACAAAGCCGACTGCGTCCGGATCGTCTTTCGCCAGTTTCCATGGCTCTGTGTCTGCGAGAAACTTGTTCCCGATGCGCGCTATATTCATCATGTGGAACTGAGCTTCGCGGAAGCGGAAGTGTTCGAGAGAGTCGACCATACTTTTGACAGATCCGTTGATGTCGGTTGCCGCCTGGCGTTGAAGATCGGTGATCCGCTGGCGCTTGTCGCTGCCCGACAGTTCGGCTGTGCCGGGTACTTTGCCGTCAAAATACTTCCAGGTAAGCACCATCACGCGATTGATAAAATTTCCGAGTATAGCTACGAGTTCGCTGTTCACCTTTTGCTGATAGTCTTTCCAGGTGAAATCAGCGTCCTTAGTCTCGGGCGAGATCGAAGTCAGCACGTACCGCAGTTCATCCCGGCGGCCCGGAAAATCCTGGAGGTATTCGTGCAGCCAAACAGCATGGTTGCGGGAAGTGGATAGCTTGTCGCCTTCGAGATTCAGGAACTCATTCGCGGGCACGTTGTCGGGTAGAACAAACTCGCCATGAGCCTTCAGCATCGCGGGGAAGATGATGCAATGGAAGACGATGTTGTCTTTCCCGATGAAGTGGATGAGCCGTGTGTCGGGATCCTTCCAGTATTTTTCCCAGTCGGAGGGACGGAGTTCTTTGGTTGCTGAGATGTAGCCGATGGGAGCGTCGAACCAGACGTAAAGAACCTTTCCTTCCGCGGTGGGTAGCGGAACAGGGATACCCCAGTCCAGATCACGTGTGATAGAACGAGGTTGAAGGCCTTGGTCGATCCAGGATTTACATTGGCCATAGACGTTTGTTTTCCAGTCGTCTTTATGGCCATCGATCACCCATTCGCGAAGCCAGTTCTCGAATTTGTCGAGTGGGAAGTACCAGTGCTTGGTAGGTTTCAGTACCGGCGTATTTCCCGAAACAGTAGACCGCGGGTTGATCAGCTGCTTGGGACTCAGGCTAGTGCCGCATTTTTCGCATTGGTCTCCGTAGGCGTTTGTATTTCCACAGTTCGGGCAAGTGCCGACGATATAGCGGTCGGCGAGAAAGATCTTTTCCTGTTCATCGTAATACTGGTCGGACGTCTCTTCCACGAGCAGGTTCTTTCGGTGCACCTCGAGGAAGAAATCCTGCGCGGTCTGGTAATGGATATCATTGCTGGTCCGGGAGTAGATATCGAAGGAAATGCCGAAATCCTCAAAAGCCTTTTTCATCAAGCTGTGATATTTGTCGACGAATGCTTTTGGGCTAAGGCCCTCCTTTTTGGCACCGATGGTAATAGCCACGCCGTGTTCGTCGGATCCACCGACGTAGATGACATCCTCGCCGCGGAGTCGGAGGAAGCGCACGTAGGTATCGGCAGGAAGGTAGGCTCCGGCGATATGGCCGATGTGAAGCGGACCGTTGGCGTAGGGGAGGGCGGAGGTGATCGTATAGCGTTTGTATTTCTTCATAGGGGAAGATTCGATTGAAGTCTGCAAAGATGGGAAACGTTTGGGAGGTTTGAAAGATGTGGTGATGGAGACGTGGTGTCAGGCCTTGTGTATTTTGCTTTCCACGGAATTCCCGTTGGAGAATACCTTGGGCATGTTGTAAGGCAGCCTCACATAGAACTCGGTGTATCCTTCAGGGGTCGTTTTGAGGTGCACAGTACCGCCGAGTTTTTCGGCAGCCGTTTTCGTAATGTAGAGACCGATGCCGCCTGTTTCAGAGCGTTCGGATGCCCGCGAGAACATCTGGAATATTTTATCCGGGTGTACCTCACTGATGCCAATGCCGTTATCAACGACGTTGATGCTAACGCATTCATCGTTTCCAGAGATGTTAATGTTGACGAAGGGTTCTATGCGATCGGAATCGTTGTAGAATTTGATAGCGTTGTCGATGAGGTTCTCGAGGATAATGCGAACGAACTGCGGATCGGAGTGGAACACCGTAGAGGGGCAGATATCCGGGGTGATCTTGAGTTGTTTGGGTATTCCCTTTTTTCGTTCGAGTATGAGGATATCCTCTACGATCGCTTCGAAGTCGATACGGTCGTGGAGGAGCGAAGAATTGTTGATCTGGTTGACGATGAGGAGTCGGGTGAGGATGGTGTTGAGTTTTTCCGCAGTGATATCGAGTTTCTGAAGGTAGTTGAGAGCGAGCGGATCTTTGACATCCATCAGGGCCACGTTGCACATGCCTTTGAGGCTGGCGAGAGGTCCGCGAATATCGTGAGATGTTTTGTAGATAAAGTTGTCGAGTTCTTCGTTCACCCGGTGCAGGGAGTCGTTTGCACGTTGGAGGTCGAGGTTGCGTTCTTTGAGTTCCTGGTTCAGGTGAACGTTGGAATTCATCAGTTGTCGATTTTGGTCTTCGATGATTTCTTTTGCATCCGACAAGTCGGCGTTGACGCGGCGTTTGACTTTGATGGAGTGGTAGAGGACGAATATCAGGGCAGAGAGGAGGATGGCGATGATGGCGATAGAGATATTGAGTTCTCGCTGGCGCGCGATTGTTTCTTCTTTATCAGCGATAGTCTGGAGGTTAACACGTTCCTGGAACTGCGTAGTGATTTTCGCGATCCGGTCGATCAGTTCACCGCTGTAGATGCTGTCTTTCAGAGTGATGTATTTGTTCTGGTAGATTGAGGCGTTTTCGAAGTCCTTCTGTCGGGAATATAGATTCGAATACTCTCTGTAGGATTCAATTAAGAGTTCACTGAATCCGTCATTCAAAGCGATCTGTTCGGTCCTTGCCAGTGCGATCAAAGCGGAGTCATATTGTTCATTGCGAACATAGATATGCGCCAAGTACACGGAGTTTTCGGCTTGAAACCTAAGATCGTTTGTTGATAAAGCAGTCTGATAGGAGTGCTGGAAGTGCTTTTTTGACTGACGGAACATCTGTTGCCCGTAATAGGATACACCTAGCCCAAATTCTCCGTGTAGGATCGTAAAATCTTGGCAAACAGGACTGCAGTACTCGAAAGCCTTCTTGATGATAGCCCTTGCTTCATCGAATTTGCCAAGTTGGTTATAGCATAATCCGATGTTGATGAGTAGGACATCTCGGAAGTCACTGTTCTTGATGTCGTTGTCATGATCTAACGCTAGATTATAATACTCCAGCGCCTTCGGATAGTTTCTCAACTTGAAATACACAATACCGATATTGTTGAGGCATTCCCGAATCTTGCGACTGTCACCATCCTGCTCCCGCAAGACTAAGTTTTGGAAGTGATACTCCAATGCTTTATCGTAGTTTGCATGAAGAGTATAGGTGATTGCTAATGAGTTGAGTATGTATTCTTGTTCCTGCTTTATTCCAAGCCTCTTAGCAACAGGCAAAATAGCAATCAATTCTTGAAGGTTTTCTTGTTCTCTTCCCAGTCTGCGGAGCATTTGAAACTCAATCCTTGTTGCTTTCACTAACCTCACACTGTCCCGATGTCTTAGTGAGATCAGTTTTGCTTGTTGAAAGACTGCGAGTGCCTGTTCTATCTGGCCATGCAGATAGTATTCAAACCCCAACTCAAAAAGGACGTCATACTTCTCGATGCCTGACCTAGTCTCGGCTAATGACTTTAGCGAGTCTATTGCCTTCGTGCCTTGGGGATAGGTTTTTCCCGAAGTGAAGAGGAGCAAAAGACTGAGTACAAAAGGAAACTTCGGAAAACGGCAAACGATTTGGTACACGGGTTATTTTAAAAAATCTATTAACTGAAAAAGTATCCAACAGCCAACCATCTTTGGGTACAATTTATCACGGAAAAAAGTCAAAACCTAAATTTTACATTTATGAAAAAGGTCATTTTCGCTCTCGCAATCGCATTTGTTAGTGTATTGTCATTCTCTTCATGCACAGAGGAGGAAGTAGCACCAACCACCCAAAATGGCGGAGGCGCATTTAGTGATATCGTAGGCCGATAGACGAACCCACTGTTTCAAATGAAAACCAAGATATCAGTGTTACTGGCCATTGTGGCCTTAGTGACCCTATCATTCACGTTTGCAAATGTGAATGCACCGGCAAGTACTAGCAGCCAAGAGGCAACAAGTTCTGTTTCCTCACCGGTTGGAGGAATCATTTTGGAGGAAGTGGCTCGATAGGCCTTCTTCTTTAAATCGAAAAGACAAACCAGTTGCCCTGAAGCAGTGCGGCCATCTGTTTGACTGTGCTCTTCGGGTCTAGATGGTGGATTTGCCACCATTCATTAGACGAGTAAATAGGCGACACCATCTTCACTACTACCACGCAGGGCTGACTTGGCGTCAAATCCAGGTCAGCCCAGAAAGTGGATTCCGAAGTCAACCCCCACTTCTGGCCTGCGCGCCGACGCCAGATACTTCATCTTTCAGTCCTTATTGCTCTTCTCATTGGTCTTTCCTGCTGCTCCATCGTCCTAATCTTATCCTTTTGCTACCCTGTTGGTAACCTTCAGTGCGAGCTATCACGATTTGTACGACCTAACAATCAATCGTTTGTGTGTAATCCCATCACTTAAAGTGTTACTTTAAGTGAAAAAAGTCAACTTTATCAGGAAAACCTTACATGGAAAAATGCCAAATTTTATTTTGTAAGGTAGCTTGAGACCCGGTTTCCCTCAATTCTACCTCAGTTTTGTCCATTGATCATGCAGGAGTCTATTTTGCCTTCCTTTAACACCGATATTGGGCCTAATTCGGTGGTTACCTGCCTGCATCACTCATCGAAACCGGCATTAAGTTTTATTTATCGAGTCTCTTAGCAGATTGTACCATCATGTTGCGAAGTTGAGTTAAGCATTTTCGCAGATCATCTTTATCGATCTGACTTGCAACGCGTGACAGACCCGTTAGAGACTTGATCGTTTCATTAATTATTCCAGAGAGCCTCGATAGCTCGTGTGCTCTCACTTCAAGGTTCGTGAGTAATTCTCTCATTGCCGCTTCCATTTCAGTTGTGCGTTCTCGAATCTTTTTCTCTAGGATCGTATTTATCATCTTTTTCAAACGATAACTTCTGAAAATTACTGCTAGCGTAACGGCTGTCATTATGCAGAGCAGTCCCACTACTGTAGTGAGAGCCTGTTGTCTGCCGATAGTTTTATCTCGGTTAGCGATTATGGCAGTTTGAGCCTCGATTTTTGAGAGGTTAGCCTTTTGGCGATATTCCGATTCTACTTCCATGAGGCTGGTTGTTACTGTTTCGTTGTATATGCTATCTCGCAGGACGATATAGTGTGATTGGTAGAAGGCAGCTCGTTCGTAATCTTCAATCCGGAGATAGAGCTCGCCAAGCTGCCCATATACCTTTATCATTTCCATGTTAAATGGAATACTTTGACTGATTAACTTTTGCGCCTGATCCAAATACGCGCCTGCTCTCTGAAACTCATTTCGCTTCGCGTGAATTCTTGCGAGCATATAGATATTATCCAAGAACATTCGGTGGTCCTGCAGTTGATCAGATATTTCTAAAGAGATTCTATACTCACGTTCAGCTTCATTAAGTGCGTTCCTTCCAAAAAGGATAGAGCCAGACGCGTAGCTAAGGTGAAGTCGCGCCGCTGGTGGACAGTCATCTCCGCATATCTTTTCACTTAGCGTTAGATAGTGCTTTGCTTTCTCAAATTCATTTAAATAGGCGTGGCAAAGACTGATGTTGAGCGGTTGAGAAAAATCTACACGCCCTAGCGAATCACTTAAGTGATAGCTTCGAATCATAAATGGTAATGCCTTGTCATAATCTCTAAGTTTGTAGTAGCATATCCCCATATTCATCAGACTTGTGGCAATGAACGCTCCATTGTTTCTTTCCTGGGCAAAGTGCAGAGTTTTTAGATGGTACTTTAGTGCCTCATCAAATTGGCTCATGCTTAGGTGACAGACCGCTAGGAGGTTCAAGATCGAGAGATACTCATCCGTGTATTGTGTAATAGTCTTGAACGCAAGTAATGGCTCAACGACTGAAATGGTCGCTTGCGGAAGTCCTAACCTGAATTGTATCTGACCTCTAACTCTTTGACTTTTTACGATGCACAATGTATCGGCAGTCCGGGTTGCAATTGGTGCGGCCTCCTCGATTACTATTAATGCTTTTTCGTTATCGAAATCAATGAGGCCGAGCGCGAGGTCGTGGAGAAAATAGTATGCTTCGAGATCATTAGCCTTGCCTTGGAGTTCAACGCGTAATGAGTTGACTAAGGAATCTTGTAGAGCACGTGACGAGAAGCAGGCCGATAACAGCATGATGGAAAGAGTAATCTTTTTCATAGGCTACGGATATTATTGCAAATAGTGTATCGATGGCCAATGCGATAATTGAACCCTCTCTCCGTCGAAGTCGACTTTCCTCTAGCGATAGAAAATCAACACAACTAGCACCGGAAATTTTCTCGCTGTCATATCTTATGAGGGTTCTTTATTATAATTTAACACTTATAATCAAAACATCCATGGTCATTTTCCTCTCGCGAAAAAAACTCGAGGCTGAGGTCTCACGCCGCGTCGCGGAAATATCTGAACAGATCATTTCCGAAATGGGCGCCGAATTGCACGACGACCTGATCCAGCGATTGTCAGTCTTTCGATTGTACATCGACAGGATGGAACGATCGTCGCGCGACCAAACCGAAGTCGCCACTTTGGCGGTCAAGATGGGAAGCGAGTTCGATCAGGTCATTCACGTGGTCAGAAATATTTCCCGCCGTCTCCTCCCTACCAGGGTCGAAGGTGAAACGCTGGATAAAGCGATCGCGTTGCTTTGTCAGAATATGGAACACCCCGGGACCGGCCACGTCCATTACGAGAGCTCCGGCGATCCCGTCGCGCTTTTTCCGCGGGTTGAGCATTATGTGTTCCGCATCATCCAGGAACTCGTTCACAATGCCTTCAAACATTCCGACGCCTGGCATGTGTGGGTTAGAACCACCTGGCGGCCGAATGCGCTCTCGATCGAGGTGGAAGACGATGGAACGGGCTTTTCGAAGATTCCTGAATTCATTCAACGCCTGAAGCGCAAGAACAATACTCTCAAACTCCGATCAGCTGTCATCGGTGCCACCATCACCTACTCGCAGGGTAAACGAGGCCTGCTGGCGACACTGACCGTGAAAACCAACGCGCGCATGCCGGACGAAAGTGAAGCCCCGGAGGACTGACGTCACAGTATACCGTTGCGATAAGCGTACGCCAGCAATGCCGCAGTGTTGGGAACGCCTACTTTCCTGAGCAACCGCATTCGGTATGTCTCGGCGGTCGTCTCGGCCATCTTCAACTCGGCGGCGATCTCTTTTGTGATCGATCCGCGGGCAATTGCCCTGAGCATGTTCAACTCAGTCGCTTGCAGTACAACCGTTGGCGTATGGTCCCACGCTTTCGCGTTTGATTGTATGATGCGCAGGACTTTTTCGGGGTAGTAGTTGCCCGACGCCAAAATGCTGCTGATCGTCTTGCGGATCTCTTCGTATCCGTCCAGTTTGTACACAATACCATCTACGCCGCTTTTCAGCAAATTGATGATGAGTTCTACGCCTTCCATGCCTGTGACGGCGATGACCTTGGGTTGATGTTCAAGGTTTCGGATTGTCTCCAACAGCTCTACGCCAGTCGTGTTCCGCAACCGGATATCCAGCAAGATCAGATCGATGTGGGCACTTTTGATGACGGCGTGGAACTCGTCCGCATCCGAGGCTTCAAAAATTTCATCCACAAAGCTTTCGCCTGCAAGCAATGACCGAAGCCCTTCACGTATCAGTGCTTCGTCGTCGATGATCAGTATGTTTATTTTTTTCATAGGCGTATTATTTCCCGATGACAAGAGAAATATAACCGTTCAGAATACTTCTTTAATGTGATGATTGCATTTTATCCGGAAAACCAGACAGCGGAGATGTCTCATTTTCCATGAAGCCGATGTTGAGTGGACCATTTTCATGTTCAACATCATGCTGAAGGTATGAATCTCCGTCCATCAATCTTTTCGCCGAAAACGTTTGAAATAGGATATTTTTGCGCCGATGAAAAAAGATTACCTGAAGCTGGAACTTTATGACCGAATGAACGTTCAATCAGTTCATTCATGGCTATGCGCGAAGACTCCGGAGATAAGAGACAGGCTATTTTTGAAAGCACCCTGGATCTCATCCGCGACTACGGTTTTCACGGCGCTACCATGAGCCTTGTAGCGGGCAAAGCCGGCGTGGCAGCCGGAACGGTCTACCATTACTTTGAGAGTAAAGACCAACTGATCTGCGCTCTGTACGAGTATAACCGACAGCGCGTAGCGACAGTCATAGAGGACTCCATCATCGCCAGCGATTTCTATCGCGACAACTTCTTTCGGATATGGACCAACCTGTACGATTTCTTCGTTCGGGAATCAAACGTTCTCATCTTTTTCGAACAATTCGTCAATTCTCCGTTTAGTACCAATAAATTCCCCAATTACTCCCAGGGACGTTTGTATGATTTTTTTGCGATGGGATGCAAGAAGGGGGTATTCAAATCATTCAAACCGGAGATTCTCCTGCTGCTTGTCACGGGAAGTATCAGCACTGCGGCAAAACTGCATGTATTCGGTAAGAAGCCGGTGAGCAAAGCGGATCAGGAGCGCATCGCCGAGGCGCTGTGGGATGGCACTACAAACAAAAGCAATAACAAGAACAACACTTAACGTCTGATCGATTATGAGAAAATTCGCGCTTCCGATACTCTCCGCTGTAACCGTCCTCCTCAGCGGCTGCCAGGATAAGCCACAGGCTGTCCAGGGCCGGGGAACGGCGCGTATACCCATACCGGTAGTCGAGGTGCCGCTGAAGACTGTCACAGGCTATTCGACCTACCCGGCAAGCATTGAAGGAACCATCAGCAGCGCCGTCCGGGCAAAGGTGCCCGGTTATATCACGGCGGTTTTAGTGGATGAAGGGGCGCGTGTGCGAAAGGGGCAGACGCTTTTCAAACTTGAGACGCAAACACTGACACAGGATGCAGGCGCAGCGGAGGCAAATGTCAATGCCGCCCGTGTGGAAGTTGAAAAGCTGAAGCCGCTCGTCGAGAAGGGTATCATCAGTAATATACAACTGGAAACGGCGCAAGCGCGACTCGCGCAGGCAGAGGCCAGCTACAACAGCATTACTGCTAGTATTGACTATGCGACGATCAAAAGTCCGATCGATGGCTATGTCGGTGCTATCAACTTCCGGCAGGGATCGCTTGCCAGCCCTTCTGACCCTTCGCCGTTGACCACTGTGTCGGATATAGACGATGTGTACGCCTTCTTTTCAATGAATGAGCGCGACTACCTTGACTTTATTCAACATACCGAGGGAAAGACCCTGACGGATAAGATCAACAATTTCCCCCCGGTCGAACTCGTACTTGTCAACGGACGCGCGTATCCACGACCCGGGAAGATCGAAACCGTAACGGGTCAGGTGAACCGTACCACCGGTACCGTGAGCTTTCGGGCTACCTTCCCCAATCCCGATCGCCTGCTGACGCATGGTAACAGCGGAATTGTCCGGCTTCCCGAAACTTACGAGCAGGTGCCCGTCGTACCTGCGACATCCACCTTCGAACTGCAGGGGATCGTTTACGTCTATAAAGTTCAGGGCGACACGGTCGTGGTAAGCAATCCTATCGAGGTTGAGGAACGCGTAGACAACCTGGTGATCGTACGCTCAGGAATTGAGCCCGGCGAGAAGATCGCTGCGCAGGGTACTGGCAAGCTGCGAGACAACACGCTCATCCAACCTCAGGCAGTGCCCTTCGACAGCATTGCAAGACCTGTGAAAGTCATATTTAAATAACACCGTGCGATGCTGAAGAAATTTATTGACAGACCTGTCCTATCGACGGTCATTTCGATCATAGTTCTGATTCTCGGTGTCCTCGGGTTGACCACACTACCGGTAACGCAATACCCCGACATCGCTCCGCCAACGGTGCAGGTGATTGCTAATTATCCGGGTGCTAACGCGCAGACCGTTCTCGAGAGTGTGATCATTCCGATCGAAGAGCAGATCAATGGTGTGGAGGATATGACCTATATCACTTCCACTGCCAGCAACAACGGCTCTGCCCAGATACGGGTATTTTTTAAGCAGGGGGTGAACCCTGACATCGCTGCGGTCAATGTGCAGAACCGTGTGGCACGTGCGACTCCCCTGCTGCCGCGAGAGGTCACACAGTCTGGTGTCATTACGCAGAAACAACAGACCAGCGCATTGATGTTCCTCACGGTGTTTTCAGAGAACGAGAACTACGATGCCACATACATTCAAAACTATCTCAACATCAACGTACTGCCCGCACTGAAACGGATCAGCGGTGTGGGGGATGTGTCGGTGTTTGGCGCCAAGACGTATGCGATGAGGATCTGGTTGCGTCCTGAAAGTTTGGCGGCGTATGGACTTATTCCCTCGGACGTTCTGGAAGCTCTTAACGAACAAAGCCTTGAAGCTGCAGCCGGATCTCTTGGACAGAACAACGCAGAGGCGTTCGAGTATGTCATACGCTACGGCGGACGATTCAGTACGGAGGAGCAATACCGAGACATTATCATCAAGGCACTTGACAACGGCCAGTTTCTCCGGTTGTCGGATGTTGCCGATGTTGAATTGGATGCTGAAGGCTACAGCGTTGTGTCGTATACCAACAACCTGCCCGGCGTCAGTATGGGCGTGTACCAGACACCTGGCTCCAATGCCCAGGAAATTATCGAGAATATCCATGCAACAATTGCCGAACTTCGGGAGGATTTCCCACGGGGTATAGAGGTCAGTGTCAACTTTGATACGAATGAATTCCTCAATGCGTCGATCGCGAAAGTTATCACAACCCTCATTGAGGCGTTTCTCCTGGTATTTCTTGTTGTGTACATATTCCTGCAGGACTTTCGCTCGACTCTCATTCCTGCGATCGCCGTTCCCGTGTCCATTATCGGGACGTTCTTCTTTCTTAACATTTTCGGATATTCCGTCAACCTGCTGACACTGTTCGCGCTTGTGCTCGCCATCGGGATCGTTGTCGACGACGCCATTGTTGTCGTCGAGGCGGTTCACGCCAAACTGGAAGAAGGCGCCAAGTCAGCCCGGGCAGCGACACACTCAGCGATGGAAGAGATCACCGGTGCGATCATTTCCATTACGCTGGTGATGAGTGCCGTGTTTATTCCGGTGACGTTTATCTCGGGACCGACCGGTGTGTTCTATGAACAATTCGGGGTTACGCTTATCGTTGCGATCGCGATATCAGCCTTGAACGCCTTGACCCTCAGCCCTGCGCTCTGCGCGATACTGCTGAAGCCGGCGCATGATGAAAAAGAAGAGAAGAAGGGATTCCTGAAACGTTTCTTCCGCGGATTCAACATTGCCTTTGAGGCAACGACGCAGCGTTATGTGCGTTCACTTTCTTTCCTGTACCGTTACAAATGGGTTACGCCGCTGATCCTTCTGGTATCTGCAGCAGGTATCTGGTGGGCTTCATCAACGACTTCTACCGGCTTTGTGCCGTCAGAGGATCGCGGTATGATCTTCGCGAACGTCGAGTTGCCGCCTGGCGCCACACTGGACCGCACCGTTGCTGTGACGCAGGAACTTTACGACAAGATCAAGGATATTCCCGGTTTTGAAGGGGGCTCGCTTGTCAATGGTTTCAGTCTGATCTCCGGAGCGGGTAGTAACTACGGACTTGGGTTCCTCAAGCTCAAGCCATGGGATGAACGCAAGGATGAATCGACGTCGGTTGATGCGATCATGGGGCAGATGTTTGCTGCTGCGGCGACTATTCCGGAGGCGAATTTCCTTTTCTTCGCGCCTCCAAGCATCCCCGGCTTTGGCGTTTCATCCGGATTTGAGATGACGGTACTCGACAGGCTCGGGGGAGAATTTACGGAGCTCGATCGCGTTACACAGGATTTTCTTCGCCAGTTGATGCAACGCCCCGAGATCATGTTTGCGCAAACGTCGTTCAGCACGAAGTTTCCCCAATACGAGATGGAGCTCAATGTAGCAAAGGCGAAGGAGGCAGGTGTTTCTGTTAGCAGTATATTTGCGACGCTCCAGGGATATGTCGGCGGGATCTACGCGGCGAACTTCTCGCGCTTTGGCAAGCAATACAGGGTATATATACAGGCACTGCCACGTGACCGGGCGACACCTGAGAGTCTGAATTCACTTTTCGTGCGAAACTCTTCGGGAGAGATGGCTCCGGTTACGGAATTCGTGCACCTGAAACGAATCTACGGGCCGCAGGCCGTAACGCGCTTCAACCTGTTCAATTCCGCGAGCGTCAATGGTTCCGCCGCTCCGGGATATTCGTCGGGTGACGCGATCCGTGCCGTCCAGGAAGTGAGCGCGACTGCGCTGCCTTCGAATTTTACGATCGACTTCTCCGGGTTGACGCGTGAAGAGATCGCAGCCGGTAACCAGACGCTGTTTATCGTCATTCTAAGTATTCTTTTTGTGTATTTCATTCTCGCAGGTCAGTACGAAAGCTATCTCATCCCGTTCTCGGTGTTATTGTCGCTACCCGTTGGTATCATGGGTGCATATGTTTCAACCAAGTTCGCCGGGCTGCAGATAAATATTTATTTCCAGATCGCGATGATCATGCTGATCGGGCTTCTTGCGAAGAACGCCATTCTGATCGTGGAGTTTGGTATCCAGCGCCGTCGCGCGGGGTATTCGATTGTCGACGCTGCCATTGAAGGTGCGAAAGTGAGGCTAAGACCGATTTTGATGACGTCTTTCGCGTTCATCATCGGGCTTTTGCCGTTGGTGTTCGCGTCGGGGATTGGTGCACAAGGCAATCGGTCTATCGGAACCGGGGCGGTCGGAGGCCTTCTGATCGGAACCGTTATTGGCGTGTTTGTTATCCCGATCCTGTACATCCTGTTCCAGTGGCTTCACGAGAAGCTGAGCACGAAGAAGGTAGTGGATGAAAGCGGACATGTTTGACACACGAAGAATCATGGTGATCATGAATAAAAGAAGATTTTTTGCGCTTGCGGCTTTGCCTGTGTTGGTAGTTACGATGCAGTCTTGTTTCGTAGCCCAACCGTACAATCGCCCCGAGGTGATCCAAAACGAATATTTCAGAACCGATTCGCTGGCGCGCGACAGTGCGTCTCTTGCGGAGGTATCCTGGCGCGAACTTTTTGCCGACCCTATATTGGTAAGCCATATTGAGCAAGCGCTTGAGCAGAACATCGACATTCGTGTAGCGCTTCACCAGATCGATATTGCCCGCTCGTATTACCTGCAGGGTAAACAAGGGCAGCTGCCAACCTTAAATGTAGCCGGACGTGTAAACTACCAGGAGCTTTCGAGAAATAGCCAGTTCGGCTCCTTCTTCAGCGGAGCCCTCACACAATATGAGATTTCCGCAGGTCTTTCCTGGGAAGCTGATATCTGGGGAAAGATACGGAGCACCCGTCGCGCTTCGGAGGCGACCTACCTTCAGACTGTTGCAGCGCATCAGGCTGTGAAGACTGAACTGATCGCAGGCGTAGCAACAGTGTATTTCCGATTGTTGGCGCTCGACGAACAGGAACGTATCGTTGAACAGACAATTGTCACGCGTGAGAGTGCACTGGAAACAACGCGCGCGCTGAAGGAAGCCGGAACCGTGTCGGAGGTTGCGGTAAAGCAGACGGAAGCTCAGTTGCACACGGCGAGGGCGTTGCTGGTGGATGTGCGCACGAACATCAACCTGCTGGAGAATACTATGTCGATTCTTCTGGGTGCTGAATCCCGTTCCATTGAACGCGGTGTGCTGGACGAGCAGCAACTTCCCGAAGAAATGCAGATTGGATTACCCGTCCAGTTATTGCGCAACAGGCCGGATGTTGTTGCGGCCGAGTACGCATTAGTGAATGCATTCGAGATGACCAACGTTGCGAAAAGCAACTTCTATCCATCGCTTACATTGTCGGCAAATGCGGGTATCCAGAGCCTGGAGCTCGACGAGTTGTTCAGCGTGAACTCCTTGTTTGCCAATCTCCTCGGCGGATTGACCCAACCCGTGTTGAACGGAAGGCGCATACGCACCCAGTATGAAGTATCCTTGTCTCAAAAAGAGCAGGCCGCGTTGCGATTTCGGCAGGCAGTGCTTCAGGCGAGCCGGGAAGTATCGGATGCGCTTTACAACTTTCACGCTTCGGGAGTCTCGATTGAGATCCGGAGTGAGGAATTTGCTGCCTATGATACTGCTACACGATACTCGGAGGAGTTGATGAACAGCGGGCTTGCCAATTACCTGGAAGTTCTTACTGCACGCCAGAACGCGCTGAATTCGCAGTTGGGTCTTGTTAACTCACGGCTTGACCACTTGAGTTCAGTCGTCGACGTGTACAGAGCGCTCGGTGGCGGTTGGAAGTAGCTGGAGTTTCCGGCATTCTTTGCTATATTGTTGGCAGTCCTTGGTCACGAAGGTTCGTCGCAATATATGAGCTGGATAATACTCCTGGAATTCTGCTACATTTGTTTCCTGATCATCGTATGCCTGCGGATCATCTTTGACACGACGAGTATCAACAAGACCCTTGCTTATCTCTTGTTTGTCGTTTTCGTGCCCTTCGTAGGGATCCTGTTTTATTTCTGGTTTGGGACAAATTACCGGAAGCGACGTGTTTACAGCAAAAAACTGATTGACGACGACGTAATTGCGCAGCGGATCATTGAGGGCGTGGTTTCGCGAACCGAGTTGAATCTTCAACGCGAGATTGATGCGATCGGTGACGGGAGAAGCCTTGTCAAGTTTCTCCTTCGGGATAGTTTTAGTCCGCTGACCGGTGGCAACGCCGTAAAGCTTTTGCGGAATGGCGAAGAGAAGTTTCCTGACGTACTTGCCTCACTCGAACGTGCAAGACACCACATCCACCTTGAGTACTACATTTACGAAGACGATACTATCGGCAACCAGGTCAAAGATCTGTTGATCCGAAAAGCGAAAGAGGGCGTACGGGTTCGGGTTATCTACGATGCATTTGGAAGTCAAAGTATTCGTAAGGATCTGGCACGAGAGCTGATCGCCGGCGGGGTTGAGGCGTATCCTTTTAACAGGATACGATTCATCGTTCTGGCCAATCCTATCCACTACCGGAACCATCGCAAGATAATTGTCATCGACGGGAATTGCGGATTCGTCGGCGGCATTAATATCAGCGATCGCTACATCAACGATCCCCGGTATAAGTCTCAGAAGAAAGTATACTGGCGCGACACACATCTTCGCATAGAGGGTCCCGGCGTCCAGTACCTGCAATACCTGTTTTTCTGCGATTGGAATTTTTGCTCAGGCAAGAAGCTTCATCCGGATCAGTACTATTTCGATATCCGCCGGCATCCCGAAGGGAGGGAGAATGTTCAGATCGCGGCCAGCGGTCCTGACTCCCCAACCTCAACGATCATGCTTTCCCTGGTAAAGGCTATCAACCTCGCACGGAAGGAACTGTTGCTGATCACGCCGTACTTTATTCCCGGCGAGAGTATTTTGAATGCGTTGAAAGTCTCGGCGCTGAGCGGCGTTTCTGTCAAGATAATCGCGCCGGGTGTCTCCGACTCGCGGCTGGTCAACGCCGCTGCGTGGTCCTTCTATGGAGACATGCTCAGTGCTGGCGTGGAAATTTACCTCTACCAAAAGGGATTCATACACACAAAGTGTATGGTGGTGGACGATTACATTTCTATTGTGGGAACCGCGAATATGGATTACCGCAGTTTTGACGTCAATTTCGAGGTAAACGCTGTGGTTTACGGTACCACACTCGCCGCTGAGCTGCGTGCAGATTTTTTTCGGGATCTGGGTGATTCGCGGAAGATCGATCCGGAAGTATGGCGAAGCCGCCCCAAGTACAAACAACTACCCGAACGAATCGCGCGACTTCTGTCGCCGTTGTTGTAGCATGGAATACCACATCCGATCGGTCCACGAGGTCGCGGAGCATTTTCGGACAAATCCTGAGGGATTGTCGGGAGAAGAAGTTCGTCGTCGCCTTGAACAATACGGAAAGAACGCCCTTGCAGCTGCGAAAAAGAAGACTGTTGTAGGGATGTTCTTGCGGCAGTTCACTGATTTTATGATACTGGTGTTGGTGGCGGCAGCGATTGTTTCCGGCTTCATCGGGGAGTTCACCGATACAATCGTGATTCTCGCGATTGTCATTATCAACGCGATTGTGGGAGTGGTTCAGGAGTACCGGGCTGAGAAGGCGATAGAGGCGCTTCAGAATATGGCCGCGAGTGAGGCGCGTGTTGTGCGAAGCGGTTACGCCGAAAAGATTCCAGCGGAATATCTTGTACCCGGCGATGTTGTTGTACTTGAAGCCGGAGACGTGATTCCCGCTGACCTGCGGTTCATGGAAGCGTATACGCTCAAGGTCGATGAGTCGGCACTCACAGGAGAATCTGTGAATGCCAATAAAGCAACAGACCCTTTAACTCCCGGGGATTATCCGCTCGGTGACAGGATCAATATGGGGTACCGCGGTACATCGGTGACCAATGGGCGGGGAGTCGGTTATGTTGTGGAGACGGGTGTCAAAACAGAATTTGGCCGAATAGCCACAATGATCGAGGCGGAAGAAGGGAAGACGCCGCTGCAAAAGAGATTGAACTCATTTGGCAAGATCCTCACCATCGTCATCATTGCGCTTTGCACCATTTTCTTTTTTCTGGGATGGCAGCGGGGCGAGGAATGGTCTACGATGTTACTCACAGCAATTTCACTTGCTGTAGCGGCCATTCCCGAGGCTCTTCCCGCACTGGTGACCGTGGCACTGGCGTTAGGAGCGAAACGCCTCGTTGATAACAACGCGTTAGTCCGGCGCCTTCCTGCGGTCGAAACGCTGGGTTCCGTCACTTACATCTGTTCCGACAAGACGGGCACATTGACTCTGAACAAAATGACGGTGCAGGAGGTGTACGAAGCTGCAAGTGATGCGCTTCCCGGGGAAGTCGCGGCAATACACGACAGGTTGGGATCTGCGATGGCGTTAAATAACGACGTGACCAAAAATGAAGAAGGTGTTCTGGAAGGCGAGTCCACGGAGGTAGCGCTCGCGGGGTACGCGCAGGAACGCGGGATTGATCGCAGGGAAATCGAGGCGAAGTTCCCGCGGATAGCGGAGATTCCGTTTGATTCGACACGAAAGAGCATGACAACGTTCCACCGTGTTGACCAGGGCGTGATCGCGGTCGTAAAAGGGGCGGTGGATGTACTCGTCGAAAACCTTTCGGAGGAACAGCAAGCGTTCAAAGCAGAGTTCATTCAGAAAGCAGGTGATATGGCGGGAAAAGGCTATCGGACACTGGGATATGCCATGCGCTACTTTCAAGCGATGCCGTCACTTGAAAATGCGGGGGAGGTGGAGTCATCGCTGACCTTTATCGGATTTGCCGGAATGGAGGACCCCGTTCGTCAGGAAGCCAGGCAAGCAGTTTCCGAGTGCCTGCATGCCGGGATACGACCGGTTATGATTACGGGTGATCACAAGTTGACAGCTATGGCCGTCGCCGAGTCACTCGGCATGATATCGTCAAAGGGTGATCTGGCTTTCTCTGGTCCCGAGCTCCGGAAGATGACTGATGAAGAGTTTGATCACGCCGTAAAGGATATTCGTGTGTATGCGCGCGTTGATCCCGAACAAAAGCTTCGCATTATCAAGGCGCTACAGGAGAAGGGGCAGTGCGTAGCAATGACCGGTGACGGAGTAAATGACGCCCCCGCGTTGAAGAACGCTGATATTGGTATCGCCATGGGAATTAACGGCACCGACGTTACCAAGGAGTCATCAGACATGATCCTGCTGGACGACAACTTTGCGACCATTATCAAGGCAGTCAGACACGGAAGGTGTATCTTTGATAACATCCTCAAATTCATTCGCTACATAATGACCGGGAACTCGGGTGAGATCTGGACACTCGTTCTCGCACCTTTTTTCGGTCTTCCGATCCCGTTGATGGCTGTTCACATTCTTTGGATCAATCTTGTTACGGACGGATTGCCGGGTCTTGCACTGGCGTCTGAGAAAGAGGAGCCTGATATCATGGAACGCCCACCTCGTGATCCGGAAGAGAATATTTTTGCCGGCGGAATGGGATGGCACATCTTGTGGGTTGGCCTGTTGATGGCTGCGGTGACGTTGGGAATGCAATGGTATTCAATTAACCATTCGGGCAGTCACTGGCAGACGATGGCGTTCACAGTGTTGTGCTTTAGTCAGCTTGGTCACGTTCTGGCTATACGTTCCAACCGCAATTCCTTTTTTGCGATAGGCCCTTTTTCGAACAGGCAAATGCTGCTCGCGGTTGTCGTGACCGCTTCCCTGCAACTCGCGGTTATCTATGTGCCGTTCTTTAACGCGGTCTTTAAGACCCACCCGCTTACGATGAAGGAGTTCTTGATCGTGCTTGCTGCTTCTTCCATCGTCTTCTGGGCGGTTGAAGCAGAGAAATTGTTCAAGAGATGGCGGACAGAACACGTCACGTCGAACGTTTGATGTTTCGATTTGTTGTATCACCTTAATAACTGAGCTATGAAACGAATTGCGATTAATGGTTTCGGAAGAATTGGACGGGCTTCTTTGAAGCTGATCATGGACCTTCCCGAAATGGAAGTCGTTGCGGTGAACGATCTGATGACGATTGAGAACGCAGCTTACCTGCTAAAATACGACAGTGTATACGGCATCTATGACAAGGAAGTGCAGGTTGAGGGCGATCGCCTGGTAGTTGGTGGGAAAACAATAAAGTACCACAGCGAGAAAGACCCCTCGCTGCTTCCGTGGAAGGATTCCGGCGTGGAGATCGTCATAGAAAGCACGGGTTTTTTCACGAACAAAGAGGACGCTGAAAAGCATATTCAGGCCGGTGCGAAGACAGTTGTCATCTCGGGTCCGTCAAAAAGCAAGGATACACCAACGGTTGTCCACGGCGTTAACACGAAGGATGGGAAGACAGCGGTATTCTCATGTGCCAGCTGTACGACAAACAACGTTGCGCCGATCATAGAAATCATAGATCGGAGGATCGGGATCCGGAAAGCTATTTTGAACACGATCCACGCGTATACGGCGTCACAGGGAATTGTCGATGCGCCTTCGAAGAAAGCCATGCGAATGGGACGCGCTGGCGCTGTCAACCTCGTCCCCTCGTCTACAGGTGCGGCAATCGCTACGACAAAGGCTTATCCACAGCTTGCTGACAAGTTTGACGGCGTATCCGTGCGAACGCCCGTTCCCGTTGGATCCATTTCTGATATAACGTTCGTGGCTGCGCGGGTCACCACGCCCGAGGAGGTGAATCAAGTGCTGCGGGAAGAGTCGGAGACTGATCGGTACAAATCGGTGCTGCAGGTCTCCAATGAACTGCTCGTATCTTCGGATATTGTGAAAAGTCCCTTTGCCTCGGTTGTGGACACTGCGATGACGCGTGTGGTAGATGGCGACCTGGTAAAGGTAATGGCCTGGTATGACAACGAGTGGGGATTTACGAACCAGATGATCCGACAAATACAAGAACTGTAAGAAAGCTGGGCATCTCATCTTTATTCACGATCTTTAGGGACTGGCCACGAATTCAACCAAAACAACATATCGCTGCTATGAACCAGGATTATTTAGGGATCAGGAAGGAGTTTTCAATCGGAGAGCGCAAGCTGTCATACTACAGTCTTAAAGCGCTCCAGGAGAAGGGTTACCGCATTCATCAGCTACCGTTTTCTATCCGTATTCTTTTGGAGAACGCGCTGCGTAACTACGATAGTTATGTGATAACATCCGGGCATGTCGAGACACTTTTGAACTGGCGACCCGAGCCTACCGATAAAGAAATCCCATTCATTCCAGCCCGTGTTTTGATGCAGGATTTCACCGGAGTACCGGCGATCGTCGATATTGCGTCGTTACGTGCGGAAATGTTGCGAAAGGGCAAAGATCCCTCGCTGATCAACCCATTGATTCCCGTTGACCTGGTCATTGACCACTCTGTGCAGGTCGATTACTACGGAAATATGGACGCCTATATCCGAAATGTAGATCGCGAGTATGAGCGAAACAGCGAGCGCTATCGTTTTCTGAAGTGGGCGCAGAGCGCATTCGATAATTTTTCTGTAGTACCACCCGGAATGGGGATCTGCCATCAGGTGAATCTCGAGTATCTCTCCAAGTGCGTAGTGGAGCGTGACGGAGTTGCCTTTCCCGACTCGCTCGTCGGTACAGATTCACATACGCCGATGGTGAACGGGCTTGGAATCGTTGCATATGGCGTTGGCGGAATTGAAGCAGAGGCAGCGATGTTGGGCCAGCCTCATTTCTTCGGCGTGCCGGAGGTGATCGGCCTGAAGCTCACGGGCAAGCTACCCGTCGGCAGTACAGCGACTGACCTCGTGTTGACCATTACGGAGTTGCTGCGTCGGACAAAAGTTGTCGGGAAATTCGTCGAGGTATTTGGAAGCGGCCTGGAGACACTCTCCGTTCCTGACCGGGCGACTATCGGAAACATGTCGCCAGAGTTTGGCTGCACGATCACCTATTTTCCGATCGACGCCAAGACCCTTGAGTATCTCGACAAGACGAATCGGCCGAAAGAGGTGATCGAGTTGACGGAGCGTTACACCAAGGAAAATTTGTTGTGGCGCGAGAACGAGGACCAGATAATTTATAGCCAGGTTGTTGAACTGGATCTTGGATCGGTGGAGCCCGCGATCTCGGGGCCAAGTCGTCCGCAAGACAAGATCCTGTTGCGGCAAGCGAAGGGGGCAATCGCGGATCTCCTCGAAAAGAAGTATCTGCGTAAGTACATCGAACATTCAGATCGGCCGCTGAACCGATGGGCCGGCGAAGGAGGCAATGTCACGCCGAGTCAGGTAGCCATGGCGGAACACAGTGACATGCGCACCGTGGAAGTGACGTATGAGGGTGAGACATTCCACCTGAGTGATGGCGATGTCGTGATCGCAGCGATCACGAGTTGCACGAACACATCGAACCCCGATGTCATGATTGGTGCGGGTTTGCTTGCCGCAAAGGCAATTGAGAAGGGGTTGGATGTGAAGCCCTGGGTCAAGACCAGTCTGGCGCCTGGTTCGAAAGTGGTGACGGATTATCTACTGGAGTCTGGTTTGCTACCTGCGCTGGAGCAATTGCGATTTAATGTCGTGGGATATGGCTGTACCTCGTGCATTGGCAACTCAGGACCGTTGCCCGATCCGATAGCAGAAGCGGTGACCGAACACGACCTCGTCGTCGCAGCGACGCTTTCAAGTAACCGGAATTTTGAAGCGCGTATCCACCCGCAGGTGAAGATGAATTTTCTGATGTCGCCTTTACTGGTAGTAGCCTATGCGTTGGTAGGTCGCGTGGATATTGACATGAATGCGGAGCCGCTGGGCGTGGATCCGGCGGGAGAACCGGTGTTCCTTCGCGACATCTGGCCATCGGAGCAGGAAATCCAGCAGGTAGTCGATAAAGTGGTGAGAAAGGAATACTTCAAGAAAAACTACGGTGAGATCTTCGACGGAAATGAACAGTGGCAGCAACTTGAGGCCCCTGTTGGCAAAGCATATCACTGGGATTCGGCATCGACGTATGTCAAGGAAGTGCCGTTTTTCGTGGATCTTCCGGATCACCCAGCCGCCATCCAGCCCATTGCAGGTGCGCGCGTATTACTGATGCTTGGAGACTCCATTACGACCGACCACATTTCACCGGCCGGGGCATTTAGCCCTACCTCGGCAGCCGGGAAGTATTTACTGGAGCGGGGTGTACCGCAGGAAGACTTCAATTCCTACGGGTCTCGTCGCGGCAACGATGAAGTGATGGTGCGCGGTACGTTTGCAAATGTTCGCATCCGGAACAGGATCGCTACGAAGGAAGGAGGGTACACCACATTCTTTCCCAATGGAAAAGAGATGACGGTATATGAAGCGGCGATGCTTTATAAGGAGACCAGCATCCCGCTTGTAGTCATTGTAGGTAAAGAATACGGCAGTGGATCATCACGCGACTGGGCTGCCAAGGGTGCGTATCTCCTGGGTATTCGCGCGGTGATCGCAGAGAGTTATGAGCGCATCCATCGCAGCAATCTTGTGGGAATGGGTGTGTTGCCACTGCAATTCCTACCAGACCAGAACGCAGAGACGCTCGGACTCGATGGTACTGAGGAATACTCGATCAAAGGTCTGAGCGACTCCACCACACCGGGTGAGATACTCACCGTCAAAGTGACGAAAGACGGTGCTGACGTCCGTGAGTTCAAGGTGGTAAGCAGACTCGACAGCAAGATAGAGATCGACTACTATCGAAACGGCGGTATACTGCAGTACGTACTCAGACGGTTGGCTAACTAAGGCCAACCGCTACGGCTTATCAGCGGGGAACGGGAAATCTTTTGACGGGATTCGCGCTGATAGCATGACATCTTTCATGGCTTGTACTCTTTCAGGAAATCGGGCGGCGACGTTATTGGCTTCGCCCGGGTCTTTGCGGAGATTGTACAATTCGAACGCGCCGGGAGGATTCGCCCCGACGTCGAGTTGAACGAGTTTCCATTCGGCTTGTCGAACCGCACGGCGACCACCTTTTTCATGGAACTCCCAGTACAAGTAGTCATGACGTTGTTGTCCCTTCTTGTCGCCCTTGAGCGTCGGAAGGTATGATACGCCGTCTGTTTTGACTGGAATATTCACGTCGAGCAGTTCCGCGAATGTTGGCAGAACATCCCAGAATGCAGATGGATGATCGGTCCTGGTTCCAGGCTTGATAACTCCTTTCCATTGAGCTATCATCGGAACGCGGATTCCTCCTTCGTAAACGTCGCGCTTGTAGCCCCGCAGGATCCCGTTGCTGTCGAAGTAGTCAGGATCTGCGCCACCTTCGAGGTGTGGTCCATTGTCTGAAGAAAAGATGATGATCGTGTTCTCTTCCAATCCGAGTTCGGCGACCTTCGCGCGGATATCGCCGACCTGCTCATCCATAACGTCGACCATAGCGGCGAAGGCTGCGTGCGATTCTTTCTGCGAACCATACGGACCTCTTCGGAAGTTTGGTTCCCCGGCATCAACTCCGTTGAATTCTTTCTCGGGGAGAAATTTCCCGCGATAGCGGTTCATGTATTTTTCTGGTGCGATGAGTTCCGCGTGTGGTGTGATCATCGCGTAGAAGAGGAAAAACGGTTGCGCGCTGTTCTTCTCGATAAATGCAAGTGCTTCTTTGTGGATGAACTCCGGAGCGTAGTCGACTTTCGCTGCACCTGTGTTAGCGCCAAGAAATAATTTATTCGTGTTATCCCACAGGTACTCCGGGTAGTAATTATGTGCAAGTCCCTGGCAGTTGTACCCGAAGAAGCGACTGACGCCTTGATTCTCCGGAGCCCCTTCTGATCCGGGATATCCAAGTCCCCATTTTCCAAATACTCCCGTTGCGTATCCGGCATCCTTCATCATCCCCGTCAGCGTGAATGCGCTATCCGGAAGTGGCCATTGACCTTCGGGCTTGACGCTCTTGTTGCCGCGAATAAATGTGTGCCCGCTATGCAATCCCGTCATAAGTGTAGAACGCGACGGCGCGCACACAGGGGAACCTGAGTAGTGGTTTGTAAATCGGAGTCCTTCGGCGGCCAGCCTGTCGATGTTCGGGGTGTTCAGCTTTTTTTGGCCGTAGCAACTGAGATCCCCATACCCAAGGTCATCCGCGAGGATGAAAATGACGTTCGGGCGATCCTGCGCACCTACAAGGGGAACAACTGCGAGCAACGTCAGTAGGAACAGTGCAACCCGGCATGCTTTCGCGACCCGGGAGGAGTATCTTTCCTGCGGTGCAGGTATATTAGTTAAACAGTAAGCCACCATCGGAAGTAGTAAGATTTTATTAGTTTAAGGGGATTAAAATATGCTTACGTTTTTTTAAATCCAACCCTTGTGAGGATATGAGGTACATTTTCATGACTATAGTCGCCCTGTTAGCCGTCATCGGTCTGCAGGCGCAGAGCAAGCCCTTATTCAGGGAAGACTGGAAGGAGATCGCGGCGGCCCTGCCGGTTACGCAGGAACATGTGAATAATGCGGATCTGGAGTTGAAGTTATACGGCCCCGCCCGGGCCGAAGTAAAGAAGAGCCATCATCCGGAGATTCCGAACGACCCATTCTACATCTGGTCGGGAGAATGCAGATCCAACTGGGTATTGGCGCTTCGCCATCACACCTCGCTCGTTGATATGACGGGTGATGCGAAGGTCAGGATCCGCACCCGCCAAAGCGGATTCCGGGAGTTGCATATCGTCGTGAAACTTGGAGACGGCACGTGGCTTGTAAGCGGCCGGAGCGTTGGTTTTACAAAGGATTGGACGGAGGAGGAGTTTCAAATGCGCGAAATCCGGTGGCGGAAATTAGACATTGAGCGAGTGACCGAGACCGCATGGGTGGAAAATCCAGATCTCAGTCGCGTGGAGGAAGTTGGATTTACGGATATGATGTCTGGCGGCGGCACGCCTGCGTCGTCGCGTGTCGACTGGATCGAAGTCTACGGCAAGCCAGTCAGCCGTTAGCTGAGACCCGTTGTGCTACCATTGTCACTCAGCATCTTTCACGCATCGGAATCCGAGGTTTGACATCCCGGAATCAAATGCAGTTCCTTGGCGTGCGCTCGGACGGTAGTTAACACAGTAGTCCTCCGCGCAGAGAAACGATCCGCCCTTCGAAACCCGCTTGATGGAGTAGGGCTCATTTGGATCATATGACATGTCAGGTCCCTTGGGATTGTCGGCGACGCCGAGTTTTGCCAGCTGTTTGAAGTAGTCAACGTGATACCAATCGCTGGTCCATTCCCACACGTTTCCGATCATGTCGTAAAGGCCGTACGCATTGGGTTGGAAACTCTTCACCGGCGCCAGTCGATCAAATCCATCCTCCGCTGAATTATGATTGGGAAAACTTCCCTGGAACGTATTGGCCATGAACTTGCCATTGATTTTCACGTCGTTGCCCCAGGCATAGCGTTGTCCTTTTGCTCCTGCGCGCGACGCAAACTCCCATTCGGCTTCTGTTGGAAGTCGCTTACCTGACCATTCACAATAGGCGAGTGCATCGTCATAGGCCACATGAACGACAGGGTGGTTCATTCGTCCCTCAATACTGCTTTCAGGACTTTCCGGGTGTTTCCAGTCTGTACCGGGCGCCCAGTTCCACCACTGAGAGTAATCATTAAGCATGACGGGATAGCCCGGCGGATTGAAGACCAGCGCACCCGGCACGAGCAAGCTGTCGGGAGGAGCCGGTGTTCCGGGCGGTGACTGTTTCTTGAGGTCCTCCCATGATGGCTTGCGCTCGGCAATCGTCACGTATCCCGTGGCATCCACGAATGCCTTGAATTGTTCGTTTGTGACTTCCGTCTCGTCCATCCAGAATCCTCCAACTTTTACCTGGTGCGCAGGTCGCTCGTGGTCGTATGCCTCGTCTTCGTCGGTACCCATCACGAAAATACCGCCGGGCACCCACGCCATTCCTGGAATGGCTGTCTCAGGCTTGTTGTCAGACGGGTTTTCATGCGTCTCCATTTTCCTTTCGCCACAAGCAAATACCAACAGCATGACAATTGCGTATTGGACAATGTTGCGCGACCGGTTGAATATGAGTTTGTACGGTGTCATTCGAATTCTTTGCAACCAATAAAGCATTTAAGGAGGTAATGATCAAGTTTGTGATGCCTTTCTTTTTTCGAACCCGCCGTCCTCTTTTTTCGTTTAATTAGTTGTCATAACAATTATTAATATACTAATTTTATGTCGAATTATTTACAGACGATGATCCACACGGATATTTGCATTATCGGCGCCGGACCGGTCGGTCTTTTTGCCGTTTTTGAAGCTGGCCTGCTGAAAATGCGCTGCCATCTGGTCGACGTGTTGCCGCAGATCGGCGGACAGCTGACAGAGATCTACCCGAAGAAGCCGATTTACGACATACCCGGTTATCCCGAGATCAAAGCGGGTGAGCTGATCGACAACCTTGCGAAGCAGATCGAGCCATTCAAACCCGGGTTTACACTGGGCGAAAAGGTCACCCAAGTTGATCGCGGTGACGATGGTGGATTTGTTGTTCGGACTTCCGAAGGAACTGCGATAGGTTGTAAGGCACTTGTCATCGCCGGAGGCCTCGGTTGCTTCGAGCCGCGAAAGCCGGAGATCGGCGACCTCGGCAAGTTTGAGGGAAAGGGAGTCGTGTACTTCGTAAGGGACCCCGAGATGTTCCGCGACAAGCGACTCGTTATCACCGGTGGTGGTGACTCCGCGCTCGACTGGACGATTCAACTCGCTGCTGTGGCGAAGCATCTGACTCTCGTGCACCGAAATGACACGTTTCGGGGCGCGCCTGATTCGGCAGAAAAAGTGTTTGACCTAGCGCGCCTGGGTAAGATCGATCTCCTGCTCAATACCAACCTTTCGGGTGTATCAGGAAACGGGCATCTGGCTGCCGTTTCGTGCGTAGATCGACAGGCGAATGAACGAATCATCGAATCTGATTATCTCATCCCCCTGTTCGGACTCAGTCCCAAGCTCGGCCCTATCGGTGAGTGGGGTCTTTCACTTGACAAGAACGCGATACACGTGAACACGATCGACTACGCTACCAACATACCAGGCATTTACGCCATAGGAGACATCAATACCTATCCTGGTAAGCTGAAGTTGATCCTGTCGGGATTTCACGAGGCTGCGCTGATGGCGCAAAGTGCATTCCGGTTTGTCTATCCAAACGAAAAACTGAGTTTCAAATACACGACGGTGAACGGCGTTAATGCATTTTGATACCCGACTATGATAACCTTTCAAGTACAATCGCGCGACGGAGGAAGAAGACACATTGAAGTGCCCGAAGACATCAGCCTTAGTTTGATGGAAGTGCTGAAGGCATCGGAGTATCCTATTGAGGCAACCTGCGGAGGCATGGCATTGTGCGCGACCTGTTATGTTGAAATCGTCGACGGGATGGACCGTCTAGACAGTCCCACGGAGGCTGAACTGGATATGCTTGATACGCTCCCGTCGTCAAATAGCCGCAGCAGGTTGGCATGTCAGATCCGCGTCAATTCCCATCTGGAAGGTGTCGTGCTGGTCGTCGGGGACCCGAACTGATGCGCCACTGTATTATCTTTGTCTTATGAATGAAGAGTTGTACAACGCATACTCATTTCTTCTCGATCGGACCGCCCGCCGTGTGAAGCAGTACGCGCAGCAGAAATTCAAAGAGATGAAGTTCAATGTGACGGTCGATCAGTGGCTGGTGATGAAACACCTTCACGAGCAAGGTGAGATGAAGCAACATGTGCTGGCCGACCTGGTATTCAAAGATAATCCCACTGTTACACGGATCATCGACCTGCTTTGCGACAAGGGGCTGACGGTGCGAAAGCAACACCCCGATGACCGGCGTAGTTTTCTTGTGTGTCTGACACGCCAGGGAAAGGTGAAGGTTGTTCAGATGCGTCCCAAGATCCAGAAGATTCGCCTGAAGGCATGGGAGGGGCTGTCAAAGGATGACTTTGACCACTTCCAGCGAGTACTCAATTCTATCCACGATAACCTCTCGTAGATCCATAGACCAAAGCCGGAGTTGGTCCGCGCTCATATTCTCCCTGGAAGCAACTGGCAGAAATAAAGAGCCGACGAACATTTTTCAACGGTTCGTCGGCTTAGGATAGCGGCGCTGTCGCGATATGTTTGATCAGGCGACGACTTCCAGTTGGTTCAGGGCGTTGAGTTCTTCATACGCCTGGATCAATCTCTTGCGGATGGATACTTCACCTTCGCGAATCCATACGCGCGGATCGTAGTATTTTTTATTCGGAGAATCTTCGCCGGTCGGATTACCCAATTGGCCCTGGAGATATTCCTTGTTCTTGTTGTAATAGGTGTGCACGCCGTCCCAGAACGCCCATTGGATATCCGTGTCGATATTCATTTTGACGACTCCGTAGCTGATCGCTTCCCGGATCGCTTCCGGTTCCGAACCAGAACCGCCGTGGAAGACGAAGTTGACCGGGTTGGTGGGGGTATTGAATTTCTTTTCGATGTACTCTTGGGAGTTCTTCAGGATCACCGGTTCGAGTCTGATGTTGCCAGGCTTGTACACACCGTGCACATTTCCGAACGAGGCAGCGATGACGAAATTCTCGCTGATCTTCCGCAGCTCCTCGTAGGCATATCCAACTTCCTCCGGTTGCGTGTAGAGTTTTGAACTCTCAACACCGGTGTTATCAACCCCGTCTTCTTCACCTCCGGTTACGCCGAGCTCAATCTCGAGATACATGTCGAGTTTGGTCAGTTTCTCGAGATACCGCTTGCATGTGTCGATATTCTCTTTCAACGATTCTTCGGAAAGGTCTATCATGTGGGAAGTGAACAGCGGACGTCCGTGATCACGGAAGTACTTCTCGCCGGCGGCGATCATTCCATCTACCCATGGCAGGAGCTTCCGCGCTGCGTGATCGGTGTTGATCAAGACAGGTACTCCATAGAGATCACTGATGTCATGAATATATTTTGCGCCCGCCACGGACCCGGCGATGGATGCCTGCTGGGCATTGTTACCTATGGCCTTGCCAACAAAGAACGCTCCGCCGCCATTTGAGAACTGGATGATTACAGGAGCTTTCGCCTCTTTTGCTGCCTCTAGTGATGCAGTGATGGTCGGGCTGCTGGTAACGTTGACGGCAGGTAATGCGTAGCGGTTTGCTTTCGCGTGCTCAAATATTTCTTTGGCTTTGCTGTAAGGAAGAACTTGTGACATGGTTGTATACTTTGGCTGTTTATATTTTGGCGTGGTCAAAATTTTTGTAAAAAAGCAATACCCGGGCATCAATTCCTAGTGATCGCTGGCAAACTTGCCGCCGGGGTGATTTCACACGGTTCCGGTTTCGTTTGCACGGCTATCGGATTGTAGTATTGAAGATTTCATTTTTTACTTTCTCAGTCCGCAGCGTCCTGGGTGGATCCGGGCTCATTCAACAAACACAGGTTCGGGGAGATTGGTGCCACAGTGTTTGTTGAACTGTTCCACCGCATATTTTGCGAGGACGGGAGAATACAATTCGGTGTTTTCATGCATAAAGAAATACACACGTGAAAGGCCCGCATCAAACCAAGCCTTGATCCGCTGTATCCACTGGTCTACGCGTGCGTAGTCGGTTGGATGAAGGTCATTCCCGACAAAACGAACAAACGCTTCGCGGGTTGTCAGCCGCATATGCGCACAATCTCGCCGTCCTGCTACATCTGTGATGACAGTGCCGACGCCGTTGCGCTCCAGTAATTCACAAATCCCGGCGAAAGCTTCCGGTGTTTGATACCATTGTTCGTTCCGGAACTCCACAAAGACCTTGAATTCCCTGGGGATAGCTCGCAGGAAAGCTTCCAGTGTGTCGAGTGACTTCGGTCCCATGCCCGGGTGCATCATCAGAAAGACCGGCCCAAGGTTATCTTCAAATCCGGATACTCCTTTCAGAAACCAATCGAGTCGCTCCTCCACGTTCTTGAGGCGATGGATGTGCGAGATGCTATTTGATATCTTTGGAACAAACAGGAAGTCGCGGCCTACTTTGCTCTTCCACTCCTGTGCCTGTTTATACGAAGGAATTTTGTAGAAGGTCGCGTTGAGTTCGATGCTGTTGAAGTTGCGGGCATACAGTCCGAGGAAGTCCGCTTCTTTTGTTCCTGGAGGGTAGATCTTTCCGATCCAATCCTTCCGGCCCCACTTGGCGCACCCTACATACACAGACGGCACACTAATAGAAGACGTTCCTCCGAGGGTGCGATGCGTTTCCGGGTCATCACCGGGGAGGGTGAAGTCCACTTTCTCCAACTCGTCGGGTGTGATCTTGCCGAACTCCATAGTCAAAGATACTTTTTTTGTTTTGCATGACAGGATCCTGTATCGCGGATCCCGCAACAATCGCAGGTTGTTTTAATAATAGCATTTTAAAGATTATTTTTGCTAACATGTTTACGGGCATAATAGAAACGCTGGGGACGATCCGGAAGGTGCAGCGGGAGGGTAGCAACGCTCGCTTTCTCGTGTCGAGCGATATTTCCCAGCAGTTGAAACCGGACCAAAGTGTGTCTCACAACGGTGTTTGCCTGACCGTCACTTCGGTCGAAGGGGCAGGTCATTGGGTTACGGCGATAGAGGAGACGTTGAGCATATCTTCACTCGGTCAGCTCGGAGAAGGGTCGCTCGTAAATCTTGAGCGATGCATGCTCAATAACGGACGATTCGACGGGCATATCGTTCAGGGCCATGTCGATCAAACTGGTATAGTTGCTTCAATTGAGAACCGCGACGGGAGCTGGTTATTTGACATACACTACGAGCCGGCCACAGGTAACATCACTGTCGAGAAAGGTTCAATCGCCGTTGACGGAGTCAGTCTCACCTGTTTTGAATCCCGCGATGGATCTTTCCGGGTGGCCATTATTCCCTACACCTATGAGCACACCAATTTCGCTGGTCTGAAAGTTGGCGATAAAGTGAATCTTGAGTTCGATATTATCGGGAAGTACGTACAACGGCTACTCGCTGCTCGAATGTAGCTTCTTCCTTTGGTCGAGGTAGTGTTTCAACCACGCGAACAGCAGGTACGCCACGACAGCTGCGATGCACCCGACTGCGCAGCCCGCAATGATGTCGCCGGGATAGTGCACACCGAGGTATATCCGCGTGTAGCTAACGAGTAGCGCCCACGGGAAGATCAATCCTATCCATGGTCTGTATTCTTTCAGAATAAGCCATATCAGTGTCGCGATACCGAATGTATTTGCTGCGTGACTTGAGGCGAAGCCATACTTCCCCCCGCGATATCCGTTCACGAGGTTCAATTGCCCCGCGAGTGAAGGTTCGTGCGACGGTCGGAGTCTTTCGAAGAGTGGCTTCATTACCGCGCTCGTGATCTGATCAGCGAGCAGGATTGTCAGACCGATCGCCAGCAACCAGATCCATACCTGGCGTCCGTAATTCCTGAAGAGGAGATACAGCAGTAGTAAATGCAGCGGAATCCAGGCGTATGTTTCACTGAGAAACATCATCATTTGGTCCATGAGCGGGCTTCTGAAGCTGTCATGCAGCTTCAGAAACAGCTCGCGATCAAGTTCCAGAATCTTTTCCATTCCACCCGGCGTTGAAATTGTGCTCTTCGTCTTTTGAATAAGGCGCTAAAAAGTCGTAAATAGTAACTAGAACCCCTATTTTTTTTTGGCGATTTTATGGAAAAGTACGATCTGGTTGTAATAGGTGCGGGGCCGTCTGGCTATGCTGCTGCGATGCGCGCACTTGATTTCAAAAAGAAGACGTTGCTGATCGAGAAGGATACAGTAGGAGGTGCTGGCGTGACCAACGGTGCGCTTTCATCGAAAACATGGTGGGAGTTGTCGCGGGAAGTAGCCTCTTTCCGCAAGAACCTGCGCCGATTCAACATCACCGAACCGGACGTCAACTACAAGGAGATACAGCAGGAAGTGCGAAATGCTGTTGCGGAACGCAAGCTGATGCTTCAGGATCACCTCTCGCTTGTGCAAAAGTCCAGGTATGCCCATTTGCTTTCATTCGTCCGGGGAGCCGCTTTCCTGTTGAGCGCAAACGAAGTCCAGATCACCTCGTCAAGTGGCGTAGACGTTGTGTGGGCTGATAATATCATTCTTGCCACTGGCAGCAGGCCGCGGTACTTGCCCGAGCTTCCGATCGATGAACGTGTTGTGATGACCAGCGATGGCATCGAGGACATGGAAGATTTTCCCGAAAGTATGGTCATTGTCGGAGCGGGGGTCATCGGTTGCGAGTTCGCTACGATCTTTTCCGCCTTTGGAAAGACACGTGTGAACCTGATCGACAAAGGAGATCGCATTCTACCGTTCGAAGACGAAGATGTCGTGCGTGTAGTCGAGCGCAATATGGAACACAATGGGATCCTTATTCACCGGAACTCCCAGTTGGTCAAAATGGAGATACGCAACGGCCGGGTGGAGTACGAACTGCAGTACAACGACGGGAGGCTTGCGACTTTCAATGTGGAGAAAGCATTGGTTGCGGTAGGTCGTACACCGAACTTTGAGGGACTTTGGAATGAAAGTCTCGGGATCGATTTTACCAAGCGCGGCATAAAGGATAACGAAACACAGACGAACATCGATAACATCTACGCCGTCGGCGACATCACGGCAGATATTTCGCTCGTGAATGTCGGCGAGCTGGAAGGCCGCCATGCGGTAGAGAAGATATTCGGAAATCCGATGCGAAAGCTTGTGTATGAGAATATCAGCACCATTATGTTCTTGCAGCCGGAAGTTGCAGGAGTGGGGTTGAATGAGCAAAGCGCGCGTGAAAAGGGAATTGATTACCGGGTTGTCACGCTGGACTACAGCTGCATTCCACGCGCAATTGCGGAAAGAAATACGCAGGGTTTCATCAAGCTCCTGGTGACGAATGATTCGCAAATGAAGATACTCGGCCTCAAGATCGTCGGAAATCACGCGTCGAGTGCCATGCAAGCCGTCGCACTGCTGATTTCGATGGACAAGGGCATTGAGGAGCTTGCCGAATGCGTCCACCCGCATCCGTCGATCACGGAAGGGATACAGGAGTGCGTGCGCATGTTGCTTGGTAAATCGCTGTTCAAGCCTGAAGCGCTCAAAGGAAAACTTTCGTGCAGGACCAGTAAGGCAGGGTTGTACGAGGATATCTATTTCTAGATAACAGGTATTAACTATCGATCCGTGCGATGGCGCCCTTTCAACACGTCTTCGACGTCGGCGAGGGAATGACCCTTCGCCTGCAACAGGATCAGATAATGATACATCAGGTCAGCTGCCTCGTTAAGAAAGAGCTCGCGGTTATCATCTTTTGCTTCAATAACCAGCTCGACTGCCTCTTCACCAACCTTCTGCGCAATTTTATTCATACCCGATTGAAAGAGCGACGTTGTATACGATCCCTCTTTGGGATTTGACTTACGGTCTTGTATGACACGCTCCAGTGCTGCGAGACCCCAGGAGGAATTCCGTTCGTCAAAACAAGTGTCGGCGCCTGTGTGGCATGCAGGCCCGACCGGGCGAGCTTTGACCAGTATGGTGTCATTGTCGCAGTCGGCGAGGATGTCCCGGACCTCGAGAAAGTTTCCGGAAGTCTCACCCTTTGTCCAGAGTCGCTGTTTACTCCGGCTGTAGAAGGTTACCCTTTTTTCCGCTATTGTCTTCCCGAGCGATTCCCTGTTCATAAAACCGACCATCAGCACAATGTTGCTGTCGGCGTCCTGCACCACACAGGGAACAAGCCCGCTAAGCTTTGAAAAATCTATTTGATTGGAGTCGATCATAGTAACATTTCGTTAGAGTCGTACTTCGATATTTTTCTCTTTCAGGTACTGTTTCAGTTCCGGGATCTTCACCTCGCCGAAATGAAAGATACTTGCCGCGAGTGCCGCGTCCGATTTCCCAAGCAAGAAAGCATCCATGAAATGGCCCGCTTCACCAGCTCCGCCTGATGCAATCACCGGAATGGTGAGTAACTCATGGAGTTTGTGCAGGGCGTCGTTTGCGAATCCCTGCTTGGTGCCATCGTGATCCATACTTGTAAACAGGATCTCGCCAGCGCCCCGCGCTTGTCCCTCTTTGGCCCACGAGAACAGTTTCTTGTCCGTCGCCTTTTTTCCACCGTGTGTATGGACCACCCAGTGATTGTCAACCTTCCGGGCATCGATTGCCAGGACAATGCATTGTGCGCCGAACGCGTTCGAAAGTTCGTCTATGAGCTCGGGGCGGCGGACTGCTGCGGAGTTGACACTCACCTTGTCCGCGCCTGCTTCCAGGAGTGGAGCCACGTCTTCAACGCTGCTGATTCCTCCACCCACAGTAAACGGAATATTGATGTGACGCGCGATCTCTTTCACGAGTGTAGCAAACGTTTTTCGTTCTTCGTTGGTGGCAGAAATATCCAGGAAGACGAGTTCGTCTGCACCCTGCTGTGCGTATGAGGCCGCGAGCTCTACCGGGTCGCCCGCATCTCTGATATTAATGAAATTGACGCCCTTTACAGTGCGGCCATCTTTGATGTCGAGACACGGAATAATTCGTTTGGTCAGCATTTCTTATATCTGTCGTAGTGTGTTTACTATGAGTCTTCGATCTCTACCAATTCCAACAAGCCAACACGGCCTTCGTAGATCGCTTTTCCGACAATCACGCCATCTACACCGAGAGCTTTGAGCTTGCGCAAGTCGTCGGCGTTGCTTACCCCCCCGCTGGCAATGAGACGGAGGCCGGGGAAACGGTCAAGCAATCCGGAGTACAAGCTGAAGTTCGGACCTTGAAGCATTCCGTCGGTGCTGATATCGGTGCAGGTCACGAGTTCGATACCCTTCTTGCGATAGTCATCAATGAATTGAGAGATGTGTATTGACGAGTCTTCCATCCATCCACTTATGGCGACCATTTCTCCTTTTATATCTGCGCTAAGTACGATTTTATCCGCTCCCCACGTTGCTATCCAACCCGCGACTGTACCGGGATCGCGAACGGCGATACTGCCGAGGTTGATCTGTGTGATCCCCGCGTTGAATAGGCGTTCTACTTCGCCGTCTGTCTTGATGCCCCCGCCGAAGTCGACTTTCAGATCCGTTTGTTTTGCAATGGTTTCGATCACTTTCCAGTTTGTCACCTTACCTGCGCGTGCGCCGTCGAGGTCGACCAGATGCAAATACCTGAGGCCCGCATCTTCGAATCCCTTTGCGACATTCAGCGGGTCCTCGTCATAGACCTTTTTCCGGGCGTAGTCTCCCTGTGTGAGTCGCACGCATTTTCCGTCGATAATATCTATTGCAGGTATGATTCTCATAGGTTCAGAAAACTTTTTAGAACACGTTCGCCTGCATCCGCCGATTTCTCGGGGTGGAACTGCACGGCATAAAAATTCCGGTGGTGAATCGCCGCGCTGAAAGGCGTGATGTACTCCGTGATCGCAGATGTATGCTTGTTGACCGGCACGTAGTAGCTGTGTACGAAGTAGACGTCTTTCCCTTCGAGCGCCGGGTCTAACCAACCGTCGCTCAAATGCAGCTGATTCCAACCCATGTGTGGCACCTTGTTATCTCCATGAGGAACGAAGCGCCGGACTTCCTCGTCGAAGATACCCAGACAGGGAGTGTCATTCTCTTCGGAGTGCCTGCACATCAGCTGCATACCGAGACAGATGCCCAATACCGGTTGCTTCAATTCCCGGATAACGGTATCAAGCGCATGCTGCCTGAGGTAGTTCATTGTCGTACGCGCTTCTCCTACACCGGGAAAGATCACCTTGTCAGCGGAAGTAATGCGGTCTTTGTCGTCTGTAATGGAGAACTCAATACCCAATCGCTCCAGGGCAAAGGAGACGGATTGGATATTTCCTGCGTTGTATTTTATGATGGCTACAGTCATCGTTATAGCACGCCTTTAGTACTGGGTAGTTCGTGCCCGTCGATCCGGATGGCCATCCGGATGCTGCGGGCAAATGCTTTGAAAATTGCTTCGATCTTATGGTGCTCGTTCGTGCCTTCCGCTTTGATGTTGAGGTTGCACCGCGAAGTATCGGAGAACGATTTGAAGAAATGGTAAAACATCTCTGTCGGCATATCGCCGATCTTTTCCCGCGCGAACGTCGCATCCCACATGAGCCAGGGCCTTCCGCCGAAGTCGATCGCCACTTGTGCGAGACAATCATCCATCGGTAGACAAAAGCCGTAGCGAGCCATTCCCCGTTTATCGCCGAGTGCCGTGACGAATGCTTCTCCCAGTGCGAGCCCCGTATCTTCGATCGTGTGGTGCTCATCAATATGCAGGTCGCCTTTCACTTCGATGTCAAGGTCTATGCCACCGTGTTTTGCGACCTGGTCAAGCATGTGATCGAAAAAGCCAAGGCCAGTGGAAATGTTGGATGAGCCCGTACCATCCAGGTTGATCGCAATGAGTACCGCCGTCTCTTTTGTAGTTCTTGCAACGTTTGCTTTTCGGTCTCTTGCTGATAACAGGCGATAGATATCTTCCCATCGCTCGGTGACGAGGCTGCAGTGCTGTTCGAGGTTTTGTCGCTGAAGATCGTCGACGAGAGTTCCGTTGTTGATCAAAATCCCTTTGCTGCCGAGATTTGCGGCGAGTTGAACATCTGTCACGCGGTCTCCGATCACATAGGAATTTTCAAGGTCGTACCCTCCGTTGAAAAATTCTTTTAACATACCGATGCCGGGTTTGCGTGTCGGGAGATTTTCATGCGGAAAAGAGCGATCGATAAATGTATTTGTAAAGACGATGCCCTCGTTCGCAAGCGTTTTGACCATCTTTTCATGTGCTGGCCAGAAGGTGTTTTCGGGAAACCGCTCGGTACCTAATCCATCCTGGTTAGTGACCATTACCAACTCATAGCTTGTTTCACGTGCGATCTTCCCGAGCCAGGTGAATACACCGGGGAGAAATTCGAGTTTTTCCAGGCTGTCGATCTGTTCGTCGGCTGGCTCGGCAATCAGCGTGCCATCACGGTCGATGAATAATACTTTCTTCATAGCTTCTTTAATGCGACGATAAGTCTTTTGTTTTCTTCCGGCGTCCCGACGGTGATGCGCAGGCAATTATCGCAGAGCTGCACACGCGACCGGTCGCGAACAATGATCCGGTTGTTCATGAGATACTGATAAACACCCGGTGCATCGTTGACACGGGTCAACACAAAGTTGGCGTCCGAAGGGTACACCTTCTGCACGATGGGAAGGTTCGTCAGTTCAGCCGTGAGCATATCCTTTTCGCGAAGGATCTCCTCTACCCACATGTCTTTGCGATAGCTGTTTTCGAGCGCCTCCAAAGCGATCTCTTGCGTGCGGACGTTCACATTGTATGGGTATTTGATCTTGTTCAGTATTGCGACGATCGCCGGCGACGCGAAGCACATCCCCAGGCGTAGCCCCGCAAGACCCCATGCCTTCGAGAAGGTCTGAAGGACAACGAGGTTGGGGTATTCATTCAAATCGTGGAGATAACTGCGACTTTTTGCGAAGTCGATATAGGCTTCGTCGATGACGACAAGTCCGTGAAATCGTTTTAATACCTCTGCAATGCGCTCGCGGCTGAGCAGGTTTCCTGTCGGGTTGTTGGGGCTACAGAGAAAGATCACTTTGGTAGTTGAATCGATCGCGGCCGAAATGGCGTCGAGGTCCAGATCGAATTCGGGTGTCAGCGGTACATTCTGAAGCTTGACTGCGTTCACTTCCGCACAGACCTTGTACATACCGTATGTCGGTTCCGTGATCATGACCGCATCGCGGTTTGGCTCACAAAATGCACGTATGATCAGGTCGATCGGTTCGTCGCTGCCGTTCCCGAGGAGAATCTGTTCAGGACTGACACCTTTGAGCTGCGCGAGTTTCTCCTTTACCTTCCATTGCATCGGATCAGGATACCGGTTGTACGGAGAAGGATAGGGATTCTCATTTGCGTCCAGGAACACCTCGGCTTCACCGTGGAATTCGTCGCGCGCGGACGAGTATGGCTTCATGTTAAGTACGTTGCGGCGTACCAGTGTATTTATATCGATCGAGTTCATTTTTGTAAGTCGGTTCTTTTTCCTGACAACGTCTGAAGCCTGATAGTTACAGCGCGCTGATGTGCTGCGAGAGCTTCGGCTTCTGCGAGGCGCTCGACCACGGGACCAACGTTGCGGAGACCGGTATCCGAGAGCTGCTGGTACGTGATATACTTTATGAAGCTGTCAAGCGATACGCCGGCGTAAGCACGCGCATAACCGTTAGTGGGAAGCGTATGATTGGTGCCGGACGCGTAGTCGCCTACGGCTTCCGGGGAATAGTTGCCGATAAACACCGAACCAGCGTTGATGATCTCATCGGCTATTTCTTCCGCATTGGCCATGGTGATGATCAGGTGCTCAGGGGCGTATTCGTTCGTAAAGGCGACAGCCAGTGACTCCTCGTCGAATATCACGGCGCGGCTATTTGTCAGTGCTTTGGCGGCGGTCGTTCGTCGCGGCAGGTCCTGAAGCTGGCGCGCGAGTTCCTGCTCGACAGCGGATAGTTTCGATTTGTCGGTCAGCACCAGCATCACCTGGCTGTCTTCGCCGTGTTCCGCTTGCGAGAGAAGGTCAGCTGCGACAAATGCCGGATTGCAGGTGTGATCTGCGAGGATGAGGACTTCGGAAGGTCCCGCGGGCATGTCGATGGCAACGCCTTCTTCGGTGATCAGTTGCTTGGCCTTTGTTACGTATTGGTTTCCCGGGCCGAAGACCTTGTAGACGTTCGGAATACTTTCGGTGCCATATCCGAGTGCTGCGATGGCCTGCGCGCCGCCGACTTTGAAAATCCGCGTAACACCGACAAGTTCAGCGGCGAACAAAATCGCCGGGTGGATACGACCGTCTTTCGATGGGGGTGTACAGAGAATGATCTCCGTACAGCCCGCGAGCATCGCGGGAATGCCCAGCATCAACACCGTAGAGAACAGGGGCGCCGAACCACCGGGTATATAGATGCCGACCTTTGTGATCGGGACGCCCTTGCGCCAGCATTTGACACCGGGCATCGTTTCGACGGTGACCGGTTCGCGCTTCTGCACGATGTGAAATTTCCGGATGTTATCGGCTGCGGTGCGAATCGCTTCACCCAATTCGGATGAGATAGCGCTCCGCGCATGATTCAATTCTTCCTTTGAAACTTCCAGTTTGTCGATGCTCACTTTGTCGAACTGCAGCGTGAGATCGCGCAACGCCTCGTCCCCGGATATCTTGACGCGACTGAGGATGTTGCGGACAGAGCTCTCGAGGAAACTCAACTCCAGCTGCGGGCGCCGTGTGAGATCTTCCCAGGATTTCTTCGGTGGGTTATAAGATACGTTCATCATAAGGCATGTTGTCAGATAATCATTTTCTCGATTGGTACGACGAGGATGCCTTCCGCACCGAACGATCGCAGCTGGTCGATACGCTCCCAGAAGTCGTTTTCGTCGACCACCGAATGCAGGGAACTCCATCCCGGTCGCGCAAGAGGAATGATTGTAGGACTCTTCATACCCGGTATAACCGAGGTGATCTGTTCGATGGATTCATTCGGGCAATTCAACAGGATGTACTTGCTGTTCTTCGCTTTTTGTACCGCGTCGATCCGGAAAAGTAACTTGTCAAGTATTGCGCGCTTTTTCGAATCTAACTCGTATCCTGCGATCACGATCGCTTCCGAATTCATGACTACTTCGACCTCTTTTAGCCCGTTGCTGAGAAGTGTACTTCCGGTGCTTACGATGTCACAAATTGCATCCGCGAGACCAATGCCGGGAGCGATCTCGACGGAGCCGCTGATCTCATGGATACCCGCCTGCACGTTATTACGGGCGAGAAAATCCTTCACGATGTTCGGATAGGTGGTAGCGATGTTCTTGCCGGCGAGCGATTGAATTCCGTCGTAGCCGTCGGATCTGGGAACAGCGATGGAAAGCCGGCATTTGGCGAAATCGAGCCGTTTCACCAGTTCTGCCGCCTTCTGTTTTTCAACAAAGACGTTTTCGCCGACGATGCCGATATCAGCAACTTTGTCTTCGACATACTGCGGAATGTCATCGTCACGCAGAAAGAGTACTTCGACAGGAAAATTTCGCGCTTGCGTCTTTAGCTGGTCCCTGCCGTTGCTGATCGCCAGACCGCTTTCCTTGAGCAATTCAAGCGACCGCTCCTGTAGTCTTCCCGATTTTTGAATGGCGATACGAAGTAGTGTTTCCATTAGTGTTCTTTGTCGTAATCCGAAAAATAAGACCCATAGCCAAATAAAAAAGGCTTGACACCGTCGTGACAAGCCTCTGAAATCTTACAATATGCAAAACTCAAAGCATAACTGTGCCACGCATCAACGGGGTGCCATGATGGTGGTGATGTATTGTTATGTTGAGTGCAGTTTTCATGCTTTTTCCGCCTGCTAGTTACAAAAAATTGAAGTATATGTCAAAACTAATTCCTGAGAAATCGGGGGAATCCGGTTTCGGACGCACGCATAACTGTTTCATCGCTACCTTTGCCCCATGAAATCCTTTGCTCCTAACTCATTCTATGGTATCGTCGGTCTTCTATTGTTGATAGTTTGCGGATGCACTGACAGTAAGGAGACGCGGATTCAGCGATTCCTTTTACAAGGAAACGACCAGGTAAGCCAAGGTAACTACCCACAGGCAATCGGTTTTTTTGAAGCCGCGGTTAGACTTGACTCGTGTTTCGCTGACGCCTGGAATAACCTTGGCACAGTTTACCACCGTCAGCAAGTGTACGATCGGGCGCTTTTCTGCTACGACCATGCCGTCGATTGCCAGCCTGGATACCTGTCGGCCTACCTGAACCGCGCCAATACCTTTTACGAGTTGAAGCAGTATTACAGTGCGCTGAAGGACCTCGATCGGGTTGCCGAGCGGAAACCGGATACAGTGGCCGTTCACTTCCTTCGAGGTCTGGTCTATACGCAGATGCGGGAATATGCGAATGCGCTCACATCTTTTCACGAGGCCCTTGACGTCGACCCTAACAATCCCGAGATCATTGCCAACATCGGGACCGTGTACTACTACGACAATGATTTTACTTCCGCAAGTAAGTCACTCGGCCGCGCGATTGAACTGGATCCGGAGGAGGCCAACGCCTACAATACGCTGGCGATGATGGAAATGCACCTGGGGAATTACGACAGCGCCATGGGCTATATATCCCGCGCGTTGGAGTTGCGACCCCGCGACGCTTATTTCCTGAATAACCGAGGATTCATCCTGCTTCAGCAGGGAAAACCGGCCGAGGCCCTCGCCGATATCGATGCTAGTATCGCGTCTGATCCCTACAACGCCTGGGCGTATCGCAACAAAGGAGTCTATTATCTGCAGCAAGGTGAGGCGCCCAACGCGATCCGGTTGCTGACACGTGCGCTGGAGATGACCGACTTCCTCGAGAAAGGTCACTACTACCTTGGCGAAGCATACGCCGCGAATGGTGATAGGGAAAATGCGTGCGGTGCTTTTCGCGAAGCAGTGCGCAGAGGTGAGATGGGAGAGCAGGAATTATTAACGAAGTGTGGAAGATAGCCGGGTTCCAGATCCACTAGGATGTCGAGAGCCCGGCTATTTTCTTACCATTTATAGCGAACAAAAGCTTCCATTGCTTCGTATTCGGCAAGCCCGAGCCTGTTATAGGCATCCGCAGTCGCGTGGTTGCGGTCTTCCGCCCGCATCCAGAATTCGCGTTTGTCACTGCCTGGGAACATGGCACTGTCTTTCTGCGACTGATGCTTGAAGATCGCGCGGCGCTTGCGCATAAGCTCATCCGGGCTGAGCGGGACGGCCATTTCGATCTGATCGATATCCCATTCCTGCCATGCGCCGCGGTACAGCCATACCCAGCAGTCTTTCATCCACGGTTCGTCCTTCAGCCTGTCTAAGGCCTGGAAGATCGCCGCAAGACACACGCGGTGCGTACCGTGCGGATCTGACAAATCACCCGCCGCATACACCTGGTGAGGTTTTATTTCGCGGAGAAGGTCGGTAATCAGTTGGATGTCCTCCTCACCCAGCGGTTTCTTTTTAACGGCGCCGGTCTCATAGAAAGGCATGTCGAGGAAGTGCATTTGCTCGTCGGGAATACCGACATAGCGGCCTCCCGCTTTCGCTTCCCCCCGGCGGATAAGTCCTTTGATCTTAAGAATTTCCGCACTGTCGACCTGACCCGGGCCTTTGCTCTTCAGCGACTCGACGACGGTCTGATAGAATTTTTGACCATCCGATTTGCTCAGGCCGAATTGTTCGTTGAAGTCACGTACAAAATCCGCAAAGCGAATCGCATCGTCGTCGAACACAGCGATATTCCCCGAGGTCTGATAGGCGACATGCACCTCGTGACCCTGATCGACGAGACGGATAAACGTACCTCCCATCGAGATCACATCGTCATCCGGATGCGGTGAGAAAATGATGACCCTCTTGGGGAATGGCGTCGCGCGTTCGGGCCGGTGTGAATCATCGGCGTTGGGCTTGCCCCCGGGCCACCCCGTAATCGTATGCTGGAGATCGTTAAATATCTTGATGTTCACCTGATAAGCCGAGCCGTATTCAGTGATGATGTCGCTCATCCCGTGCTCCATGTAATCGTGGTTGGTCAGTTTAAGTACAGGTTTCTTGACCTTCTGACACAACCAGACGACAGCCTTGCGGATGAGCGGATCGTTCCATTCGATGCTATCCAGTAGCCATGGTGTTTTTGTACGCACGAGCTCGGAGGACGCTGCTTCGTCAAGCACCACGAGACAGTCGTTGTGCTTTTGAAGGAATGACGATGGTATCTGGTCTGTGACGATCCCTTCGACTGCTTTCTTGATGATGCCGGCCTTGCCTTCGCCCCAGGCCATCATAAAGACCTTTCGCGCTTTCATGATCGTTCCGACACCCATTGTGATCGCTTTGCGTGGCACGTTTTCCTCTCCGAAGAAATCGCTTGCTGCGTCGATTCGCGTGAACTGGTCGAGTGTAACCAGACGAGTAAGCGATTTTTCAGATGACCCCGGCTCGTTAAAGCCGATATGACCGGTACGACCTATGCCGAGGATCTGGATGTCGACACCGCCCAGTTCGTCGATGCTTTTCTCGTATTGCCGGCAATAGTCGGCGACTTCTTCCTTCGGGAGTGTTCCATCCGGGATATTGATGTTGGCTTTCGGAATGTCAATGTGGCTAAACAGGTGTTCGCTCATGAAACGCACGTAGCTCTGCAGCGCATCCGGTTTGATCGGATAATATTCGTCGAGGTTGAACGTGTGAACATTCTTAAAGGAAAGGCCTTCTTCCTTGTGCATTCTGACCAGTTCGGCGTACACACGCGTGGGTGTGGACCCAGTGGCCAAGCCAAGCACACACGGTTTGTTCTCTTTTTGTCGCGTGCGGATCAGCGTGGCGATCTCATTCGCGACAAACCGGGAAGCCTCATCCGATTTTCCAAAAACTCTGACAGGAATCTTTTCAAACGCGGTAACGTCGTTGCTCATTGATTTCAGGGTTGAATTTCATTGTTGAACGGAACCGTAAATGTTTGTAAAAAGTGCGAAATTTTCAAATGTTATCGGGAACATATTTGTTTCAAGGGCACCTGAGCGACCGAATCCGGACGGTGACGCACCCCCGGTGCTGGCCGCTACCCGATTAATCGGGTTTTTTGTGTAGACTTGAACACTTCCAGTACCATGGATCACTTTCGGACAGAACTCGTGACAGAGCCGAATTCAGGTATATCATTTGATGTCCGGAGGAGATTGACGACATCAAACGACAACTTAATGAAGTATCATGAGCGGAGTAAGAAAAGCTAACCGATTGATCCATGCAACGTCCCCCTATCTCTTGCAGCATGCGTACAATCCGGTCGAGTGGTTCGAATGGGGTGAAGAGGCGCTGAGCAAGGCGGTCCGGGAGAATAAACCCATCCTGGTCAGTATCGGTTACTCGTCTTGCCATTGGTGTCATGTAATGGAGCGGGAGGTATTCGAGAAGGACGATATCGCGACGGTGATGAACGATCAATTGATCTGTATCAAGGTCGATAGGGAGGAGCGCCCTGATATCGATCATATCTACATGGAAGCTGTTCAGGCCATGGGTATGCAGGGTGGATGGCCGCTGAATGTTTTTCTGACACCGAATCAAAAGCCTTTCTACGGAGGTACCTACTTTCCGCCGGAGCAGTGGCTTCAGGTTATACGCGGGGTTACCCAGGCGTTCAACACACGCCGGGAGGAAGTCGAGTCTTCTGCTCGCGAATTGGCAAGTCACCTGGCTAACCAGGGCATCGGAGCGCTCCAGCAGGAACCCCTATCCCGAGCGTTGCGCGACGACCTGGAGGAAAGCTATGGAAAACTTCAGCCCCTGTTCGACAAGGCCTGGGGTGGGCTCTCCAAAGCGCCAAAATTCGTCATGCCCTCGGTCTGGCGGTGGCTTCTGCGTTACTATCGGCTGACCGGCAAGGACGAGGCGCTCCAGCATTTTGTGTTTACGCTGAAGAAGATCGCCATGGGAGGCATATACGATCAGATCGGGGGAGGGTTCGCGCGATACTCGGTCGATCAATACTGGTTTGTGCCGCATTTTGAAAAGATGTTATATGATAATGCACAGCTGATGACGCTGTATGCGGAGGCTTATGCGATAACAAAAGACAGGGAGTTCCGGACAGTTATGACGGAGACTTTCGAGTGGCTTCAGGGAGAGATGATGAGCGGATCCGGCGCCTTCTATTCGGCGCTTGACGCCGACAGCGAAGGAGAGGAGGGAAAGTTCTATATCTGGAATAAGCAGGAGATCGAACGGATCCTCGGCGACGATGCGTTGCTTGTCAACGATTACTACTCGGTGAAAGAAGAAGGCAACTGGGAACCTGGGAAGAATGTCCTGATCCGCGTTCAACCGGAGGAAGACTTCCTCAAGAAGCACTCTCTTACGGCAGACGCGTGGGAGGAGAGGCTGCGGAGTGCCAAGGACAGGCTGTTGGCCGAACGCGATAAACGAGTCAGGCCGGGGCTTGATGACAAGGTTATTACCAGTTGGAATGCCATGATGGTCACGGGGCTCGTTGACGCATACCGTGCGCTCGACGACGAGCGTTTCCTCCAGGCCGCGTTGAAGAATATGCAATTCCTGGAAAACGAGTTGACAGAAGGTTTGACGCTTTTCAGATCATACAAAGACAAGCGTTCGCATGTGAAAGGATTCCTTGACGACTACGCTTATGTGATTCAGGCCTGCACCAGTTTGTATCAGGCGACCTTCGATGAGTACTGGGTCAATCGCGCCAAAATGCTTCTTCAGCACACCATTGACTATTTCTATGATCCGACAGACGGATACTTTCAATACGCACGCCACGACGCCGAGAAGCTGATTGCTTCGCGGAAGGAGATATTCGACAACGTAATTCCGGCATCGAATTCGGTGATGGCACAGAATCTCTTCCACCTGGGCACGATACTCGATGACACTAGCTGGAAATCGATCGCGGAAAAAATGGTCCTTCCGATGAGTCGGCTTATCGTTTCCGAGCCGAACTACATGTCAAACTGGGGCATCGCATATGCAGAGATGAAGAAGGGAATGGCGGAGGTCGCCTTTGTTGGTGCGGATGCCGGCCGGGTGGCTCGTGAGTTCTTTGCGGGCTTTCAGCCTTTTGCATTGGCAATGGGCGGTGAAGTAGCCGGAAATCTTCCGTTGCTGGAAGGGAAGGCTGCCATTGCAGACAAGCTGACAATTTATGTCTGTTACAACAAAACCTGCCAGCGACCTACGCATAGTGTAGCTGAGGCGTTGGATCAGCTGTCGAAATGAAGTTAGTATCCCTCGCGCTCCGCTTTGCGGCCTTCGTGCTTTTGACTTACTTTGACTGTGGAAATGTTTGACACCGACACTCAGCGGAAAACGCTCTTTGCAGAGTTGCTTCTGCCTGTGCCGGTTCCCCGTCTGTTCACGTATCGGGTTCCTTTCGATATGAATGAGAATATCCGCGCAGGTCAGCGTGCGATCGTTCAATTCGGCGACCGGAAGATCGTCACCGGTCTTATCATGAATGTCCACTCCGACCCCCCCAAAGGCTTTGAAGCGAAGTACATCCTGGAACTGCTCGATGAGTTTCCATCTGTCAGCGAAGTGCAATTGAAGTTGTTTCAGTGGATGGCGGACTACTATATGTGTACGCTTGGGGAAGTTATGAATGCGGCGCTCCCGGCCGGGTTGAAGCTTTCGAGCGAATCGATGGTCCAACTTCATCCTGCCTTCAGCCTCGAGGAGAGCACGCTAGACTTTTCAGAAAAGGAAGTGATGCTGATCCAACGGCTCGGAAATGGCACGATGACTTACTCGGAGGTCTCCAAATTTCTCGGGGTGAAGTATATTTTCAGCATCCTCAAATCACTCTCGGCGAAGGAAGCGATCATTCTCTTTGAAGAAGTCAAGGAGAAGTTCAAGCCGCGTACGGAAAAACGGATTCGTCTCGCACGCGGTATGACTGATCGACGCGTACTTGAGGATCTGTTCGCCAACATTTCGTCAAGACCAGGTCAGGAAGCTATTCTGCTGAAGTATCTTCAGGACGTCCCGGTTCTTCATGATCCGGAATCGAATAAGACAGGTATTTCGAAAAAAACATTGCTGGAGGGGGGCGCCTCTGTGTCTTCATTGACCACACTTGTGCGGAACGGCATGTTAGAGGAATTTGAGACGGTCGTTCCGCGATTTGGATTCCCGGAGGCGAGCCAGCCACCGGTCATCGTGCTGAGTGAATACCAGGAGCGGGCGATGCACGAGATCGTGAAAAGCTTTGAGGTCTACCCGGCGGTCTTGTTGCACGGGATCACCGGCAGCGGGAAGACCGAGATATACATCAGTCTGATCAGGAAAGCTCTTGAGAGCGACACGCAGGTGTTGTACCTGCTTCCCGAAATCGCGCTCACAACACAGATCGTGCAACGGCTGAAGAAAATATTCGGAAATACCATGGGCGTGTATCACTCGCGCTTTTCCGACAACGAACGCGTTGAGGTATGGAACGGCATACTCAGCGGTAAGTTCAAGTTTGTGATAGGGGTTCGATCTTCGATCTTCCTGCCCTTCGACAACCTGGGCCTGGTCATTGTCGACGAGGAGCACGAGGCGTCTTACAAGCAACAGGAACCTGCTCCACGTTATCACGCGCGCGACGTTGCCATGATATTGGGCCAGTTGCACCATGCAAAGGTGCTCCTCGGTTCTGCAACTCCGTCGATCGAGTCGTATTATCATGCCCGTCAGAACCGCTATGGCCTGGTCGCTCTTGACAAGCGATTCGGGGAAGTTGCCTTGCCGGAAATATTACTTGCCGATATGAGTGCGGAGCGCAAGCGGAAAACACTTAAGGGAGAGTTCTCGCAGATGCTTTTTAAGCACATCGAGACAACGCTTCAGCGGAAAGAACAGGTTATCATTTTTCAGAATCGCCGGGGCTATTCTCCGATGATGACGTGTGAGGATTGCGCATGGACACCGAAGTGTGTCAATTGCGCGGTCAGTCTCACGTACCATCAGTTTCGTCATTCCCTCGTGTGTCACTACTGCGGATACCGGGAAAGCGTACCGCATAATTGTCCGACTTGTACATCAACCCGTCTCAGGACGGTCGGATACGGAACGGAAAAACTGGAAGAGGAATTGACCGCGTTATTTCCCGATGCCACCATACAGCGGATGGACCTGGATACGACGCGGAACAGGAGCGGGTACGAGAAGATACTCGCCGCGTTCGAGAGTGGCGAGACGGACATTCTGGTTGGAACGCAAATGGTGACCAAGGGACTTGATTTCGATCGTGTCAGTCTTGTGGGTGTCTTCAACGCAGACAGGATGATGCACTTTCCTGATTTTCGTTCGTATGAACGCGCGTACCAGTTGATCACCCAGGTAAGCGGACGAGCCGGCCGACGCGCCCACCGCGGGCGGGTCGTGATCCAGACTTCGAGCCCGGATCATCCCGTGCTAGGGTTTATTCTGAACAACGACTTTGAGACGTTTTACGAGATGCAACTCGCGGACCGCCGTCAGCACAACTATCCTCCATTCACGCGGTTGATCGAGGTTACCGTCAAGCATGCTGACAAGAAAATCTGCCGGGATGCCGCGCAGCACTTGGCCGAGGGTCTCCGCGCACGCGCCTCGATGGTCAAGATATTCGGACCGGGTGAACCAATGATTGCCCGGATACGAAACCAGTATCTCATGACATTGCTTCTCAAGATAGTTCGGGGAAAGGCCGACCTGGCCAAAGTGAAAGAGATGGTGCAGGAGGACATTCACCTACTGTCGAAGAAGACGGCGTTCCGCAATGTTCGCTTTATTGCCGACGTTGATCCGGTTTGATACTACCGGCCGCCATTTTGAAGTCGGCGGACCGGGAGTTTTTCGCACCTAGTTGACTTTCATCAATTCCACTTCGAAGATCAATGTCGAGAAAGGAGGTATCTGCGGAGGTGAGCCGCGTTCGCCGTAAGCAAGTGGGTAAGGAATGTAGAGTATCCATTTGTCGCCCTCTTTCATCATCTGAAGAGCTTCCGTCCAGCCCGGGATTACCTGGTTAACACGAAATGTCGCCGGTTGTCCGCGCTGTACAGAACTATCGAAAACAGTCCCGTCGGTCAGTTTTCCAGTATAGTGAACCGTCACGCGGTCTGCCGGGGTAGGGGATTTTCCAACGCCCTGTTCCAGTACCTGATATTGCAGGCCTGTCTCGGTAATCTGAACTCCGTCCTTCGTCTTGTTCTCGTCGAGAAATTTTTGACTTTGGACCTTTGCGATAGCACTTCTCTTCATCATAGCTGTTTGCATATATCGGTGCATGACGGCCTCTGCTTCCTGAGGCTGAACCTTCGGTTGACGTCCGGCGATTACATCCTGCATGGCGGTCTGGAACGCTTCCATATCGAGAGAGTCCAGTCCGGTATCTTTGAAGTTCTTGCCTAGTACGACTCCAAAACAGTAGCTGACGTGTTCAGTAGAATCGTTGAGGTCAACTTCAAAGGGTTTTTTTAACTCTGTGTTTTCTTCCTGAAGGGCACTGACCTGCGAGCGCAATGCTGTGACTTCGGCCAAAAGGTCCTTTTTGGATTGAGAGAGTGCCGGTGTGAGTGCGACGGTCAGCAAACAGAACAATAGAAATCTCATCTTATGCATTTGCGCCTAAAGAAAGGGAATTGACCCGTAAGATGAAACATTCTTTACAAGTTCGGTTATCGTGCGCGTACCCTTTTCTGATGAGGCAACTTTTTCACGCATGACAGAAAAAAGTCCGTCGCGAGAACGCAACGGACTTTTTTTGATCAGTATATGATGTCGGATTATTCTTCCGCGCTGACGACCACCTTGATCTCGTGCTTTACTTCTTTGTGAAGATCAAGCGTCGCGGAATAGGTGCCTATCTGCTTCGGTGTTTCCTTCAATACAACCTTCTTACGGTCGATATCAAATCCCTTGGCTTTGAGCGTGTCGGATATCTGGAGTGCTGTAATGGCACCGAATATCTTACCTGACTCGCCTGCCTTGGTCTTGATCTCAGCGACGAAGTCGCCGATCTTGCCGGCGAGTGCTTCGGCATCCTGCTTCAACTTGGCAGCCTTGTGCGCCATTTGCCGTACGTTCTCCTCGACTTGCCGGCGATTCGAAACATTGGCGATCGAAGCGTAACCGTTCGGGATCAGGTAATTCCGTCCGTATCCGTCTTTGACTTTGACAATGTCATTCTTATAGCCAAGACCCGAAATATCTTGTTTCAATATTACATCCATGTTCGTGCTCTTTATCAGTTATAGATTACTTCAGCGAGTCACCCACATACGGGAGGATGGCGAGGTGACGGGCTCGCTTAACGGCCTGTGCTACCTTCTTCTGAAACTTCAGACTCGTGCCGGTAAGTCGGCGAGGAAGGATCTTACCCTGCTCGTTAATGAACTTGAGCAGAAAATCAGGATCCTTGTAATCGATATATTTGATACCATTTTTCTTAAAGCGGCAGTACTTCGGTCTTACCTCTGCACGCTTGATGGGTTCGTTCATTAATGTCATCGCCTGGCTTCCTCCTCAGCTTTTTTTACGGGTTTCTTGTTTTCCTTGTTTTTGAATTCGCCTTTCCGTCTGCGTTCGTTATACACTACCGCGTGTTTGTCGAGTACTGTGGTCAGGAATCGCATGACAGACTCGTCGCGTCTGTACTCCGTTTCAAGTGTCGTGATCACCTGAGGATCTGCCTGAAATTCGATAAGGTTGTAAAAACCGGTGGACTTCTTGTTGATCGGATAGGCCAACTTTCTCAAGCCCCAGTTTTCATTGTTAATGATCTCGGCATTTGCCTTGGTCAGAACCTTGACGAACTTCTCGACAGTATCCTTTGCCTGTTCTTCAGACAAAACGGGATTTAGGATGAATACCGTCTCATAATTGTTCATACTATTGTTTTTTTGGTTTTGAGCCTGCAAAAGTAGGCAAAAAGCGGGATTTTAAAAACCGCGACCGGAAAATTCGTTTTTTTTGGGCCCGATTCCGGATATTGGCTTTTCGGAGGCCTGACCGGCTGTGAGCCTGGATGCAATCCTCAGCCGCAGAGGAGCAGCTGACAGCGGGTGCTATTCCGGAGTATTGGTTATCTTTCGGTACTGCCGAATACGCGGCAACCTGTAGCCGCCCGGTTGAAGCAAGAGATTTGAGGAATGGCGCGCCGACGATACACCTGATTTGCATGGATTTTTTGATGACATTTTTTGGGCGTTTTCATCCTTTACTCGTCCATCTCCCTATTGGTATCCTCTTTCTCGCATTCTTTTTCGAATGCTTGTCGTTTGCGAAAAGGTACAAGCGTCTGCGGAGGGTTGTGCAACCCGCGCTGTTCTGGGGTGCTGTATTCGCGGCGGCCGCTGCCATTACCGGGTTCTTCCTCCGCAAGGAGGGTGGTTACGAGCCGGTTATAGCTGACCGTCACCAAAACTTCGGTATCATCACCGCGGTGTTGGCGTTCGTTGTCTACGTAATCAGACCGAAGGTCAGGTATTGGGTGGATTCTAAACAGGACCGGAGGAAGGTGAAGTTGGCGCTCTCAGTACCCCTGATCTTGTCGCTGTTGATCACTGGCCACTGGGGAGGGTCGCTGACTCATGGAGAAGATTATCTGACTGCGGTCTTTTCGATGCGTAGTGGTGAGGACCGCGACCCCGCGGAGAAGATACGCGGAATTGCTGATGTGAGTCAGGCGGTTTACTACGCGGATGTGATTCAGCCGATTCTCGAATCGCGCTGCTATGACTGCCACAGTGCAGCGGGTCAGAAGGGAGATCTGCGGCTTGATCGTGTCGAGTTCATTATGAAGGGTGGCAAGAATGGGCTGGTCATTCGCGACGGTCCCGCTGATTCCAGTTCGTTGTACCATCGTCTTACGCTCCCCATCGAACACGACGACCATATGCCCCCGCGTGAAAAGACACAACTTTCCTCATCGGAGATAGCGCTTATCCAATATTGGGTAGAAGACAATGCGAGCTTCGACAAGCAGGTTCATGCATTTGCCAGCAGTGGCAAGATCGAGACGATTATTAAGGCGATGCAGGAACCCCCGCAGAAATCGTGGATACCGGAAGAAAAGGTCGATGCGATTTCGGCATCGACATTGGGTGCACTTCGTGCCGCGGGGATCAACACGATGCCGCTCGCCGCGGGGAGCAACTACGTCGTAGTGAGTTTTGCCGGTGCCGGAGATATTTCGGATCAGCAGGTCGACGCTCTCGGTCGCATCAATGACCAACTGGTGTCACTGGATCTCAGCCATACCCGTGTTGGAGATGGGCAACTCGCGTTACTCGCCAGATTGACGAAGCTTCGGGTACTCAATCTCAACAATACCCCCATCACTGATTCAGGATTTGCCGGTATCAAACCACTTCAGGATCTCCGACGCCTGAGTCTGGTCAATACCCGTGTCTCAGATGAATCGGTTCCGACGCTACAGCAACTGAAGAATCTCAATAGTTTGTATCTGTACGGGACGAATCTCTCCCTGGAAGCGATCGCCAGGCTCGCGCAGGGAAACGATGAATTGAGGATCGATACCGGAAACTACCGGTTGGAGAAACTCCCGACGGATACGATCGTGTTCAAAAGGGTGCGTACTGAAGAATAATCATGCTCCCCGGAGGGTTCGCAGAGTTTTGTTAACGCACCACAAACTCCCCACGCCCCATTCTATAGTCGTCCGTGTAGATCTCCAGCGCATAGGCACCGGGAGCGTAGTCCGACCCTTTTTCGTAGAAGAAGATCAATTTCTGTCGGGTGTTGTCGAAAAGCACTTCCTGTGCAGCGGTGTAGAACTCCTCTTTGCCGTTGAAGATGAAGGTTCCCGAGCCTCGCGAGACGTCGAATAACACCTGATCGTTCTCATCGATGATCCGGATCATGATCTTCTTACCCTCAATCGGAGCAACGCTGTTCTCGGCAAGATTGAATTCGATCTTGAGCTGGTCGATTTGCTTGGTTCGGAATGGCGAGTTGCGTTCGCGGCCGCGTTCGTTGAGCGAAACGATCCGGATATTCTCAGCTTTCAGTTGAGAGGCGATGGCGACTTTTGTGGCGAGTTCCTCTTTGGATTGCGACAGGCGATTGATCGAGTCGCCGAGGCGGTTCTGGCGCGTTTTCAGCGATCGGTTCTCCGTCAGTAGTTCCTGGTTCACCGATTCCAGCTTCGCTATCTCCTCGTCTTTGTTTCGGAGCAGGAGTTCGTAGCCTTCCACACGATCTTTCAGCGCCTTGATCTCTTTGCCGGTAGCACGCTTCGTTCTGCGTAATTCCTCTTCGATCTCACCCTTTGCCTGTTCCAGGTCGGTTACGTCACCGCCCAGTTTGGAGACCTGAGCGATCTTTTCGTCGAGTTCCTGGCTGATCTCCGTAAGTCTCTGCATGGTCGTCGCCAGTTCCTCCTCGGTAGTGATCAGCTGCGTCCTGACTTCCTGCTTCTCTTTGGTGTCCAGGTAGATCTTGACACCCTGAATGATGATGACGATCGCCATCAGGGCAATGATCACCGGGAGCCGGTTGTTCTTTCTGGGTGAAGGGTCGGGGGTTTGGTTTTCCGGAGTGTCAGTCATACATGGTGATGGTCAGGTTCTCGGTGGCGCAAAAATAGGGCATTAATCCCTGTATTTCAACGACTACGCTTGTAAGATAACGTGTTGTTTGTTCAATGACGGATCAAAGAAAACAATTCCACATCGATAGAGGTCTACGGACGCGTAGACGAGTCTGTGAGACCGTATTGCGCGCCAGGCCCGGGCCATCTCCGGCGAGTGATAGATATCATCGATCACGATAGCACTTTGTTCACCGACTTTTTGGAGCAGCCACCCAAAGTAACTCATTGTAGGATCATAGCGGTGATTCGCGTCGATGAAGGCGAGGTCGATTTTCCCCGTGCGTTGCAGGAATGCTGGCAAGGTCTGGTCGATGTTCCCGATGATCAGTTCTATGTTCGCGCCGGCGAATTCGAATGTCAGCGACGCAATATCGGCCACGGCCGGCGATCCTTCGAATGTTGTTATTGCAGCGTCGCGATTGTTGGCGAGGTAGAGCGTGTTTATTCCGAAAGACGTACCCAATTCCACAATCGTGCGGGCGCCGATGTGTGCAACCAGGCGATCATAGATGCCGGAGAATTTCGGAGTACTGAGGCTTGAGCGGGCTATGTTGGCAATCGTTCGGTCGGTCTTCCTGCTGGCGCCGCTGCCGAAGTCCCTGACGGTTATCACACGGCGGTCGCGAAGGAGTTTTGCCCGCAGTTTCTCAATGGGAGCGTATCGAGCGGGAGGCGCAGTGGACTTGATGACCGATGTGTAGAGATCGAAAAGAAATGGCGAGTGAAGGGAATGCTCATCTACGGCATTCAACCAGTAGTAAATAAAGGACCGTATCCGGAAGAGATACACACGGATCAATTCAGCCGGAGCGGCACAATCATCGTGAATTCCGGAATGTTAACCTGCATTGTCGTACCGTCGACTACTCGTTCCATCAGGTACGAACCCGACATTTTGCCGATTCCCGATTTCAGGTTGCACCCGGAAACGTATTGATGAGTTTGTCCGGGTTCAATGACTGGTTGCTGTCCGACGACACCTTCGCCTTCTACTTCGCGCATGGTAAAGCCGGCATCGTAAATATGCCAGTGTCGCCGCATGAGTTGAATGGTATTCTCACTCTTGTTTTCGATGGTGATGCGGTAGGTGAATACATAGTGGAACTGAGTCGGACTCGAGTACGCGGGCTGGTACTCTGATTCCACTGTCACTTTTATTCCCTGTGTTATTTCCGTTACCATACGTCCAAAAATATCAATTTTTTACAATTCCAACCCCTTTCGTGCAAACTTCTTTCAACCCACTGGCAATCAGTCTTTCGTGAAAAATTTGGTTCCAGCCACCTGATGCAGCGATGGATCGGGTCCATTGGGTTAACTTCGCCCCATGGATGTACGAATTGCTTCTAGCTGGAAGACACTGCTGTCAGACGAATTTGAACAACCCTATTTCAAAGAACTGGCGTCTTTCGTCAGGGGTGAGTACAATACCCAGACCATTTATCCTCGTGGAGCGGATATTTTCAAGGCTTTTGACTGCTGTGATTTCTCAGATGTCAAGGTGGTCATAATCGGTCAGGATCCGTATCACGGTCCCGGGCAAGCGAATGGTCTTTGTTTTTCAGTAAATGATGGAGTGCGGTTGCCGCCGTCGCTGCTGAATATTTTCAAGGAGATCCGCGCTGACCTCGGAAAGCCGATCCCCGTCTCGGGTAACCTTGACCGATGGGCTCGTCAGGGAGTATTGCTGCTCAATGCAACGCTGACTGTGCGGGCGAATACACCTGGCTCGCATCAGAACCGCGGGTGGGAGACGTTCACCGACGCGGTTATCCGGAAGATCTCGAATGAAATGGAGGGTGTGGTATTCCTGCTATGGGGTGCTTATGCGCAAAAGAAAGGAATGGTGATAAATCAAAACAAACACCTCGTCCTGATGTCGGCGCACCCTTCGCCGTTTTCTGCGGATAGGGGGTTCTTTGGCTGCAAGCATTTCAGCAAAGCAAATGCCTTCCTGCGTGGTCAAGGTAAGGAAGAGATCGATTGGTGACCTTTATCGGATCAATTGAAAGAAACGGCTCCATCTGATCTTATCGAGGAAATCCGCTTCGCGGTCGATGGAAAGCCAGATAAAAAACGCCTTACCTACAATGTGATCTGCAGGAACAAAGCCCCAATACCGGGAATCCAGTGAGTTGTGGCGATTGTCACCCATCATGAAATAGTAGTTCTGCTTGAACGTGTACTCCGTGATGTGCTGTCCGTCGATGTACAACTTGCCCTCTCTGATCTCGACGTTTTCGTTGAAGTCGTAATCCGCGATCGTGCTGCCGTACATTGCGACCATCTTCTCGTCCAACGTGATCGTCATACCCTCTGCTGGTATGACAACAGGGCCGTAGAAGTCACCGTTCCAGGGGAACATTTTTGCATCGGGGAAAATCGTATCCTCGACCATTTGCTCAGTTCTGGGGCCGACCGGGTATTGGTTGTTGAAGGTTCCGATCTTCACATCCTGGATGAAGTTGAGTTGCCTGAACTCGTTTGCGATCTCCTCCGTGATAAACATTTGATATATCACCGAATTGGCTGTGCGGCCAATCACCTGCTCATCATAGATCTTGTAGCGTTTTAATATCCGCTCGTTGATATCGTTGTTTGCTGTCACGATGTAGCTGAATTGCATCAGTGGAGGGTTTTCAGACGCTACGCTGTTGATGTACACCTGGCGATCGATGATCTTCAACGTATCGCCGGGGATCGCTACGCATCGCTTGATATAATTGGTCTTGAGGTCGACCGGATACGACTTGTTCTCGTTCAGACTTATCGGAGGAACGTTGAAAACGACCACATCATTGCGCTTTACTTTGCTGATACCGGGCAACCTGTACTGCGGCAGTTGGATCAAGGTGGAATACGATGGAATATCCGTGAACCAGATCTTCTGATGCGTCAACGGGATCTGCAAAGGCGTTGTCGTCGTTCTGCTGCCGTAGTGAAATTTGCTGACAAACAGGAAGTCGCCAACGAGCAGGGACTTTTCCATCGAGGGTGTTGGAATTGTATATGCTTCCATCACGAGCCACCGGATGAGTGTCGCTGCAATGACGGCGAATAAAACCGCATCTCCCCATTCCCTCAATTTCGATTTCGGCTTTACTTCCGTTGTCTTATCACTTGGGGATTTTCTCCAAAACTTCCAGTTCATAAACGTGTTTGCGTAGGTATCAAAGCTTGCAAATAAAAGGAAAATTACCGGTAATCGGTAGAAGCGTCCTGACGCCATAATCCGTGTATATCAACGGAGTAAACGGCAACGGGTTCAAAACCCTTAATCTGTGTGGATTTTGAAGGGTTTGTCGCCCGAGTCGGTCAAAAATCCAGGAAATCCTCCATATTCAGGATTCCCTTCTTACCGGGAAGCCACTCCGCTACCAGCACGGCCCCGAGCGCGAATCCTTCCCGCGTGTGAGCCGTATGTTTGATCTCGATATCATCGATTGCCGAGGTGTATCGAACGACATGCGTTCCCGGGACATCGTCTTTGCGGAACGACGCTATCGCCAGATCATCGCCATTGCCTTCGCCTGCCTTCACCCATTTTTTCTTGCGCTCGAGATGATGAACGACACCTTCCGCGAGCGTAATCGCCGTGCCACTCGGCGCGTCTTTCTTCTCAATGTGATGCACTTCGTCGATTGTTACATCATATGCTGAGAACTGATTCATCATCGCTGCCAGCCGCTCATTGAGCTTAAAGAACAGGTTGACACCCAAGCTGTAGTTAGACGCATAGAAAAATGTCGCATCCTTGTCACGTGTGAGTTTTTCGATTTCCTCCTTCTGGCCCAGCCAGCCCGTTGTTCCACAGACGACCGGGATACCACGCTCGAGGCATTTCCTGACATTTTGATAAGCCGCGTCGGGATGGGAGAATTCGATAGCGACATCCGCTACCGCGGTATCGAGATCCTGCGGGTTGTCGATATCGATGCGTCCTGCTATTCGGTGTCCGCGTTGTGTCGCAATACGCTCGATGGTCTTGCCCATCTTGCCATATCCGATCAGTAGTATGTTCATGTTTGAGAATTTGCCGACAAGGTACGTTTTTTTGGTGAGTGGTGAGTCGTGAGTAAGGGTGTGCGTCTCTCCGAAGAGCCGCACAGATATTCACCGGCACAATTAGTTCAACAACACCCCGTTGCATTAACAGCGCACTCACGCCTCACGAACAATTAGATACCCTTTAAGCCGCACGAACTCACTCACTCACTCACTCACTCACCACTCACCACTCACCACTCACCACTAGAACCTCACTACTACGGCCAGCCCCATCGTCCTTCCCGCCATATGGTTCGCGTCGATTGAAGGCTCCAGACTCACTTGCAGTCGGGGGTTGAGATCAAACTCTTTGAGATGTGCGTCGACATGTGCGTCGATCATTTGAAGGATGTACATTCCGCCCATGAGAATGATCATGAAGTCGCGTTCACGCCGGAGCCGGTCCACCTGATTGCGCAGCGTAGCCGTCGTTATGTTTCGCATTTTGTGCGGAAGATTCGGGTTGGTGGAGTTTTCCCCGATTCGTTCCTCGAGGTTCTGAAAGAGATATCCGCGATATTCCTCGTGCAGGTCATTGTAGAAATCGAGCCCATATCCGATCGCATAGAACCCTCCGTATACGAGTGGAAGTTTCCAGTATTTCTTGTTATAGACCTGTCCGAGGCCTGGAAGAACTGCAGCATACAGGATCGCCTTTGCCGGGTCATAGTGCTTGGCGTATGACTCAATGAGCACAGTATCCCTGCCAGTGATAGGCGGTGTTATCGGTTCTGCAATGACCGTATCGGCCTGCACGCTCGTTGTATCCTGCGCCAGGCCGGAGAGGGGTACCATCACTGCCGCGGCGATCGCCAGCATCGCGGCAAAACACCGCAGTGTGCGATGTGCTCTGCCGGGTGCTGTCTGATGCGAATGGGTGCCGGTCATCATGGAGCGCGAAAGGTGGCGGTTATCGTCAGGAAGACAATTTCAGGATATCCAGTATCCTGTTGAGGTCTTCTACGGAAAAGAAAGGGACTTTGATTTCTCCTCTCGAACCGTCACTTTTTACAACAACCCGAGTGCCAAAATGCGAGGATAGTCGCGATTGCAGCTGGGAAATTTCCCGGTTGGCGGGCGCAGAAGATGCTTCCTGACTATCTGTCTTCTCGGTCTTGCGATGAGACATTTCCCGAACGAGTTCCTCGACCTTGCGAACGGATAAGTCTTCATCGAGCGTTTTCTTGAAGATGTAGAGTTGCTTCTCCGGGCTGTCGACGTTGATGATTGCGCGTGCATGGCCCATCGACAACCGGTTGTCGCGAACTGCGATCTGGATATCGGGTGGAAGTCGAAGCAGTCGCAGATAGTTTGTTACGGTTGCCCGGTTCTTCCCGACACGTTCTCCGAGTTCCTCCTGTTTCAGGTTGCATTCTGAGATCAGTCGCTGATAGCTCAGCGCGATCTCGATAGCATTCAGGTTTTCACGCTGAATGTTCTCGATCAGCGCCATCTCCAGCATTTGCTGATCGTCAGCAGAGCGGATATAAGCGGGAATTGTTTTGAGTCCCGCCAGCTGCGAGGCCTGGAAGCGACGCTCCCCCGAGATCAACTGGTACTGGTTGCCCGCGAGGCGTCTGACCGTGATAGGTTGAATGATGCCGTGTACTTTGATCGATTCAGCCAACTCCTGCAATGCAGCTTCGTCGAAGTGCGTGCGCGGCTGGAAGGGGTTGACTTCGATCTGTTCCACCGGTATCTCGGCAATCGCGCCCGTCGGCGGGGTTTTACCGCTGATTGCGGGTGGCTGGATATCTACTTCCAATTTGTCATCCGGGCGGTTATCGCTTAACAATGCGCTCAGCCCTCTGCCTAATGCTTTTTTCTTACTCATTTCGATACGCCGTTTTTGTCAAGGATTTCATGGGCAAGGTTGAGGTAGGCAATTGCCCCCTTGCTTTCAGCATCGTGGACGATAGCGGGTAATCCAAAACTTGGCGACTCGCTCAACTTCACATTACGCGGTATGATCGTTTTGAACGTCATCTTCTGAAAATGGGTCCGTACTTCTTCCACAACCTGGTTGCCCAGGCTTGTCCGTGAATCATACAACGTCAACAGGATGCCTTCTATTTCAAGTCTGGGATTCAGGCGTGTCTGAATGATCTTGATGGTATTCAGCAGCTTTCCCAGGCCTTCTAACGCGAAGTATTCACATTGAACCGGGATGATCACCGAATCCGCGGCCGTGAGGGCATTGATGGTGATGAGGCCAAGCGAGGGGGAACAATCGATGATTATGTAATCGTATTTATCCTTGATCTTCCCAAGTGCATCGCGCATCTTTTCCTCGCGCTGTTCAATGCTAACCATCTCGACCTCAGCTCCCACCAGGTCAATGTGCGATGGCAGTATGTCGAGATACTTCAACTCGTTTTGCACGATCGCATCGGCTGGGTCGACACCGTCAACCATACACTCGTAGATGCTCTTTTGAATATCTTTCGGATTCAATCCAAGGCCGGATGTAGAGTTGGCTTGTGGGTCAGCGTCTACCAGCAACGTCTTTCTTTCCAGAACAGCGAGACTCGCGGCAAGGTTGATGGCCGATGTCGTTTTCCCTACACCCCCCTTTTGATTTGCAATCGCAATGATTTTTCCCATTAGAAGAAGTATTAAAAAATGCCCTTCCGTCCGAATGGAAGGGTTTGCAAATATATCGCAAATAACTTTGGGCCGTGGAACACCGTGGAACGTGTTATCCACAATCGCTACACAAATCGTGTTGGATCGGGATCCCACTGGTGCACAACCTGTGGACTAAATGTCGAAAACACGGGATTAACCCCGTTAGCTAGCTAAAAAACGACTTTCAAGTGTAGTTTACTTCTTTTTCCGTTTCTTGCGCTCGTCGTCCATTTTACGACGTGTTTCCTCGCTTGCTTTCATCGCTTCTTCGAGACGCGACATGAAGCGCGACTTCTTGCCGCCACCGGCGGCGATCCGCTTCCGGTTCTCTTCCAGTACCAACTTGATCTTGTCTTCGTCGACGAACCGGCGAATGATCGCCTGTTGAGCGAAGGTGACGAGGTTGGAAACGAAGTAATAGAATGTCAGGCCAGCCGGGAAGGAGTTCAATACGAACAGGAAGATCAATGGCATCACATACGACATTGACTTCATCGGACCTGTAACCGACGTCAACTGATTGTTTTGCCAGGTGTAGATGAGCGTGGAGACGGTCATCAGCAGCGTGAACAAGCTGAGGTGGTCACCGACGCCGAATGGCAGGCTGAACGGCAGATTGATTATAGAATCGTAAGTCGACAAGTCCTCCGCCCACAGGAACGGTTGTTGCCGGAGTTCAATACTCGCGGGGAACAGATAGAACATCGCGAAAAGGATCGGCATTTGAAGCAGGACGGGTATACACCCGCTGATGGGATTGACACCTACCTGCTGGTAGAGCTTGAGTTGCTCTTGCTGTACCTTCTGCATGTCTTCGCCATTCTTCTGCTTGATTTCATCCAGCTCCGGTTTCAGCACACGCATCTTCGCCATACTTAGGTACGACTTGTATGACAACGGCGCCAGTACCAGTTTCAACAGCAACACCAGCACGATGATGATCACGCCGTAATTGGAGGTGATGGTGGTGAGAAATTGGAATACCGGGAAGATCACAAACTTGTTGATCCAGAAAATAGGGGGGAAGCCGAGGTAGACATTCTTCTCAAAGTCGTCTGCAACACCACCGAGTTTCTTGTAGTCGTTTGGTCCGACGTAGTACCGGAAGTTGGTTTCTCCGGCAATGAGCGACGTTTTCGGTATGAACAGCTTGACCTTTGCGTGCTCGACCATGGAAGTGTCGGACTCATTGGTTACTGAAGAAACTTCTCCGCCGGTAAAATGATGATCGGCGATGATGCCTGACAGGAAGAATTTTTGTTTGATCGCGACCCATTTCAGCGGTTGCACCAATGTTTCCAGCTCCGTTCCCGACGATCGTTCACTGAGGTGATCATATCCGTCGTTGATCTCATAGTATCCGATTCCCGAGTTGTTCCGCGTATCGTGGATGTCCTTCTCCATCGGAAGAATCCGGTTGTCCCACTGGAATGTCAGATGTGTTCCTGCGAATTGTTCGCCGAATCCGCGTTGCTCAAGCTTGTAACGGATCTCGTAACCGTTGGGCGGCACCGCGTATATGTGTTTCAGCGACGATCCGTTTGCGAGCTGCAGCGAGAAAGTGACGACGGTGGTATCGCCGTTGCGCGATTGAATTCCAGTGTAGTACAGGTCGTAAAGATCGATATCCTTTCCCTGGTAGTTGGTCAGGAGATCGAATTTGGACCGCTCGGGCGTGATGAGATTCATCGGCGTCCCGTGGTAGGTCTTGTATCGGAGGAGTTCGGTTTCCCGGATGATACCGCCCTTGTTGGTGAAGACTATGCGGAGGTCTTCGGTAGTCACTTCGATTGCTTGTTCAGCACCGCGCACGAATGCGGAAAGATCTCCGAACGAGGAGGCGAGCAAGCTGTCAGCAACGGCGGCATGTTGATCCGGCGAGGAAGTGGCAGGTGCCTGTGTAGCGGGTGATTCGCTTACCGCTGGCGGGGGCTGGGGCTGCGGCGAGAACCAGTAGAAATACACCAGTAACAACGCTGCAATCAAGGTCAGGCCTATCGCCGAATTTCTGTCCATTTTATCTCAATAAACTAGTAAAAAAACTAAGTGGGGTGCAATATTAAGAAATAGATCGCTTATGGTTCAGTGCTGCACCGACAAACTTCACAAAGAGCGGATGCGGATTGAGCACCGTGCTCCGCAATTCCGGGTGATACTGAACGCCGACGAACCAGGGGTGATCTTTTAATTCCACGATCTCCACCAGGCTGGATTCAGGATTTATGCCGGCAGCCTTCATACCGGCAGCCTCCATTTGATCGAGGTACTTGTTATTAAATTCGTAGCGGTGGCGATGTCGTTCCTGTATCAGCGTTTCGCCGTAAGCGTTGTGTGCTTTCGTTCCCTTTCGGATACGGCAATCGTATGATCCAAGGCGCATGGTGCCACCTTTCATCGTGATCTTCTTTTGCTCTTCCATCATATCGATCACGGGATGCTTCGACTTCGCATTCAACTCTGTCGAGCTGGCGTCGAGTCCTAGTACGTGTCTCGCAAATTCAACGACCGCGCATTGCATCCCGAGACAGATGCCGAAGAACGGGATCTTGTTCTCGCGGACGTGACGGATCGCTTCGATCTTTCCCTCCATGCCGCGTTCGCCGAATCCGGGCGCTACCAGCACGCCATCAACGCCTTGCAGCAATGCTTCTACGCTGTCGGTATTGATGTCCTCCGAAGAAATCCATTTGAGATTCACCTTTGAATCATTTTCGGCACCGGCGTGTACAAATGCTTCGACAATCGATTTGTATGCATCGGGAAGTGAAACATATTTCCCGACGAGCGCCACCGTCACTTCGTCCATTGGATTCTTCAACTTTCCGAGGAAAGTCTTCCATTGGTCGAGATCGGGTTCATTCTTCGTGTGAATTTTTAGTTTGGCGAGCACGCGTTCATCGAGCTTTTCCTTTTTCATATTCATCGGAACATCGTATATGGTGTCCGCGTCGATCGCTTCGATGACTGAATTCAGGTTGACGTTGCAAAAGAGCGCGAGCTTCTTCCGAAGCTCCATAGGAAGAGGCATCTCGGTACGGCACACGAGAATATCCGGCTGAATACCCTCGGCCAACAGCTCCTTCACAGAATGCTGAGTGGGTTTGGTTTTCAGCTCTTTTGCTGCCTTGAGATAAGGGATGAGCGTCAGGTGAATAACCAGCGCGTTATTCGCGCCGAGATCCCATCGCACCTGGCGCACTGCCTCGATGAACGGGAGTGACTCGATGTCGCCGACCGATCCGCCGATCTCAGTTATCACGAAGTCATATTGGCCGCTTTCTCCGAGAAGGAAGATATTGCGTTTGATTTCGTCAGTGATATGGGGTACAACCTGTACCGTCTTCCCCAGGTATTCCCCTTGCCGCTCCTTTGTGATGACGTTGTGGTAAATCCGGCCGGTGGTGATATTATTTGCGCGGCTTGTTTCGATATTGAGGAAACGCTCGTAATGTCCCAGGTCCAGGTCGGTCTCCGCGCCGTCTGAGGTGACATAACACTCGCCGTGTTCGTACGGGTTAAGTGTACCCGGGTCAATGTTTATATACGGGTCGAATTTTTGGATTGTAACTTTGAAACCTCTGGCTTGTAACAACTTACCGAGTGAGGCAGCAATAATTCCTTTCCCCAGTGATGATGTTACACCCCCGGTTACGAAAATGTATTTGGCAGTAGACATGATTAGGATTGACCCTTTTTCGATTAACCGGGCACAAAGGTACTTTTTTCGGGGCAAAAAACTCAGAGAAGCCCGTCCAGCGGGGGAAAAAACTTGGTGCGGGGTCTTTATTCGTATTGCGAGAAGTTAATGAGCTGAACTTTCAGCAGATATAACGGTCGGTCATTCGCAAAAATTGCTGCTTGCCGAAACGGCCCTATATTTATGGAAAACAGGGGTTTCCTTTCGGGTCTGAATTGTAATTAAAAGGTTATTTCTGCATTGATACGATAACTTTAGAAATGCCGGATCCAGTATGGTGATGAACAGGTGGTACTTGATGCTTCTTTTTTTCGTATCCGCCGCTGGTCATTCTTTGGCGCAGTGTAACCAGTTGAGACCTCAGCGAGATGTGAGTTTTAATACTGATCAGGATTGTGCGCCTGTCACGGTGACTCAGTTTACTATCACCTATTACTTTAATATTCCGCAGGATCCTGCGCGTATTCGCATTCGGTATGTGTGGAATGATCCATTAGGAACGGTCAGTGAAGTTCACAGCGGAAACGGCTTGACAGCAGGGGCTGGTAATACGAGTTTTACGGCTACCGCCGGTCTGACATACAACGATAATAACGGGCAGTGCAACATCCTTCCCACCGCGTATATCTTATTCGATAATCAGCCGTGTACGTCATCAGAAGAGCAAAGGTCAGCATACTTTTGGGGTACTGACGAACAGGCCAACGGCATATTGGCTATGGCTCCGCAGACCTGGGATGTGTGCCATGATAATCCGATAGCAGGCGCCCGTTTCAGGGATGCTTCTGATTTTAACTGCAACCGGACCATAGAGCCAGACAATCCAAATAATGCCCAGCGACATGTTCAGTTTGTCTACGGCACTAATCATAACCCGGCTACAGCGATAAGAGATCTTTCATTGAATGATGGTGGAGTTGTGCCGTTGACTGACGGAAACGGTGCATTGGTTTCGACCACGACGGTAGGGACCGTCACGGGGGCGTATTTCGGACCGGTCGAAGCTATTCCTGCACCGGCGGATGGCCCTGTGTCACTCACATTCCCGATGAACGCGCCGGCAAACCCGGACAATCTTGTAGGTGATCAGTTTGAGGTCACAATGTACAATTGGAATGTGTGTAACCCATATGATCCTCAAGGTGGAATCCCGAATTATGAGGACGCGATCGCGACCACCGGATACATTCGGATCGTCGATTCGCCTCGGCCAGACTTCGTTACACGCGACGCCAACGGAAATGCTGCTTCGGCGTTCTGTATCGGAGATCTGATTTCGTTTCGGAACACCACGACCGCCAGCGGCGGGTTTAACTTTTTTTGGGAGTTTTTTGATGATGCTACAGGAACGGACAGGATTCATACGTCAGGTTCACGACACACGGACTTTGCGTTTACTTCCGGCGGGACAAAATTGATCAGGCTGCATGCGAGTAACCCGACTGCGCAGGGTTCATGTGTTGCCCATTATGACAGGCTTGTGGAGATAACGCCATCGCTAGTTGCTAGGATAGGCGTGACCGACCATTCCGGGAACCCGATCACTCCTGATTTCTGCCAGGAGTCGACGACACCATTAACTGACTTTGAAGTACGTTTCACGGATACCTCGATAGGTTCGCCAACTACTAACACCGAATGGCGTTGGGAGTTTTTCAACGAAGGTAATGCGTCTAACAATCCGGATTCCAGCGAGCCCGCCGGCAATGGCTTCTCATCTACGCCGCTCGGCCCTTTCGACCATTTCTTCACCAACCCTGGTGTTTACCGCGCCCGTCTTATTATCAGAGATGGAACGACTGACTGTCGAACCCAGGACGAGGTGAGAGTCCGTGTATTCGAAAAACCCCAACCCGAATTTACCGCGCCGCGTGTGTGCGAGGGATCAGCTACCACCATCACCGATGCGTCAATACTTAACTCAGTGGGTGGTGCTCAGATCGTCTCATGGGAATGGGACCTCGATTACGACGGCGTAACATTCAACAAGAATACCGCGCTCGACAACCAACAGACCATCACGCATACCTATCCATCGTCAGGGACGTATCAGGTTGCGCTCCGGGTGGCAACGGATGTCGGGGGATGCTTTGCGATGATATCTCAGGCAGTAGAGGTCGACCCCTTGCCTGTGGCCACCATCGCCGCAAACATTACTTCGGGTTGTAGTGCACTTGATGTTACCTTCACCAACAACTCTGTTAACGGACAGCCCGACGTGATCAAAGACTTCATCTGGGAAGTCGACGACGGGGGTGGTTTTGTTGTGGACGCGGTGCAACATCCTTCCGATCCCGACTTCTCCGATACCTTTGTGCGGACATTTACCAATACAGGATCGTTCGATCGGGTCTATAACGTCAGACTCCGCGTGGTGACGGTCAACGACTGCGAGTTGGTCTCCGCGCCGATAGCCATCACGGTGAACCCTGAACCACGGGCCGGATTCGTATCGCTGAATTATTCTCCCTTCAACAATAATTGCAGTCCCGTTTCGGTCAACTTTAGCGTCGACAACCAGACACAGGCGCTGAACCCGACCGACTATACATGGCGCATCGAAGATGCCATCGGGCTGGTGGACGAAGTGAGCACCGGAACAACACCTGTCTTTACCCACGATTTCGACAACACCACACAATCCATAAAGGACTACTTCGTCACACTCCGCGCCACGCTGCCGAGTTCATGCTACGGTGACTCTACCCGCATTATCCGGGTCGCGCCTGTACCACCTTCTGATTTCGATGTCCAGACGATCTCCTACGGATGCGACCGGGTATTGCTCGGACTGGATGCCGCGCAGCGCGGGCTGACCAGGTACGAGTGGACAATATCGATCAACGGCTTCACCGTATATGCGTCTACAACAGACGGTGACCACGTCGAGTATGAGATCCAGCGGTCGGCGACCACAGACCAGAATGTGGCTATCAGCCTGACTACCACCAACAGCGCGAATTGTGAAAGTCCTTTGACGACGCAAAACCTCTTCGTACCACGTACGCAGAGTATGAACACATCGTTCACTGCGACACCGGTGGATCAGACCTTGCCTTCCTCTACGGTGACACTGGTCAATACAACGACACCGGGACCGTGGACGTATCTGTGGGACTTTGGCGACGGAACAACTTCCACCGATCCACTCGAGGCTTCACATACGTACCTGACGTACGGCGTGTACACGATTACTTTGCAGGTGGCAAACAACGACTGCGTAGAGACCTTTTCCCGGGATATCAGGATCAATCCCATTCCGCCGGTTATCGAGTTCGATTACTTTCCCCCATCGGGATGTGCGCCGCATACCGTAACCTTTGTCAACCAATCGCAGTATGCAGATCCGACCAGCTATGTATGGAAGTTCGGAGCTAATGAGGGAACTTCGTATGCCACCGATCCGACATACACCTATCATCAGCCTGGGTTGTATTCCGTGACGCTGTCGGCGACGAACATGCTCGGTGGAACCGTGTCGCTCACAAAAGAATTCATCATAGAGGTACTTCCAAATCCCGTGGCGCAGTTTGCGGTGTATCCAACGACGACGCTGAACGTTCCCGGCGAGACGCTGTACACTGACAACCGCAGTCGCGATGCCACGGAGTATCTGTGGGACTTTGGCGACGGTTCAACATCGACTGACCCTGAGCCACAACACAAATACAACGAAGAAGGTACTTTCACGGTCACGTTGATCGCGCGCAACGCAGACGGATGTGCGGATACAACGGCGCTTGTGTCGGGGGTGAATACGGTGAAGCATGGGCAATTGCTGATCCCGAATGCGTTTGTTCCGAATCCCGCCGGACCGGGAAGCGGCGATGTTCGCAACAACCAGGTCTTTCTTCCACTGATGCAGAACGTTACAAAGTTTCAACTCATGATATTCAATCGGTGGGGGGAACTGATGTTTGAAAGTACCAACCCTGACTCGGGATGGGATGGCTATTACAAGGGAAGATTGTGCGCTCAGGATGTCTATATCTATCGCCTTACCGTAGAATACGACAACGGTAGAACAATAACCCGGACTGGAGATATAAACCTGTTGCGATGAGATTGACGAGTTTACTGATATCGCTTTTGCTGATCAGCCCGACACTGCACGCACAGGATCCGGAGTTTTCCCAATACTACGCGGCTCCTTTATATCTCAACCCTGCGTTTTCCGGAACGTCGGTGGATCATCGGTTCATTGTAAATTATCGCAATCAATGGCCGAACATCTCTCAGGCATTTGAGACGTACGCTTTTTCTTACGACTATAATCTTGACCAGCACAATAGCGGGTTGGGTTTCCTGCTGACCACCGATAAGGCGGGATCCGCTGCGCTGAAGTCGACGCAAGCAAACTTCCAGTATGCTTACAAGGTAAGGATGACGGATAAGATGGTGCTGTCATCCGGTGTCAACTTTGGCGTGGGTTTCAGAAGCATTGATTTCAACAAACTGATCTTCTATCAACAACTGGACTTTGCGCAGAGTGGCGACAACCTGCCACCCGCACCGAATCTCAATCTGGAGGGGCGTACGTACTTCGATTTTGGCGCTGGGTTGCTGATGTACAGCCGCAAGGTGTGGCTTGGTTTCTCGATGGCGCATCTCAACAGACCGAATCGTTCGCTACTTGACCAGGAAGCACAAATTCCGGTGAAGACTTCGCTCCACGGGGGCGTCCGTATACCTCTTTATCACGGTGTGTTCAAGCGGGAGCGCACGGCTTCGATCGCGCCTTCCTTTGTCTATAAGCAACAAGGAAACTTTGATCAGCTCGATCTCGGTACTTATTTCTTCTATGAACCGGTGGTCGTGGGTCTGTGGTACAGGGGAATTCCGATCCAGCAGAACGCGAAGGACAATATCAGCCATGATGCTGTGGTGGTCGTACTGGGCTTCCAGCTTCAGCAGTTTGAGCTGAGTTATAGTTACGATGTGACGATATCCGAGCTCGGCCCGATCTCTGGCGGCGCCCATGAAGTAGGTCTGAAATTCAAGATCGAACTCGCCACGCAAGTGAACAAGCGGAAGAAGGAGAGGTTCATTCCATGCCCGACGTTTAATCGGGATTAGGAGACTCTTAGTTTTTTTGCCACGAATTTTACGAATGGTCACGGATCTTTTTTCCTGATTGCCGGTTTCCGGTGGTTTCTTATTTGTCAGTGGCTCCTGACGGCGAGTATGTTTGTCG
>CAYTMU010000005.1:0-123032 GCA_964438975.1 uncultured Roseivirgaceae bacterium | reverse complement strand
GGGCAGAGGTGAGGTCACCACCACACATGATGTTGGCCAACTTGTTGGCGATCTTGGCATCGTGTTCAGAGATATAATTCCCCATCAGCATTCCCTGAACTCCCGCCATGAACAGCGCCATACCCGTGCGTCCTTGGACGCGAATGTTCTCCGCACGCTGCGGCATGGTGTACCCCGCTTCGGCCAATTCGATCACGGCTCGCTTGCCATCCGATATCTGCCGGTCACGGTTCATCGAAACGCGATCGATCGGACGAAGGATATTCATCTCGCGCGCCTCCTCCGCAGACAAGGCGACTTTTGCAGTCGCTATATTCATGAAAGTATTCTGCAGAGCGTTCAACTCAACATCTCCTTCCTGAAAGCGCTCACTGATTCTTTTCGTCAACTCCTTGGTACCTCCTCCCGCCGGGATCAATCCCACGCCGACCTCCACCAGGCCTATATAGGTTTCGGCAGTTGCTTGTGCAATGTCTGCGTGTAGCGTCATTTCACAACCACCGCCAAGAGTTCGGCCCTGAGGACAGACTACGACAGGGATCGAAGAATACCGCAATCGCATTGTTGAATTCTGAAATGCGCGTACCATGAAATCAAGTTCATCGTAGTCCTGCTCAATCGAGTACATGAACACGAGGCCAAGGTTTGCGCCAAGGGAGAAGTCCGCTCCCTGGTGACCCACTACCAATCCGCGGTGACCTGCCTCGGCAAGATCCACTGCCTTGTTCATTCCTTCTATTACGGCAGAGCCCAGTGTAAAGCTCTTACTGTGCCATGAGAAGTTGAGCACGCCGTCGCCGAGATCAGTCACTTTCGATTCAGCATTGCTCCACACCACATTGGCGGAGCGATTCTCGAGAATGATGAACGCGTCGCGTCCGGGTATCACCTTGTATGATTTCGTCGGGATATCGTAGTACGCCCGCTGACCATTGTCTACTTTATAGAAACTCTTGTGCCCCGCCTGAAGCATCTCGTAAACCCAGGCCGCCGGTTTGTACCCGGCTTTTTCCATCTCCTCTACCGTGTCGCTTACCCCGACAGCATCCCATGTGTCAAAGGGACCAAGCTCCCATCCAAAACCGGCGCACAGTGCGTCATCGATTTTGTACAACTCATCCGAAATCTCCGGAATGCGATTGCTGGCGTACTGGAACAACCCGTAAAATGAATCGCGGAAGAATTCGCCGGCCTTATCCTGACCTGCGAACAGTATCTTGAAACGCTGTCGGAGATCGTCAATCCCCTTGGTTGTCTCAAGCGTTGCAAAGCGGACCTTCCCCTTCGGCTGATACTCGAGTGTTTTCAAATCCAGGGTAAGTATCTCCGTCGCACCTTTCGCGTTCTTTGTCTTCTTGTAAAACCCCTGGCCGGTCTTGTCTCCGAGCCACTTGTTCTGCTCTAACTTTGTAATGACGTCAGGGAGTTTGAACATATCACGCGACTCGTCATTCTTCAGCCCGGCTTGCAGGTTCTGAGCAACCTTGATCAACGTATCCAGGCCGACGACGTCGGACGTGCGGAATGTCGCCGACTTAGGGCGTCCAATTACAGGACCAGTCAGTTTATCAACCTCATCCACTGACAGGTCGAGTTTGCGCATCGAGTCGACCACTTTCATGATGGAGTAGATCCCTACGCGATTGGCGATGAACGCCGGCGTGTCCTTGCAAAGCACTGTGGTCTTCCCAAGGAACAGGTCGCCGTAATGCATAAGGAAACGGACAATCCCGGGATCGGTTTTCTCCGTAGGAATGATTTCGAGCAACCGCAAATAGCGCGGCGGATTGAAGAAGTGCGTACCACAGAAATACTTCTGAAAGTCCTCGCTGCGGCCTTCGGCCATCAAATGGATCGGGATACCCGATGTATTCGACGTTATAAGCGTTCCGGGCTTGCGGTACTTCTCGACTTCATCATATACCTTTTTCTTAATATCGAGATTCTCAACAACAACCTCAATCGTCCAGTCGTAGTCGGCGATGCGGGCCATGTCGTCAGTGAAGTTTCCAAGGGAGATCCGCGACGCAAATTTTTTGCTGAACAGAGGTGCAGGATTCGCTTTCAGGGCGGCGTCAAAGGAAGACTGTACAATGCGATTCCGCACAGCCCTGCTGTCGAGCGAGAGCCCCTTCTTCTTTTCATCTTCGGTGAGCTCATTCGGCGCGATGTCGAGCAACAAAACCTCGACTCCGATATTTGCGAAATGACACGCGATGCGCGAGCCCATTATGCCGGACCCAAGAACGGCGACTTTTCTGATAGTGCGATTCATAATTTCAGTTTAACCTTATCTCAGCCAGATGTAGATGGTTTATAAATACTACCTTTGTCGATCGTTCCCTGGATATCCCGGAGAACTTCGAAAAAGAGATTGAGTCTCTTCTCATCGATCCGCGAACGGATCGCATCGTTAAATCGCAGCACCGTTTCCCGCGATTTTTCCTTTTTATTCCTTCCCTTTTTTGTCAGAGCGATCCTCACTTTGCGACGGTCATCGGGATCTGCCTCGCGGTAGATCAGGCCTTTCTCTTCCATCGTGTTAAGCAGGCGCGAAAGACTGCGGGCCTCTAGTCCCATCAAAGGTGCGATCTTCGTCGCGAGTGTGCCTTCCGAGTGAATGTTGAGCAACACAAATCCCATCGACATCGTAATGTCGTGTCTCGCAGCCTGCTGATTGTACATACGCGCGATGGCATGCCAGGCTGCTTTGATAGCATAGTCAACTGTATCTTCCCTCCTCATCGCTTTTTCGAGGCCAACCCAAGTTATAAAATTTATTCTGCATGCAGAGTATCTTTCACCAAATTTTTCTCAGAACACCGCGACTCTGTTCCTGAATGTCGTAGTATTTCCCAAGTTGTCAAAGACTTCAAACCACACCATATAATAGCCCGACGCAGCGGGGTGCCCTTCGTCGGTATCAGCGTCCCATCTGAAAAAGCCGTCAACTCCGAGCAGTGCGTTCTCAGCGATCGTCCTGATTTTCCTGCCCCGGTGGTCAAAAACCCCGATGTTTGCGATCGTACCGGCAGTTTGAAACTGGTAGCGAATACGCGCAAAGTCATATTTTGGCTGAATAACCTCCGGTTCGACGACGACCGCCGCGTCTAGCAGTACCCCTGGCCGGGCATTTGAGTTGACATAACCAGGTGTTGCGAACCCGGCCACAGAACTGGCCGACCGCCAGTTCGTTGGGTCGTGTCCCGGAACGTCCGTGGAGATCCGCTCCAGCGACACACCCTCATCATCCTTCAGGAACACGGCGTGCATGTCATCCGAATAGCGGATCGAATCGATGACGACCCCACGTGCGTCCAACAGGGCGACGGCACCTTCGCGGTCATTGAGTGGTGGAAGACCCGTTGCAAAGAAATGGTCCTCCACGCCGGAAACATACTCGCCTTTCAATCGATGCGGATCCACGGTGAAGACCAGATATTGACCGGGGTGCACAAGCATGTTGTCGGGTGTGATCACAAATGTTCTCTCCGACGCACTCAGTGCATTTCGCAATGACCAGTTCCGGATATCGATCACTTTCGCGGAGCGGTTGATAACTTCGACAAAGTCGACGCCGGTCGGACGCGGATTGAAGAGCACTTCGTTCACAGCGATATCTCCCGGCGAAGCGCTATCGGGCAAGAAAAACACCGTCGTTGCGCGGTTCGCATCGATCCGATTACCCGAACAATCCAGGATTTCGCTTACCGTCAGCTCGTAACTGTTTCCGGACGTTAGCGGCGCCGACAACATTAGCACGATACTTCGACGAAAGGCATCGTAAAACCGCCGATCAATAACGCTAGGGCCGTTACGCACTTTGAACGCGCCCGGTGCAGGCAATTGGGTGCCGAGCTTCTCGCTGAAATTCGCGCGCAGCGTAAACCGGTCCATCGGCGCTACCGAAACCAGCCCGGGACCTCTGTTATCCGGACGCGATGCGAAGACCGAGTTTTGCGCACCGGGCGTTCCACCATCACGCGCTACGGAAGCCATCCAGTTATCGCCATCACCACAGAAATCATTGGGGTCGATACGTTCCAGAGACCACCCCCCTTCCGCTTTCTGAGTGTCGCGATACCAACTCAACGTGTACGTGAGCGAGTCGATGAGCATGAACGAATTGTCGCGCAGCGTGACAACATCGCCCGGGTTGTTCAGCGCCGGCAACGATGTCAACGGGAGTACGCGTCCGTAGCGAGCATATTGCTCCGCATCACGCGAGTGACACAACACGACGTAGCTGCCCGGCGGAAGAATATATGCGGGAAGAGAGACAGATGTTACGGCGTCGGAAAAAAGCCAGCCTGATAAATCGACGGAATCCGTACTGCGATTGTACAACTCGACATACTCCGCATCGGGCAAACCGACAGCGGGAGACGGGTCGGCCATGATCTCATTGATAACAATTTCGCGACGGTTTTCCTGGAAAGATATAGACGCGACATTGTGAGCAGATACTGACTGCAGCCCTTGCACAAAGAAGAGGCAAAGTACCGGAAACGATTTCTGATAAAGCGCGTACGCGGCTTTCGGTGATATTTTGCAGGCAAAATGCATAGTAGAGAGGGTAATTGACTATTTTTGCAAGCTTAATTTAAACAAAAATGAAACTCGCAGTAGTAGGGGCCACAGGTTTGGTTGGCCAGGAAATCCTGAAAGTGCTGGAAGAACGCAGCTTTCCATTTAATGAACTCTATTTGGTCGCCTCGCCGAAATCAGTTGGCAAGGTAATCACGTTCAAGGGAAAGGAATTCAAGGTGAAGGGGATCGAAGAAGTCTGCAAACTTGCTCCGGATATTGCAATTTTTTCAGCCGGTGGAAGCACGTCGCAAGAATGGGCTCCCAAGTTCGCCGAGAACGGTACGATTGTCATCGACAACTCTTCCGCATGGCGCATGGATCCGTCCAAGCAACTGATTGTGCCCGAGATCAACGGTCACGTATTGACAATCGATGATCGCATCATCGCTAATCCCAACTGTTCAACCATTCAAATGGTACTGGCGCTCGCGCCATTGCACGTAAAATACAGACTGAAACGCATTGTTGTCAGCACCTATCAATCTGTCACTGGTACCGGTAAAGATGCCGTGGAGCAGATGATGAACGAACGCAATGGCGTCGACGGACCAAAAGTATATCCACATCCGATCGACATGAACGCATTGCCGCATATCGATTCATTTCTCGACAACGGCTACACGAAAGAGGAAATGAAGATGGTGAACGAAACAAGAAAGATATTTGGCGACAATACAATTGGCGTCACGTCCACAACGGTACGGATACCATCTATTGGTGGGCACTCCGAAGCAGTGAACGCTGAGTTCCACGAAGACTTCAACCTGAGTGAAGTTCGCTCGATACTCGCCAACACGACCGGAGTGATCGTTCAAGACGATCCCAAGAATAACGTTTATCCGATGCCGATCTATTCCAAAGGTCGCGATGAAGTATTTGTCGGTCGTCTTCGCAAGGACGAATCACAACCCAAAACACTTAATATGTGGATTGTGGCCGACAACCTGCGAAAAGGCGCTGCTACCAACGCCGTGCAGATCGCCGAGTTTATGCTCGAGAAAAGCCTCGTGTACTAGACATCGACACCAATTCCTACAAGGCAGGGTTTTTTACCCTGCTTTTTTTTTTGCCCAGCGCTCAAAGGAGACCCTTCGCCGCGAGCCAGGCAGTACTCCATGCGGCCTGAAAATTGAATCCGCCGGTTTCTCCATCGACGTGCAGAACCTCGCCGGCAAAGAAGATCCCTTTCATTTTTTCGCTCTCCATCGTGTTCATATCAACTTCCGCCAGGTCTACTCCGCCGCACGTCACGAACTCTTCCTTGAATGTAGTTTTTCCGCGTATTTGAAAGGGACAGCGGATCAGGAGCTCCAGCAGTTTGTTGATGTTCCGAAAGCTTGCCTCGCCCCATACTTTGCCATCGGGGACGTCAGCAAGCCGACAAAGTCTCTCCCAAAGCCGCTGTGGCAGACTGAATAAGGGATTGTTCAGAATGCTTTGTTTGCCTGCTGCTGTTTTCCTGGAAAGCAGGTATGCACGAGTTTTTTCTTCTGTGGCGGGACCGATCCAACTTACCAGGGCCGTAAAGTTGTATTGCGCGGAATGCAAATACTCCGCAGCCCAGGCCGACAACCGGATCACGGCCGGTCCGCTCAATCCCCAATGCGTGATAAGCAGAGGTCCCACTTGCTCATGGCGCGTACCGGCTATCCGCACCTCAGCATTTGGAACGGCTATTCCCATCAGATCTGCGAATCGCTTGTCAGAATCATTAAAGGTGAATAGCGATGGAATCGGTGCCGCAATGGTATGGCCAAGCGCGCGTACGAGATCATAGGCCGCAGAATTCGGACTTCCCCCGATTGCGATCAGCACTTTCCTCGCCTGGAATAGTTCGTCTCCCGCCGTCCTTATTTCATAGTGTCCATCTGCAGGCTTGACAGCGATCACCTCTGTTCCGGTGCGAACGCGGATGTTCCGTCTGTCTGCCTCGGCGAGAAAACAATCGATAATCGTCTGTGAACTGTCTGTCACCGGGAACATCCTCCCGTCGGGCTCCGCCTTCAGTGCTACCTTCCGCGTAGCGAACCAGGCGACCGTATCGCGAGCCTGATACTGGCCGAAGACCGATCGCAAAGACTTTCGTCCGCGGGGGTAGTGTTTGGCCAGCTCTGCCGGATCAAAGCAGTTATGCGTCACGTTGCACCGCCCTCCGCCAGACACTCTCACTTTGGAAAGCAATTTCGACGACTTCTCCAGGATCATGATCTTTATCCCCGGATGCAGTTCAGCCGCCTGGATCGCTCCATAGAAACCCGCCGCACCCCCGCCGAGTACGATCAGATCGAATTTCAGGGCATCATTATTTGTTAACTTTGCAGCCATCCTGTTGGATGCGCAACCTACCAGATTTAGAACGTTGAAAAAAGATGCACGCTCCCTGATTGAAGCTTTATCGTCGGGTCCGGTTCGAAAGTATCTGATCGAGCACGAGCACAGTAGCGTGCAGGAGGTCGTTTTGAAGAACAAGGAAATCCTCGGAATCCCGGCTTCCCAGTTGTTTGACCAGATCGCAGTACGAAGAAAAGCCCGGGAAAAGCTCCCGCTATATTACAACACCCCAAATATCATTTACCCGCCTCGAGAGAACTTCGAACAAAGTTCCTCCGAAGCGACGGCGCGGTTCAAAAGCGAAATTGCTGCCACACTCATAAACCTTGAATCTTCCGAAGGTTTGGATCTGACCGGCGGTTTCGGCGTCGATACTTACTTCCTCAGTCGTGTCATGACCCAAATCCATGCGGTAGAACCGAATCAGGCATTGACCGATATCGCGCGATTCAATCACAAACTCCTGGGATCGACAAACATCAATTACCACAGCATGACTGCGGAAGAATTTGTGGACAGCACTTCTGATCAGTACGCATTCGCGCTTGTCGATCCATCGCGTCGTACCATGACGGGGCAGCGCATCGTTCGATTCAGCGACGCGCGACCAGACATCATACAACTCGCTCCCCGCGTCCTTCGCGTATCGCGATGGTTGATGATCAAGGCAAGTCCCCTTCTCGACCTGCAGGCGGGGATGTCGCAGATCCCGAACGTCCGGAAAGTGTATGTGGTGTCCGTTTCCAACGAGTGCAAGGAGATCCTCTTCCTGTGCGGAAACTCATCGACGAGTAACCCGGAGACAGTGGCCGTCAACATTCTTTCAGACGGATCGAGACAGTCGTTCGAATTTACAACAGACGAGGAACGCACGCACAACGCAGTCATCGGCGAGCCCTCCGTCTATCTATACGAACCCAACGCATCCATTCTGAAGGCGGGGGCGTTCAAGACAATCGGTGTGCGATACGACTTGATCAAAGTCCATCCGAACACGCATCTCTACAGCTCATCCCAGTTGATCCCTGATTTTCCCGGACGAGTATTTCGCATAATTGCATTTGTCCGTCCTGAGCACAAAGAGATACGAAAGTATATCGAGGACAATCGGGCGAGCGTGGCCACGCGAAACTATCCGCTAAGTGCCCCGGACCTCGCCAGAAAGATGGGCGTCACCGACGGAGGGGAGAAGTTCATCATCGCCTTTACCGGCCCGAGGAAAAAGTATGTGGCTATTGCGGAGCGCCTGTGACCCGCGGATCATATAGCTGCGAGTATCCAGTAGGCGATTAATGATACCGCTGCAACGGTACCGTAAAGGACTATGACCTTCCTGCGATTCTGGGTGTGTTCCCACCACAGCATGGCCCACGGTTTCCACAGACCAAACACCATACATGCAAAAGCCGTCCAGGATACATACAGAAAGATTCGCTGAATGAATTCCATGATCCGTCAAATTTAGCGAGAAAAAACACTATCCTGTTGGAGGGAGGTCTCATTGAAAACTATATTTGCCACCCTTTCGTTGAAAGAAAAACCCGATTTTCGGATAGTGAGGGCGAATGATCTTGTAAGTATTTACCGCGCGGATGGTCTCATCAAGACCGTAGCCGCAGGGATAAAAGCGCCCGCTCCTCTCAACATCTCTCTCAAAGGACTCTCCGGGAGTCTCGACGCGGTAGTTCTTGCCGCTACCTGGAAACTTCATCCCAACGATTATGTAATCGTATTGCAGGATCGGGAAGAGGCCGCTTATTTCCAGAATGATCTCCAGGAGTTGCTCGGCAAAGAGGTGCTGCTATTTCCCATGTCGTATAAGCGACCCTATGAATTTCAGGAGATCGAAAATGCCAACATCCTGATGCGCGCCGAAGTGCTTAACCGACTTGCGAATCACCAGGGGGCCGAAATCGTGGTCACATATCCTGATGCGCTTAGTGAGAAGGTTATCAGCAAGCGTTCGCTCGCGAGTAACACGTTTGTGATAAAACTCCGCGAAAAACTCGACATGTCCTTTTTAGAGGACTTTCTCCATACTTACGATTTTGAGAAAACTGAATTTGTTTACGAGGCAGGGCAGTTCGCCGTCCGTGGTGGAATTGTAGACATCTTCTCGTTTGCACACGAGTTGCCCTTTCGCATTGAGTTGTTCGGCGATGAGGTCGACGACATTCGCACATTTGAACCCGGGTCGCAACTCTCAGTAGAGTCACACGATGCAGTGAGCATCATCCCGAATGTTCAAACAAAGCTTGTCCAGGAAGAACGACAGTCTTTTCTCGATTTTATCAGTCCGGATACCCGTCTTTGGTTCAAAGATTTTGACCACTGCGGCGATCTGTTGGAAAGGGCATTTGAAAAAGTTGAGGCTTCATTCTCGCGTATACTGAAAGAGAGTGGCAACACGAAGGTGATTTCTGCTCCAGAGCAACTCTTTGAACCCGCGCTCGCTTTTTCCAAACGCTCGGAAAGTTTCACTCGTATCGAATTTGGCAGCCGGTTTGCGTTAGCTGCGGCACAGGTTTTCGAATTCCCTTCTTCGGGCCAGCCTTCCTTCAACAAGAACTTCGACCTCTTGGCGTCCGATCTGAGCGATCGTCAGACGCAGGGTTACCGGAACTTCATCGCCGTCGACATGCCCCGACAACTCGAGCGACTGAAGGGCATCCTCGAGGAACTCAATGCCCAACTGGAATTCGAGGCGTTGGAATTTCCCTTGAGGCAAGGCTTCGTAGATCACAGCCTGAAGATGGTTTGCTATACAGACCATCAACTGTTCGAGCGATTCCACCGCTATCGGGCGAAAGACAAGTTCACTAAGACGAAAGCACTCACATTGCGCGAGCTTCAGATGCTGCAACCGGGTGATTTTGTAACACACATCGACTACGGAATTGCAAAGTTCGCAGGGTTGGAGAAGAAGATCGTCAACGACCGCGAGCAGGAAGCGATCCGTCTTGTATATCGCGACGACGATCTGCTCTATCTAAGCATTCACTCCCTTCACAAGATATCGCGGTATTCCGGTAAGGACGGATCACCTCCCCTGATCAGCAAGCTTGGAACTCAGGAGTGGGACAACAAGAAGACGCGTGCAAAGAAACGCGTCCAGGATATTGCCCGCGAACTCATCGAACTCTACGCAAAGCGGAAGTCAGCCCCGGGGTTTGCGTATCCGCCCGACGGTTTCCTGCAAGCGGAACTCGAGTCGTCGTTTATGTACGAGGATACGCCCGACCAGGCAAGAGCAACGGAAGACGTCAAGAAAGATATGGAAGCGCCGCATCCCATGGATCGCCTGGTCTGCGGGGATGTGGGATTCGGAAAGACAGAGGTTGCGATCCGCGCGGCGTTCAAAGCAGCGACCGAGGGGCGGCAAGTAGCCGTGCTGGTACCTACTACCATCCTGGCAATGCAACATTACCGGACCTTCCGCGATCGGCTGTCGGGCTTTCCGATCAAGGTCGATTATGTTTCCCGCTTCAAGAATGACAAGGAGATCAAAAGCATTCTCGCTGACGTGCGGGAGGGGAAAATCAATATACTGATCGGTACCCACCGGATCGTGAGCAAGGACGTCGCGTTCAAGAACCTCGGCTTGCTCGTTGTGGACGAAGAACAAAAGTTCGGCGTAAAAGTCAAAGACCGTCTCAAGGAGTTCAAGGTAAACGTCGACGTACTCACGCTGACGGCAACACCCATACCCCGCACGTTGCACTTCTCGCTTATGGGCGCGCGCGATCTCAGCATCATCTCCACTCCGCCGCCAAACCGGCAACCCGTAACGACGGAGCTACATACGTTTGACGAGGCGGTTATTCGCGACGCCATCAGCTACGAACTCAAACGAGGCGGCCAGGCCTTCTTCGTTCACAACCGTGTCAGCGATATCGAATCCGTAGCGAACACGATCTACAAGCTGGTACCCGATTCTCGCATCGGGATCGCCCATGGCCAGATGGAAGGAGACAAGCTCGAGAAGGTGATGATCAAATTCATCGACGGTGAATACGATGTCCTAGTGTCTACGAATATTATTGAGTCGGGCCTCGATATCCCGAACGTCAACACGATTGTCATCAATCAGGCCCATATGTTCGGCCTGTCAGACCTGCATCAGATGCGAGGCCGTGTAGGCCGGTCGAACAAGAAAGCATTTTGTTACCTGTTGACACCACCCGCATCACTCCTGACTGCCGACTCTCGAAAGCGTTTGGCAGCTCTGGAGGAATTTACCGATCTGGGCGACGGCTTCAAAGTCGCCATGCGTGACCTCGATATCCGGGGAGCCGGGAATCTCCTGGGTTCGGAACAAAGCGGGTTCATCAGCGATCTCGGCTTCGACACTTATCACAAGATATTGGATGACGCTATTCAGGAGCTGAAGGAAACGGATTTCAAGGACCTCTTTGCTTCGGAACTCGCCGAAAAGGCCAAACTGATCGTGCAGGATTGTGTCATTGAAACAGATCTTGAGATCCTCATTCCCGATACATATGTCAACAGCACGAGTGAAAGACTGCAGCTCTATTCGCGGCTCGACAACATACGCGACGACGAGCAACTCGAAACGTTCTCAAACGAGATCAAGGATCGTTTCGGTCCGATACCTCCGCCCGTTCTCGAACTGATCAACTCCGTCAGACTCCGGTGGCTCGGAGAACGACTCGGTTTCGAAAAGATCAGTTTGAAGGGAGACAAGATCCGCGCTTACTTCATTAGTAATAAGGATGAGTATTTCAGTTCCGACACATTTGGCGAGATCCTCAATTTTGTGAAGGCTCACTCGCGCCAATGCCGCATGCGCGACAGCGCCGGGAAAGCGATGCTGGTTGTGGATAATATCACTACCGTGGATGCTGCCATCGAGCTCATGCGAAGCATGAGTCATCAGCCGTCAAGGTCGGCGAGCGAGATGATATCGAGATAAGGGTCGAGACCGGTCTGCCTGTCAAAAGCATTGATCATTAGTACGCGCTGGTGTTTCGGCGAATAGAATACTTCGACGAAGAACAAGCTTGTGTGATAGAGGAAAACCTTGCAGTCACCAAGACTTCTCTGGGCCAGGAAACAGCCGCGGAAGGTTATATGGTCGCATTTTTTCTCAAAGGGCAGGATTCGGAACTCCCTTAACGTTGTCATATACATAGTAAAGTTAGAGCCGGGGAAAGGCGAAAAACTGTACCATTCTTGAAAATCCTTACAGGCACCATTAAAATGGGATTTTTTTAGAAAACCTGACCTACCGTACGTCCCAAATCTGGACTGTTTATTCCCGATACAATACGTCAGAGTCATTTTCCGTTTAACACATAATCTGTGCTTCGGCAGACCTCCGGGCAAGGTGTATGAAGAAAACAAAAGATTAGTTGTCCGGCCGTTTGATCCGGCGACAAAAATGCCACAGACAACGGACCGGCAAATGGGCTACTTGGAAAACTTGCAACTATCTATTTATATTAGCATCCTGGTTTAACCAAAAAATGAAAATGAATCATTCATTCCGAGTTCTTCTGTGGGTTGTTGGTGGATCCGTACTCTTGTCGGGCTGCTCACTTTTTAGTGGCGGCGGCAAGCCCAACGCTTCTAATCCTGGGCAGTTCAGTACTGCAACGGGATTGGCATACAACGACGAGGACGCAGGCGGCTTTATGGTGAACGCTTACGAAGGTCAGCCGGATGCGCCCAACATGGTTTTCATAGAGGGTGGTCGCGCCGTGATGGGGTCGTATGAGGAGGATGTTATGTCCTACCGCGACAATCTTGAAAGAACCGTTTCAGTCGCATCTTTCTATATGGACGAGACAGAGATCGCCAACATCCACTGGCTTGAGTATCTCCATTATCTCGCGCGCGATTCCTCGCAAGAGACTTATCAGGCAGCTCTCCCCGACACGATGGTGTGGGTAGGCAAGCTCGCTTTCAATGATCCTTATGTAGAGCACTATTTCCGCTATCCCGGATTTCGCTATTTCCCCGTAGTGGGAATTTCGTGGAGCCAGGCCAACCGTTATGCGGTGTGGAGAACCCGCGCTGTCAACATCCGGTTCGCCCAGGATGCCGGTGAAGAATACGCCGAAAGCGATGGCCGTATTCCGCTGGAGTCCGGTATAGTTGTTCCCGATTATCGTCTTCCTACCGAAGCAGAATGGGAATACGCCGCTCAGGCACTGATCGGCACGCAGTGGTTGGAAGAAATGCAAACACATCAGCGTATCTATCCGTGGGACGGCCACGCTGTCCGGAACCCCTATGGAAAGCAAATGGGATATATGCTCGCGAACTTCAAACGGGGACGCGGTGACTACGGTGGAATTGCCGGTCGCCTGAATGACGGAGCACTGATCACATCGTACATCTACGAATTCCCTCCGAACGATTACGGCTTGTACAACATGGCTGGCAACGTAAGCGAATGGGTACAGGATGTCTATCGACCAATGTCATATCAGGATATGGATGACCTCAACCCGATGCGCCGCGACGGATTCCTGGATGATTCCAGAAATTATAACAGTGATTTCGAAAACAATCCGGAAGGATTTACTTCCCTCATCACCGACCGCGCACGTGTCTACAAGGGTGGATCATGGAAAGACGTCGCTTACTGGATGTCACCTGGTACCCGCAGATTCCTCGATCAGGATTCAGCAACTGCAACGATCGGCTTCCGGTGTGCGATGATCCGCGCCGGTTCGAACTACTGACAAACGATATCTGATTTGATATGTGAAAGCCCCGCCCACGCGGGGCTTTCTTATTGTGTCGCCGCGATACAGGCAATACTCAACTCCAGGCATCCGGCGCCGAGCAGCATCTGGCCGCAAGCCTCCAGGGTAGCCCCGGTTGTAACCACATCGTCGACCAGCAAAACCCGCCTTCCTGTTATCAACGCCGGGTTTATCACCTCGAATGCCTGGTTCACGTTTTCCCAGCGGCTGAGCTTACTCTTATGGGTTTGTGTTTCCGTCAACGCTTCGCGACGCATGCAGGATTCATCGCAAGGAACATCCAAGATCTGAGAAAGACCTTTCCCGAATTCCTCGCTTTGGTTATATCCCCGTTGATTTCTTCGGGAAACGTGCAAGGGCACCGGAACAATCAAGTCAAACTCATTCCTATACCACGCTTCCATCAGGTCCGTCCCATATACACGGCCGAGACGCTCTCCAATCTCCGGCTGATGCCGGTACTTCAGTGCATGCAGCATTTGCTGAACACGTCCTTGCTTCACAAATTTGTAGAGCGTCATGACATGACGCACCGGCAGGCGACCGCGGAACTTTCGGTAGAATGGGTTGTCGTGTTGAAGATGGTAATAGGATTTGGGCATTTCCAGCAGGCACTGCGTACAAATCAACTCCTCGCCCTGGACAAGGGTGTTTAGGCATCCCCGGCAGTAGCGGGGATAAAACAAGGAGATGAAATCCTCGAGAATTCCGTAGGAGGGTGAATTGCTCAACGAATTATATATACATTGTGTTCCTCGTCTTTCTTTGTGTACTTCGTGCTCTCGGATTGAAATAAGCGGGGGCACAGGCGCGAAACACGACAAAGACCTGTAAACTAATTTAAAGATATTCGCCGCAATACCTGGATCGAATGACCGCCTATAAACTGGACATGTCCTTGAGGAGGAACTGAAGAATGTATAAACGCGACCTTGAAGCGGACCGGAAATGGAATGCCTTGCTGGAGGATCTCCAGACTATTATTGGAAAGAAACCCAAAGACCTGAATGGCGTTCTCTTCCTGATAGGCGTCCAGGAACTTGGTCACGGCACCAAGACTTTCAGCAAAGAAGAGAAACAAGACCTGTTGCACATCGGCATCTGCAAGGTCCTTAGCCTGTCTGGTTATTACACGTTGGACGGCCTGGACCAGGATGGGTGGCCACACTGGAAACTCATCAAGAAGCTTCCTCACTTTGACCTCCTAGAACAGGAAAAGTTGTTGAAGTTGCATGTCATGGAGTACTTTGAGCAGGAGTATAATTGGGTATGGCCTGCCGGGGATAACGCGGCTTTGCCGCAGTGACTCTTTCCCGGAAACTTTTTGTTTCAAGTTGAATACCATCTAAATTAGGTATCTGTCAACCGTGGCAGGCTTTTCTGCGTTTTCTAACTAAATGTCTGGACGATGAGCGAAGGAACAGAACGCATTCAGGAGAAGATCCGCTCTTTTCGGCGCAAATACTATCTCAACCTATTCATACGCGGAGCAATCCTGACGTTGTCGATCGTCACGGCTTATTATTTACTAGCCGCGTTGCTCGAGCACAATTTGTGGCTGAGCCCCTGGGCCCGGCTTCTGATATTTGTAGCTTTTTTTGGAGTGGCAGCCTTCTGCGTCATCCGTTTTCTGAATCAGCCGCTGCAATGGTGGATCGCCAGGCGCGGGTTGAACGAAGAGGAGAGTGCGCGACTTATCGGTCGACACATCCCGTCGGTTAAAGATCGGTTGGTAAATCTTGTGCAGTTGACGGCCTCGGGGAAGACGTCTGATTTGACATATGCAAGCGTACAGCAAAAGGCGCGCGAGTTCGAACCAGTTGCATTTGACACAGCTATCGATCTGGGTGAGAATAGAAAATATCTGCGTTACCTCGCGGCGCCACTCGGTCTGGTTCTGATCATTTTCCTGATCAACAGCGATATACTCACTCAAAGCACAGACCGCATCGTCCACTTCAACCGGGCATATGCGCCGGCGGCACCGTTTACATTTGAAATAGCAAACGAGTCGCTCACCGCATTCTACAATGAGAATTTTACGCTGAGGGTTGACCTGAATGGGAAGGCACTTCCCAATGACGCCTACCTCGTTTCAAAGAACCAGCGATTGAAACTGGTTCCTACAGCAGTCGGCAAGTTCGAATACACACTCGACCGGGTCCAGCAGTCCATGGATTTTCAAATTGAGGCCGCCGGATTCTTTTCGCCTGCTTACAAACTGGAACTTGCGAACCGGCCTGAATTGACCCGGTTCCATGTAGAACTGGAATATCCGCGCTACCTGCAACGCAGCAACGAGAAATTAGCGAACGCCGGTAACCTCGATGTACCGGAAGGAACCAATGTGCGCTGGCAGTTGAATACTGCGTATGCGGAGAAGGCGAATATCGCTTTCGGTAGCGACTCCGTTGCGCATTTGTTTCAGCGTTCCTCCGATCAGTCGTTTGTATTCGCGCGCACCTTCAAGAGCGCGGATCACTATGAGATCGGTCTTGAGAACAGCAAGAGTCTGAACAAAGATCGGATCGCGTATTCCATCAATGTCACAAAGGACCAGTACCCGCAGATCACCGTCAACAACTTCCGCGACACTGTCTTGTACCAACGCGTCTTGCTTGGCGGGATGGTCGGCGATGATCACGGCGTCACGCAATTGTCACTTCATTTCAAAGTGACGACCGAGGACGGCGCGGAGCGGGTGAATGAATCGGTTGCAATACCGATCAATCGGAATCAATTACAGCAAAGTTTCTTTTACAACTGGCCGGTCGACTCGCTCAGGCTGAAACCCGGCGATCAACTCGAGTACAATCTCCAGGTATGGGACAATGATGGTGTTAACGGGAGGAAGTCTACGCATTCCGCTACCTATACTTTATTGATCCCCAAGTCGGGTGATCTTGTCCGAGAGATCAGTCGCTCTCAGCAGAGTACAGAAAGCCAGATCGACGAAAGCGCAACCAAGGCTAACAAGTTACAGGATCAGATTGAACAAGCACATCAAAAGTTGAAGGGAAAGCAAAGTCTCGACTGGCAGGACAAGAAGATGTTGGAAGACATTATCCAGCAAAAGCAGGACCTCGATCAGATGATCGAAAAGTTAAAAGAGCAGAACAAACTGTTGGAGAGCAAGAAAGAGGCATTCACCGACCAGGATGAACGCATCCGGGAAAAAGCTGAACAGATTCAGAAGCTGATGGATGAACTTCTTGATGAAGAGACGAAAAAGCTCTTCGAGGAATTGCAAAGACTTTTGAAAGAGAACACAGACTTGTCGGAGATCCGGAAGCTGCTCGACAAGATGAATCAGAACACCGACAACCTCGAGAAAGAACTTGAGCGAACTCTCGAATTGTTCAAGCAACTGCAATACGATTTCAAACTCGACCAGGCGATTAGCGATCTAGAAAAGCAGATAGAAAAGCAGAAACAGTTATTAGAGGAGACGGAGCACCTGGAACAGGAGACCAAACGCGACGGACAACAGGAAAGCCGGCGCAAGGAGAAGCAAAACGAAACGTCCAGGAAGGACGATACCGGTAAGAATTCCGACAAAGAAGAAGATGCCTCCGGCGATAGGGAATCGAAGGAAGATCGCGGAGAAGAGAGTGGTGATAAGCAGTCCGACGAGAACAGCCTTACCGAAAGTGAAAAACTGGCAAGGCAACAAGAAAACCTCAAGCAGCAGTTCCAGGAGATGGCCGAGCAGTTGAAAGAGTTGCAGAAACTCGGTGAGGAACTCAAGAAGCAGGATGGGCTACCGCAGGAGGACGATGTGAAGGAAGTCGAGGAACAGCAGAATCAAAGTCAGGAGAATCTCCAGAAAAATCAGCCCTCCAAAGCGCAGGAGCCCCAGAAGAATGCTTTGGAGAAAATGAGCGAGATGCAGCAGCAAATGGAGGGTATGCAGAGTTCGATGATGATGGAGATGCAGGTCCAGAATCTCGAATCGCTACGTCAGATCATCCACGGGCTGGTCAAGCTTTCTTTCGACCAGGAAGGTTTGATGACGGAGTTTAACGCGCTTCAGCAAAACGACCCGCGTTTCAACACGATCGCGCAGCTGCAGTTGAAATTACGAGACGATGCTAAAGTATTGGAAGACAGTCTATTAGCACTCGGAAAGAAAGATCCGATGATGGGTTCCTTCATTACACGCGAAGTGAATGAGATGAAGGATCGCATGGAGAAGGTGATCGAGTCAAATAAGGAAAGACGTCGGCCTCAGGCATCAAGCGGTATGCAGCTAACGATGACATCGATCAATAACCTTGCATTGATGCTTGACGATCATTTTGACATGATGATGCAAATGATGGCGAACGCGCAGCCATCCATGTCAAAGACGAAGCAGAAGGGCCAGAAACCGAGTTTGAGTGAGATGCAGCAGCAGCTGAATCAGCGGATCGAGGAATTGAAGAACAGCGGTACTTCTGGCCGCCAGTTGTCCGAAGAGTTAGCTGAGATGGCTGCGGAGCAGGAGCGAATCCGGCGAGCATTGCAGGAAATGCAGGAAAAGATGAAGGATCAGGGCCAGACACCTGGAGGTGATCTACCCTCGCAGATGGAACAGACTGAAATGGATTTGGTGAACAAGCAATTGACTGATCAGTTGATCCAGCGACAGCGCCAGATTCTGACGCGATTGCTTGATGCTGAGAAGTCGATGCGGGAACAGGACATGGACGATGAACGAAAAGGAGAGACGGCGAAGGATTACGACAAAGAAATTCCCAAGGCTTTTGAAGAATATTTGCGGCTAAAAGAAAAAGAAGTAGAATTGCTGAAAACCGTACCTCCGAAATTATACCCCTACTACAAGCGGGAGGTAAATGAATATTTTAAACGAATGGGCACGAAATAACGGCATTCATGAATACGATCAGTATCCAGGTTCCATCCATCATGGAAAATATTCGAATGATTGAAAGCTTCATCGACAACGCAAAGGAGAAGTTCAGCCTGGATGACGACATTTATGGCAATATCATGATTGCGGTCACGGAGGCAGTCAACAATGCGATCAAGCACGGAAATAGTGGAAACCGGTCCAAGAACGTTTACCTCAGCCTTTCTCTTGAAGATAGCCTTATCAAGTTTGTCATCAAGGATGAGGGCACGGGTTTCAATTATGAGTCGCTTCCCGATCCTACAGCTCCTGAAAATATTGAGAAGCCGGGTGGTCGCGGTATCTTTTTAATGAAACATCTTTCCGACGAAGTCGAATTCAAAGACAACGGCAGGGTAGTGGAGTTGAGTTTCTACATGAACGCCTAATGGCCGACATTGACTTCTTCTCTGAAGACATTGACTTTAAGGTTCCAAAGCCTCTGAAGACCCGGAAATGGCTTCGGAGAGTAATAGAGCGAGAAAGAAAGTCATTAACTCACCTTAGTTACATCTTCTGCTCCGACAACTATCTGCACACCCTGAACCAGCAGTTTCTCAATCATAACACCCTCACAGACATCATCACATTCGATCAGAGTGAAGTCCCAGGCGAAATTGAAGGTGACATCTTCATCAGCGTCGACCGAGTCCGACAAAATGCAGGTGAACTTAACCTGCCTTTTGAGCACGAACTTAACCGTGTAATTGTTCACGGAGTATTGCATTTGCTTGGCTATCGCGATAAGACACCGCCGGAAAAGGCAGATATGCGCAAAAAAGAAGACGCTTATTTATCTTTGCGCGATAGTATCTGATTTCGTTCCACGTGGAACGGCAATTAGCCTGCAATTGTGGAATTGTGGACAAATTTTGTGGGTAAAATCAGGGTTCCACGTGGAACTAAATTCATGTGAGCCTTTTGAGACTAAATTTCTGAGGTATATATGTTTCCGTCTTATGATGTAATAGTAGTGGGGGCGGGGCACGCTGGCTGCGAAGCTGCGGCAGCTGCCGCGACGATGGGCTCGAAGACGCTCCTGGTGACCATGAATATGACAACCATTGCTCAGATGTCGTGTAATCCGGCTATGGGCGGCGTGGCTAAAGGGCAAATCGTTCGGGAAGTCGATGCCCTCGGTGGCCTTTCGGGGATCATCTCAGATAAGTCCATGATCCAGTTCCGTATGCTCAATAGGTCGAAAGGCCCGGCAATGTGGAGCCCCCGAACGCAAAATGACCGGATGCGCTTTTCAGAAGAGTGGCGCCTGGCATTGGAAAACATCCCGAATCTGGACTTCTGGCAGGAAATGGTCAGTGGCATTATCGTCAAAGACGGCAAGGTCACCGGCGTTAGAACCAGTCTCGGATTGGAAATCCCGGGTAAGGCTGTTGTGCTCACAAATGGAACCTTCCTCAACGGGAAAATACACATTGGAACAAAGAACTTCGGTGGTGGGAGGACGGCCGAAAAAGCCTCAACCGGCTTGACAGAACAACTCGTGGAGCTTGGATTCGAGTCCGGAAGAATGAAAACGGGAACCCCACCCCGAATAGATGGCCGCAGCCTGGACTATTCCCGCATGGAAGAACAAGCCGGCGACGAAAATCCTTCCAAGTTCTCATTCACTAACACAAGACCCCCTGAAAAACAACTTAGTTGCTGGATAACCTATACAAACGACCGTGTTCACCGGGAACTTCAGAAGGGATTCGACGAATCACCAATGTTTCAGGGGCGCATTCAAGGTCTCGGACCCCGCTATTGCCCCTCAATAGAAGATAAGATCAACCGCTTCGCGGAAAGAGACCGCCATCAGATATTTGTTGAGCCCGAAGGATGGAAGACGGTCGAAATCTACGTCAACGGATTCTCCACTTCACTCCCTGAGGATGTCCAGTACAACGCACTAACGCAGATACCTGGGTTTGAGAAAGCCAAGATGTTCAGACCGGGATATGCGATCGAATACGACTTCTTCCCGCCGACTCAGCTAAAGACCACACTCGAAACTCATTTGATCCGGAACCTGTACTTCGCGGGACAGATCAACGGAACTACCGGCTACGAAGAAGCTGCCTGCCAAGGGCTAATGGCTGGGATAAATGCCCACAACAGCGTAGCGGACCGCGAGCCATTCATACTCAAGCGTTCCCAGGCATACATCGGAGTGCTTATCGACGACCTTGTGAATAAAGGCACGCAGGAGCCCTATAGAATGTTCACCTCCCGGGCAGAATACCGAATTCTGCTTCGCCAGGACAATGCCGACCTCAGACTCACCGAAGCCGGCCACAAACTTGGCCTCGCTTCCGATGAAAGAATGCAAACCTTCACCGACAAGAAGTCGGATTCCGATGCGCTCCTGGAAGCTCTCAGAAAGATCAAAGTCGAGCCGGAATTTGTCAACGAAGATCTTTCCACCATGAATACCGCTACCATCCGGGAGAAAATACCCGTGATCAATCTCATCCGGCGCCCTCATATCGGGATCGCTCAAATCAGAACACTGGATTCCCGTCTTCAGGAACTCATCGACAAGTACTCTTCAGAAGTCCAGGAGCAAGTCGAGGTCCTTATCAAATACGAAACTTACATCGAACGCGAAGAAAAACTCGCCCGGAAAATTGAAGGCCTCGAAAATTACCACATCAAACCGGATTTCGACTATGGTAGGGTAAAAGCCCTTTCTTCCGAAGCACGCGAGAAACTCCAGCGCATCAAACCAGAAACCATCGGTCAGGCATCGCGCATCAGCGGTGTTTCTCCGTCTGACATCTCAGTGCTGACGGTCTATCTCGGAAAATGATGGAAAAATTAAGCGAATGTCCTGTCTGTCGGCACACGACCTTCGAACCGCTCTTCGATTGCCGCGATTATACTGTTTCACATGAAACATTCTCATTGCAACGTTGTTCTTCCTGCCATCTCATCATCACAAATCCCCGGCCGGAAGTCGCCGTCCTGGACCGATACTACCAGTCCAATGAATACATATCACACTCCGATTCGGCGCGAAATCTCTTGTCAACCATATACCGCCTCGCGCGGACGTTCACACTCCGCTGGAAATATCGCCTCGTCATGCGCCATGCGGCCGATACACCCAGCACAATCCTTGACTTCGGCTGCGGAACCGGCTCATTCTTAGCAACTTGCAGGCTGAACGGGCTCAGCACAACCGGCGTGGAACCATCGGATAAGGCGCGCGATGTGGCTCTGGCCAACAGCGATTCCCTCGTTGCAAAAAACCTGGAAACCGTTGAAGGCCAATTCGATATCATCACCCTTTGGCATGTCCTGGAGCATGTTCCCAATCTCAACGATACACTATCTGATCTCCTCGATCGCCTTGCCACAAATGGAACAGTGTTTATCGCTGTTCCAAACCCAGCCAGCTATGATGCGACAAAATACCGGGAACACTGGGCGGGCTATGATGTTCCCCGCCACCTCTGGCATTTTCCCAAAGCATCGATGTCCACGCTTCTCCGGGAACACAACCTCAATATCATCGAAATCCTGCCTATGCGGTTAGATGCATATTATGTATCTCTCTTGAGCGAAAAGTACCGGGGCCACACCGGATTGCCTGGTGCTGCACGCGCCTTCATTTCCGGCTTCTACTCGAATTCCAAAGGACGCCATACATCAGAATACTCCAGTCTGATCTATATTGCCCGCAAATGATTCTAAAACGAACTCTTCCCTGGCTTATCATCACGTTCTTCGGGCTTGCAATCTCATGCGCACGCCAGACCTCCCCTACAGGGGGACCCAAAGATACCATCCCACCTGTACTGGTCAGATCCTTCCCTGCAAATGAAGCCCTCAATTTCAAAGGTGACAAAATAGAACTTCACTTCAACGAAGCCGTCAATCTCAACTCACCTAAAGAGCAATTGCTCGTCACACCAACCATCGGTAAGGACCACAAACTCACTGTTAAACGAAACATTGTTACGCTTGAACTCGCGGAACCTCTCGCTGAAAACACCACCTACACCTTCAACTTTCGCGATGCTGTCCAGGATATCACCGAACGCAATCCCGCGCGGAATCTGGCACTCGCATACAGCACCGGTGATTACATCGACTCACTCTCGATCGAAGGCACGATCATTGACCTGGTAAAAGGCAAGCCCGTCAAAGACGCAACGGTCGCACTACATGTCAACATTGATACTTTCAACATCTTTCTTCACACTCCTCTTTACCTCACCAAAACAGATGACCATGGAAAATTTAAAATCAGCCACCTAAAACCCGACTCGTATTTCCTTTATGCATTCGAAGACAAGAACCGCAATCTGACAGTCAACAGCCGATCCGAATCCTACGGCTTCAAGAGCGAACTCATCCGCCTCACCCGGGACACCACAGACCTCTCCCTCGGAATAGTCAGACTTGATGCTGCTCCTCTGCGCCTAACCAGCGCCCGCCCATATAATACCTATTTCAACATTCGTACAACAAAGAGTCTCCAGGATTTTACCATACAATCTCCTGATTCTGCCAAACTCTCATACTCCTTCGGCGACGACAACGCAAACATCAAAATATTCGACACGATCGATCAGGACAGTCTTCTGATCAACTTGATAGCACATGACAGCATCGACAACAAACTCGACACAACGCTCTATGTAAAATTCTCCGACCGACCTGCCACTCCCGAAAAGTTCCAATTCACCACCATATCATCATCACTGCTTTCGCACACCGGCCACCTGTACACAAAACTCAAATTCACAAAACCGATAGGTCTAATAAACTACGATAGCATTTATTTCCTGGTAGACAGCACGACCCGGATGCACTTCTCCCCCGAGAGTTTCACATGGGAACCACAAAATAAAACACTCACTCTCGAAACAACACTCCAACCCAACCCGTACCAGGAAAAATCATTGCCAACCAGATCTGCATCTCGCCTCCAAAGATCTGCACCAACTGCACAACCTGATCCAAATGAACCCGCTAAACCGAAACCACTAAACGAGCTTCATCTACGTTCCGCCTCATTCATAAGTATTGAAAACGACACGGCGGCATCCGCCACCCGTCCTATAAACCCTTCCTCACCGGAAGACCTTTCCATCATTAACATCGAAATCAGAACAGACGCCAGACCCTTCCTTGTCCAACTGCTCGATAACAATTACCAGGTTATTCATCAACAAACAAATCAGTTACGCACCGTATTCCGCAATGTTATTCCTGGTAGCTATCAAATAAGGCTTATCATTGACATCAATGAAAACGGCCGCTGGGACCCAGGAAACTACTTTCGCAACATCGAGCCGGAACCCGTTATCTACTATATAGCCCCTGATGAAACCACTATTATCAAAGGTGTCAAGGCTAACTGGGAAATCGGCGCGGACGGGGAAATGTTCATAACCTATTGACAGGTTGTTGATAAGTACGTTTACAGGAATCAAATACCCATTTCCATCGTTCTTTTACAAAAAAACGAAATGTGATGTTGAATACTCACAGGTTACCAACAACCATTAACATCACGAATCATCCACAAGCGGTTTATCCACACGTCAGAATATTGTTGATAACACTACAACTCTTTGAAAGAGAACGCATTCATACCTAACTTTAATGAACACTTCTTCCACAGCTAAACGGAATGATTATTTATCCACAACTCAACATGGCTAATTATAGTAGTTATATTACATATATAATATTAATTAAAAGCAAGGCCACTCTCTTGATAACTCTCCTGGCCATAGCATTTACATCTTACGGACAAAATCATGCCGACGTTCAACTGGCAAACGAATACCTGATTAAAGGCGATAAGAAAAAAGCTCTTGAACTTTACAAGGATCTCAGCCGGTCAGAATCTAACATCCCGTTAATTCACAACAATTATCTAAATCTGATGATTGATGTTTCGGCGTTTGATGACGCCCACGATTATCTCAAGCGGCTTATGCGGAGGGATCCGGAAAATCTTCAGTACAAGCTCGATGTGGGAATTATTTATGTTCGCTCCGGTGAGGTCGGAAAAGCTGACCGCTATTTCAGGGAGATGAGCAACAGGGTGAAGACGAACATGCAACAGGCGAAGATGATGTCAGACTACTTGGCAGCGAGAAGTCTTTCAGAGTACTCGATCATGGCATTGACAGAGTCGCGAAACTATATAGGAAATCCATATCTCTTCTGCCTGGAACTCGCGATGCTCTATCGGATCCAGGGACAACAGGATAAAATGGTCCAGGAATACCTGAGCTATGTCACCCAAAGTTCAGCTAACATCCAGTACGTGAAAAATGTCATGCAGGCCTTGCTGACCAGACCTGAAGAATTGGAAAGTCTGGAACGACTGCTGTATGACAAAGTTCAGAAAAGCCCGGATGTGGAGGTGTACTCCGATCTACTGATCTGGGTAACCATGCAACAGAAGAATTTCTACGCATCGTTCATTCAGGCGCGGGCGTATGACAGGAGGTACAAGCGCGAGGGAGAGAAATCGCTGGAGGTAGCTCGTGTTGCACTGGACAATGAAGATTATGACAATGCGTCGCGGATATATCGCTATATAATTCGCGAGTACAAGGGAACATCAAACCACTTGCTCGCGCGGCTTGGTCTGATCCGCACGCGGGAGGAACGCGTCAAGCAAACCTTTCCGGTCAACGCTGATTCGGTGACCGCCTTGATCGACGACTACCACGATTTCATCGCTGAGTATCCCGGCAACCCTCATTCGCTGGAGGCCGCGCGAAACCAGGCTTTGTTGTATGCAAATTATCTTGATCTAAAAGATGAAGCGATCACAATTCTGAACGGACTGATCGCGAACCCACGGGGTACCTTGTATCTCAAATCAAAAGCGAAACTGGATCTCGGCGATATATTTTTGCTGAAAGGCGAAGCATGGGAATCAACATTGTTGTATTCGCAGGTGGAGAAGACGCAGAAGGAAAATCCGCTCGGATATGAGGCGAAGTTGAAGAACGCAAAGCTGTCATATTTTCGTGGCAATTTTCGCTTGGCCCAGGAACATCTCGACATCCTGAAGGAAGCGACTACACGTGAAATTGCGAACGATGCAATGGATCTGAGCATGCGGATCAAAGAGAACATTGCATTTGATTCTGCTGGTCTCGCTTTGCGGCAATATGCCATTGTCGAACTACTGCTGTATCAGAATAAGATCGATTCTGCGCTGGCGCGGATCAGTCAACTGAAGCAGGGAATATCCGAGGAAGGTGTTTATTCCAACAGAACGATTCTCGATGATGTGTATTGGCTTGAGGCAAACATTCGCATGAAGCGTGGAGAGTTTGTTGAATCAATATCTCTGCTTCAAAGAATTATTGAGGAGTATCCAGATGATGTCTTATCTGACGATGCATTCTTTCTGCAGGGTGAAATTTATGAACGCCAACTAAATGACAGGGCGAAGGCTATGGAAGTATACCGGGAATTTCTCACCAAGTACCCGGGTAGCGTATATGCTGCTGAATCGCGAAAGCGTTTCCGGACATTGCGGGGTGATTTCGTCCCCGACGCTTCATCCCCGATTAATTAACCAGCAAGGAATTTGCGAAAGACGCCCTTCTGCGTGATCAAGGCAGATATCCTGAAAAAGAGCAGTTTAGGGGCCGGAATTTTGGATATTATTTTTTGTTTTAACAGGGTTGCTATAATTTTGCGAATCTTTATCAAACGGAGGATTTACAATGGCGAAGAACAAGAAGTCACCTGCTAAGGCAACCCGGAAGGCGAAGACTGCGGCGAAACCCGCGAAAAAGAAACCCATTGCTGCGCGCGCAAAGAAGGTAGTGGCTAAGAAAGGCAAGCCGGCTCCGAAAAAAGCCAAAGCAAAAAAGGCAGCACCCAAAGCCGCTGTGAAGAAAAATGTAGCCTCTAAGGCAACTCCCAAGAAGGTGGCACCTAAGGCAGCACCCAAGAAGGCAGCTCCGAAAACAGCACCCAAGAAGGTAGTTGCGAAACCCGTTGTTAAGAAAACGCAAGTCAAGAAACCGACACCAGCAGTCGCGAAGAAAGCACCGGCGGCTTCAGTTGAAAATGCCGCTGCACAGGCGAGTTCCGCAGCTAAGATTGCCGCGGCAGCGCAGTTGAATTTCTTTCAGATGCCCAATCAGCGACCAATGGCTCATAAACCGGCTAAACCGTCAAGTCAACCACAGGATAAGACGCGGTATACCGAGGAGGAGTTGAATGAATTCCAGCTTTTGATCAACCAGAAACTTGAGAAGGCGCGTGAGGAATACAAGATTCTGAAAGAGACGTTGAATCGCAATAATGACGAAGGAACCGACGCGACCTCTGGCGGCAACACGAAGGTCCTGGAGGATGGAGCGGAAACGGCTGAAAAAGAAAATCTGTCTCAACTCGCAGCGCGCCAACAAAAATATATTACTAACTTGGAGAACGCGCTGGTGAGAATCAAGAACGGGACATATGGCATTTGCTCGGTGACCGGAAAATTGATCTCCAAAGAGCGGCTGATTGCGGTTCCCCATACTACACAATCCATTGAGGCGAAACTGATGCAGCAGGACTAAGTCTGGCTCACAGGATTCTGCAGAAGGGTTCGCGCTGGGATCAGCTGGCGCGTATTGAGAGGAAGCACTAACTATTTTCCAATGGATTTCTTACAGAATCACATCGAAGCATTGATCTTTTGTTCCCCCAATCCTATCAAGCTAGCGGAGATCAAATCGTGTTTATCGGAGATGTTCAATGCGGATGTCCCCGAGGAAGATATCCTCGGCGCCATCCAGCGACTCGACGAAAAATACGCGGTTGATGAGTATGCATTCCAGCTTTTCAAGAATGCCGGAGGTTACCAGTTTCTTACGAAACCTGCATACCAGGCCAGTATCAGCATTCTTCTAAAACAGCAGTCGAAGAAACGACTTTCGACGTCGGCGATGGAAACGCTGTCAATCATCGCATATAAGCAGCCGATCTCTAAAACGGAAATCGAAAATATCCGCGGTGTCAATTGCGACTACGCTGTCCAGAAGCTCGTTGACAAAGGGCTGATCGAAATAACCGGCAAGGCGGAGACGATCGGTCGTCCGATGCTATACGGAACCACCGCGAAATTCATGGAGTATTTCGGTATCAACGACCTCGCCGAGTTGCCTACACCGAAAGATTTCAGCGCCGAAGTGAATACCATCGGAGAAAACTCTGAATCGACAGCGCCCGATGCCCAAGCGTAGCCAAAGCGGTCCGGGCCGAAGAAAACCGGCGCGAACCAGTTCGCAGCAGAGTAGCGAACGACGCACGCAAGGCGGCCGGAGGCCTTCCTCGCAATCCGCGCCTAAAAGGCGCGAGTCATCTGGCACGGGCGATAAACGTTTTAGTCAGAAAAGCCGGTTTGCCAAACCCGGGCGTACTTCGAATGACGCCGAAAAAAGATCGGGTAAGTTCACGGGATCGGAAAAACCTCAAAGATCAGTTCGCGCCTCAAAACCGGAGGGCCGTTTCCGGCCGGAAGGTAGTTCGCGTTCCGAAAAACCTTTCAGGTCGGACAAATCCGCTCGTTCCGAAAAATCTCCTAGGGCTAAAAGGGGATTTAAGGAGGAAAGAGCTTCGGACTCCGAAAAGTCTCTCCGATCGGAGAGACCCTTTAAGTCCGATCGCCCCTACAAGAAAACGATCCGGCGCGCGCCCTCGAAGAGCTCTTCTCCGCCGCACCGCCGACATCTCAAGGCTGCTGACGAGCCAGCGAAAAGCGATAAGGTTCGACTCAACAAATATATTGCAAACAGCGGGGTGTCTTCCCGACGAGAAGCGGATGAGTTGATCCAAATGGGCTTGATCTCTGTTAATGGAAAGATCGTTTCGGAATTAGGTTTCAAGGTTAGTCCGGGCGATGAAGTGCGTTATGAAGACCGCGTGCTCAAATCGGAAAAGCCCGTTTATATTCTCATGAACAAGCCGAAGGGTTTCATCACTACGACCGATGATCCACAGGATCGAAAAACGGTGATGCACATCATCGGGACTTCCGTTAAGGAAAGGATATACCCGGTCGGCAGACTGGATCGTAATACGACGGGCCTGCTTCTCCTGACCAATGATGGCGATCTGGCTGATAAGCTTATGCACCCTTCATTCAATGTGAAGAAGGTTTATAAGGTGGAACTCGACAAGGCGTTGACCAAGAATGATTTTAACAAAGTGTTGGAAGGTGTACGCCTCGAGGAAGGTCGCGCGACAGTAGATGATCTTGCGATTGTCTCGGAAGACGGACGAACGGTTGGGATCGAACTTCACATTGGATGGAACCGTGTTGTCCGACGTATTTTTGAATCGCTGGAATATGAGGTTCTCAAACTCGATCGCACGGTGTATGCGGGACTGGACAAGAAGGAGCTGGCACGCGGTCAATGGCGATTCCTCGACCAACAGGAAATTATCCAGCTGAAGCATTTCAAATAACGGGTGTCTTCTCTTAATTTGAAGGCTATTACGCATCCCGTATGATCAGACCTGACATCGAAAATGTCCCGGCCTTTTATCAAGGCTATGTTGAACTAGTAAAGGATATGGATCTTCTCGACGCGCTGCGGCACGCGGGGAAGATCGCACAGCAGACTGTGCCGTATATTCCAGAAGATGACGGCCAACACCGCTACGCTGACGGGAAGTGGTCAATTAAGGAGGTGGTAAACCACATGATGGATGCGGAGCGGGTATTCGCGTACCGCGCTTTGCGCTTTGCTAGAAACGATCAGACTGCTCTGCACCCATTCGAAGAAAATGATTATGCGCCGGAAGCGAATGCACACGGCAGAGATATCCAGCAGTTGGCGCGCGAAATGAAACGCCTTCGCGAAACGACGATCGATCTCTTTGCCAGCTTCACGCCGGAGATGCTCGCACGCGAAGGAACGGCGAGCGGAAAAAAAATCTCGGTAAAGAACCTGGGCTACATTATCGCGGGCCACGATATTCACCATGTGAACATTCTTCGGCAGCGCTATCTTAAGCCGTAAACCATGCGCTGTTTCGTCGTCCTGGCCGCGCTCTTCATCTACTCTTGTTCGCCGGTCTCACGGGTGCGAATGACAAAGGCGCTTCTTGCGACGGAGGAGCGCTTCAAGGATCACACCGGTTTCGTGCTGTATGACGTCGATAAACGCAAAACGATTTTCGACTATCAAGGAGCGAGGTACTTCACGCCTGCTTCCAACACGAAGATATTTACACTCTATGCATCGCTGACGATTCTGGGTGACTCTGTGCCAGCTCTTGAATACGTTCAGAGAAATGACTCATTGATCTTCTGGGGAACTGGCGACCCGTCATTCCTGTATAGTCGCGTCTATCAGGACTCTTCTGTCTATCGCTTTCTATCGGGTAATTCGTCGGAACTCTTCTTTTCCGGTTCGAATTTTCACACCACGCACTTTGGTAACGGGTGGGCGTGGGATGACTACAACGCGGGATATTCACCTGAGCGCTCCGCGTTTCCGATGTTTGGAAATCGCGTGACGGCCGTTGCTGACCGGGAATTGCGTCGTGTCTCGCCGTCTTACTTCTCGTCTTCTTTTATGACAGGCGAACCGCTTGAACAAGCGGTGATTGTGCGAAGGTTGCGCGAGAATAAATTTGTGGTACACCCGTCGCGAAACGTTTCGAATCTCCGCGAGATGTATGTGCCGTTTCTTGTGGATTCCGCATCCTTTTCGGGTCTCTTGTCGGAGACTTTGCAGCGCTACGTGCGTCCCGTGAACATCCCGAAGCCTGTGGGCACAAATACGTTGTTCAGTATCCATACCGATAGTCTTTATCGTGTTATGATGCAGGACAGCGATAACTTCATCGCGGAGCAACTCCTGCTAATGTGCGCCAACGTCCTTAGCGACAGCCTGAAGCCGGAAATCGCTATCGACTTCATGAAGCGAAGATATCTCCAGGATCTGCCGGACGAACCCGCGTGGGTCGATGGGTCGGGTCTTTCGCGGTACAATCTGTTTACACCGCGATCGATAGTGCGGCTGTGGGAAAAGATCGCCGATGATGTCCCACGCGAACGGCTATTCCCGCTGCTTGCAGCCGGGGGTGTCAGCGGAACGCTGCGCAATTGGTACCGTGCGGAGCATCCCTATATTTTTGGAAAGACCGGCTCTTTGACCAACAACCACTGCCTCAGTGGATTTCTTGTGACGAAGAAGGGAAAGGTGCTGATCTTTTCATTTATGAACAGCAATTACACCGAGTCGGGCAGTGCAATCCGGCGAAATATGGAGGGAATTTTGAAGAGGATTTACGATAACTATTAACAACAAAGATGGTGACAAAAAGGCGTTTCAGTTTGATGTTCCTGGCTCTGGTGGTATTGCATGCCACAGCATCGGGTCAATCCGGTATCGCAAAGGTTGATAGCCTGGATATCAAGATCGGACAAATGTTGCTCATCGGCTTTTCGGGACCGCAGGTGGATGCGCACGTGTTGGAGGAGGTGAGGAAGGGGAAGGTGGGGTCAGTGATTCTCTTCGAAAAGAACATTCCAGCAAGGAATTCGTTTGTGGCGCTGAAGAAGATCATATGGACATACCAACAGGCCGCGCCGATTCCATTGTTCATATGCATCGACCAGGAAGGGGGCCGCGTAAATCGACTGAAGGACAAGTATGGTTTCCCACGGTCGATAACTGCGGAGGCAATGGGTAAGGCGGGCTCGCTTGATTCGGTCCGATTTTATTCTGAAGCGACTGCGGCAACGCTCGCTGGTCTGGGAATCAATATGAATTTTGCACCGGTAGTCGACCTGGCTTCGAATCCAGACAATCCTATCATTGCGCGTTACGGACGTGCGTTCAGCTCAAACGAGGACTCTGTCAGCTTGCTTGCGGCGGAATTTGTAAAAGGTCATCGCAAATTCAATGTTTTGACGTCGCTCAAACATTTCCCCGGACATGGCAGCTCGCAGCACGACACACATCTCGGAATCGCAGATGTAACCAACACCTGGGAGGAACGGGAGCTTTCGCCGTACCAAGATCTGATCGAAGGGGGTTATGTTGATGCGGTCATGTCGGCGCACATCGTAAACAGGAAGCTGGACGCAACAGGCAGACCGGGTACGCTGTCTGATGAAATCATCAACGGCATTCTGCGCAAACGCCTTCGCTTCAATGGAGTGATATTCACCGACGACATGCAGATGCATGCGATCACCAAGCACTACGGTGTGGCAGATGCTATCAGGCTTGCGATCCTGGCAGGGGTCGATATCATGACTTTCTCCAATAATATCTCTGGCAGTGATGAACGGACGGTCGACGTCGTGCACTCCATTATCCGGAAATTGGTAACGAGCGGCGTGATCAGTGAAGAGCGAATCGACCAGAGCTTCGACCGCATTATGAAACTCAAGCGCCAGCTGACCATCGACGAAAGAGTTGCGGAATTGAAGCGCGAAGTTGAGGACTTGAAAGCATCGCTCGAGAATGCTGTGGAAGCGGTGCGGGAAGTTAACCAGTCACTCCAGGAAAAGACGGATGAGGAAAGAGATGACAGGAAGAGGTCCCGCAAACGCAGCGGCGAGAATTGATTTCCGGTAAAGAGGATCTGGCTTGCTAATTTCCGACGAGAAAGATGGCGTTGGCGAACATCATCTTTCCATCTTCCCAGAAACTTCGAAACAACGGATTGTCCACGAAGTAGATGACCTTCCCCTCGCCAATTTCCTCTACGCCGAAAAGGAGGCTTTGTTTGATCGATTGGTTCGCGCGATATCCTGCGAATCCCTGAACGGGCGATACCCGATCTGAAAAATAGCTGACGTTCCACCCGCTGCTTAACCAGGCATATCGACGCTCGTGGGTCTTGAGGGTGTAGTAGTGATCTCTCAGACCAAACGCGAGCGGATGAGAGTTGTCCAGAGATACCTTGTAGATCGCGCCCGAGATATTGTCGGATATTTGTTTTCGCTCAGCATCACCGTACCGCGACGGTAGTTCAGTCTCGGTCTTTTCAAATCGTTCCTTTTCTTCTTTAGTCGCGTAGCGCTTGAGTGAAAACAGTTTCCTGTCTGTAAATGACTCAAGTGCGTTGCCAATCAGGATGAGGCGTCCTCCATTCCTGATCCAGGAAGAAAGCTCGTCGAGTTTCGCATCGTCAAAGAGTCTATATGAGCCTTCCGGTACAATAACTACGTCGTAGGATTTTAGCTCAGCAGGTTGGAAATAATGTGTACCGATCCGGGTCATTGGATAACCGATCTGTTGCTCGAAGAAATGCCAGATCTCACCGGACGACAGCGGTGATGTCTGCCGTCCGGTGAGAACAGCGACCTGCGGTTTTGACAGCAGCCTTAGCCAGGAGGAACCGAGGTCGGTGCCTTGCTCGACAAGACCACTGCTCAATGCGAACACACTGCGTTCGTATGTTGCGGCGTGATCCGTGATCAGCTTGTCGAACTCATCGGCGAGGTGTTCATTGTTCATTCTCGGGATGACTAGTGTACCCGCGGGAAAACTTCTGCTCTCCGCTGAGAATGCACGGTCTGCACACCGGACCTTGATATCATCCTGGAGCAGGGCTGCAAGAAAGGAGGCGTCGCGCAGACTGCTGTACTGGAAGACGTATGCGTAGGGTTTCTCAGGAACGGAATGGGCTGGAAGAGATGCCTTGAACGGCCGCGCGATATCAACCCTTTCTTTCAATGCAAATGCCTCCAGGTTGTAGGCGTACATCAGGTTCCACGCTGTGATGTCGTACGTAAGTGTGTCAGATAGTCGGGACGTCGGTTCGAAGATCGTTGTGATGAATCGCGATTTCGGCTGATAGATATTGAAGATCAGGTCATCGCTCGACAGGGTGACGGGAGCTATGGTTTGCGACTGATAACTAAAGCCGCGTGTGGCGCGGGTTGTTGACGGATGGCCGACGCGGATGTTGTGCAGGGCTAACCATTTGGCTAACTGATTGATCTTATCGGGATTGTTGGAAGCCTTAACTACGTAAGTCTTATACTCGGCCGTTGGATTCGTGTTGTTTTCGCGGAAATATTTCTCGAACTCATCGCTGAGACGCGTAGCGTTAAGGGAGCTGATCTCGATGGTTGATAGTCCTGACGTGTGGTGATGATCGATGCGGTCTCGCAGTGTTAAAGGCTGGCCGGTCTCAGTTGTTACGACGAGCCCACCGGCGCCTCCACCCGCTTGTTCGTAAGTCATACCGATGGCACCGCTGTAAGTCGGGTAGGTATCACCATAGCTTGGATAATATAGATCGAACACTTCCCTGGTAAAGTAAAGCCACCCTTTCTGGTCGAAATGCCGGGCGTTGTTACTACCGATCGTGCTTTGGAAGGAACGCTGCCACGGGGAGACTACTTCGTGGAGCGGCTCTGCCGCGGGGGCGAAAAAATATGGGCTGTTAAAACTTTGCTCGTGAAAGTCCACATGAATGTGAGGGAGCCATCTATTGTACACCTCCAGTCGTTGACGTGATTCCACTTGCGTACTCCAGGCCCAATCGCGATTGAGATCAAAGAGATAATGATTGTAGCGACCACCGGGCCAGAACTCGCGGTGTTCTAACGCTTCGGGCCGAGGATTGGGAGGGTTATTCGCAGACTGATTGTAGAAGTTTGAGTACCGGTCGCGTCCATCCGGATTAAGGCACGGGTCCATGATAACAACAGTATTCTTCAGCCACTCTTGTGTACGGACGTTCGAGCGATCAGCAAGTTCATAAAGGGTGAGCATGGCGGCCTCCATCGAACTGGCTTCGTTGCCGTGGACATTGTAACTGAACCATACGATAGCAACCTTCTCGCCAGATGGTTCACCACTTTCCATGCCGGCGCGCCTCAGGTTGTTAAGGCGGATCTCTTCAAGACGTCGAATATTTTCGTCTGACGAGATAGCCAGGTAAATCAGTGGACGATGCTCGTACGTCTCACCATACTTAAATAGTGCGGTGTTCGGTATTGCCGAGGCGACATGTTCGAAATACGCAACGGTGCGGTGATGACTTGTGAATCGTTCGCCGGGCTCGTAACCGAGGAACGCTGCCGGTGTCAGAAGTTTGTTCTGTGCGGCGGAAGGAATAGCTATCAGAAATAATAGCGGGAGCAGGAAGTTTGTGCGCATAGACTTGAGGGCATATCTGTAAATTTCCAGAATGAAAACCGAAAAGAAAAATCTGGTTTTCCAGACAGATCAGATAAGGAAATTCAATTGCTTTTCAATCAGAGTGACCTTTGCAGGTAACCATCCGAAAATTTCGCCATCGCCTTCGATGGGACAGGGCTCGTTGCTTGTAAACTCGATTGAGGTCGCCGTCTTGTAGTGGACTTGTTCCTTGTCGATGTGCTTTCCTTTCTGCAACGACCCCAGGTGAACGAGAAAATCAAGTGCGGAGACCTTTCCACAGATGAATACCGAGAACAGGCGATCATCCATCAATGCGTCAGGCGCGATGCAAAGTCCGTGTCCATAGTACTTTCCGTTTGCCACGGCGAGGGTGCGGAGTTCTCCCTCCCATGTCCACTCTGGGGAGACCGCTTTGACAACCATGGGTTTGTAGAAGAGAAAAGTTTTCAGAATAGCCTTGTAATAGGCCACCTGACTGCCAAACGGCCTGTCGCTTTTCAGCAGCCTGGAAATGACATCTGGTCCCATTCCAATATCTGCCACGTTGACGAAATACGAATGCCCCTTGTCGGAACCTTTGTCAGGTCCGAGGCTGTACTCGATGACACCGATGTCAATTGGCCTTGGTTGGTGCGCGTTCATCACGCGGAGGACGTTATCAGCTTTTGCACGCAAGCCCGCGCCACGCACGAAGTCGTTCCCGGACCCGATTGGCACAACTGCGAGAGCGGGTAACTTCGTCTCTGTCAGCCGACCTTTCAGCATGCCATTCACAACTTGATTGAGCGTGCCGTCGCCGCCGGCCGCGATGAGGACATCAGGATACCGGTCTGTAAACTTCGCAGCCAGCAATTTCGCGTCGTTCTGCGAGAGCGTTTCGTGGACTTCCACGTCGTATATCTCGGAGATCGCAGGGAGGTATTCGTGATAGAAGAGTTTCTTCTTCAAAGAAATGCCATTCAGGATTACGTAGGCAGTTCTTTTCTTTTCGCCGTACGCCACGTTCATTTACAATGTTTCCGGATGTCCTTTCTCGCTTCCTCGGAGCCGAGCTCTTCGGCGCGCCTGAGATCAAGACAAGCATCGTATTTGTTGTTCATACTTATTTTGACAAGGGCCCGCTGGTAATATGTTTCGGGGTCGTTCGGGTACAGCTCGATCGACCGGGTGAAGTCGTCAACCGCTCCGGCAAAGTCCTCTTTCGCCACCTTGCTCATCGCGCGGTTGTCGTAGTACAAGGGATTGGTGTCGTCGCGTTCGATTGCCTTGGTGAAGTCGCCTATCGCATTCTCATGTTCTTCGAGAAAATAGTAAGCGATCCCGCGGAGGTAATACGTCTCGGGTTCGTCGTCGTTCAGCGCGATGGACTTACTGTAGTCTTCGAGCGCACCCTTGTAGTCCTCACGTGCGGTTTTCGCCAGAGCACGGTTCTCATACACGACCGGATCATTGGCGTCGAGTTTGATCGCCTGGTCGTAGTCAGCAATCGCCTCATCGATATTTCCGATGCTGTAGTGGGCAATACCCCGGTAGTTGAGTAGGGTTGGATCAGTTTTATCCAACGCTATTGCTTTTGTGTAATCATCGATGGCGCTTACAAACTCCCCAAGTTCAGCTTTGACTACTCCTCGGTTGAAATATTTGTCTGCGTCTGCCGGCCCAAGCTCCAGCGCTTTTGAGAAATCGAAGTACGCTCCTTGTAGATCTTCCAGGTTGTATTTTGCCAATCCGCGGTTCGTATATGCGTCCGCGAACTGCTGATTGAATCGAACGGCATCGTCGAAGTCGTCGATCGCCGCTTCGTCATCCCCGAGATTCATTTTCGCGAGCCCGCGGTTGTTCAACGCTTCGGAGTAGGTGGAGTCAATTTCGAGGGCATTCGTGAAATCGCTGATGGCGCCGTAGTAATCTTCCAGCGCGACGCGCGCTTCCCCCCGGAGGGTCAAAGCTTCCTTATTTCTTGCGTCGGACTTCAGGATGGCGGTGAGTTCGGCTCTTGCCTCCTGGAAATTTCCAGCATCCATCTTTTTTCTTGCCGATCCGACCTTGTCCTGCGCTGAGGTCAGAAAGGCGGTCAGCAGCAGAACCATTGTTAAATAAGCTGTACGCATGTTGAAGTTTGAAAGAGCAATTTAGAGATTTCAGCTTGAAAGCAGTGCCCGGTCGTGATAATTCGCTCCCGTCGCCGTGAAAATGCGTTGCAGGGGTCGCGTGATAACATGTATCTTGTGAGAAACTTATTGTATGAGGTACTCCTGTTTCGCTGCCCTGGTCTGCGCCTGTATCTTTCCCTCCCTGTCGCAAGCACAAGAACAACCACTTGACGTCCGGATGGACTTCGAATTATATGACCCGCCGTCGACGCTAATTACTTCGGAGCACAAGGTGACGAGGGCGAAGTTTCCGTTCATCGATGTCCACAATCACCAGTTCACTATGCCTGAAGCGGATCTCCGGAATCTGCTGCGGGAAATGGACAAACTGAATATGGCGGTGATGGTCAATCTTTCGGGTCGGGGTCGTGGAAGCGCTGAACATCTCGCCGGAGCCATCGCAAATTCCCGGAAATATGATGCCCGGCGGTTCATTATTTTCACCAATGTCGACTTCTCCGGGATTGATGACCCTGCCTGGCAAAAGCGGACTCTCAAGGCACTAGAGGAGGATGTGAAAATGGGTGCAAACGGACTAAAGATTTATAAGAACCTGGGAATGTCTTCGCGCGATAGCAAAGGGGAGCGCATCCGCGTTGACGATCCTCGAATCGCCCCAGTGTGGGACAAATGTGCGGAACTGGGTATCCCGGTATTGATCCATTCCGCGGATCCCCGACAGTTCTGGCAATCGATCGACGAGAAGAACGAACGTTGGCTGGAGCTGAAGACGCATCCCCGGCGCAGGCACGACACGGATGCGGTTGCCTGGGAAACCATCATTGCCGAACAACACAACGTTTTCCGTCGGCACAAAAAGACTACGTTTATAAATGCACATCTTGGCTGGTTTGGCAACGATCTCAGGAAGCTCGGGACGTTGCTGGACGAATTTCCAAACATGTATACGGAGATCGGGGCGGTGATCGCAGAACTCGGGCGTCAGCCGCGCTACGGGCGTGAATTCATGATCAAGTATCAGGACCGGGTAATGTTCGGCAAGGACAGCTGGGTTCCGGAAGAATATACTACGTACTTTCGCGTTCTTGAAACGGACGATGACTACTTTCCATACCACAAGCGCTACCATGCGTTCTGGAGGATGTACGGAATGGATTTGCCGGACGCTGTACTCAAGAAGATATACTACAGGAATGCATTGAAGGTGATACCGAACATTGATGCTTCGCTATTTCCGGATTAACGCAATGTGTTTAGCTACGCGAAACAAATTTTGACAAGAACGACAGGAGGATGACGCTACAAGAGAAACCAGAAGTGCTGAATGAGTTGATACGCGATCGAAGATCGATTTTCCCACAGGATTACACCGGTGACAGGATCGATGATAAAATTGTAGCAACGGTGATTGACAATGCGCGTTGGGCGCCCACCCATCGGTTAACCGAGCCATGGAGGTTTGTTGTGTTCACCGGGGAGGGGATCAAGGCGCTAGCCAAAGTGCAGTCCGACCTGTACAGAAGGGTGGCTGAGGAGAGGGGTACTTTCAAGCAAGCCACCTATGAGAACCTGTTAAGCAAACCACTGCTGTCGTCGCACATCATTGCGGTACTCATGCTCCGGGATGAGAAGAACTCTGTCCCTGAGGTTGAAGAAACAGGCGCCGTCTTCTGCGCACTTCAAAACATGTATCTGAGCGCGAGTGCGTACGGACTCGGTTGCTACCTCAGCACAGGCGGAATTACCTATTTTGAGGAAGCCAAGGAATACTTCGGTCTGGGGCCGGATGACAGGCTCATCGGGTTCTTCCACCTCGGCATACCTAAACGGGAATACCCGCCCGGCAAGCGAAAGCCTGCTGAGGAAATCAGCCGATGGGTCACGACTGCCGACGTCTAGAAGGCGGGAAATTGGTTACAAAAAATGGTGGAGCAGTACTCATACTCGAACTAACAGCCAAACCGGTAATACATTCATCGGTTCAATGTACCGTCTTTTGATCAGGGAAAGTAACTTATGCTGACAATCAAACGCTCTATGAAAACTCCGATATTTGTAACGATGTTGTTGTTCTGCCTGGCAATTTCCCCGGCGTTCGCTCAGGTAACAGGCAAGGCGTTTCCTTCAATGACTGCTGAGACAGTTGACGACAAGAAGATAGAATTGCCCTCGTCGACGATGGGAAAGTACACTCTTATCGGGTTAGCTTACTCAAAGAAGTCGGAATCAGAACTAAACACCTGGTTTCAGCCTGTGTTCGGAAAATTCATTCAGAAATCCAGCGGACTATTCTCGGGTTTCGCCTACGACGTCAACGTGTACTTTATCCCGATGTTCACCGGCGTTAACGCAGCGGCGACAGGAACGGCGAAGCGAAAGGCTGCAAAGAATATCGATCCACAATTGTTGCCTTACGTACTGTTCTACAAAGGCGAGCTGAAAACGTATAAGGATGCCCTGGATTTTGAGAAAAAGGACATTCCTTATTTTTTTGTCCTGGACCCGCAGGGAAAAATTGTCCACGCGACATCTGGCCGGTACAGCGAGCGAAAAATGGAGGAAATCGAGGAGAAAATCGAATAACCGCTCTGCAAGGCGTCACGGTCTTGTTCCAACTTTTTCGTGTCACAGAGGGTCTATTGTGAGGGAGAAGAAATATGAAGCCGGGTAAGATCCTGTTCTTATTTATGATGACAATATTCGCCGGATGTGCAGACGAGGGCAATCCGTCCGAGTGGTCAATTGTCACAATTGACGATGATTTCAATGAAGGCAACCCCGGGTGGGTTGCGGGCTTCGCGGATTTCCCCGCGAACAGCAAAGACTCCGCGGCGTTTGAACTGAGATTTGAGTACACTCAGGTCGAGTCAAAACTGAGCAAACGGTCGATGATGCTCTCTGGAAAAAATCTGAATCAGGACCTCTTTATGTACATTAAGAGGAAAGTCGGGAACCTGAAACCCAACACCGACTATACCATCACCTTCAATGTCGAGTTAACGTCCGATCTGCAGTTGCTTGAATTCTCCAAAGGGGGTTCCGTCTTCCTGAAGGCAGGAGCCACACATTCCGAGCCGAAAGGCATGATTGAAGGTGACAGATATGTGATGAACATCGACAAAGGGGATCAGGCCGGATCCGGCGAAGATATGGTGACCCTTGGGAACATCCTTGAGGACGGCACCGGAACTGCCTACGCCCTGATCAACCGGAGCAATACAATGGCGAATTCGCGGTATACCGCACGCACGAACTCAAATGGTGAACTGTGGTTCATCATCGGAACAGACTCTGATGTTTCCGGCACAACGAAGGTATTTTATACTCGTATCAAAGTGATTTTGAGTTCGTGATAAGAGACCCGATCCCATCACCGCGGCGATTTTGATCGACAATCCCATCTATCCGACGAATTTTCATCCCGGGCAGTAAAGACTGGCAACGAATGCGTATTTTGGTACCAAACATTCATTTTATGAAAATCAGGATTCTATTGGCGTGTTTGTTCGCCGCCTCCTGCGTTCTCCAGGCTGACGGTCAGGGGTTCGTGAACAAACTGAAGCAAAAAGCTGATGAGGCTGCCACGAAGGCGCTTGAAAAGAAGGCGAAAGAAAAGGTCGGCATAGAGGAGGACAACAGCCCGGCACCCGAGCAACAGGGAACGGCAAGTGAGAACAGAAACAGGCCGACGAACAAAGGCGGAGGGGGACTGGTCGCAACGCCGCCGGATGTAAACCGGAATCTCGCAGAAGCAGAGTCGGCGTTCCGGAGTGGAAGCTATGGAGATGCCAGATACGCTGTCCAGCAAGCTATGCTGGGGGTAGAAATGGAAATCGGCAGGAAGGTGCTGGAAAGTTTGCCATCATCCGTCAAGGGATTGGATAAAGTTGCGGAATCAGACCAGGTAACAAGTTCTGGTTATGGCTGGGTAGGTCTTACCATTCAGCGGGAATATCTCAAAGGAGATAAACAACTCACAACCACTGTGGCGAATAACTCCGCGATGATGGCCGCAGTAAACATGTTTATGGCAAGCGGGGGCTATTCGCAAACCACAAACGGCGAGCAGAACTGGAAGCAAACCAAGGTGAAAGGTCACAGGGCGATCATTGAATACAGTGATCACTCAGGATATAAACTTTCTGTTCCGCTGGGACAGACTTCGCTGGTCATGTTCGAGGGTATTAACTTTGATAACGAACAGGACATGATGAGTGCTGCCGATGCATTTGACATTGACAGCATCAAGAAAATGTTAGGAGAGAAATAACAGCAGAACTGCCATGAGGAAATTATTCTTGATCTGTACAATCATCCTGGCTGGCGGTGCGTCCGTTGCGCAGGATTTCAATAAGAACGTTGCCAGTGCCCGTAGCTCCTACGCGGCAGGGAATCTTGAGGAGGCCCGGTTTGCCATGCAGCAAATGCTAAACGATGTGGACATGGTGATCGGCCGTGAGATCCTCAAGCTACTCCCCTCAAAAATGGGAGCGCTTGCTTCTAACACGGACAACGATAATGTGTCGGTTACTTCTGGTCTGACAGGGGTGCTGATACACCGCGACTACGGTGCGGGGGAGAAGAGGTACGACATCGACCTGATGAGCAACTCGCCACTCATCGCCTCGGTGAATGCGATCTTGTCAATTCCCTTTATAGCCAATGCTGGGGATGGGTCACAGAAAGTAGTCAGGATTGACGGTTACAAGGGGATGTTGCAGAAGTCGGTAGATGAAACCACCCGGAAGACGGACTACACCCTGCAGGTGCCTATCGGATCGACGTTGCTCACTCTTACGGCACCTGATACGACGGAGGACGAGGTGATGAAGATGGTCAATACAATTCCTCTGTCGCAGATCACAAAACTGGCGCAGTAGGAATTCTTATTCAAGAGATTTAAGGAGTCAGTGGTTGACTCCTTTTTGTTTTTCGAACCATGAGTATCGCGATTGCCATTTTTGCACTGCTTTCTCTGTCGGCGATAGTCTTCGTCGCACTCGGATTTATGTTGTCGGGCCCCGGCTACAGGGGTCCGAAAAGTGACCACTTCGACGGTGTGCGCTTCTTCAACCGGGGCGGTGTGCGGGCGAAAGGCCTGAGTGATGTACTAAAGTGGATTGTGCACCGTGAACAGGGGCGCTGGGATAAGGACGATGACAGTGAGAAATACGGTAAGCGTCCGCTCGGACATTTCAGAGATGGAATACGCATTACGTTTGTCAATCACTCTACATTCCTGATACAGGTCGATGGCTTCAATATTTTGACTGACCCTGTATGGAGTCGACGGGTAAGTCCGTTCCGATGGATTGGACCCCGGCGCAAGCGACTTCCCGGTATTCGCCTTGACGATCTTCCGAGAATCCACATGGTGTTGTTGAGTCACAATCACTATGACCATCTCGACCTGGAAACCATGCGGACGATATTTGGCGGGCACCATCCTCAGATCGTGGTGCCGCTGGGTGTCAAGCGATTTCTTGATGACAACTATATCGGAGGATCCCTGGAACTTGACTGGGGACAAACCACCAGCTCCGGAAACACCGTGATACAAGCGGTGCCATCACAACACTTTTCCGGACGCGGAATGTTTGACCGCGATAGCACCTTATGGTGCGGGTATGTGATCAAAAGCAGCGCGGGCAATATCTACTACTGCGGGGATACGGGATACCACGACACGATGTTCAAAGAGATCGGATCGTCGTACGGTCCGATGAAGGTTTCAATAATTCCTATCGGTGCTTATAAACCGATGTGGTTCATGTCTCCGATTCACGTCTCACCTGAGGAAGCAGTCATGATTCATCGCGACGTCGGATCGGGGTTAAGCGTCGCTATGCACTTCGGGACCTTTGCGCTGGCAGATGACGGGCGCGACGAGCCGGCGAACGATCTGGAGGCAGCGAAGAGCAAACTCGGCATCGAATCTGACAAGTTCATTGTGATGAAGGAGGGGGAAGCAATTGTGATCTAGTCGGGCCCCGAGGGTGTCAGTTGACTTTCAGCTCCGCCTTAAACGCTTTCAGCTGATTGATCAAAGCCTGCTGCCAGGTCACATCAGCATCCCATTTTGTTCCGAGAAAGATGTTACCCGAATCGATGTGCTTGAAATAAAATTTGTACACCATGTCATCGGCAGGGATGCTTTTCAGACGAGGTTGGTTGCCGTCATCGGGATAGGTGACAGAAACGATCGCACTCTGTGATTCGGAGGTATTGTAGCCGAGGAGCGTTTGCGCGGCTTTGCCACGCGCATAGACGAATCGCAACACATAGTATGACCCATCTCTCCTGATCTGGGCTTCAGACAACCCCGCATCGGTGAGCTTGTATTTGAATGGATAGGATTTCATAATCTCTTCCAACTCAGTGTCCGCTGATTCGTCGCCGAACCTTGGCGCACTAAGGGGATCAACCTTGAGGTCGATCGCAAAGAAGTCAGCGCGCCTTCCGCCAAATATATTTACAGGCATACCCAGTTCCGGAAGCTCGTTAATGAGCAGGTTGTTCTGTACAAGTCCGCCGCTGTTGACAGCCCGGTAAAGGTTTAACAGCAGAGTTTCGAGTTTTGGTGCTTCCTGATACCACGCGCTTTGCTGTTCGTTTATAAGTGTTGCCAGATTGTTATATGCCGTTAGGTAAACACTGTATCCGTTGCCAGTCTTGCGGAAAATGATCAGGTGTCCGATCTCGCGGGCGTTGAGATACTGTGCGAGTGCTACAGAGGGATCTCGACCGGCGGCGATGTAGTCGCTTTCGATATACAATACTGCGTCGATACCCGAACGCTGAAAATGTTCCTGTGCCTGTTCGAGTTCCTTAAGAGTCATGCGGAACGGATAAAAGACCACCGAGCGCGTACTGAGTAACTTCTCCGGAACGGTAGCGCCGGGAACAAGTTTCGACAAGAAAGCGTCCTCTCCAACCGGGATCTGCGCTACGCTTTCGGATGCAGCGAAAAACAACAAAAGGACCAGACCGCTTAGATGTTTCATTCCGTACTCCAACGAAGGGATAGTCAACAGTATTTTGTCATGCCGTCTGAGACGGTATATTTTAAGGGCATCTTATTTGAAGCTAAACGCAAAAATAAGGAAATCTGCACGGATAGATGCTTTTGCGGAAAAAGGTGTTTTGGCTATCTTGAGACGCGCCGTTCCTGTCAAAAGCAAACCGGAGCCGGCGATGCTTTTGACCGTGTCATTACAAACCCATTTCGGATGAAATCACCACTCCTGCGTTTTGCTCTCATCGGCCTGCTAGGCCTCTCTGCCTCTGCGGTCGCACAAACCCGGATCGATCAGCTTGCAAAAGCGATCGAGCCAAAAGTGATCGAATGGCGCCGGGACTTTCACCAATATCCCGAGCTGTCGAACCGGGAATTTAAGACCGCGGAAAAGATCGCACAACACCTGAGAGGTCTCGGTCTGGAGGTGAAGACCGGTGTGGCGCATACAGGGGTCGTTGCGGTGCTAAGGGGCGCCAAACCGGGCCCGGTCATCGCACTTCGTGCTGACATGGACGCGTTGCCGGTGACGGAGCGCAACAGTCTGCCGTTTGCTTCGACCGTCAAAACTACTTTTAATGATCAGGAGGTCGGTGTTATGCATGCGTGTGGTCACGACGCGCACATGGCAATTCTGATGGGCGTCGCCGAGATCCTGGCGACCATGAAGCAGGATATAAAAGGAACGATCAAATTTATTTTTCAACCAGCGGAAGAAGGATCGCCAAAAGGTGAAGAGGGTGGAGCCGAGCTAATGGTGAAGGAAGGTGTGCTTGACAATCCGAAAGTGGATGTGATCTTTGGCCTTCATATCATTTCAAATACGGATTTGGGAACAATATCATATCGCGCCGGAGGATTGATGGCAAGTGTGAACGACATGAAGATAATTGTAAGGGGGCGGCAGGCGCATGGTGCTTCACCATGGAGCTCGATCGACCCTATCGTGGTATCTGCTCAGATCATTAATAACCTCCAGACGATCGTCAGCCGGAATCTGGATATTACACAGAACGCCGGCGTAGTCACGATCGGGTCGATTCAGGGAGGTGTGCGTTCGAACATAATTCCCGAGCAGGTAGAAATGTGGGGCACGCTTCGTGCGCTGAGTGTTCAAGACGAAAAGTTGCTGATCGATCGCGTGAAAACGATCGCGACGAAAACCGCGGAGGCGAATGGCGCTACTGCCGAAGTCATCGTTCCGTTCAGCGCACGCTATCCCGTAACTTTCAACGACGTGGCATTGACGCAAAAGGTAGTGCCGTCATTGAAGAAAGCTGCTGGCGAAGACAAGGTGCTGGTGGTGACACCGGACACCGGGGCTGAAGATTTTTCCTTTTTCCAGGAGGAGGTACCCGGATTCTATTTCTTCGTCGGCGCCCGGCCTCCCCACCTAAGCGCTGTAGAGGCGCCTTCACATCACACTCCGGATTTCATGATCGACGAAAGCGGGATGATAACTGGTGTAAAAGCATTGTTGCACCTCACCCTTGATTACGCAGAGGGTGCAGGCTCTCAGCGCCGCCAGCGATAACGCGAGGCCTAGTGGGAATATGTAAACCAGATAACAGTGATGATGAACGAAAGAAGCCAGATAAGGAGTGCGATCCTTAGGCGTTTCAACAGGCGATAACGCGATCGTTTGTTCTCTTCATTCATTCCATTTTGCCAGGTTGTGTAAAAGTCTTGCATTGTGAGCAGAGTTCGTCAGGTGATTATAAACTGACCTTTGGTTCTCTTGGATGCGAAAGAGATCAGAAATGTTGCTCTAGTTGGAACAAATACCGTATAACGGGTGACATCCGGCCCGGGTATTCTCCGTCAGACGGAGGGTTATTTCCACTGGTATAACGCTGCCGCGTTTGGTGAACCAATTCGCCAAATTTTCGTACGTAATGGATACATTCTGTCACTTCAGGCGTTTCTGGTTGCTGACAGAATTGCGTTTTTTGGGAGTTTGCCATGGTTTTTGCAGTGGTACCCAAGGAAGGACATTTGCTAATTATCAAATATTTTAGAGCTATGAGAAGATTTGGATCAGTTGTATTGGCGGCCGTTCTAGGCAGTCTGTGTACTGTAGCTACCCTCCGGTGGATGGGTGATGACGGCGAGAAAGTAGTGATGAACTACACCACCAGCGTACCTATCAGCAACGTTGCTTACACGACAGACGATCAGGGAAAGACGGTGGTATTGGACTTTACCGTCGCGGCTGAGTTGGTAATGCCGGCTGTTGTGCACATCCGTTCGTCTTATGTAGGCCCTTCTCGTCCTCAGCGCGATCTGCCGCCAGCGTTTCGCGACTTTTTCGGACCGATGGTACCTCAAGGCCCTCAGCAGTCGCAATCGACGGGCTCCGGCGTGATCATTAACGCCGATGGATATATCGTAACCAACAACCACGTGATTAACGGCGCCGAGGAAGTCGAGGTGTCGCTGTACGACAACCGCGTCTACAAGGCGAGAATAGTCGGAACCGATCCTGATACAGATATCGCGGTGATCAAGATTGAAGAAAAGGGACTTCCGTTCCTGTCGTTCGTAGACTCCAACAAATCAAAGGTCGGAGAGTGGGTACTCGCGGTTGGCAATCCGTTCAATTTGAACTCTACCGTCACTGCCGGGATCATCAGCGCAAAAGGACGGAACATCAACATATTGAACCGCAACACGGAGCAAGGCAGCACAGCTATTGAGGCGTTCATACAAACTGATGCGGCAATAAATCCAGGCAACAGCGGTGGTGCGCTCGTTAACCTGCAGGGAGGTCTGCTGGGAATCAATACGGCTATCGCGAGTCCCACGGGTGCTTATTCGGGATACGGGTTTGCCGTGCCGTCAAATCTGGTTAGTAAAATCGTAGAAGATCTCATCGAGTACGGAGTGGTTCAACGTGGATGGCTGGGGGTTTCGATCACTACGGTTAACCGGCAGCTGGCCGATGAACGCGAACTTTCAGTAGCGACCGGCGCGTACATCTCGTCATTCGCGGATAACAGCTCTGCACGCGAGGCGGGCCTGAAAGAGGGTGACGTAGTTATCCGGATTGACGAGAAGATAATCAAATCAAACACGGAGTTAATTGAGTATATTGGTACCCACAGACCCGGTGACAAGGTGAATATCACTGTCAATCGCGATGGAAAAGAAATGACGTTTCCCGTCGTTCTGAAAACACGTGAAGGGAGTGTAGGCCCGGTTAAAGCGGAGGAGCGCAGTACAGCTAGTGTACTGGGGATGGAGTTGGAAAACCTAAACAATGACGACCTCGGCAAATTGGGACTTAAGCAGGGTGTGGCTGTGAAATCACTGCGGTCCGGAAAACTGAGCCACACCGACATCCGCGAAGGTTTCATTATCACCAAGGTTAACGATGAACCCGTGAGTTCTGTCAAGGAATTCAATGACCTCGTCGGAAAAAAGAGACCCGGTGAGTTGATCATTCTTTCTGGAACGTACCGTGCGAACCCCAAGAATGAATACAACTATGCATTCAGGAAGTAAACATGTTGGAAAACATTATGAGAAGATTGTTTAGAAAGGGCGATCACGTTCGCCATAAAGTAGACGGCAAGGTAATGGAGGTTCTGAAGTACATAAAAAAGAATCTCGTAGAGGTGATGTGGTTTGATCTTGAAAAGAAAGAACCCAGGAAGCATACCATAAAAGAAGATAAACTTTCAAAAGCCGCATGATGCCCGCAGCTTTCGGGCGTGTTCTTTTTTGGTTTCGTTATGCGAACAAAGACTGTTACTTTGCGGTTAAGCTGTTAAAGTATCCGCCATCAAAAAGTTCGACATACCTGCCTATTACCGGTCGCCTCTGACCGGAAGGATCAAGGAGATCCGCCGCCTGAAAGACCAGCGTAAGCAGGACTTCGCTCCTTCGGTCCTGGATTTCGGATCGGTGGTATTCTATCTTGCAAGGCACTTCGGATTTTGTTATGGCGTGGAGAACGCTATTGAGATAAGCTATAAAGCGCTCGAAGAAAACTCTTCGAAGCAGGTTTATCTCCTGAGCCAGATGATCCATAATCAGGAAGTGAATCGCGACCTCCAGGGGCGCGGCATTCGTTTCATCATGGATACGGATGGTCGTCAATTCATACCGTGGGAGGAGATTCAGTCTGAAGACGTTGTTATCATACCTGCTTTCGGTACGACCGTGGAGATCGAGAACCTCTTGCTCGACAAAGGCGTCGAGGTCCAGAAGTACAACACCACATGTCCGTTTGTTGAGAAAGTCTGGAATCGGGCGCAAAAGCTTGGCAGTGAGGAGTATACCATCGTCATTCACGGTAAGCCAGGCCACGAGGAGACCAGGGCCACATTCTCCCACAGTGCGCAAGGGGCTCCTTCGATCATCGTGCGTGATATGGAAGACGCGATTGTGGTTGGCGAATACATTCTGGGTCGGGTGTCGCGCGAAGATTTCTTAACCAGGTTTCGGGATAAAGTAACTCCGGGATTCGATCCGGACCGTGATCTAGGCCGGGTTGGAGTCGTGAACCAGACAACCATGCTGGCTACAGATACGCAAGCGATTGCCGATTACCTGCGAGGAGTGATGACAGAAAGGTATGGCGAGCAAAATATTCGCGCGCACTTTGCTGATACACGCGATACACTCTGCTATGCAACAAATGACAATCAGGACGCAACCTATCAACTGCTTGAAACGGACGCTGATATGGCCATAGTAGTTGGTGGCTACAATAGCTCTAACACATCGCATATCGTAGAACTGTGCGAACGTAAGTTCCCCACGTATTTCATCAACTCCGATACGGAGATAAAATCTGCGACTGAGATACATCATTTCGATTACCCGGCAAAGCAAAGGCGGATTACGAATGACTTTATCCCTGGAAGGGATCCGGTAAAGATCGTGCTGACAAGCGGTGCCTCCTGCCCCGATACATTGGTCGACAGAGTTATGCTGCGACTTCTCGGTTTCTTCCCCACAGCCCGGTCTGTGGATGAGTTGCTGGCGGAGTGGTAGCCGAAACGACAGTCGTGTAAATTCGAATTCACTTTACCTTTTTTCGTGGTAGTATTGCAGTATGAGGTTACTTGTTTTGCTATTCTTCGCAGCGGCTGCCAATTCCGCGATCGCACAACTCAACAGCGCTGATTCCTCGCGCTTGCTACAGCCCGTTGTCATCGAAGCGTATGAGACTGACCGTCAACTGAACGAAGTTCCAGTGTCAGTGGGTGTTCTCAACACGGGAGATCTTCAACGATTCAGCAACACATCGCTTCTGCCTGCAGTCAACCTGCTCCCCGGTGTCAGGATGGAAGAGCGCTCGCCTGGAAGTTTCCGTTTCTCGGTTCGAGGGAGCTCGCTGCGTTCGCCGTTCGGTGTTCGAAATGTGAAAGTGTACTGGAATGGTTTGCCGTTTACAGATGGTGGTGGAAATACGTATCTCAATCTCCTGGATTTTGGGTCATTCGGAAGCGTGGAGGTGATCAAGGGACCGGGAGGTAGTCTGTATGGCGCCGGAACGGGAGGTGTTATCCTGCTGAAAAGCCCGCGTGTCGAAGGGAATCAATTCCAGGCTGATATGGTCTTCGGCAGCTACGGTCTTCAGCGATACCTGCTCAAGGGACAACTGCAGGACGACCGTCTGCACGCGAATGTGCAGGTGGGCCTTCACAATTCTGACGGATACCGCGAGCAAACTGAGCTTCGCCGCGGCACAGTTAACGCGGACATTACTGCACTTACACGCCGTGGCGCAATAACAGCAACAGTGCTGTTCAGCGACCTGTCGTATGGAACACCGGGCGGCTTGACAATGGCGGAGTTCGACGCAGATCCCAGCAAGGCACGGCCGCCGACGGCTTCTCTTGGGGCTGTGGAAGCGCGTGCTGCTGTAGAAAACAAAACCACTTTTGGGGGGTTGATCTACGAGCATGACTGGAACAGCCGGTGGACAACGACGTCAGGCGTGTATGCCGCGTTGTCTCGGTTCAAGAATCCAACCATACGAAACTACGAAAGCCGCGATGAGACAAACCTTGGGGCACGCTCAACGACTGAGTACACGCTTTATACAGGAGGAGATCGAAAGCACAAATTTGCCTTTGGTGGCGAGTATCAGCATTTCAGATCTCCGATCACCGTTTTTGATAATGATGGCCAAGGCAATCCCGGAGACCTCCAGGTGAAGGATGAGGTGTCGTCGGACCTCGGCCTGCTGTTTGCTCAGGGCAACTTTGAGTTTGGCGGCGGCATATATGTGACCGTGGGTGGAAGCGTGAATTTCCTGAAATACGGATTTACGCGGCTTGAACCGGCCCCGGTGGTTGAGCAGACGCGACGATTTGATGTCGTCTTCTCCCCGAGGGTTGCCTTGCTCAAGAAATTCTCGGATAATGTCTCGCTCTTCACGAGCTACAGCGACGGTTTTTCTCCGCCGTCTCTCGCGGAGGTGCGGCCGTCGACAAATACGTTCAGCAATAGCCTGGATGCTGAAAGCGGAAACAATCTCGAGTTTGGCGCACGGGGCCAGTTTCTTGACGGTCGACTCGGCTATGACGTGGTCTTGTATGACTTTGCTCTGCGAAATACGATAGTCGTTCAGCGCAATGAAGAAGGGGCGGACTATTTCGTGAACGCGGGTCGTACGTCGCAACGTGGGGCCGAGGCTTACCTGTCTTACACCCTGACAAGTGCTGAATCGTTTGTGTCGCTTTTCAAGTTATGGGGAAGTTATGCCTATCAGCACTATCGGTTCCGCGAATACGCGCCTCTTGACACTGACTATTCCGGGAACGCTCTCACAGGTATCGCGCCCACGATCTTTTCTGCAGGGGTTGATGCAGAGCTGATGCGCCGCCTGTCGCTGAACGTCACCATGAATTACGTCGATCGCATTCCGCTGAACGATGCCAACACTGCTTTCGCATCGTCTTATGTTCTGCTGGGAGTTCGCGCAGGCTATAATGCGCCCATTTCGAATGGCAGTCGTCTCCAATTGTTTGCAGGAATCGACAATGCGTTAGACGAGGTATACAGTCTTGGAAACGACCTCAACGCATTTGGAGGTCGCTACTATAACGCTGCGATGCCGCGGAACTACTACGCAGGATTGAGTGTCGCCATCGGCCCGGCCCGATAGCGAATCAACGTCAGATCTGATTTTCGTTGCGACGACTCGCGATATGCCGGATGATCATCTCGGCGTGAACGCGTGAGTTTTCGATGAACCATTTGTTGGTTTTGAGCCCACCACAGACCACTCCGGCGAGATAGAGATTCCCGACATTCGTTTCCATCGTCACATCGTCATACACGGGCGTGTGGAACTCATCGTCGTGAAACCGGATGCCGAGAGATTTCATGAAGTCGAATGGTGGTTGATAACCGGTCATCGCCATCACAAAATCATTGGCGATTGTCCTTGTGCCTTCGGGTGTCGCGATCTCAACGGAGTCTTCCTTGATCTGCAGTACACTCGACCGGAAGAAGCACGTGATGGATCCTTCCTTGATGCGATTGTCGATGTCCGGTCGTACCCAGTATTTCACATTCTCGCCGATAGTGTCGCCTCTTACCACCATTGTAACTTCAGCGCCTTTGCGCCAGGTCTCCAGTGCAACATCCACGGCGGAGTTAGAGGCGCCGACAACAAGAACCTTTTGCGCGAAATATGGATGTGGCTCGTCGTAGTAATGTCGGACCTTCGGGAGCTCTTCACCCGGGACGTTCAACGGAAACGGAAGATCATAGAACCCGAGTGCCAGGATCACAACCTCTCCGCGGTACTCACCCTTCGTCGTGGTGACGAGGTGTGATCTGTTATCAACGTGTGAAGTTAGCACCTCTTCGTAGAGGCGAACATTCAGGCTCCACGACATGCAGACGCGCCGGAAATATTCGAGTGCCTCCGCCCGGTTGGGCTTCGGCCCATGTGATATAAAGGGAATACCACCAATTTCAAGGCGCTCGGATGTCGAGAAGAACGTCATGTTCAACGGATAGTGGTAGAGCGAGTTGACAAGGCATCCCTTTTCCAGGATTACGTACGACATCCCGGCCTTCGCTGCTTCGATTCCACACGCCATTCCAATCGGGCCTCCCCCAATGATGATGATATCATATTCCTTCATGCCGGGATGTTAATTTGAATATTCAATAATATTGCAAAAATTGGGTCATACAAAAAGTATCATCTCCTCCCTATGAACAAGGTCAGTTTTCTTTTCATCTTAACCCTGGTTACCGGCGACCTGCTCCAGGCTCAGTCCCGCATTTCGGTAGACGACTTCACCACGCGGGCCACGTTTGCCGAGAAAAAAGTGACCGGCATTAACTGGATGAGTGACGGTAAGTATTATACAGCGCTGGCAGACAACAAGATTGTCAGGTATGACATCACAAGCGGGCGCGCGGTAGAGACCCTCGTCGACGGCAACGAGCTGTCAACGCAATTGAAGATCGAGGATTACTCGTTCAGCGCCGATGAATCGCAGATCCTCCTGCAGACTGACGTACGGCGGATCTACCGCCGATCGTTTGTAGCGGAGTATTACGTGTACGACCGCACACTGAGACGCTTACAACAACTTTCGCCCGGTGGTCCGCTGTCGTATGCCGCGTTTTCACCTGACGGCAGTAAGATCGCTTTCGTACGAGAGAACAACCTGTTCTATGTAACCGTATCCGTCATGACGGAGGTTCAGGTTACTTTGGATGGAAAGTTTGGCGAGATCATCAACGGAACGACCGACTGGGTCTACGAGGAGGAATTTAGTTTTGTCGTTGGTTTTGCATGGTCGCCCGACAATCGCAAGCTTGCGTATTATCGGTTCGACGAGTCTGCCGTTGCGGAGTATAATCTGCAATACTGGGCAGGACTCTTATACCCGTACGACTATCGATATAAGTATCCGAAAGCTGGCGAACGCAATTCTTTGGTAGAGATCTGGATGTATGATCTCGCTTCGGAACGCAGGATGAAAGTCGATCTCGGGACAGAGACGGATATTTATGTCCCGCGAATCCGCTGGACATCGGATCCCAACACACTATCCGTTATCAGGCTTAACCGACTTCAGAATCACCTGGAGGTATTGCATGTCGACGCAGCATCAGGAAAGGGTAGCGCGGTCATTGATCAGAAGACTGACACGTATTTTGACCTGGAGGTGCTCGATATCCTCTATCTGGAGAATGGGCGTGAATTCATCTTCATGAGCGACGAAGAGGGATACATGCAACTGTATCTCTATTCGATCTCGGGAAAGGTACTGAGGAAATTGACCGAAGGCAGCTACGATGTAACTGAGTTCGTTGGTGCGGATGAAAAGAACAAACGGGTCTATTATATGTCGGCCGAGGGATCGCCGCTGGAACGCCACCTTTATACAGTGACATTAGACGGGAAGCAGAAGGCGAAACTCACCAGCGTCGAAGGAGTGCACAATATCAATATGAGTCCTGACTACCAGTTCTATATCGATCACTATAGTAGTGCGAACCTACCAACGATCGCTACATTGTATAGAACGAAACGGAACGCGGCTATGAAGGTGCTTGAGAGCAACGAACAGCTGGATGCAAGGATCAGTGAGTTCGATCTCGCAGAGAAGGAGTTCTTCACGTTTCCGACCGAACAAGGAGTAGAACTCAATGGATTTTTTCTGAAGCCAAAGGATTTTGATCCGACGAAGAAATATCCGGTGATGGTCTACCAGTATAGCGGTCCCGGTTCCCAGGCTGTCGCGAAGTCATGGGGCGGCAGCCACTTTTTGTTTCATCAACTGTTGGTGCAAAATGGATACATCGTCGTGTATATCGATCCTCGTGGAACCACTGCGCGCGGGACTGCCTTCAAGAAGGCGACGTATATGCAATTGGGCAAGTACGAACTTGAAGATCACCTCGCCGGAGCGAAGTACCTGGCATCGCTCGACTTCGTTGACGCTGCCCGGATCGGTATCTGGGGATGGAGTTATGGTGGGTATATGACGTCGCTTGTCCTGACGAAAGGAGCGGGGACTTTCAAGCTCGGCATTGCTGTAGCACCGGTGACTAACTGGAGGTTCTACGATACGATCTACACTGAGCGTTATCTCCAAACCCCTCAGCTGAATCCGGAGGGATACGACCTGAACTCTCCGCTTACCTATGCCAATCAGTTACAAGGGAAATTCCTGCTGATCCATGGAACTGGTGACGACAATGTGCATGTGCAGAACTCGATGGCGTTTCAGGCTGCACTGATCGCTGCCGGCAAACAGTTCGAATCGTTTTACTATCCAGACCGGCATCACGGCATTCAGGGAGCCACAACACGACATCATTTGTACACGATGATGCTGAGATTTGTAAAAGAGAACCTTTAGCGCCCTTTGCGACGAAGCAACAACAGACAAGAAGCACAAATCCACTCACTACTCACCACTCGCGCCTCACGCCCTCAGCGCCTTCACTAACCGCGCGAGATCTGCTTCGTCATTGTAAACGTGTGGTGAAACACGAATTGCATTTCCGCGTATTGACACGTGAACCTTGTGCTTGTCTAGGCTCGCTTTCAGCTTTTCCGGATCCAGCTTGTGGTGTCGGATACCAAAAAGATGCGACGACCGGAAAGGTAACTCGTCGACTATGAAATCTTTCTCGCGTAACTTCACGATCGCTTCTTCTGCAATGGACTTGCAATACTCCTGGATATTATTGACACCCCATCGGTTGATCTGTTCGATCGCTTTCAGGAGCATCGGTACAAGAATGAAGTTACTCTGCTCGCCCACGCTGAACCGATGCGCACCGGGTTGGAACTGCGTTTCGTAGTTAACAAGAGCCGAGAAATTTTCACTGTCCCGCCGGTTGATCCAGTTGTGTTCAATCGGTACGCCGTCGCGGAAGTGCTCCCCGTAGTAGGCGAGTCCGATGGAGTATGGCCCGAGCAGCCATTTGTAGGCTGCGCACACCAGGGCATCAGGGTCGATTTCCCGAACGTCGAACGGAAGAGCGCCAACGGACTGAGTACCGTCTATGATCAATAGCGCTCCTACTTCTCTTGTTCGTTTTCTGATCGCAGCGAGATCAAACAGTGTCCCGTCGGCCCAGTGAATGTGTCCGATCGCAACTACGCGGGTGTGGTTGTTGATGCTTTCGAGAAACCGGAGGCTCCAGTTCTTTCCGCGTTCTTTGGCTTGAGGTTCAGGGGAGATCACTTTGATCTCCGCGCCGGTCTCATTGCACAACGCTTGCCAGGGGTAATAGTTGCTCGGAAATTGATCCGCTGCGACAAGGATATGTTCCCCTTTCGTAATGCGAATGTTTTGTGTGACATTCGCAATACCATATGACGCAGATGGAACAACTGCAATGTGCTGGGGATCGGGAGCATTGACGAGCCTGGCGAACGCTGCCTTCAGATCCTGTTGGGTCGAAAAGAAATCTCCGGGATGGATGTTCACGGGATTTCGTTTCAGGCGCAAGCCGCGTACCCCTGCCTTCTCCACAGTCTTCAGCAGCGGCGACATGTACGCGCAGTTGAGATAAGCAATATTCTTCGGTAGCGTGAATTTTGAGTGCTTGCAGCTCAGCATAAAAATATCAGGGATAAGGGAGATTCAACGAGTCGCGGAGGTACAGGAACTCATTCCTGTTCTTGTTCCAGTAGTCGGTGTGCAACATTTTATCGAGAGTCGCAGTTGTTTCCATTAGTTGACCGTTCTCCAGCCATGTTTCCTTCCAATGAAGAATTGTGTAAGGAAATATCTTCTCGTAGCGGATGGAGAGAGACCTTTCGTCCTGAGGAAACTGAAGGGTATACACAAAGGTGGAGTCGGTGGCGGTCTTGTCGGCGACGGCGGGACGTGCCTCCATGTCGACATGACGCAGGCGGGTGTAGACCAACCCGGGGATCACACTGACTTTCCCTACCGGAAGGCTCTCGTGATCCAGGCGAATACGATTCCATAATTCGTCCTCCAGCAAAGCCGTGCGGATGGAGAATCGTTCATCCCCCTCTTGTTCGAAGTAAGAGTGGGATCTGACCACATATCTGTTTGATCGCAGATTCATTTGTGTGTAAACCTGGCCGCACCACTCCTGTACCGACATAGTTGTTTTAACTGTGGCCGGGTGGCGGTTGAGATCTGTCGGAGTAAAGACTGACAGCATCACTGAATAGGGGTATATACCCGTCGTGAATTTCCTGGTGAAATTGAGCTTGAGAACGTTGACTTTGTCACCGTGATCTGGATTGTCAAGCTTGACCTGCCGTCTTCTGGCGAGGTCTTCGGTGACAAAGATCATAACAGCCTTCCCCACCCGCGGTTCGCCGTAGCGCGACTGCTGTAGATGGTAGGAACTGATCTCGGCTTTGCCCGCGTGCCAGTAGTCATGGAATTCGGCTGTTTGAGATGCAGAAACTGACGTGTCTGATCTGTTATCGCACGCGGCCAGAACCAGGATCAGCAACGCAGGAATCAGCCGGGCGTGTTCCACTCCAATGTGTTTATGATGTGCATCATGTCGCGCTTCATATATTCAATGGCAGGCGCAAGAGAATCGTTCTGAACCTTCGTGTTGAAATACAATGCCCCGCGAAGGAAATTGGTCGCCGAATCTGTAACGGTGAACTGGAACTGGCTGGGAACTTCACCTTCAAGCTCGGCGACGACGGCAGTCTTACCGGAGGGTGTGACGGTGATGATCTCGTTTATGGCGTATGCTTTGACCTGGTGTTTTGCGGTGAGCGTGTAGGAATCATCGATGAATTCCCGAAGCAACCTGGAGTTTCCACGCAGTGGTTGGTAAGTAATGTGAATATTGGACTTGATGGCCGGATAGTAGAGTTCTATCCAGTAACGTCCCCGGACATAGGAGGTGTCGGGGAGAAGCCGAGCGTGTGTGGAGTATTCAAAACGGTAAGGTAGTGTATCAGGAAGGGACCGATACTCCTGGCGCGGAAGGTCGAGCCGATTGTAACCGAGCGGTTTCGGTAAGTAGTCGCGCGTACATGCGCCTGCAATTATCAGCACGATCAGAATTACTCCGGGCGTTTCCCACCGCTTCCCCATTTTCCCGTGATTATTGTTCATGCAGTACTACTCTTACTTTTTTGACACGCCTGTTGTCGAGCTGGTCAATGATAAAGGTAAAAGGTTTTATCACAATTGGCTCGCCAGTCCGCGGAATGGAACCCTGCAGTTGTCGGAGCATTCCGCCCAACGACTTGTTTGCGTTTTTCGCCCGTTCGAGAACTGGATTTTCAACGGGGAACACTTTACAAAAATCGTTGATTGAAGTCTTCCCGTCAAAGATAAACGTCCGGTTGTCGATTTTCTGATAGTGCGAACCGATCTCATCGAATTCGTCGTTGATATCACCGATGATCTCTTCGATAATATCCTCAAGCGTGATCAGCCCCGACAGCGTGCCGTGGTCATCCACGACCAGCGCCAGATGCACACGCTTTTCCTGAAAGTCTTTTAGAAGGTGGTCGATCTTTCGCGACTCCAGCACAAAATATGCGGGCCTGATCAGCTTCTGCCAGGCAAATGCTGAGCCTTCATCCAGGAATGGCAGCAGATCCTTGATGTACAGGACGCCCTCAACCCGGTCAAGATTGTTGCGGCCGACTGGAATGCGCGAAAAGCCGGCTTTGCTGACAAGTTCAAGCAGCGATGCAAAGCTCATTGACGCGTCTGCATTGATGATCTCATTGCGAATACGCATGACCTGCCGTACGGTAAGGGTGCCGAAATTGACGATGCCCTGAAGGATCTCCCGTTCCCGGTCGGAGGTGTCCTTACTCGCACTTGCCATCTGAAGTGCCTTATTGAGCTCCTGAGCAGAACGTTCTTCCAGGATCTTTTCGAGTTTGCTTTCTACCCGCAGAGATAATCTGAAAAGTGGATTTAACAGCGGCTTGTAAAGTTTGATGAGCCCCATGCACAGATTCGCCGACCAGCGGGCAACTGATATATTGTTAGCCCGGCCGTATATCTTGGGTATGATCACACCAAAGAACGCGAACGCAATTGTCAGGATGACCGCGCCGATGACGATGTCCGACGTGAAGGGATACTCCTTTCCGAACAGGAAGAAGATGAAGATCACGGAGGATCCCAGGATCAGACTGTACTTCGAAGCCGTGAGTGCAGTCAGCAGCAGGCGCGGATTTGTCTGAAGGTCAGCGATTCGCAGCTCCTTCTTCATACTACTGCCCCTTAGTCTTTCGAGGTCGTCGGCAGTCAGCGAGAAGAAAGCAGCCTCCGCCGCCGAAGCAATCGATGTGAGCAAGACCAGGACAGCAGCAAGGATAATGTACAGAACACCGGGTTCCAGGGAGATTAAGAGGATTGTATTACTCGGAGGCTCGTCCAAAAGAGAAGTTTTAGTTGAACTTCATTGATCAGAACGGCAGGTCGTCCGCGTCGCTCTGACCTCCAAAGGAGGGTTCTGGTGCCGGTCTGTCCGAAGACCGGTTACTGTAATCCGAAGATGACGATGATGACGAACCTGAGCCGCTACGCGATCCAAGCATTGTCATGTTATCGGCCACGATCTCGGTTGTGTATCGGGTTACACCTTCTTTTTCCCACGAACGTGTGCGGAGTTTCCCCTCGATGTATACGAGATCACCTTTGTGCAAATATTTTTGTGCGATTTCGGCGAGGCCTCTCCACAGAACGACATTGTGCCATTCGGTTGATTCCTTACGCTCTCCGGTGTTACGGTCCTTATACGTTTCCGAGGTAGCCATAGTAAAATTCGCCACGGCAACGCCGCTGTCGAGGTTGCGCACTTCAGGATCTTTACCCAAGCGGCCCACCAAAATCACTTTATTCACTCCAGACATAATCTACTACGGGTTAAGTGTCTAAATTATCAAACGGGATCAAAAGTACCAATTTTCTGCGAACTAAGGTCTCGCGATTCCGACAGAAAACGTGTTATTAACACAGGCTTTGGCAATTGATCGATTTGCTGCGTCGAATAGAATGCAAAGGCTTTTGATGGAATCCTGAAGCGAGCTGTCGCATTGACCCGCAGAAAACGACAGTATATTTTCTGGTGGCTTAGAATATGAACGAACTTCGGGGATACAGTCACCTGCCGTGCGTGTTCGAACCACCCCGCGTGATCAGGTTCCTGGATCAGTTTTTCCGGACTGACAGGTCGGTTCTTCTCGATGAGAAGGAAGTCATAGAGGCCGTGCCAGATGTCTCTTTCGTCTCTCCTTCGCATCATGACGCTGTTGTTCTTCTCGACGACTACGTAGTAGAAGTAGCGACTTCGAACCTTTGCCGGTCGGGTCTTGACGGGCAATGTGTTCACGAGGTCTTGAGCGTAAGCCCGACATGATTGGTTGAAAGGACACTCGGTACAGGACGGGTTGTAGGGAGTGCAAAAGGTGGCGCCGAATTCCATGACCGCCTGATTGTGACGTGCGGGATGCCGGTCGGAGATCAGCGTGTCGGCGAGTTCCGTGAATCTTTTCTTTCCTTCCGGTGTATTGACAGGAGTATCAATACCGAATATCCTGGCCAGGACCCGGAAGACGTTGCCGTCGACCACGGCTGCTGCTTCACCGAACGCAATGGATGCGATTGCAGCAGCAGTATAAGGCCCGATGCCGGGAAGTTCCAGCAGTTTCAGTCGGGTAGTGGGAAACTTGCCGCCGTGTTGTTCGACGACGACCCGGGCGCATTTGTGCAGGTTCCGGGCACGGGTATAGTAGCCCAGTCCTTGCCAAAGGCGGAGTACTTGCTCTTCCGACGCGCGGGCCAGGCTGTGTACAGTTGGGAACGCTTTGATGAACCGGTGGTAGTACGGGAGGCCCTGGGCGACGCGTGTTTGTTGGAGGATGACTTCCGAGAGCCAGATCTTATAGGGGTCCGTTGTCTCGCGCCACGGTAGCGGCCGTTGATTAGTCAGATACCATTTGGCGACTTTTTCTGAGAAATAACGTGTGTCCATCCCCTTGATAATCAATTTTTTCAATATTCATTTTTAATTCTGGCAAGGCAAACTAAATTTGGCCTCCCGTTAAATCTGGACTAAAAAATACGCACAGTGACTAAAGCAGATGTAATCAACGAAATCGCAGAAAAGACCGGAGTGGACAAGGCAGACGTTACCGCATCGGTGGAAGCATTTTTTAGTGTGGTCAAGAATTCCATGGCAAACGGTAATAACATTTATATACGGGGCTTTGGAAGTTTTATCAACAAGAAACGCAAGCGGAAAATAGCAAGAAATATCTCGCGTAATACTGCACTTGTAATCGATGAGCATTTCATCCCAAGTTTCAAACCCGCGAAGATCTTCATCAACAAGATTAAGAACAGCGAGAAGGTAAAACAAACCGCGGAAAAATAGCTTTCCCTTTTTAGAGATCTTGCCTTGGCAAGTCATGCTGAAGACGGAGGAACTCTCCTGATATGATAAAGACGCGTCTATTAATTATCGCTATTTGCGCCATTGCCGTATGGCTTCTTTTCCAGCTACCTAAGGTCGTTATTGAGAACGAGGGGCGGCTTACCGGAGCATCGGTGCAGGACAGCATAGCCGCGAACTTGCCGGATCACGTACAGGCCCCGGCGGAGGTCCGTGATGCTATTACGACCTTAAAGAAGGAGTACGGTGGGAGCGCGGGAAATGAAAAAAATGCTATCTTTGCCGACTCTTTGGCAAGCCTCTACCGGATTGCGAATCAGTTTGATAGCGCGGCATGGTACGCGGCCAAAGCATCGGAGTTCTTTAACAACATTGAAAGCTGGCAGAAGGCGGCGGATGACTACTACCAGGCTTATGCCCTGGCCCTGGATCAGGGAAAGCAGCGTTCGTTTGCAAGCAAGGCGCAGGAGTTCTATGGCAAAGTGATGGACGCGGATCCGGGGAATCTTGAGGTCAGGACGAAGATGGCAATGACGTATCTGACGTCGTCAAACCCGATGCAGGGGATCATGATGCTGCGGGAGGTCCTGGCAACGGACCCGAAAAATGAGTTGGCGCTGTTCAACATGGGCATGCTGTCAATTCAATCGCGTCAATACGACCGCGCAGTCGAACGACTCGAGGAATTGCTGGAAGTGAATCCCGAACACGTACAGGGTCATTTGCTTTTGGGACTTGCGCTGATGAACAACGGCGAGAAGGAGAGGGCCAGAACTCAATTTGAGAAAGTGAAGGAAATGGATAGAGATCCGGCTGTTCAGGCAACTGTTGACTCCTATCTGCAAGAATTGAAATAAAGTAAACCATCCCGCGGGGAGCGGGGAACAAAATAAAAAATATTCTATGCCTAGCGGAAAGAAAAGAAAGAAACACAAAATGGCGACGCACAAGCGTAAGAAGCGTCTCAGAAAGAACAGACACAAGAAGAAATAGTGATCTATGGAATGCGATACGCACGCCTGCAGTCGCATTCCGGCTCACCCATATACAACATTAACCCATTTATGTTTTGAGTAACGAACTAATTGTTAGTGCAACTCAAGACGGATGTCGTATAGCCCTTCTAAAAGATAAAACGCTCGTTGAATTCCACCAGGAATCAGAGGGTAGTAAGTTCACCGTCGGTGATATCTTTCTGGGAACAGTCAAGAAAGTCGTTCCCGGACTGAATGCAGCCTTTATCGATGTTGGTTATGATAAAGATGCCTTTCTACACTACCTGGATCTCGGCCCTCAGTTCAGTTCGCTTCAGAAGTTCACGAAGCTTGTGCGGTCAAGAAAAATGAATGGTGGAAGACTCGACAAATTCAATTCGGAACCGGATATCGATAAGCATGGAAAGATCATCCAGCAGCTTACGAAGAATCAGTTGATCCCGGTCCAGATTGTTAAAGAGCCGATCTCGACGAAAGGGCCGCGATTATCCTGCGAGTTATCCCTTGCCGGCCGATATTTGGTACTGGTACCCTTTTCAGCCGCCGTCAGCGTTAGCAAGAAGATCACAAGCAGCGATGAGAGAAAACGCCTGCTCCGTCTGATCCAATCCATCAAACCCGAGAAATTCGGGGTCATTATCCGCACAGTCGCGGAAAACAAAGAAGTCGCCGAACTTGATCGCGACCTCCGGAATCTGGTCAAAACCTGGGAAGATGGTATGGTTCGCCTGGTCACGGCGCAGCCACGCGACAAGATCATCGGCGAGCTCGACAAAACCTCATCTCTTATTCGCGACCTCCTCAATGAGTCGTTCGACAATGTCCACGTCGATGACAAGAAGATGTACGAAGAAGTAAAAGCGTACACCCGAACCATTGCTCCCGACAAGGAAAAGATCGTCAAGCTTTACAATGGTAAAGCGAAGATATTTGAACATTACGGCATTGAGAAGCAGATCAAGTCTGCCTTCGGCACGACGGTTAGTCTTCGAACCGGGGGATATCTGATCATTGAACATACCGAGGCGCTTCACGTCATCGATGTCAATAGCGGCAATAAATCAAATCGCGAGGAGAGCCAGGAAACCACGGCCTTGTCTGTGAACGTGGAGGCCGCTCGCGAAATCGCACGGCAACTGAGACTTCGCGATATGGGGGGCATCATCGTTATAGATTTTATCGATATGAAGAGCCTCGAGAACAAGAAGCTCATTCAGAAGGTGATGAAAGAGGCGATGATGGAAGACAAGGCTAAGTCGACCGTGCTCCCGCTGTCGAAATTCGGACTGATGCAGATCACGCGTGAGCGGGTGCGGCCTCAAATGAATATCATCACGAAAGAGACGTGCCCCACGTGTAATGGCACCGGCAAGATCACGGCCTCAATCCTAACTTCCGACCTTATCGAAAAAAATATTGAACACCTCTTCCAGAAACAGAACGAAAAGGATCTCGTGCTGGCGCTTCACCCATACCTGCACGCATTTTTCACGAAAGGTATTTTCTCGAAGCGCGTAAAATGGTATTTCAAATTCAAGCGATGGGTGAGCATCGTCGTAGATACCTCTCTGGCAGTGACAGAATACAAGTTCCTGAATAAGGAAGGCGAGGAGATTCAACTCACCAACTGATCCGCAGTGTTGGCAGTAGCGGCCACCTGGCTCAACGCAGTTCTCTGCATGTTGGCCGGGTGACGGATTGCCGGTTGTCCTTTCTTAGTTCTTTCGCCGGAGAAGATTCTGAATTTTCTGTTTCGCCTCTTCTTCGACTTTTTGTTTGATGGCCTCCTGTGCAGTTGCGGGCTTTCCGGTGGTGTCTGATGTCGAAGCGGCTGTGTCGGTCCGCGAACCGAGAATATCCTTTACGATCTTTTCTGCCTCTGTGCCTTTCACGGCCTTTTCGATCGCCTTCGCTCCCTCTTGTTTCGCTGCTTCGGTGACGGCATCTTTTACTTGCGCCGCCTGCTCGTCCATGATCAGTGTCGGCTTCGGATCGGTGAATCTACCGCCGAGTGCAATGGTTACTGGAATGGTCCCGTTCGGGTCGGCCCGCTGACCACTGTACTTGGCAACCAGCGCATTGAACTGGGTTCCCAGTTTGCCGGCAGGGACATCCATTTTCAGATTGTAGTCAATGGTGCCGTCGAGCAGCGTGCTGCCGGTAACTGTTGTCTTGTAATTTCCCATACTGATGTCGAACGGCTTCACACTGAGCCGACCATCCTGGATCTTCGTCGACATCAGCACGTCCTTTAGTGAGACGTTATCTGTGTCATCGAGTTTGGTCAGTGACGTGATGCCGGAGATCAGCTTCGAGTCGCGCAGCGTCGCCTGAGCGATCTTCACTAACCCCTCACCATCTATTGTCGCCATGTTGGGCATCATGTTCGGAAGCAACTCGCCGCCGATCTTGAAATCGGTTGAGAATTTACCTTGAACGAGACCGGCAATAGGTGCAAACGTATTGACCACCGAGAATGAGCTTGCCGCATCCTGGATTGACATGTTATCGATCTTCAGGCTGAAGTCGTACGCGGGATGATTGATGTCTTTCGTATTGTAACTTCCGGTGACTGCAAACGCACCACCGAGCATGTTGAAACGAAGTCCGGTCAGGCTGGCTATGCCGTCTTTGACGACGATGTCCCCGGTGGCATTGTTCAACGTAAGGTCCATCAGCTTCACCGTCTTGACGTTCGAAGTCAATACGAAGTCAATATTGCGGGGAACGGGAATGACTGAGTAGGATGTGCTGTCATCTGCAACAGCCTCTTCTTCTCCTGACATGAATTCGTTCAGATCAAGTAAGTTCGCAGTGAAGTTTGCCCGTCCTCTGATGGTTTGGTTATCGCCGAATAAGTAGCCGAGATAGTTCACTACTGAACCCGTTGCGCTGAAATCACTTTTTCCAAACGTTCCGTTCAGGCGCTGTAGGGTTATTTGTTTCGGATCGAATACCATGGCTGCCTGACTTAGGGCGACTGCCGGGAGGTCGGTTGATTCGTATGAGAAATCCTGGAGAGAGGCTGTGCCGCTGGTTGGAAGCCGATCATAGCGCTCGGCTTCCAGATCGGCGTAGTTGCCTTTCGTCTGTATATCGGCTTTGACCTTGCCGGCGAGTTTCATGCCTTCGAGGGGAAAGATTTTCGTGATCTTTTCAAGGTCTACACCTCCGTTAACCTTGAGGTCCCAGTTGATGTTGTCGAGGTTCTGAAGGAAAAGGTCTGCGGAGAGCTTCTCTCCGTCCATGAGCATTGTAAAGTTCTCTACCCGAATGTAGGTCTCCTGCATTCTTCCGGTCGTATTCTTGATCGACGAGGTGAAGCGCATGTTGTCCATCGGGATTGGAAACTCTGAAGACTTGATGTAGCCATCCGTGAGTGACATAGCTGCGTCTGTAGTCGGAATCAACTTCTTTAAGCTGTCATAGACACCTTTCACCTGCACGGCTGCGGAAAAATTGCCTTTCATGTCGAGACCTTCCATCGGGAACATTCTGTTGAGCTCTGCAAGGTTAAGCTTTGCGTTGAGCGAGCCGTCGATGTCCGTCGGGTAAAGTCGCGTGATCCGGGCGCGGGCATCTATTGGATTGGTTCCGAAGTCCAGATGCATGTTCTTAAGGTCGATGATGGTGTTCTCAATAACGCCATCCTTGTTATCGACGAGCAACTCGACGTTGATGTTTTCGATCGCTGTGGGCAGGTCGGGATATTGGAACATTGCGTCTTTGACATTAAGTGCAATGTTAAACGCCGGCAACCTGGTGTCGCTGTAGGTTCCCTTTATCGCGCCATTGAACGCGAGCTCGCCATCCGTCTTCAACGAATTGAAATTTTCGGTATAGATTCCAGGAACGAGTGAGAGCAGGCTTTTGAATGTATTTTCGGGCGTGTCAAACGCGAGATCCATTTCCATATCCTCGTCGTTGAGTTTCAGCCATCCATCCACCTGAAATGAAAAGTCGTTTACTTTCGTAGTGTTCTCCTTGAAAGTGTACTTTGAGTAGTCATCGCTGATCGTGAGCGTCACATCCATGTCAACTTTCTTGTTAGTCAGGTATTCGACGCCGTCATATACCATTGACAGAGAATCCGCCAGTGACTGGGTCTTCATATCGAATGCGGCCTGAGTGAAGTCGCCACTTCCTTGATGGTCGAGTCCTTTCAGGTTGAGATAGAACTTCAGGCTTTGGTCGTCGTACGTGATGTCTCCATCGATAATGCGCCATCGGTTGATGCCGAATGAGAATTCGGACGGTTCGTCAGAGGTCGTCGTGTCTTCAGAAGCCACGGCTATGTCCCAGTTGGCACGCCCGTCCTCCAGGACTTTGATGTTTACGATGGGGCGAACAACGGTGATCCCCTTTACTTGCAATGCATCGCTGAAAAGCAGGTCAGCTATGTTCACTTCAATCTCCAGGCGTTCCGTGGCAAAAAGCACTTCACCATCAAAGGGCGCGCGATTCATGACACCCAGTTGGTCCAATCCGGCTGTGATATTCGGGAAATTGGAAAAGATCGACAGGCTGAAATCGTCAAATACGACATCGGCATTGACTGACTTTGCAACTTCTTTTTGCAACAGGGCTTTGATGTCATCTTTGAAAACGGCTGGCAGAATGATAGCAGCTGCCAGGAGTAGCGCGAAAAGACCGCCGATGACGATAAGAAACCACTTTAGTCCTTTGTTCATTTGATGCTGATTTATAAGTCGGATTATGAGACAAATTTACGAAACCGGGAGGAGGCTTTGATCCTCCGCTGGCCTTTGTTTTCGCTATCGGAGCAATCCCAAAAACCAATCCATGAGCCGTTTGGTTCGGGCGGTAAACGGTGGGTAAAAAGCACGTGCCGCCGTTATACCGGATTTCTGGGTTAAAACAGCCTTTTCATTGGAGAAGGATCGGAAGCCATGATATCCATGCGCGCGGCCCATGCCACTTGGACCGACGCCCCCAAACGGTAACTCGTGATGAAGGAAATGTATTGCGCAGTCGTTTACACAGAAAGCTCCCGAAGACGTCTCCCTGGCTACGCGCGCTTTGAGTTGGCGGTTGCGGGAAAACAGGTAGATCGCCAGTGGTTTCGGTTTTGACCGGATCGTGGCGAGGGCTTCGTCAAGTGTGTCATACCCGATCAGTGAGAGTACGGGGCCGAAGACCTCCTCAGCCATTATTGCACTGTCAGCGGGAACGTTGGTGAGAATGACGGGATGCATGAACCGCGCAGTGCGGTCGCGAGGACCATCCCATTCAATATGGGCCCCCCGACTGACCGCGTCGATGATGAGTGATTCGATTCGTTCGAAGTGTGATTCGTTTATGATCCGGGCATAGTCAGGCGACTCCGTGAGATTTCCGTTTCCTGCGTATAGCTTTGTCGTTACTTCGGTCAGCCTTGCCGCGAATCTCTTGAGTATTTTGTTATCGACCAGCACGTAGTCGGGCGCTATGCACGTCTGGCCATTGTTGATGAATTTCGCGACGGCGATGCGTTCCGCCGCTTCGCTCAGCCGCGCATCGTGGGCCACGATCGCAGGGGATTTTCCGCCGAGTTCGAGGGTAACGGAGGATAAGTGCTCCGCCGCCGATTTCATAACAGCCTTTCCAACTGCGGTGCTACCGGTGAAGAAGATGTGGTCGAACGGGAGGTCTAATAACGTGCGAGCAACCTCGGCGTCGCCTTCGACAGCCGTGACGACCCCTGGATCGAACACTTCCGCGCACATTCGCGTAACCAGTGCGGATACGGCGGGGGCCATTTCGGAGGGCTTTACAACGACGGCGTTGCCTGCTGCTAACGCGGAAACGATTGGGCCCGTCGCCAGGGCGAAAGGATAGTTCCACGGAGATAGGACGAGGCACACACCATAAGGTTCATATTGAATCCATCCCCGTGTGCCGGTCATGTACAGCGGTGTCGGAACCCGCGCCGGAGCCGCCCAGCGATCGAGGGAGCCGATGGCGACTTTGATCTCGTTCAGCACATGGAAGATCTCCGTTGCGTCCGTTTCCATCGCCGGCTTCCGAAAGTCAGAAGAAAGCGCGTCGTGGATGTTTGATCGATTGCGATGTATCCAATCTCGCAGTGCGGCGAGTCGCTTTTTCCGTTCGCCCACTGGTTCGATGCGAAGCTTCGGCACTGTGTTGCTGCAGTTGTCAAAGAGAAGGCGAAGAGAGTCTTGAGCAGTCACTTGGCATTCAAAGTAAACGGAAATGTGAAAAATGGACAGCCGGGAACCTAGTTCTCCAGGATCCGTACCTCCACCCTGCGATTGAGGCGGTGCGCTTCCGGGGTGCTGTCTCGCGAAAGCGGTTGGGAGCCCCCAAATGCTCTCGTCCGGATTCGGTTCCGGGAAACGCCCTTACCTGCCAGGTAATTTCGAACAGCATCAACCCGCTGCTGGGAAAGTCGCATATTCGCGCGCGGGTCGCCGAGATAGTCGGTATGTCCTTCCAACTGGATGGACATGTGTGTGTTCTCTTTCAGCAAGTTGACCAACAAGTCTAGTTCGGAATAGGACTCGGGTTCGATCCGTGCTTTCCCTACTTCGAAGATCAGATTGTCTAACCTCATGACCTTGCCGGCGGCGGGTATCGGTTTCGAACCCGTCGATAGCTGAACATCTCTGACCACCTGGTTGTCGTCATTGGCGGAAGTAGGATCCAAAAGGTATTTGGCTGGGGAGAAGCCATCGGCTTCTACCACAATGCTGTAGTGCTCCCGGTCAAACATTGGAAATGAGAAAGTGTTGCTGTTGATAATGCCTACCCGGTTCCCATAAGGCAAACTCTCATAGCGGATCCGTGCTGAGACCGGCTCTCCGGTTTCGGCATTTGTTACTTTTCCCACTGCATGGATCAGCGAGTCAGTTGGTTCGTTCTGGCCGAAGACGACAAGTGGGGTCATCACCAGACCGACCATTAGCGAACGCATTCTCATGGATTATAGCTTTAGGATTTTGAACTCAACGCGGCGATTTTGTTTCCGTCCTTCAACTGTTGTATTTGGTGCCAGCGGTTTTGTTTCGCCATGGAAGATCACGGACATCCTGCTGTCGTTAATACCTTGTTTGTTCAGGAATTGGACTACAGCGTTGGCGCGTCTTTCGGAAAGCTGCAGGTTGTACCGTTCTGGTCCGGTTGCATCGGTGTGCCCTGCGATCTGGATCTGCATCGACGACCTCTCCTTCATCAGGTTGACGATCCTGTTCAGCTCAGGATATGATTCCGGTTTCAGTGTCGACTGATCGAAATCGAAAAAGACGTTGTTGAGCGTAATGGTTACATTCTCTTCAACGGAAGCCAACTGGATCGGATCCAGATTAAAGTCCTTACCTTCTATGACCTGATCATTCTGAACACCACTCAGGTCGAGGTTTTGACTCTCGGATATTTTGTTCGGCGCTTCTGCGCGAATGCCATACTGGCTTCCGCCGGGAAGTCGTATCTCGTATTCTCCGGTTGCAGGGTCAGATTGGGCGATGCCAAGTTCCGTACCATCAGGCAGTCTCTCGTACACGATCTTTGCGCCGATACCCTGGCCGCTGGTGCCATCCACGATCTTTCCTTTGACAATTACCCATGGATCGGGGCTCCTCAGGAGCGGAAGTTTCACCCGGTAAATGTCCATGTTGCTCTCCGATATGCCTCGCGAATAGTATGCGTATTCGCTGCTTACGGGGATGTTGAAGAAGAGGTCCTCAAGCGGAGAATTGATGTCTGGTCCGAGGTTTTCGGGTTCCGACCAGTTAGTCCATGTGTCGTCCAGCCTGGTGGTTGCATAGATGTCGTTGCCGCCATACCCGCTAAAGCCGTTGGAAGAAAAATAGAGGGTGCGATTATCGGAGGCGAGAAAAGGTCCGGATTCTTCATTGGCAGAGTTGACGACATTCCCCAGGTTAAGAGGCTCGGTCCAGACGCTGTCATCGCGCATGAATGATACATACAGATCGCGGGCGCCGTATGAGTCTTCGCGTTCGACTGACATGAGAAGCGTCCGGCGGTTGTCGGTCAGGAAGTAGTTGGCCTTCTCGCTAAAGTTGTAATCATTTTCGATCTTGAGCGGGACCGGCTTCGACCAGCTACCTCCAACATTGCTACTGATGGAAACACCGGGCTGCATCTTGCCATTCGGGAGATATTTGTTGCCGAGAAGCATCACGGCGGAGCGTCCATCCGGCGTGACGGATTGAATGCTGTTGATAAAGTTGGGCTCGTTGTTGTTGAACATGCTTCCCATGTTCCTGGCCAGGGACCAGTGTCCGCTGGAATCGAGCTCAGAGTACCAGATGTCCTCCATGTCATTGACTCCTCCGACGTTCTGCGGATGGTTCTTGCGACTGAAGTACAAAGTTTTTCCGTCCGGAGAAAGCAACGGGTTCAGTTCGCTGTATTCACTGTTGACATTCGGGCCCAACGCTTCCACTACCAGACCGGAGGCAAGCAGTTGAAGTTTGGGGATATCGGCGATGATAGGATAGTTGACGTCGGAGATCGCAATAGCGTCAATACCAAAGTAGTCGGGTAACGCTCCGCCGTCGAACTCGATCTTGACAGCGGCGACGCGGTATGGCGTTTGCTCCATAAACAGGTTCAACATGCGGCCTTTAAGAGGGACAGCCTGCGGGTTCAGCGTGTTGATAAGGTACTCGCGGTCTGCTTCATCGTAAACAAATACGCGAAAGATTGCACTTGGATTGTGCGATTCCGCAATCGCGATCTGTTGAATGTTTATTGGCCGGTCAAAACCGACTTTGAGAAATTCCTTTCTTTTTGGTTTATCAGGTGCCCAGGCGTTGGGACTTTGACCACCGGAGGGCAGCACGTTCGGCTTGCCGAGGACTTGCTGCGCGGAGTATTGTACCGGCGTGAGTTCGGAGGAAAATGCGATTACTTTGGTGGCCCATTGAACTTCCTGGGCCTTCGCGCCCAGCGACACAACAATCAGGATAACAAAGGGGAGTAGCGATCGTTTCATTTGGCCCGATGAGGTTATTTTGAAGGATAAACATAGCAAAAATTCTTACAAGCCAGTAGGCCTCAGCACAATAATATCCGCATGTCGGTACAAGGTCAGTCTAGCGTGTGCCGGCTGTGGAGGAGGAAGCCGACATGCAACAACACGCCTAGCTGGTTCTGCTGGTCGTCGTAGTAATTTACACTCAAAGAAATCGGTCCCAGGGGTGAGTGCATGACCAGTCCGGCTGTACTGGCAATGTACATGGTACGCAGGTCGTCCCCAATAACCGCCTCCTGATTCAAACCGGACTGAAGATATTCAAGGGGTCGGAATACATATGCCTCGAGCCGGAAGTCGAGTCGGTTGCGCAGCGTGAACACGTTCCGGAACCCCGCGGCAACGTAATTGAATGCGCGGAAATTCTCCAACAACAGGGTGGGGCTGTCTTGCAGGGGATTGAATGCCGGCGCATTGACCATCGTGCCGTAATAATTCTGAAAGAACGGTTGGTTCGACAGCACCAGGTGTGCTGAGTAGCCGGGACGATACCATCCGGCCCTGAAATACTGTTCGGCGCTTGCCCGGAACCGGAACCATTGGTGGGGGTTCTTGACCGGGTCGCGTTGCACTGAGGTGTTACCAGGCCGATAGTCTTCTGTGAGGTTGAAGTACTGGACACCAAAGCTGAATGCTCTCCCGGCATTCGGGTATTGTTTGCGGTTCAGTGTGTTCGTGGTGAAGAGAAGTTCGCCTTTGAACCCGGCAGTCCGCAAGACATCCAACGTGTCGGAGCTGGCGAAGACGGTCTCATTGATGTAGGTGTCTCGATTACTGAAACCCTCGCCTTTGATCACGCCTTTGAACTGATTGCCCAACGGCCAGCCGATGTCAAGACCAACTTTGCGGTTGACCCGCCGGAGGACCGTTGGAGAACTCACGTCATACAACAGGTCGTTGCTTTGCAGGTAATCCCAGCTGGTGAAACCGACATAGGGTTCGAGGTAGAACTGAAAAGGATAGTCAATTCGGGTTTTGAGATCCGCTGCCCTGTAAAAATTTCCGGTCTGAAAACCAGTGTGTACATGAATGAGCTGCCTGTTGAATGAGAAGAAGTTGAGATCAAGATAGATGTTGCTGATGTTTCGTGTAGCGACTACGCCACCGAAGCCCACCTGAAAATTCTTTTGTGGACGGCGTGTGAGTTTCAATTGAAATGTCTGCTGAGCTGAGTCAAAAAGAATATTGGGATAGACGTTGCTGAAATAGTCTTCGGAGACAAGCCGGAAGTACCCGCGTTTCGCCCTGCTGTAATAGAAGGACCCTGGGTTCTTTTCGTTGTACCGGAAAATACGTTGAATGTACCGTGATTGACTGCGATTGAAGCCTTCAAAGAGGAGTTTATCGAACTCCATCATTGGTATCCGAACGTTGAATGCGTTTCGCTTCTCGGTCACTTCGTCGCACGTAACGCGGTGGGATATCTTGCTCTTCAGTTCGTCGATCTGACGCAGTGTTTGTATATAACCGCTGTCGATCAGACTTTTCGCACTGGCGAAATCGAACGAGGTGTAGCTGGATACGTCGGGTTGTATGTATACACCGTTCGCCGGTACACTTGCAGGATCGGATTTGTCGAGAAGGAGAAACAAGAGGGAGTTGGCGATGAGTTTCTCGTCCAGGCCGTAGGGATAGTCATTGAATATCTTTGAAGACACATTCGAGCCGATGATGACATCCGGAGCGAATTCCTTCTGGGCAACGTCAACAGGAAAATTGTTGTACACTCCGCCGTCAAAAAGGTATTTGCCGTCAACGCGGATGGGATTGTAAAAAAAAGGCACAGTTTGCGTAGCCCGAATAGCGTCGCTCAGAATCCCTTTTGAAAGAACCACTTGGTTCTGTGTGAATATGTCGGCGGCAACGACGCGCAGCGGAACGAAGAGGCTGTCGAAATTATTCTTGCTGATCGCCGCAGCCTGCGAGAACATCTCGGCCAATGCAAAGTTAAGAGAAACGTCGCTGGCGATGCTTGTATTCAGTTGGAGGTTGAGGATGGAATCGAGGGAGAGGTTTAGCTTCAGGAAATGAGGGTCGTCCTCACCCTGGTGGTAGAAGGAGTTGAAACCCTTCTCAGGCATTCCGTTGACCAACCTGAGGAATTTCTCTGATAAGACCATGCTCTCTATCTGGTCCGGACTCATCCCCGAGGCATAACAGCCCGCGATGATGCCGCCCATCGAGGTACCAACGATGTAGTCGATCGGGATTTCGTTCTCCTCAAGTGCTTTTAATACTCCGACGTGGGCAAGACCTTTGGCAGCTCCACCGCTCAGGACGAGGCCCACCTTTTGCTGGCCGATTGCCGCAAAACACAGTAAACACAGTAGAAAGGTGAATTGAAAGCTCTTCATGAAGGATCTGGACTGCTTCTCTTTAACAAAAAAAGCCAGAGAAAATTGCCGATCCTAACCGGACGAACTCAAAAACTCTCGCGCGCGGAGGCGAACGCGTCGCCTTCCGGTTCGGGAAACGGAATGTGGTTAAGTCGGTCGATCAATGCGGCGCTCGCAGCGTTGAACGATACAATGTGGTCTTCCCGGATCGGCTGAGAAGGAGGCAACTCAACATTCAGGGCATCTACCTGGACACCATTCTTCCAGAAACGGTAGCAAAGATGAGGACCGGTTGCAAGCCCAGTGCTCCCGACGAAGCCTATGACTTGTTCCTGCTTGACCTTTGTACCGGGGCGGATGCCAGGGGCGATCTTCGACATATGCAGATACTGTGTAGTATAGGTGGCGTTGTGCCGGATCTTCACGTAGTTGCCGTTGTTTGATTTAAAGGTCGCCTCTTCGACGATGCCGTCACCGACAGACCGGATCGGGGTACCAGTGGGTGCCGCGAAATCGGTTCCAAGGTGGGCTTTCCAGCGCTTTTGTACTGGATGGAACCGGTTCTTGTTGTACCGGGAACTAATACGCGTAAACTGGATGGGGTATTTCAACAGTGCCTTGCGCAGGCTTTTCCCGTCTTCGTCAAAATAGTCGATGCCATCTCCCTGATCAAAGGGGAAGGCGTAATAGGGCTGATCGAAATGTTCAAAATAAATTCCCGTGATTCGGCCGATGCCTATCGTTGTGCCTTCTACCTGTTGTTCCTCGTAAATGAGTTTGAATTTGTCACCAGGTTGTAATCTCTGGAAATCGACCTGCCATCCAAAGATATCGGCGAATTTGTTCGTGAGATCTGCAGGCATGCCAAGCTTGTCCATCGTGACCGAAAGACTTGAATAGATAACGCCGCTTACGGTCTTCTCGACGTTCGTTACTTCGCGTTGCCGCACGTCCACAGAAAGTGAGTCGCCGAAACGAAAAACGATATAGTCGATGGGGTTGGGCTCGTAAACGAATGCCTTTGCTTTCGTGATGGAGTCCTGATTGCAGATGAGAGTGTACTTCGAATTGGGTGTGATCTTCCGAGGGTCGAATATGTTGCGCGATAGTTGAGACACCTCGTGAATTAGTCGGGCGGGCACATTGTACTCCTGGAGGATATCTCCGAGGAACTGGTTGCGTTTGATCTTGTCTTCGATCACTACATGGTCATCCTCCAGGATCATCCCGTAAAGCATCTTGGGCTCCTTGACCTCTTCTGCCTCAAAGGCAACTGAGTCGACAACTACCTCGGCGTGTACTTCCGATACCGTCGGGTGATAGTTTTGTTTGATAAGAAATACGCTGCCAGCGAGCGCAAGAAAGACGACGAATCCAAAAAATTTCTTAGCCATGTCCGCGTGTAAGATTAAAAAATAGCGAGCGCCTCAAATATAGACAGTTTCCAACAAAGTCAACTCATCCCGATTTTGGAATCACCTCTTTCTCAAAGATATATCTGCACAGCTTTAAACGAAAATAGCAGCCGCCTCGTGGGAAAATTGACTGGAGGGGCGCTAATTGAACGGATTTGAACTTTGGTTCAGGTACAGTTGATTGTAAGTTTTTTTACCTCTTTCCAGAAAATCCACAAAATCTTCAACGCTCCTGTTATAGCCGTGCGGCCATGCCAGAACATGTTCATCCTTTCCGACGATAACGTAGAATGGCTGGGCGTTGTTATTGAGACGTCTGATCTGGAGGTCGGCGTTCTGCCGCCCGATCGTCTTCTTCACCTTATTGTCGTACGGAGATGTGTACCACGCCGACTCTGGTAGAACAGTTTTATCGTCAACATACAGGGCGACAACGACGAAGTCATTGCGCAGGCGTTCAAGTACCGCCGGATCAGCCCAGACGTTCGCCTCCATTTCGCGGCAATTGGTGCATCCGTGTCCGGTGAAGTCGATGAAAAGAGGTTTGTTTTGCTGGCGGGCGCATGCAAGGGCCTGGTCATAGTCGAAGTATCCGTCGAGACCATGCGGCAGGTGGAGGAGCTCCCCGTACTTCGGTTCCTCACATATCTCGTTACCCTGTTGTACGCGGTTCATTGCAACGAGATCGAAGTCGTGCGTATGCATGGGCGGAAGATATCCTGCCAGCGCCTTCAACGGCGCACCCCATAGTCCGGGTACGAGGTAAACCACGAATGTGAATGTTAAGATTGCGAGCAGAAGCCGTGGTACCGAGACTCTTTCCAGGACGGAATCGCCGGGCATCCGGATTTTTCCGAGGAGGTAAAAGCCGAGAATGGTGAAGATCACGATCCAGAGAGCGATGTTCAGGTCGCGGTCCAGGATGCCCCAGTGGTAGGTCTGGTCGGCGATGCTCAAGAACTTCAGGGCGAGTGCGAGCTCCAATAGCCCAAGCGTTACCTTGACTGAGTTGAGCCAGCCGCCGGATTTCGGCATGCCTTTAAGCCATTCGGGGAATGTGGCAAACAATGTGAACGGTATTGCGAACGCCAGCGAGTAAGCGAGCATACCCAAAACGGGTTTAACAACCTGGCCGCCTGCGGAGAGTACGAGTACGTTTCCGACGATCGGGATGGTACATGAGAACGACACCAGAACCAGCGTGGCGGACATGAAAAAGATGCCGGTAATGCCCCCTTTCTCCGACGCGCGGTCAGCTTGGTTGACAAGCTTGTGGGGAGCGTTGATGTCGAAGAGTCCCAGGAACGAGAGCGCAAAAAAGATGAAAATAAGGAAAACAAAAAGATTTGGTATCCAATGGGTTGCCAACGCGTTGAGACCTTCTGCTCCGAAGATCAGCGCGAATAGTGTACCGGCAATTGTGTAGATGATAATGATCGACAAGCCGAAGAAAACGGCTTTTCGAATGCCTTCCTGCTTGGTTTGATTGTCCCTTAGAAAGAAGGTTACAGTCATGGGGATCATTGGAAAAACGCAAGGCGTCAGCAGCGATGCCAGTCCCAGGAGAAAGGCCAGTAGCATATAACCCGCGATCGAATTCGAACTGTCGGCCGCCTCACCTTCGAGGATGGTGGGGTCGAGGATCGGGCCTTCATTCGAACCGTAGTTGGTGGCGGTGGTAATTTCGGGCTCTGACTTCTCCTCAGGTTCCGTTTGCTGTGCGGCTGCGGGTGGAGAAGTCTTTGGCTTAGCGACGGGTGGTGGCGCCTTCAGATTGCCTTTGACCGCCACGTTCGCGAAGGAAAAGTCCTCTTCGAATGTTATACATTTCCCGTCGATCTCTGTGCATACCTGTCCCTCAATGACGCCCACCACTGTAAGTGGACTTCCCAATACCCTGATCCGCTGCCGGAACTCTGCCCTTCCCTTGAATACCTTTACGTCGCAGTCAAAGATCTCGTCGTGCTTATCCTCGGAATTGATAGCCTGAAGGCCGCCGACGAGTTCGAAATTAGTGCGATTCTCGAAGTTGATCTCAGTTGGTATCGGACCGCAGTCCGGATCAAAGTCGTTGGCATAGAGATACCATGTTGGGTCGATCGTTCCGAGGAAAATGACCTCGATCACGTCTCCAGCCACCGGATTTGCGTCTGATAGCCTGATATTCCAGGCGGCCGGCTTCAGTATCTGCGCGTAGGATGCGACGGCAGCATACAGAACAAGCAGTGCAGTCAGGACTAGGCGGCCAGGCTTCATAGTGTTCTCATGTTAAACGGACAAAAAATGCTTTGCAGCCGATGCTCAAAGGTCGACTTCGATCTGATGACGCAGTAAGTCCTCAAATTGTTCCCGTTCCCGGATGAGTCTGGCCTGACCGTTGAGCAATAGTACTTCGGCTGGACGCAGTCGCGAATTATAGTTCGAGGCCATTGAGTATGCATACGCGCCGGCGTTCCTGATTGCAAGGATATCACCTTCGCGCACTTCGTGCAACTTGCGGTCCGATCCAAATGTATCCGTTTCACAAATATACCCCACGACGGTGTACAGTTTCATGGGACCTGTCGTGTTGGAAATGTTGACGATGTCATGATATGCATCGTACATCATCGGTCTTAAAAGGTGATTGAGGCCGGAGTTAACGCCAACAAATGTGAGCGAAGGAGTGGGCTTCACAACATTCACTTTTACTAACAAGACGCCCGCCTCGCTGACGATGAATTTACCAGGTTCGAAGTGCAGTTCCAGTTTCCTGCCGTAACTCTGGCAAAATTCGTTGAAGGCTTTCGTCAGCTTGAGGCCAAGGTCATAGACGTTTGTCACGATGTCTCCCTCTTTGTACGCGACTTTGAATCCACTGCCAAAGTCGAGGAAGCGGAGATCGGGGAAATCGCGGGCGACACCGAACAGGATCTCGGCCATCTTCAGGAAGACTTCGCTTTCTGTTATGTCCGAACCCGTGTGAATATGAAGACCATTGATCCGCATCTTATGACGCTTGACAATTTCATGGATATCGGGAAGCTGATAGACAGATATCCCGAACTTTGAGTTACTATGACCCGTAGAGATCTTGTAATTCCCGCCGGCCATGATGTGCGGATTTAGCCGGATACTAACGGGATAGGTGTCTTTGTACTTCTGACCGAACTTTCCGAGCATCGACAGATTGTCGAGGTTGACGGTTACGCCGTGTTTGACCCCCTCTTCGATTTCGTTGAAATCGACGCCGTTCGGGGTGAACATGATCTGCGACGGTTTGAATCCAGCTTTCAGGGCAAGTTGCACTTCTTCGATCGATACCGTGTCAACATCGGAACCATAGGCCCGCAGCAGTTTGAGGACAGAAATATTCGACAGAGCTTTCGCGGCGTATTTGATCTTTACATCTGATCCGGAGAACGCCATCGTCAGCGTCCGGAGCTGATGGACGATCTTCTCAGCGTCATATACGTAAAGGGGTGTGCCGAACTCGTTCGCCAGCGCAACCAAATCTATCTCCTGAATCCGGTAGTTTCCCATGACATGCTCCATCGAACGGACGGTTAAAAATAAAAGGCCTAAATATAAAGCGAATTGAAGATAATAGCAGAGCGACCCAAAGATTCTTCTCGCATTTGGGTTAGTTTTACCAGATCACAGGTTTATTGAGTAAAAGGCGACTATGGAACTTTTTTTCAGAGAGTTGGGGGAGGGGCGGCCGATCGTTATGCTGCATGGTATCTTCGGCTCGGCAGACAATTGGCTAACGCCTTCGCGGCTGCTGTCTGAGGATTACAAGATCTTTGCGTTGGACTTGCGCAATCACGGACGATCACCCCACGATCCGGTATTCGATTTTCCGATCATGGTGTCAGATGTCGAAAACTTTGTCGATCAGCACAAACTGGTGGACCCGGTTATCATCGGTCATTCAATGGGAGGTAAAGTGGCCATGAACTTTGCGCTTGCTCATCCGGACAAATTATCGAAACTCGTCGTTGTTGATATCGCTCCGAAACCTTACAACATGGAGAATTACGTTGTGTTGCAAGGTCTGAATGCAGTTCCGATCGATGAGGTAAAGACGCGACAGGAAGCGGATGAAGCCCTCGCGGCATACGTCGATGAGGAGGATACACGACAATTTCTTTTGAAGAATCTTCAGCGCAAACCGGAAGGTGGATTTCACTGGAAGCTCAATCTACCGGCGATATCAGCGAATATCCTCAACATGGGATTGCCGCTACAATACGAAGGGACTTTCGAAGAACCAGCGCTGTTTGTGCGGGGTGGGCGTTCAAGATATATTCGTGATCACGACTTTGAACGGATAAGAAAGATTTTTCCGGCGGCAGAGTTTGAAACACTGGATGCTGGCCACTGGGTACCCGCGGAGAGACCTGCGGAATTCGTGGAGGTGGTGAAGAAGTTTATTGGTTAGTCCGGCGTTTTTCCAGCGTTAATGCAGCCCAATTCTCGCGTTCGTCGCGCCGTATTTCTTCCAGACCATAGCCGGACGCTTCACTGACGAGGTCGGGAATATCACTGGTGAAGAAACCACTGAGTAACAGCGTTCCTCCCTGCCCGAGAAATTCGGCGTAATGAGGGATCTCGTCGAGCAATACGTTCTTGTTGATGTTCGCCAGGATGATATCGAATGATCCTTCAAGACTAACTTCGGTGATCTTCCCCTGTTGAATCCGAATATTCCGGCATCCATTCACCTCCGTGTTCTCATTTCCGTTCTCGACGCTCCATTCGTCGATATCGAAGGCTTCTACCTCCCTCGCGCCGCGCTTGGAGGCAAGGATTGACAGGATAGCTGTTCCGCACCCCGCGTCCATGACGCGTTTTCCCCGGTGGTCGATCGACAACATGTTTCGGACCATCAACCAGGTCGTCTGATGGTGGCCGGTACCGAACGACATTTTCGGCGTGATGATGATCTCGTATGGATAGTGCTGATCGACCTGGTGGAATGAAGCACGTATCAGGCACTGGTCGTCTACCACGATCGGCGAAAAACTCCGCTCCCACTCGGCGTTCCAGTTTTTCTTTTCGACTTTGGAAAACTCGAAAGTGACGGAAGCGTCTTGTTCGTAACGCTTGCGGATCTCCTCAACCCGGGAGGTATCGAAGCTGTCACTCTCGGCATAGGTCTCAAAACCAGTTTCGTTTTCTAGGAATGTATCAAAATCGGCAAGCGAAAGCTCGGCGATAAGGATTTCAGCGTACGCGGGGTCGCAGGTGACGGTGAGTCGGGTGTGATACATGAGCGCTCACGCCATCGCTTTGACTACATCCGTAAATTCACGGGACTTCAAGGAAGCTCCGCCGACAAGTCCGCCGTCAACATCTGGACAAGCGAACAATTCTTTAGCATTGCCTGCATTCACGCTGCCGCCGTATAGGATAGAAATGGCATCCGCAGTAGATTGATCATACTTTTCGGCAATGTGCCTGCGGATTACAGCGTGCATATCCTGTGCCTGCTGGGAAGATGCGGTCTTACCAGTGCCAATTGCCCAGACCGGCTCGTATGCGATCACGACTTTAGTGACGGCGCTCACGTCGAGATGGAAGAGTGCCTGTTCCACTTGCTCCCTGACGAGTTTCTCATGTTGATCCTGTTCGCGGACCTCGAGCTGTTCGCCACAGCAAAAGATCGGGGTGAGTCCGTATTTCAACGCAATGTCGACCTTTTTTGCTAGCAGGTTCCCGTCTTCGTCGAAGTATTGCCGCCGTTCGCTGTGGCCGAGGATAACGTATGGAACACCGATCGAACGCAACATCGCCGCCGAGACCTCTCCAGTGTATGCGCCAGCCTCGTGTTCGCTGCAGTTCTGGGCACCGACTTCTACGCGTGTGTTTTTCCCGAGTTGGGTTTTCACCGGTACCAGGTACGGAAACGGGACACAGAGAACGACTCTGACGTTTCCCTTTACTTCATCTTCCACCATACCCATTACTTCGGATACGAGGGTGTTCGCCTCTTCGAAGTTCTTGTTCATTTTCCAGTTGCCGGCAACAATCTTTTTTCGCATATCGATCTTTTTTGAAGGGCCAAATATAGTGTTTGTCGCCAGTGCGTTCAAACCCTCTGTTGCCGAAATGTTAACGCATCTGGGGCTTGTAATTCGCTTTCTGGAAAATGGCTCCTGCATTGTCTGACTCCATCAACCCGGGAAGGGAAACAGCAGGATTCTTCTCCATATAGGCCTTCACGATCTGCCAGCCTACCCATTGGCCAATCCTTCCAGGGCACTTTTCTCCCACCTGGATGGTAACAGGCCGGTCGCCGAGAAAATTCTTCTTGTCAATGCTGCTGGTCGAGAAGAGAATTTTGTCTTCGAGCAATCGCGCCCAGATCAAATCCTGATTCGAATTTGCTCCTTCGATTTCCGCACGGGTGTACCAGATCAGCACGCTGTCTGGAACGCAGGGTAACATGTGCTTAGCAAAGTAGAATGATTTACCATAAGCAATCATGTCTGCCAGAACGGTTCTGTCCTTCAGCTCTGTCTTGTTGTATTCTGGACTGATACCATAGATGAGCATGCAAGATGGTACGATATCATGCGGATCATACCGGCGCATCAGGTAGTCGTATGTCTTGGGGCGGTACTTAGCGCCGGGTCCCAGAAAAAAGTCAAGGCTGATAAGGATCAATGTATCGCTGACAAACAGGTCGGTGTCGAGTCCTGTGATCAGGGTCTTCACCTTCGGGGGCACAAAGTCGGGATAGTAGTACTGCAGATTGGCAAATGCCTGCCGGAACTCTTGCTCAAGCGCCGAGCCGTCGCCGAAAACTTTCTTTGTTTCGCGCAGTAAAGTGTCAATTCCCGGATTGGTGAATCGCCTGAGCATCTCGTCAATAAAAATCGAATCGTTGGGGTAATCCGCGCGTCGGAGCATCTCATCGCGTATAAGCGGCTGACGCGTCAGGAATGCCACGAGTTCTTGCTTTGACTCAATGGACGCTAGAGAATCTTCGAAACGCTGGAATTCAAGTGAGATACTCTCTGGCGAAACGTCAGGAATAAAAACACATTTTTCCTCTTCCGTTCCGCAATTCCAGAGCAGGAACGCGAGGAAGATAAGAGGCAGCTTTTTCATAGCGGGCAAAACTAGGCATTAGAGAACATCAATCAAACGCCGGAATTGCCGCTGGCGTATAACGCGGCCCGGGGTAGGGCGAAATCGAGCAGTTGGACTATCTTGCGGACTGAGTCTGACGGTCTAACTGAGTGAAGACTTTGGGCTCGAGTACATTCAGTAAGTAAACCTTTCTTTTTATCATGACGCGAATTCTATTAGCACTGCTTTTCTTCTGCGCTCACACGGCGACCGCGCAGACTTCCGGTTGGCAGGGTAAGTTCGAACAACTGGGCACACTTCTTCCGACGCCAAACGAATACCGCACAGGTTCTGGTGCCCCGGGCCTCCGCTACTGGCAGCAGCAGGCGGACTATGACATACGCATTGAACTACATGATGACCGTCAGAGTATTACGGGTACGGAAACCATAACATACCATAACAACTCACCCGACAATCTCACCTATCTGTGGCTTCAACTTGACCAGAACATTCTTTCGGATCATAACACGCTCAAGAGTACAGCAACTGATCAAGTAGAAGATTCGGCAGCAGTGAAGACGTTTGCCACACGGGTTTCCGACTTCAAGGCCGGATTTGATATCAAATCGGTGCAGGATGTATCGGGAAAGGCACTTCCCTTCCTGATCAACAACACCATGATGCGGGTGTCATTGCCTCAACCTCTCGAGAGCGGGGAGAAATACGCATTTAAAGTGGATTGGTCTTTTAACATTGTTGACAGAAGCATTTTTGGTCAACGCAGTGGAATGGAGTACTTTCCGGAAGATGACAATTATGTTTACTCCATCGCACAATTCTTTCCACGGATGTGTGTGTACAACGATTACGATGGATGGCAGAACAAACAGTTCCTCGGGTCAGGCGAGTTCACGCTTCCATTCGGTGATTACAAAGTGAAGATCACCGTGCCGGCGGATCATCTTGTCGCAGCAACCGGGACATTGCAGAATCCGCAGGACGTACTTTCGAAAACCGAACAAGAGAGATTCGAAAAAGCCAAGACGTCTTTTAATAAGCCGGTATTCGTCGTGACGGAGAAGGAAGCACGCGAGCGTGAGAAGAAGCGCTCAAAGGAAAAACGGACCTGGGAATTCCATGCGGAGAATGTCCGCGACTTCGCCTTCGCGAGCTCAAGAAAATTTATCTGGGACGCCCAGGCGGTCCGGGTCGGTGATAACACACCACTGGCGATGTCATTCTATCCCAAGGAGGGGAACCCGCTGTGGGAACGTGAATCAACGAAGGCAGTTAAGAATACACTGGAAGTGTACTCAAGGATGACGCTTGACTACCCCTATCCGGTGGCGATCTCCGTGCACACCGCGAATAACGGCATGGAGTATCCTATGATCTGTTTCAATTTCGGAAGACCGAATCGCGATGGTAGCTATTCGAATCAGCTCAAGCAGGGGATGATAGGTGTCATCATTCATGAGGTGGGTCATAATTTCTTCCCGATGATTGTCAATAGCGACGAGCGCCAGACGCCGTGGATGGATGAAGGTATTAACTCATTTCTACAGCTCATAACGCAGGAGGAACGCTACCCGCAGCTGAATTGGACACGCGGAAAGCCATCTAACCTGGTCAACTACATGAAGAGCGATCCGTCTAAGAAGCGCCCGCTCATGACAAATCCCGAGCAGATCGTTCTGCTCGGTTGGGAACAATATTCCAAATTTGCGACGGGCCTTACTATTCTGCGAGAGACGGTCATGGGTCGAGAACTGTTTGACATGGCGCTGAAGGAGTATGCCGAGCGGTGGGCATATAAGCATCCGACCCCGGCAGACTTCTTCAGAACAATGGAAGATGCTTCGGCGGTAGATCTCGACTGGTTCTGGCGGGGATGGTTTTACACAACTGATGCCAACGACCAGGTGCTTGAAGATGTGAAGTGGTATCGCGTCGCGACGGAGAAATCCAAAATGGAAAACCGAAATTTTGAAGCACGCAAGGGAGACCTCGCGCAAGGGACCGGAAAAAACACAGATTTCAGCAAAGGGCCCGAACCGTTGACGTTGACGCCAACCGGACCACAACTGTCCGGAGAGTTCCGGAGCGTGGTGAACGATAAGGAGATCGTGACAAAACTTCGCAACAAGAACATTTACGAGTTGACGATTGCGAACAAAGGGGGGCTTGTCATGCCGGTGGTCATCGAGTGGACGTATAAGGATGGAACCAAGGAGACCGAGACACTTCCCGCCGAGGTCTGGCGACTGAACGAACAGCGCTTTCGTAAAGTTTTCATAAAAGACAAGGAGGTGTCACATATCATGATTGATCCGAACCTCGAAACCACCGACGTCAATATTGAAGATAATTTCTTCCCAAAGCTTCGGAAGTAGGTTATCTATAGCCGTCTTTATTGGCTCTCGAAAGTAGCGCGTTTCTGAAGTTGGTCAAAAGGTAAGGACTATGTGTATCTCTGTTAAGGGTAGCGTCTTCGTATTCGTTCTGTTGATTGCGGTTGCCATGGGCGCTGGTGCTCAGGTTCCCGGCTGGCAAGGTAAATTCGAGCAAATAGAAGCGTTGCTCCCAACGCCTAACTCATACCGTTCCGCGTCCGGCGCGCCCGGGCCCGCATACTGGCAACAACGGGCTGACTATGTGATCGACGTCGAAATCAACGACGACACGCAGGAGTTGACAGGAAGGCAAACGATTACCTATTACAATAATTCGCCCGAGACGCTGCGTTTCCTGTGGCTTCAGTTGGATCAGAATATCTATGCGCCGGACAACCTGACTTCCCGGAGTCAGGGGGGACACGTTCCCGACTCATTGCCTGCGGGCTTGATAAGCAAGGTGGCGGGAATTACGGTCTCCGACTACGAGGGGGGATATACGATCAAGTCGGTTCGCGATCGCGACGGAAAGGACTTGAAGCATGCGATCAACTATACAATGATGCGGGTGAATTTGCCGGAACCTCTTACACCGGGGAGCCAGTTTGCCTTCTCTGTGGAGTGGAATTATACGGAGTACAACCGCCAGATCTTTGACGGCCGAGGGGGCTACGAGTATTTTCCCGAGGATGCAAACTATGTCTATACGTTCGCGCAGTGGTTCCCGCGGATGTGCGTGTTCGACGACTACGAAGGGTGGCAAAACAAGCAGTTTCTGGGAAGGGGTGAGTTTGCACTGACATTCGGAAACTACAAGGTCCGCATCACCGTGCCGTCGGATCACATTGTGGGCGCGACGGGGTGGCTGCAGAATCCGGACGAAGTACTAACCCGGGAGCAGATCGATCGCTTCCGGCGCGCCCAGGCGACATTTGACAAACCAGTCTTGATCGTGACAGAAGCCGAGGCGCGTAAAAAGGAGAAGTTACGCTCCTCAAAGAAAAGTACATGGGAATTTCATGCTGAGAATGTCCGCGACTTCGCTTTTGCCAGTTCGCGTAAGTTCATCTGGGATGCGATGGCGGTGAAGATCGGCGACAAGACCCCGCTTGCGCAGTCGCTGTATCCGAAGGAGGGAAATCCACTTTGGGAGCGTGAATCGACGCGTGCAGTGAAGAACACCCTCGAACTCTATTCGGAAAGAACAGTTGGATATCCGTACCCCACTGCTTATTCGGTACACGCAGCTAACCAGGGAATGGAATATCCGATGATCTGCTTTAATTACGGACGGCCGGCGAGAAACGGAAAATATTCGCAGCTGACACGTGCTGCCATGATTGATGTCATCATCCATGAAGTGGGACATAACTTCTTTCCGATGATCGTCAATTCCGACGAGCGCCAGTGGACATGGATGGATGAGGGGCTCAATACGTTCCTGCAAAAGGAGACCTTGCGGCTTCGCTATCCAGAGCTTGCCGACGTTAACGCTACGCCTATGGGTGTCGCACGCTACATGTCAGGAGACAAGAGACAGATGAGACCGGTCATGTCGATGTCGGATAATATTCGCGACGAGGAGTTTGGCTACAATGCATATTACAAACCGGCGGCAGCGCTGTCGTTGTTGAGAAAGACCATAATGGGCCCGGAGGTGTTCGACCTGGCGTTTAAGGAATACGCTCGGCGTTGGGCGTTTAAACACCCGAGGCCGGCGGATTTCTTTCGCACGATGGAAGATGCGTCAGGTTTCGACCTCGACTGGTTCTGGAGAGGATGGTTCTACGGGACGGATCATGTTGATGTTGCCCTCAACGAAGTGAAATGGTTCAAGTTGCGGGATGAGATGGCGAAACCAGGGCAGAAAGGAGCGCATACATCTGATGCTGATCCGAGTAACGAGCGGAACGCTACCGATGACTTCAGCAATGGACCTCAGGAATTAACACTAACTAATACGCCACCGGGACTGCGCGGTGAGTTCCACAGCCAATTTGATGACAACACTGTTTATGCAAAGCTTGCGGGGCAGGATATTTACGAGCTGACGTTTGTGAATAAAGGTGGTCTTGTGACGCCGCTGATTATTGAATGGACGTACCAGGACGGCTCAACGGAGATCGAGAGAATTCCTGCGGAGATATGGCGATTAAATGAGCGGAAGGCTACAAAGGTGTTCGTGAAGAGCCGGGAGGTTGTCAAAGTCATCATCGATCCGGATTATGAATTGGGGGATGCAGATCGGACGAACAACGTGTTTCCAGTGCAGCAGCGTACAACAATAGAATAGTATCCGCTATGTGGGGTCATCCCAAACGACGATACCGTCTCCTGTCGTCCACGCTTTGAATTTGTCTTTATAACGCTTTTCGACTTCGAAACGTCGTACCTTCATTGACGGTGTGAGCAGACCGTTTTCAACGGACCACGGCTTGGATAAAACAACGATGCCGTCGAGATGCTCGTGTTTTTCTACTGCTTCATTCACACGGCTAACCTCTTGCTGCAACTCAGTCTCTACTTCACTGCGACTCAGTGATTTTGCTGTTTCTGACAAGACTACAAGTGCAATAGGCTGGGGTAGGCCTGTTCCCAGAACACATACCTGGTCGATCAGACCAGAGGTGAATTTGATCTCAAGTGTTGCCGGGGCAATGAACTTGCCTTTCTCCGTCTTGAACTGTTCGTTCACCCTTCCCGTCAGTGTCAGGAAACCTTGATCATCGACGAATCCCTGGTCGCCGGTCCTGAGGAAGCCCTCTTCCACGAGTACTGAGTGGGTGGCAGTCGGATCTTTGAAATAGCCCTTCATCAGTGCTGCATGACGGATGAGGACCTCACCACTCTCGTCGATCTTGACATCGACACCGGGCCACGGTTGGCCTACTGTTCCGTTGCGTATCAACCGGAAGTTGGCGTGGGAAAAGGCGCAGTTCTCGGTCATTCCATACATTTCTCGGACTTCAATGCCGAGATTGTTGAACCACGTGAGCAGGCTGGTGGGCGTTGGCGCTGCACCGCAGGCAACGACGCTTGCTTTGGAAAGTCCTAGCTTTGAAATGATCAGGCGTCGCAGAATGATATTGACCCCCGGAATAGCGAGCACGCGGGAGAGTTTTTGCGGCGACATCCGCGCAAGAATACCCTCGCGGAACTTCGAATAGATGCGTGGCACGCCGCCGAAGATCGTCGGTTTCTCATGGCGAAGATCGTACGGAAATCTGGCGAGTGACTCGGTGAAAGAAATTGAACTCCCCGACGATATTGCAACCATTTCCATCAACGCGCGTTCTGCGATATGGCTCAGCGGAAGGTATGAAAAGAATTTCTGTGGCTCGCGGATTCGAAGATAGGTGGACACCTGGCGGCCCACATAACCAAAGGCACCCAAAGACAACATTGCACCCTTCGGTGTCCCGGTAGTACCCGACGAGTACACGATGCTGGCAACATCTTCCGGGTCGCGCACAAGGTTTTCGGAAATCGGCTGATGACGGGCAAGTAAGTCGTCCCATCGATCACCTTCATTCGGACCGTAGAACGGGAAGGAGATGCGGTGAACGTTCGCATCCAGCGAGGTTCTTAAGGCATCAAAATCGTCAAGTTTTCCGAGGAAGATGGCGCGGGCCTCACTGTGCTGTAGCAGATATGTGATCGATGAGGCGGAGAGTGTCGGATAGATCGGAACACTTATATGCCCGGCCATCATGATCGCCAGGTCGGCCATAATCCAGTGGGCACAATTCTTCGACAGGATCGCGACAGACGATTTCGGTGGCAGACCGAGTGCCAGCAATGCATTTGCAATTCTCCGGATTTCATCGCCCGCTTGCTGATAGCTCCACGTCTTCCATTGATCTGCAAGGGGCTGTCGCAGGAAGGATTGAGTCGGAGTTTGTTTCTCCCAGGTGTAGAAAGCGGACAGAGGTGTTTCAGGCAGCTGACTCATCCTCCCAATCTACCAAAAAGATTTTATTTTGGTTGATGTTTTGAATTCTTTAAAGAGAACGCCCTACTTTCGTACATGGAAAAACCGGCGAAGAAACTCTTCTTACTTGATGCATATGCCTTAATCTATCGGGCGCACTTTGCCTTTACCAAAACACCTCGCATTAACTCGAAAGGACACAATACGTCGGTGCCGTTCGGGTTCACAAATACATTACTGGAAGTCATTCAGAAACAGAAGCCTACACACATAGGAGTAGCATTCGATACAACGGCAAAGACATTTCGCGACGAGATATATGCCGACTACAAGGCGACGCGTCAGGAAACACCGGAAGACATCCGCTACGGTATCCCTATCTGCAAAGAGATCATCCGTGGATTTAACATTCCCATACTTGAACTCGATGGCTACGAGGCCGACGACATCATCGGAACGCTGGCGGGCCGCGCTTGCGAGCAAGGGTTCGAGGTTTTCATGATGACGCCTGACAAGGACTTTGGACAGTTGGTGAACGACTGCGTTTATCTATACAAACCTGCGTACATGGGAAATGCCGTAGACGTTCTGGGTGTCAGGGAAGTGTGCGAAAAATGGGACATTGAAAATGTGTCGCAGGTTACCGATATGCTGGGGCTCCAGGGTGATACGTCAGACAATATTCCGGGCGTGCCTGGCGTCGGGCCGAAAACAGCGGCAGTGTTGCTCAAGAAGTATGGTTCAGTCGAGAATATTGTTGCGCATGCCGATGAACTGAAAGGGAAGCAGAAGGAGCTGTTCAAGACGTATGGTGAGCAGGCGATCCTATCCAAGAAACTTGCAACGATCATCACCGATGTCCCGGTGGAGTTTCGGGAGGAAGAATTGCACTACGCCGGACCTGATATGGAGATTCTCAAACCGATCTTCGATGAGCTGGAATTCAAGGGAATTGCAGCAAGGGCTTTCGGAGAAAGTGCGTCGGTTCCACCGCCACCTGTAAAAAGCGCTCAGCTGTCGATGTTTGGGAAACCAGCCGCCGCGACCACTCCCGAAAAGCAGAGTTTCGAATCGGACAAGGTCAGGTACTACCTCGTCGACACGCCGGAACTCAGACGGGCGCTTGTGGAAAGCCTGCAGCAGCAGAAGATGATATCCCTGGAGTCGATATCGGATGATGCTCCGAATTTTAACCAGGTGCTACACGGATTTGCCTTCTCGTGGCGAAAAGACGAGGCGCACTTTGTGCCAACGGAGAATGAGGACACTGCGCGTCGCGTCGCGGATGAACTTAAGCCTGTCCTGGAGAATGAAGGCATTGCAAAAGTGGGCCATAATCTGAAGGCTTCGCTGCTTCTGCTGAAGAAGTACAACGTTGACGTACGCGGACCGTTGTTCGACGTGATGCTGGCGCATTACCTTATTGAGCCGGAGGCTTCGCACAGCCTTGAGGTCTTGTGTTCCCAATATCTTGATTACGAATTGCTCGCCGACCTTAACTCGAAGCAAAAGAACCAGGTTTGTGAACGGGTGGACAAGGTCCTGCAAATGAAGGACGGTCTTGAGAAGGATCTAGAGTCGCGGCAACACACGAAGTTGATGGATGAAGTGGAAATGCCGTTGGCAACGGTACTCGCGTCGATGGAGTTTGAAGGGGTCAAGGTGGATGTGAGTGCGCTCAATCGGATGTCGCAGGAACTCAAAGGAGAGATCGAACGTGTGCAGCGTGAGATCTATGAACTTTGCGACGCGGAGTTCAATATCGGATCCCCTAAGCAATTGGGTGAGGTTTTGTTTGAGCGCATGAAGCTGATCGAAAAACCAAAGAAGACGAAGACCGGACAGTACGCCACGGGAGAAGAAGTGTTGCTCGGACTCGCCGCGGACCATGAGGTTGCCCGTAAGATCCTTGACTATCGCGAGTACGACAAGTTGAGATCTACTTACGTAGAGGCGTTGCCTAAGATGATCAGTCAGTACGACGGCCGGATACATACGGACTACCGGCAGGCTTGGGCGGTGACCGGGAGGCTGAGTTCGAACAATCCCAACCTCCAGAACATCCCGATCAGGACGGAAAAGGGCCGGGCGATACGCAAGGCTTTTGTGGCGCGCAACTCGGATTATCTGTTCATGTCGGCGGATTATTCACAAATTGAGTTGCGGATCGCGGCCTCCTTTGCGAAAGATGAAACGATGATCGAAGCCTTCCGTGCGAAGCGTGATATCCATGCGACAACGGCTGCCAAAGTGTTTAAGGTTCCGCTGGAGGAGGTTACAGCTGACATGCGACGAAAGGCAAAGGAGGTCAACTTTGGAATCCTGTACGGCAGCACCGCATTCGGGCTGTCGCAAAATCTCCGGATTCCCCGAGGTGAAGCAGTGGAGATAATAAAGGCTTACTTTGAGGAGTTCTCGGCGATTAAACGGTATATGGATGACTCGATCAACAGCGCGCGCGAGAAAGAGTATGTCGAAACGCTGATGGGCAGAAGGCGTTACCTTCGGGACATCAACTCGAGAAACGTCAGTACGCGCGGCTTCGCCGAACGAAATGCGATCAACGCTCCGATACAGGGAACAGCGGCGGATATCATCAAGTTGGCCATGGTCAACATTCATGACTGGCTTGTCAGAGAGCGACTTCAGACCCGCATGATCATGCAGGTCCACGATGAATTGGTGTTTGACGTGCATAACAGTGAGGTTGATGTCGTCACTGAAAAAGTACGACAACTAATGTGTTCGGCTGTGCAACTGGAGGTTCCGATGGAAGTTGAGGTCGGCGTTGGCGAGAACTGGCTCGATGCTCATTGACCGTCGTACTGTTGCCTCTTGAAGGTGTTTATCACAACTGAAAATTTCGATATGATTACGCAACAGGTAATTGCAGAAGCTCATAACAGGATCAAGCCGTTTGTACACCAGACGCCGGTTTTGACTTCGTCCAGCCTGGACGAGGTCGCCGGGTGTAACTTGTTCTTCAAGTGTGAAAACTTTCAAAAGGTAGGAGCGTTCAAGTCGCGCGGTGCGATGAACGCAGTACTCTCGCTTACGCGAGAACAACGGGCGCGTGGCGTAGCAACTCATTCCAGCGGGAATCATGCACAGGCACTTTCGCGCGCAGCCAAGATCATGGGTACACGCGCGTTTGTGGTAATGCCGCGTACGTCACCACAGATCAAGAAGGACGGCGTATTGGGCTACGACGGTATTATCTACGAGTGTGAGCCGAATCTTCGCGCGCGCGAGGAAATGCTGATGAAAGTCGTTGACGAAAAGGGCGCCTATGTGATCCACCCGTTCAATAACTTTGATGTGATTGCTGGACAAGGTACCGCAGCGAAGGAATTTTTTGAAGAAATAGACTATCTCGATACAATTATTGCACCGGTCGGCGGCGGGGGACTTATCAGTGGCACCGGACTGGCTGCAAAGTATTTTAGTCCGCGGACAACGGTAATAGGCGCTGAGCCTGAAGGAGCGGACGATGCATTTCGCTCTATGGAAAGTGGAATGATCGAGCCATCGCAGTCCGACTCGGTTGCCGATGGGTTGTTGACAACCTTGGGGGACAAGACCTTTCCCATCATGCAGGAAACAGTCCGGAAGATTGTCACCGTCTCTGACGTTGAAACCATCGTTGCGATGCGGATGTTGTGGGAACGACTGAAAGTAGTCGTTGAGCCATCGGCGGCCGTGACTTTCGCCGCTGTGCTCAAGGCCAGGGATACTTTTCGTAACAAGAACGTGGGAATCATTATCTCGGGTGGAAACGTCGATCTTGTGCGGGCGGGAAAGTTGTTTGCGAGCGTATGACGTCTTTTCCAATTTCCGGTTAGTGCTGCGAATTTAGGGCATCATCCTCAATACCAGGATGTTGTGACCGTGTTCCGGAAGCAGCTGAAGGACGCTTAAGCGCGGTTAGCATCATGACTTGGAAATTGCCGATTGACCTTCTTCTGATGTGTTGTGCTTGAATAATTCCTATCTTTAGCAACCCTCCACCCGATTCGAGATACGCGAGATGATAATTTATACTTGCCCGTTTAGGGCAATTGTCCTAAATTGACAAACTTCTAGACTTTCTTTATGAGATCGTTAGCCAGATACTGGTATTTGATAGCGTTTGCGGCCTTGTGCGTGTTGGCAACGGTTTATTTTTTCGGAGATCGTCCCGCCGATCAAACAGTTCAGAGAATACCGGATGTCGTCGACTTCAATTTCCATATCCGGCCAATCCTTTCTGACAGATGTTTTAAATGTCATGGTCCCGATGCGGCAACGCGCAAAGCGAACCTTCGGCTGGATACGGAAGACGGCCTCTATCAGGCCTTGAAGAACAATCCCGAGGCCCACGTCATTGTCCGCGGGAAACCCAGGCAGTCAGATCTTTTCGTCAGGCTTACCTCGCAGGATACATCCCAGGTAATGCCGCCGCCGTATTCAAATCTGCACCTGACCGACTTTGAGATCGAAGTGATCGGCAAGTGGATTGAACAAGGAGCAAAATATCAAAAGCACTGGGCCTTTATTACCCCCGAGCCGGTTGCGCCCCCGGACATTGACGATGATTGGATCAAGAACGATATTGATCGCTTTATTCTCGCAAAACTGGAAGAAGTCAATCTCAAGCCAAATAAGGAAACGGATAAAGAACGTCTGCTGAAACGCGTGAGCTTTGACATTGTCGGACTTCCCCCATCGATCGAATTACAGGAACGTTTCCTGAGAGACGACTCTCCCGAAGCCTATGAAAAGATCGTGGATGAACTGCTGTCAAGCGAACACTACGGCGAGAAAATGGCAGTGCATTGGCTTGACGTCGCGCGTTATGCCGACTCTCACGGCTATCAGGACGATGGTCTTCGGACCATGTGGCCCTGGCGCGACTGGGTGATTCACGCCTTTAATCAGAACTATAGTTACGACAAGTTCCTGACCTGGCAGCTAGCGGGTGACCTCTTACCCGATGCGAGCAAGGAGTCACTGTTGGCGACTGGTTTCAACCGCAACCATAAGATCACGCAAGAGGGAGGCGTTATCGACGAAGAGTATCGCGTCGAATACGTAACGGATCGCACAAATACGTTCGGGAAAGCATTCCTTGCGTTGACGCTTGAATGCGCGAAATGCCACGATCACAAGTACGATCCGATTTCCCAGGCAGACTATTTTAAGACCTTTGCTTTCTTCAACCAGGTTCCCGAGAAAGGTTTGCTGGGCGATATAGGGCTGGCTTCGCTTGCCGATCCGCCGCGACTGACGATTACCGACGAAGATGTAGAGAGCATCCTGACCTTTGTAAACAAGAAGGAGTCAGAGCCTGTGCAGGTCATGGTAATGAAGGATAGCTCCGTAGTGCGTCCTACCTATGTGCTTGTTCGAGGTGTATACGACGTACATGGGGAGCAGGTGGATTTTCAGGTGCCGGAAGAGATCTATCCGTTCGATACTACTCGCTATTCAAAGAACAGGCTCGGACTGGCGGAGTGGCTGACGGATCGAAATCACCCACTGACCTCGCGCGTTTTTGTCAACAGGATCTGGCAGGAGTTCTTTGGACAAGGCATTGTGAAGACATCAGGAGATCTGGGCATGCAGGGCGAACTGCCTACGCATCCGGAATTACTCGATTGGCTGGCGGTCGATTTCATAGAAAATGACTGGGACATCAAACGGCTTGTGAAACAGATTGTCATGTCGTCAACGTACAGGCAGTCGGCAACGGTCTCGAAGAAGCAGCTCGCGGTTGATCCGGAGAACAAGTATCTCTCGCGTGCTTCACGGAGTCGACTGCCATCCGAGTTTGTCAAGGACCACGTACTGGCGAGCAGTGGACTGCTCGTGGAGGAGATCGGTGGGCCGAGTGTAAAGCCCTATCAGCCCGAAGGAATCTGGGAATTGTCGACTTCAGGCCGTGGGGTTCTGGCGAACTACATCCAGGATCACGGGGACAAGCTGTACCGGCGCGGGATGTATAATTTCATCAAACGCACGGTCCCTCCACCCGTGATGCTCATGTTCGACGCGAGCAATCGCGATCAATGCGAGGTGAGAAGAATACCAACGAACACACCGCTTCAGGCACTTATTATGATGAACGACCCAATGGTATTGGAGGCTTCGCGGGTTCTTGCCGAACGTCTGATGCTGGAAGATGTTGCCACGGAAGACCGTATTGCGAAAGCCGTTCGTCTTATATTGTGTCGGACTGCTTCGCAGCAAGAGATGGGTATCCTGACGGGATTCTATGAAGAGGAGAAGCAGAACTACAGTTTGCATGAAGAGACGGCAAAGCAACGTCTGGAGGCAGGCGAGTATCCGCACGAAGAGGTAAATGATCTCGCTGGTACGGCCGCGCTGATGCAGGTAGTCAGTACGTTGTATAATATGGATGAAGCAATTACGAAGTAATCAATCAGCATGTCATGAATGAGTTTTTTGAAAGCCGGCTGAATGTGAACCGCCGACACTTCCTGGGCAAGATGAGCCTCGGACTGGGCAGCGTGGCGTTGGGCTCTTTGCTTGTGCCCGGAATTCTCGGGGGCAAGGGAGAGGAGGAAGACCTGATGTCGGTCGCTGGGATACCGAACTTCGCGCCGAAAGCGAAACGAGTGATCTATCTGTTCCAGAACGGTGCGCCTTCGCAGCTTGAGAGTTTTGATTACAAGCCTATGCTCAACAAAATGCACGGCGAGGAGTTGCCAGCATCGGTGAGAATGGGCCAGCGACTTACCGGGATGACCTCGAATCAGTCGAGCTTTCCGCTGGTCGGGTCACATTTCAAGTTTGCGCAATACGGAAAATCCGGCGCGTGGGTCAGTGAGATATTCCCCAACATTGCCAAGATCGTCGACGAGTTGTGCTTTGTCAAGACGTTGCACACGGAGGCGATAAACCACGATCCCGCACTGACGTTTATGCAGACCGGAGCTCAGCAGGGAAACCGGCCGAGTATGGGGGCGTGGCTTAGCTATGGCCTGGGAAGTGAGAACAAAAATCTTCCCGCCTTTTGCGTCCTTCTTTCGCGCGGAAGAGGAAATGGACAGGGAGTATACTCAAAGCTCTGGACGAACGGATTTCTCGACAGCGTCCATCAGGGAGTACAGTTCAGCAGCGGAGAGGAGCCTGTGCTTTATCTGAATGATCCGACTGGCTCGGATCGCGCCTCAACCCGAAGGATGCTTGATCGACTCGGTGAATTGAATAGCCTCAGTTATGAGGAATTTGGCGACCCTGAGATCCAGACACGGATCCAGCAATATGAAATGGCATATCGAATGCAGACGGCGGTGCCCGAACTCACAGATGTGTCAAAAGAACCGGATGACATTGTAAAAATGTACGGCCCCGAATGTCTTGTGCCGGGAACGTATGCTGCGAACTGCCTTCTCGCCCGGAAACTATCGGAGGCGGGCGTTCGCTTTGTTCAACTTTATCATCAGGGTTGGGACCAGCACGGTAATCTCACCGGTGAGATGCCGTTGCAGGCTCACGATGTCGATCGCTCGTCCGCTGCTCTTGTCATGGATCTCAAACAAAGAGGGCTTCTCGATGAGACACTCGTTATCTGGGGCGGGGAATTCGGAAGGACCAACTACTGCCAGGGAAGTCTCGGCATCAATAACTACGGCCGTGACCACCACCCGAAATGTTATACCATCTGGATGGCTGGCGGGGGTATCAAGCCCGGCACGGTGTATGGCGAAACCGATGATTTTGGTTATAACATCGCCAAGAACCCGGTACATGTGAACGACTTTCATGCGACAGTACTGCATTTGCTTGGGCTGAACCACGAAACGCTGATCTATAAACATCTTGGAAGGAGATACAGACTTACCGATGTGGGCGGGAGAGTGGTAAATGGAATTCTCGCGTAAGCATGGAGCGTCTGAAGAAAATTACGGCGGATGCTGTCTTCGTCATTCAGGTACTTATTGTATTTGTACTTCTGTTCGAAAGCCGGATCATCATTCCTGCCGTCTTGCAGTCCTTCGGACGACTGCATCCGCTGTTGCTTCACCTCCCGATAGGCCTTCTCCTGGTCACAGTCGTTCTCTTTTACGCGCGCAAGTATTTCCATGGTGAAGGCGTTGACTCACTCCTGGACGCGTTGCTTCACGTCACTGCCCTGACGGCATCGCTTACGACATTGATGGGGCTTTTCCTTTCGCTTGAAGGAAGCTTTGGAGCGGACCAGATGTGGCTGCACAAATGGCTTGGGGTTGCATTGAGCTTTGTGTGTTGGGGACTTCTTGCACTCAGGGGTCGCGATCACATCCTGAAGTCGGTAGGGATCGTCGCAGTCGTTCTTGTGATCTTCACCGGGCACTACGGTGCTAACCTGACACACGGTGAAGATTTTGTATGGGCACCCTTGCAGACCCCCGAGCCGAGGACTGTGCGTATTGTTACCGACTCGACAACTTTGTTCGCTGCCACTATCGAGCCGATTTTTGAAGCAAAGTGCAATGGATGTCACAACCCGAAGAAGGCAAAAGGAAATCTGGTGTTGACATCGGTGGAGACGATCCTGAAAGGCGGGGAGGGTGGCGTGTTGTGGAAACCCGCCGACGCAGCGCATAGTCTCCTCGTTGAAAGATTGCTGCTGCCGATCGAGCACGACGACCATATGCCTCCAAAAGATAAGGTGCAGTTGACTGAGGACGAGATCGCGTTCATATCGCTATGGATAGACGCGGGAGCGGATTTGAAGAAGGAACTGCGAGAGCTCACATCCGGCGATACACTGGGCAAGTTGGCATCGACGATCATCCCAAGGTATCAGCAGATCCCCGGCCTCGAAAAGAAATATACATTCCGCTTTGCTTCTGTTGATAAGGTCGCGGAACTCAATCTTCCTAACCGGTCGGTGTTTCAAATCGCCAGGAATGAGCCGGCAATACAGGTTGATTTCTTCCTTCGCGAATCTTACGAACCAAAACTCCTTGAAGACCTGCTTGCGGTGAAGGAACAATTGATCTCCCTGAATGTTTCGAAGATGCCGGTCAGGGATGCCGAGCTCGGTACCATCGGAAATTTCCGAAACCTTGAGGTGTTGAATCTCAACAATACTGAAATCACAGGAAAAGGGTTGACGCAACTGTCTTCGTTGTCCAAACTCAGGAGTTTATCACTCTCGGGGACAAAAATAGACGTAAGTGCGCTGAAGGAACTTTCAGAGAAGAACGTGTCTCTGGAAGAGGTGTATCTGTGGAATACCGGTCTCTCACCCGGTGACGTTGAAACGCTGAAGAACACTTATCCGAAGGTGTTGTGGAATATCGGATTTGTCCCGGATAATACGGAGGTACTAAAGTTGAATGCTCCGATGCTTCGGAACAAGAGTCATGTCCTGGGCGTCGGTGAGAAAGTGGCGTTAAAACACAGTCTTCCAGGAACTGAGATACGGTACACCCTTGACGGCACAGAACCAGACAGCGTCACGAGCCCCGTATTCAGCGACGACTTCGAGATGGGCAACTATGCAACGGTGAGGGCAAAAGCTTATAAAGATGGATGGCTGACCAGTGACGCGGTTGCTTTCAATCTTTTTCGAAAGGGCTTCAAACCTGACAGTGTATTTCTTGATACGCCTTCGCATGAACGGTACAAGGGTGGCAATGCTGTCACGCTCGTTGACGGCTTGAAAGGACCGCGTGATTTTTTCCGACATCCGGCCTGGCTGGGCTTCACGGAAAGTGATCTCATATACCGATTCTCGTTTATCAATGAGCAACCTACCGTGACAAGCCTGACACTGAGTATTTCGCGGAATCAAGGTTTAATAAATTTGCCCCCGAGGGAGGTGCAGTTGTGGGGGGGTGATGATCCATCGAAGCTACAATTGATCACAAAGCAGAAGCCGCCGTATATAAGCAGGCCGGGCAAAAGTACTGTCGAGGGAACATATATGGAAGTTCCGCCGTCGAGGTTCAGGCACTACAAGCTTGTTGCCAGTCCGATGCTGAAGGCTCCTGATGGTAACCCCAGGAACAGGCCGATATGGCTGTTAATCGATGAGGTCTTTATATACGGCACGATTGAAAAGTAGGATCGATCAGTAGCCGTCTGCTGAAACATCCAGCATCCATCCTGTCAGGCTCATTCGATGCCGGGTTGCCGGGAGGACTTCGTGTTCGAGGCGATCACTGCGGAAACAAACGAGCCGGCCGGCGTTCGGCATGACGTCCAGGTGCCCTTCCGGCACATACATCCTGAGCTGGCCTCCATAGTCTTCATTCCACGAGTCATTGAGGTAACAAATGACGGAGATCTTGCGGTGTCCATCCCGCTTGAACTGGTCGAGATGGCGCTTGTAGAAGGCCCCGGGCGGGTAAACGGTCATATGAATCTCAAAGTCTCTCAGACCCAGGAACAATTGCTGATTCAGGAAATGCCGGAGCCGTTCGATCTTTGCCAGGTATATTGAGAGTGCGGGCGGCGCCTGGGTCTTATCTATCCACTGGATGAGGTCTCCACGGATACTCTCGTTGACCTGGCGACTTTGCTGTTTGCCCACGGCCGCGGGTTTAAGGTGTTGACTGGCTTTCTCAAACGAGGACAGCGAGAGGATAGCGTGTGTTTCCGCTTGGCTCAGAAATTGATCTGAGACTGCGTAACCGTCCGAGGAAAGTCCATCGGCGATCGCATTGAAAGCGGATTCCATTAATCTAATTTATATTGTAATCGGGAAAATCAGATCTATGACTCGAAAATCACTCCATTTTTTTTTCATCCAACGATCCGTCGTATTTGCGGTTGCGGTTGCAATGCTCGCTGGCTGCAAGCTGCCCGAAGAGGACATTGTCTTGCGTCAGATCCGCGACGTTGTTGTCGACGCATCGTCGGAACCACTCCTGAAGGCGAACGCGATCTTTTACAACCCAAACACTGTACGCTGCAGGTTGAAGAAGATCGATGTTGAAATATTTGTCAACGGAAAGAAGGCTGCCTCAGTAGAACAAACGCTGAAGATGGTAATTCCGGCACAGGCGGAGTTCACTATTCCGCTCGAGGTCCGGCTGGCCATGAAAGAACTCGGAGTAATGGACACCATCCTGGGCATGATCGGAGGAAAGAAACTGGAGGTTCATTACAAGGGAACACTGAAAGTGAGTTATCGCGGTGTCCCGATGAAGATTCCCGTTGACTATAAAGATGATGTGCGACTGAGGTTCTAGTTTTGCTGATGTCATCTGCCGAATTGCAGGGTTGCTTCAACAGAGTGTCCGGTCGTGTGAATGAAGAATTGCAGAAGGTTCAGACGACGCGGATCAGAGCCCTCGTCATCCTTGCCTGAGAGAAAATTGGCAGCTGCCTTTGGCGCATGCTCCTCAATTGAAGCTTCGGTGCGGATGGACAGCGGCCCTTGCCCGAACGCGTTCGTGTAGAACGTGATGAGCACAGCGACGATCACTCCGACTATCATTAATATTTTGCGCTTTGTCAACATAATATCTGTCGATATGCTTCTTAGACACTGTTTGCATCGTCTGCGTTGCATCGACCGGAGAAAATTCTGTCAACCGGTGGACATGTCGTTACAAATCCCGTGCCGCCGCACCAACCATCTACTGGCTCGGTCCGGTAGGAAGGGCAACACCTTACCACGGGTAGGCCGACGGAGGAGGCCCTACCCGTGGTAACGGAAAAGGAACGTATGCCGACCCTGAAGGGGTCGAATATAAAACAACGCTGTATTTTTATTGGACCACCCTTCAGGGCGTGATCAGATTGTCAAGGGTGTTGCTTGCCACAAAGTGATAATTCGGACGGGCTTTTTCATACACCTCGCGGGCCCACCTTCTTCCTTCCCCGGTTCGCATCATCTCGCTGTAGAGAGGAACCAAAAATTTTCGGCGCCCCGTATTGATCAGAAAATCTTCAATCACCGGCTTCATTTTTAAATAATTATTCCGAATGGCGATCACACCCCAGGCAGTCAGCACTTCTGCGTTCCCCGAGGCGGTGAACTCTCCGAACTTGTCAAGTTGCTCCATTTGGCGTGACGTAAGTTCCGGGGGAAGGTTGCGAAGGAAATGAAGCCACTCGTGCGAACTCCAGTCCTTCGACTGCTCCGGATCGAGCTTTTTCTCCGATCCCCATGTAGTCAGTAGCAGGTCGACCTTTTGAAAACGCTGTGAGTTGGGTGCCGGAACGCTTTCGGGTAGCCCCTCGCCAAAGATCCATTGATTGAACAACTCAGGGTCCAGACTAATGTGGAATTTGGTGCGATAGTATTTCGCGATATAGTCTTGAAAGGCATCGGTATTCGTCGTACCGAACGCGTGATCTCTGAAATAGTCCTTCAGAAACGCGTCGAATTCGCGGCGGCCGTGCTGCTCCTCGATAGAACGGAGGAAGAAGTAGCCTTTATTGTACGCAATACTGGTGACTCCGTCGTCGGGATTTCGGCCATCCAGGTCTAGTTTCAGCCGAGTGTCGGCAGATTGACCTCTTTCACGAAGCAACGCGATCTCGTCGTGTAGTTCCTGGAGGTTGAGAGAGGCGAGCATCTCGCCGTAATCTTTTCCATACAACGCCTCCATGATCCTGGTTTCGAAGTATACTGTAAATCCTTCGTTAAGCCAGAAATCGTTCCAGGTGGCATTAGTGACAAGGTTCCCGGACCAGCTGTGAGCCAACTCATGGGCGATCAGTGACGTCAGTGACCTGTCCCCGGCCAGGATCGTTGGTGTCGCGAACGTCAGCCGAGGATTCTCCATTCCCCCGAACGGGAAACTCGGAGGAAGAACCAGCACATCATAGCGATCCCATTGGTAAGGTCCGTAAAGACCCTCGGCTGCCTGGATCATCTTTTCGAGATCTGCAAACTCCCACGCTGCCTTTTGAATCATACCCGGCTCTGCGTACACGCCGCTGCGGTCGCTGATCGCCTCGAAGGTGATATCACCCACCGCCAGGGCGAGCAGGTATGAAGAGACAGGCTGTTTCATTTCAAAGTAATATTCACCGGTAGGATTCTTTTCCCGTGGGTTAGATGCGCTCATCAACGCCAGTAAATCCGCGGGAACTGTGACGTTGGCATCGTAAGTGAAGCGAACACCGGGTGTGTCCTGACAGGGAACCCAGCTCCGGGCCAGAATAGCCTGCGATTGTGTGAACAGGAATGGTTTATCCTTCCCCGCCGTCTGTTGCGGTGTTAACCACTGCAACGCCTCGGCGCCTGTTGCGGTTGCATACTGGATGCTGATCGTGCGCGTGCTCTTATCAATAGGTATGATCAATTCTTCACCGAGGATGGGGTCCCGGCGGCCAAGGCGGTAGTCCACAGGATCACTGCCGTTGGCTGAGACAGATTTGATATTGAGGTCTTTGGTATCCAGGCGAATGCTGTCCGCGCCGGCGCTTTCGATCTTCCATGTGGCGGTGGCTTCAATGGTCCGCGAATCGAAGTCGACCAGTGCCTTCCACGAGAGGTGATTAACACGGGCCTGGTCTGGCAGCGCATATGAGTGTGGATCCTGTTTCATCGATGTTTCATTAGATGAGGGAATTGTGCAACTGCTGATGGCGAACACCAGCAACCACGGGCATATCCTGTACATGGCCTTTAGGATTAGTCGGGGTAAAGAAAACAAAGAATGAGCGGATGTACTAATGATACTCCAGGTCGCCGACCTCTGTGCGCAATGTGACTTTGCGGCCGGTGGTCTTCTCGACCCGACCTATTATTTGCGCGTCGACGTTAAAGGACTTTGAAATCGCAATTATCTCCGATGCCAGGTTTTCCGGAACATAGATCTCCATGCGGTGGCCCATGTTGAAGACCTTGTACATCTCTTTCCACTCGGTCCCGCTCTGTCGTTGGATCAGTTTGAACAACGGTGGGATGCTGAACATGTTATCCTTGACCACATGCAGGTCGTTGATGAAGTGAAGCACCTTTGTTTGTGCACCGCCACTGCAATGGACCATACCGTGTATGGAATGACGGAAAGACTCGAGCAACTTGACGATGATCGGCGCATATGTGCGGGTAGGGGATAACACGAGCTTACCGACATTGACGTCGACGTCCGGGATGCGGTCGGAGAGATGGTAGGACCCGGAGTAGATCAGGCTCTCAGGGACGGAGTCATTGTACGTTTCAGGATAACGTGATGCATAACCGTGGGCGAACACATCGTGTCGCGCAGAAGTGAGCCCGTTGCTGCCCATTCCCCCATTGTACTCATCTTCATACGTTGCTTGCCCGAATGAGGCGAGTCCGACGATCACATCACCAGCTTGAATGCGCGCATTGTCGATCACATCAGATCTTTTCATACGGCAAGCCACCGTGCTGTCGACGATGATGGTACGGACGAGGTCACCGACATCTGCTGTCTCACCCCCCGTGCTGATGATGTTCAAACCGTGACGACGAAGCATTTCGAGAACCTCCTCCGTGCCGTTGATAATTGCGGAGATGACCTCTCCCGGAATCTTGTCCTTGTTGCGACCGATGGTAGAGGAGAGCAGGATGTTGGTTGTCGCGCCGACGCATAGCAAGTCGTCCGTGTTCATCACCACTGCATCCTGCGCGATGCCTTTCCATACCGATAAGTCACCCGTTTCCTTCCAATAGAGGTAAGCCAGCGACGATTTGGTACCCGCGCCATCCGCGTGCATGACCGTGCAATAGAGAGGATCATTTCCAAGGTGATCCGGAACGACCTTGCAAAACGCCTGGGGAAAAAGACCTTTGTCCAGCTTGCTGATAGCCAGGTGAACATCTTCTTTCGAGGCAGACACACCGCGCTTGTTATAACGATCAGACACGCAAACCTTGAACCTTAAACTTTGAACCTTAACCAGGAACTATCTCATTTCAAACCGCTCGAACTTAGGTGCGAGGAAGTGATGTAAAACGAATGTGCCAATGTATGCAAAAGCACAGATCGTGAAAAGGACCGTGTATCCGGCCGTCACATTTCCGGCAGCGGTGAAGTTATCAAGTAATCTTCCGGAGAAGATCGGGAACAACATTCCGCCGGTAGCACCGGCCATGCCACCGATACCGATGACAGACGCAACGGCTTTTTTCGGGAACATGTCGGACACGGTAGTGTAGAGGTTTGCTGACCAAGCCTGGTGAGCGGATCCTGCCAGGCCGATCAGGAGCACTGCTCCCCACTCTCCCAATTGTGCGACGAGGAAGATCGGAATAACACAGAGGGCAAAGACAAACATACCGGTCTTCCGGGCGCGCGTAATGCTCCAGCCCTGCTTGTTGAGATAACCAATGACCCAACCCCCGAAGATACTCAGGATCGTGACGATGACATAGATCGTGACAAGGTGCACCCAGCTTTCTTTGATGTCGAGGTCCCGTGTCTTTTTAAAGTAGTCAGGGAGCCAGATCAGGAAGAACCACCATACAGGATCGGTCATAAATTTTGCGACAATGAAAGACCAGGTTTGGCGGTAGCGAAGGAGGCTCAGCCACGGCACTTTTTGCGTTTCCGCCTCATCTTCGCGATCGCTCTCTATGAGTGCAAGCTCTGCGGGCTTCAACCGCTTGGACTCCCGGGGAGTACTATAAAGCGGAATCCACAGAAGCAACCACAACAGGCCCGCGACGCCCGCGGCGATGAAAGCCATCTGCCAACCCCATGTATATGCGATCCACGGTACAAGTGCAGGCGCGATAATAGCCCCGACGTTAGTCCCTGAGTTGAATATAGTTGTAGCGTACGCCCGTTCGCGCTTTGGGAACCACTGGGCCGTGGCCTTGATGGCCGCAGGGAAGTTTCCACCTTCACTCACTCCAAGGGAGGCACGTGCTACCATGAACCCGGTCACGGTCGAGACGACTGAGTGACCCATCGCGGCAAGACTCCACGCAACAATTGACACTGCGTATCCGACTTTTGATCCGTACCGGTCGACAAACCATCCGAAGAACAAGAGACCAAATCCATATGCTCCCTGGAAAACTGCGTTCACAATTCCGAACTCTTCGTTCGTCCAACCCAACTCGTCATCCAGTATGGGCTTTACCAGGGAAAGTATCTGGCGATCTACGTAGTTGATGGTAGTTGCTATAAACAACAACGAACAGATCGTCCAGCGGTATCTGCCGGTCTTCGTGTCTAGATTTTGTCCTGGAATTTCCATGCCTGGTTGTTAATGGGGTAACAGATCGGTTTAGGTTCGGTCAATAACTCTGGGTTGCGCTGAACGCAAGCGCCAAAGTTTTAAATATACAGCAGGATTTCGTTTGAACAATAGACTGCAGGGATTTACGGCATAGGCGAGTCCCGATCGGTCGCGTACGCTTTTGAGTAGTCGATCTTCCCCGTCTGGCTCGCGACATATGCCATCCCCTGAAGGATGTGGTTGATATACACGGGATCCTGACAGTCTTTCTTATTATGGCCCAATGTCGTGATCCAGGTGGTTCCGCCGTCGAAGCGATGATGCCATACTGCAGGGTAGTAGTCGCCGAAGTCATTGGCGAGCTCCTTTATTCTGGCGGCATCTTTCTCATTCGGGGTCATCGCAGAAAGGTCATGCGCCATGACCACATTGATCCCCGGGTACAACTCGTTCATGAAGTAGGTTTCATCTTCTTTCTTCCACAAGGAAGGCACTCCCGCAACTGATGGATGGGCTTTGTCGAGGACCTTGATCTCGAGTGGCTGGAACTTTGGATGCCAGACAAATTTTCCGCCGAGCAGCATCTTGAACCAGCGCCAGTTGCGTTCTGTGCCAATGACGGAGTGCAGACCGACAAATCCTCCCCCGGCTTGAATATACCTTCGGAATGCGACGCGCTGTGCATCGGTATCGAAGACGTCATTGTTTGTGCTCGGGAAAAGAAGGAATGTGTACTGCTTCAGATTGTCTTCCGTGAATACCGAGGCATCGTCGGAAACATCGACGTGAAACCCCTTTTCGGTTGCGAGCTTTCTGATCATCTCAACAGCGCTCGGGATATTGTCGTGGACATATCCCTTTCCATTTTTCGTGTACACGAGCACCTTGACTTTCTTCCAGGAAACTTTTGCCGGTTTCTGCGCACTTGCGGCGAGGGAGAAAGAACAGAGGAGTAGCAGTATCAGGGTTGTTCGAAAGAAGTTATTCATTGGATGAGATTTCATAATAGGTACAAGGGAATTGATAAATAAACACCACCAGGCACGGACGAGGCTGGCCGTAACCTGGTGGGAAGGTACATTTTTATTTAGCGATCTTCACGAGCGGCGGCGACGAGAAATTGCGCCACGCCACTTCAGCCCTTTCCCGGGTGAAGTCGCCGTCGAAGACTATCAACCGGTATCTCAAAACATAGTTTTTTCCTATCTCAAGAGGCCAATCCATGTTTTTCGTTGGGGAGAAGTTGGCGAACATGTCGCCGCGATTCCGGTTTGAGTTTTCAGGCCATATACGCAGAGGCTCCGGATGATTGTAGTTGCCAGGGTGCGACATCATCAGGATGCCAGCATTTGTGCCATCTACTGTCCCCTCGACGATAACCCAGCGGGCTGTCGATCCATCGGCTTCCTTTCGGGTTTTTCCTTCTGACGTGAGTACACGGCTGTTCTCTTTCGTCCACTGCTCAGTCGCTCGCCAGCCGAGTCCGCCGTATCGATACTCCAGAAGGCGCGCAGGTGCCTCCGGGCAGTTCATGCTGATCGTTATGTCGGCGATATAGTAGTCCTGACCTGGTTGCGCGTATAGCCGTACAGTTTGGATTTCCCGAATGGCAACTCTCTCGCGACCCTCGTTGAACGCGATGTGATCGTGGACGGCTGCGTACTCGCCGAAGACGTTGCCTGTTACAACGGAAAGAAGGTTCTCAAATCGCACGGTACCCTGACGGGCGTTGAGATTCCAGAAGTCGACGGTGTCCCCCTCGAACAACACATGCGTCCAGGGGTTCCACAGACCGTAGTGATGGTAGTGGTCCGGCGGTTGTATTCTCGTCAACACACGACCTTTCGGCGACCAGATCGGATGGATAAAGCCACTGCGTTTGAAAACCTCGTTAATGCCTGGCGGAGGCATCAGTGTTTCTAACTGGTAGCGCAGCAGATTTTGAGTGCCGTCAGAAAGCGTCAATGTCCCATCCTGGTTTGTTGCACGGATCTGTGGTGACGACTGCGCGTGGGTCGCTCGCACGACCAATTCATAGCGTGGGTTCTTCTGATCCGGAACCAACCAAGTGAGACGACGGTCGCGTTGACTGCGATCGATCTGGAACGGCACGGGAATATGGCGCGGCCCCTGGATCTGTATCAGTTCGATCGATGAGTCGGGCAGATGCGTAATGGCATCGAGGCTGACTGAAGCGGGAATTGCCAGTCCGCTGGAGGATTTGTCGGTCACGACGTTAAGCGTCGCGAGCTTCTGTGCGGCGCCGGTTAAAGACGTCACGAGCAACAGCAGAAGTAGTTGGAAAAAACGTGTCATCAGGCCTCGATGATATAGGGCCATCGCTGCGGTCTCGACAGCATGCTGTTCGCCTCGTCGTCGTTGATGAAGCGTTCTCGTATAGGATCCCACTTCACAGGGCGACCGAGCTTCATGACGATGTGGTGAATGAGACACGTTGAGCAGGAGCGGTGCCCGATCTCGATCGGTGCGATTGGTTCTTTGCGCGACTTGACGCAGTCCAGCCAGTTGCCATGGTGATCACGGCTCTCGTACAAATGAATTTCGTCAGGTCCGATCTTCGATGTGATGATCTTGGGATCACTCGCACGGAGCGGGCGATCGTCGGCAGATGCAGACACCGGGTCACTGGCCGTTACCGAGTAATTACCCCGCGTCACAAAGATCCAACCCTTCGATCCGATGTATTTTATTCCGTTGGGAAGGTCGTTCGACACGATCATCTTTACACCGTTCGCATAGACACCTTCGGTCCGGAATTTCCCATGAACGTTCCACAAGCCGGATTTCGGGAACTCCGCGGAGCCAGATACTTCAACAGGGCCTGAGTATTCCATACCCATCGCCCAATGCGCACAGTCAATGTGATGTGACCCCCACCCCGTGATCATACCCGCTCCGAATTGTTCGCAACGTAGCCATCCCGGACGTCCATAGTCGGCCTGGGGGTGGACGCGTTTTTCAGTGTAGTAGACGTATGGCGTCGAGCCGAGCCACATTTCGTAGTTCAGATTGGAAGGGATCGGCATCTCCGGTTCTTCGTCTCCACCCGGGTCACCGGGCAAGCCGACTTCGACCGTGTGCAGGTCGCCGATCCGCCCGTTGCGAACGAGTTCGGCGGCATACCGGAATTGCGCTGAACTGCGTTGCTGACTGCCGATCTGCAAAATACGACCTGTCCGATGCACTGCATTACTGACAGCCCTGCCTTCACTGATTGTGAGGGAAGCGGGCTTCTGCATATATATATCCTTGCCGGCTTCAACGGCCTGGATCGCCATCAGGGAATGCCAATGGTCTGGCGTGCTGATGATAACTGCGTCGATATCCTTGTTTTGCAACGCATCGCGATAGTCTTCGTAAGCAGTTACTCCATTGTAGGCCTTACCTTCTTTCTTGGAGTAGTAATCATTCACCAGTTTCTTCGCATCAGCCAGGCGTTTGGTGTCGAGGTCGGCTACAGCGACAATGCGTGCGTGATCGAACTTCCAGACATTGGGCATATCATGCGAGCGCGAGATTCTTCCCGTGCCGATGGCAGCAACGTTGATCCTGTTGCTCGGAGCGTTCTTGCCGAAGACAGAAGCAGGGACAATGGTGGGGAAGCTGCTCATCATAAGGCCTCCGGCGACAGCGCCTTTGGTGCTTGACCGGATAAAATCTCTCCTGTTGATCGCTTTCTTTTTTGGTTCCATAAGGGAAGGTTTAAGGTTGTCCATCATTGTTTATTGACGCCGGTTTTTGTGCGGATGATTCGCGCACGATCAGTTGGTGGCGGAGTACGACCCGGTTAAGGTCGGCATTGTCAGGATTCGACAGTTTGCGGATGAGGATGGTCGCGCATATCTCGCCCATCTCTTGCCCAGGATAGTTCACTGTCGTGAGGTTGGGCTCAACTACGGTCGAGATGGGCTCGTTGTTGAATCCGCCGACGGCGATGTCCTGCGGTATCCGGACACCGGCAGCCTTCAGTTCGCGGATGCAAACGACTGCCGAGGAGTCATTGCTGCAGAAGATCGCGTCAGGCAGCTTGCCAGAGGCGAGCATTGCCTGCACTGCAGCACGACACGCAGGTTCGGTAAGGCTGTTGACGAAGAGCAACGATTCATCGAAGGGCAGGCCATGGTCTGCCAGCGCCTGCTTGTATCCGCGCACGCGTTCAGCATACACGTTCCGTTTGAGATTCGCGGTGACGTGGGCGATCCGCTTCCGGCCATGTTGGATCAGATGCTGGGTCATGGCGTACCCCGCGGCGTGATTGTCGATGACAACACTGGTGCAGAGGGGATGTTCGAAGACGCGGTCGAAAAAGATCAGTGGAATATTCTTCTCCAGGATCATTTTGAAATGGGTGTCGTCATCCGTGTCGTACGAGAGAGACACGAGGAGCCCGTCGACCCGGGTGTTGAACATGGTTTTGATATTGACGTTTTCCTTCTTCGCGGACTCCAGCGACTGCGATATGACAAGATTGTAGCCCGCTTCGTTGACAACCTTTTCAATACCGGCAATTACGGAAGACATGAAATAGCTGTCGAGTCGGGGGACTATCACGCCGATCGTGTTGGTCCGGTTGCGCCGGAGATTACTGGCAAAGTGGTTATGCCGGTAGCCCAGTTCTTTTGCTTTGTCGAGAATTCGCTTCTTCGTTTCCTTCCGGATGGCTGGATGGTCTTTGAGACCCCTGCTTACCGTCGCTGATGAGAGGTTCAGTGATTCGGCGATGTCATATATCGTGATTTCCTTTTTTGAGCGCATCGGGGTGCGAATGGGATGATCCAGGCAATTTATGCCAGAATCGCCAATCCTTTAATTATAGTACCAAATCACTTAAACGGTTGCATTATAAATACACGTTTGCATTGCGGCAATAGAGCACAATATTACTGAGATTTTGAAAAATATTATGCAATCGGTTGCAAATTTATTTGGAATAACTAAATTTAGATTCGTGTTGGATAAGCGGCGCCTGGGTCGTTCTACCGGTTAATAGATCGACCACCTCGATTTTCGGATCTACTACCTAAACAATAACCTATGGGCAAAATGTCTACTCCAACTGCTTTCCATCGGCATGGATGGAAAGGAAAAACGTACTGGCTCCTGCCGGTATTGTGGCTATGTGCATCGTCCTTCACGCAAGGGCAAACGGTGACTGGAAAAATCACGGACGGGAATGATAACAGTCCTCTTCCAGGCGCCAGTATCGTCGTAAAAGGAACGTCGGTCGGAACGACCACGGACGCAAACGGTGACTACACTATCACCGTCGAAGATACCGGCTCAACGCTGGTCTTCTCATTCATCGGCTACGAAACACAAGAACTCCAGATCGGAGGTAGGACCCGCATCGATATCGTGCTGGTTCCCGATGTGCATGCGCTTGAGGAAGTCGTCGTCGTTGGCTACGGTACTCAGCGGAAACGGGACCTCACTGGCGCCATTGCTAGCGTTGATGCCGACCAGCTGAGGTCGGAAGCAACCTCTAACATCACTTCCATGCTGCGTGGAAACGTCCCGGGCCTCGGCGTGAGCTACAACATCTCGGCGAAAGGCATCGGTGACGCCAGTGACTTTCTCGTCAGGGGCGAAAAGTCAGTAAGAAAGGACGGCCCGGATGATGATGGCGGCGACCTGGATGAGCAGCGAAGAGCCAATCAACCGCTGATCGTGGTGGATGGTATGCTCTATTACGGCGACCTTTCCGACATCAATCCTTCGGATGTCCAATCGATCGATATCCTCAAAGACGCCTCGTCGGCTGCTGTGTACGGCTCCCGCGCAGCAAATGGTGTCATCCTCATCACAACAAAAAAAGGAACACGCGGCAAGCCGGTCATCAACATTACCGCGAACACAGGTCTCGCTTATCCTTCGCACAAGCGTTATGAACTCATGAATGGCCAGCAGTTCATTGCCCGTCGCATCGCGGGATTTGAAGCCAACGAGCGGCGCCAGTCGACGATCGGTGCCGGCTACTATTCAAAGTATGACAATCTCCCAGCCGGCGTTACAGTGGATCAGTGGAAGGCTTATGACGGATCATCAGCAGCCTCTGATCTTGATGAGATCTGGCTGAATCGCATCGGCTTTGCGCCGATCGAGGTCGCCAACTACAAAGCAGGGCGTGAGACGGACTTCAGCAAGTATACCTGGCAAACGGGTGTGACGCAGGATTACAACCTCAGCGTCGGCGGAGCGTCCGAAGCAGTGTCGTATTACTTTTCTCTTGGTTATACCAAGAACGAAGGGATTCGCTACAATGAGGAGTTCCAGACGATCCGGGCCCGTCTGAATCTCGAGGCCGATATAACGGACTGGCTAGCGTTCGGAACGAACACGCAGATCGCTCTGCGCGACGAAAGCCCGATCCATGTAGACCCCAGCTTTTTCAATACACCGTATTCCTCGATGTACGAAGAGGACGGAGAGACGCTACTATTCGCACCGTCGGGATATATCAATGCCCCGAACTTCTGGTTGGACATGACCTATCACGAACGGTTCAGAAAGTACAACACAATCAACAGTAAACTGTACGGAAGACTCACGTTGCCTTTCGGAATCACCTTCACTTCGGAGTTCATCCCGCGTATTGGATGGAACCGGAACTATGAACATTGGTCGTCTGGCCATGACCTCTGGTTCCTCGAAGGTGGCCGCGCCCGTCGGGAGAACACACACATAAGCGAGTGGCAGGTTAATAATATCCTGAAATGGAACAAGACCTTCGGCGTGCATGCGTTTGATGTGACGCTGCTTCAGAATGCTGAAAAGCAACAGTCGTGGTTCGACCGCTCGTACCGTCAGCGTTTTTTGCCATCGGATGTGCTAGGATATCATCGTATGCAGGCTGCAGCCGAGGATCTTGAAATCAGCAGTGACGACTGGATGAGTACAGCCGACGCTTTGATGGCGCGTATCAACTACACGCTGGCGAACAAGTACAATTTTACGGCTGCCGTACGTCGCGATGGCTATTCGGCCTTCGGACAGCTGAATCCGCGGGCAACGTTTTGGTCAGTTGCCGGGGGCTGGACGGTAAGCGATGAGGCGTTCTTTGAAGCGAAGTGGGTTGATAACCTCAAACTGCGCCTTTCATACGGAACGAACGGTAACCGCGGCGTCGATACATACGATGCCTTCGCCACGCTCGCAACCGGCAAGTTCGTAATGATCATCAACGGCGCTCCGCAGTATGTCTCGCAGCTCTATGCCGACCGGATGGCGAACCCCAATCTGAAGTGGGAAACCACGGTTGCTTACAACGTTGGCATCGACTACTCGATTTTCGACGGCGCACTCAGAGGGAATATCGAATTATATGAGATGACCACTCGAGATATGCTGATTAGCAGACAGCTGGTTGACGTCACCGGATTCTTTGATGTATTCGACAATCTCGGCGAGGTCCAAAATCGCGGGGTGGAACTTGGGCTTTCATCGAAGAACATGAACCGGGGAGCCTTTTCCTGGACAACTGACTTCTCGATCGCATATAACAAGAACAAGATCGTCAGCCTGTACGGACTCGAGAAAGTCGATCCCGTTACCGGGGAGACACGTGAACCTGACGATATCGGAAACAAGTGGTTCATCGGGAAAGCCATCGACGAGATCTGGGACTACAAGACGCTGGGTATCTGGCAGCAATCGGAATCTGAGGAGGCGAAAAAATATACACGCGATCCCGGCGACTACAAACTTGAAGATGTGGATGGCGACGGAATTTACACGGATGCCGACAAGCAGTTTTTGGGATACCGCAGGCCTCCGGTCAGAATGACGCTGAGAAATGTCTTCACTTACAAGAATTTCGAACTGATGATCAAGATGTATTCAAACGTGGGACACAAGGCGTCGAACCCCTACTTGCGCAATAACGAAGCATTCTACGACCGGTCGACTTACTACAACGTGCCATACTGGACACCGGAAAACCCAAGCAACAAATGGGGGCGAGTTGATAGCTATGAAACCGGATTCGACGTCTGGGAAAACAATTCATTTTTGCGCATAGATAACGTTGCACTGACTTACAACCTTCCTGCAACGCTGCTGGATCGCTACAACGTTCGCACCTGCAGCGTATCGCTGATGGCCGGAAATCCGTTCGTCTGGGCTCCTGGTTGGTCGTGGATGGATCCGGAAAACAACGGCTACACGCCTTCCTACACGTCACTGAAACTCAATCTTTCGCTTTAATTGAATCGCTATGAAAAAGTATAGCTTATTAACAGTATTGACCGTGGCGATGGTTCTCCTGACGACCCGCTGTTCGGAAGACTTCCTTCAGCCAAAGCCCATGTCTATCTATGCCCCGGAGAACACATTCGTAAATGCAGATGCGCTAAACTCTGCATTGATCGCTTGCCTTCGCAATGCTCGCCATGAATATTATGGCGACACGCCCCAACTCATTTCCGAGGGTATCTTTTCCGATATCGCGGTGGAAGGAACGACCGATAAGACCGGAGTCCATATGGACATGCCTGCGCAGATCCTTCCCGCAGAGGATATGGATAACACTGACCGGACGAAACTGGGCAGGTACTGGACGGAGGGGTATAAGCGCATCAAATACGCGAACACCGTTGTCTCGCGCATTGACTTTGCCACCTGGGAGAGTGATGCACAGCGAAACCACATCCTCGGAAAGGCGTATTTTCATCGTGCTAATGTCTATTATCGCCTCGTACACCAGTACGGCGATGTGCCGCTGATCCTTGAAGAAATAACCGAGCCGAAACTCGAGTTCTATTCCTGCACGCGCGAGAGCATCCTGAGAAAGTGCAAGAAGGATCTTGACTTTGCGGCGCAGTGGGTCGAGGATGATGCTCCTATCGGCGACATCAACAAGGCCGCCGTGAATCATCTGCTGACCAAGGTGAATCTCGCACTCGCCGAATTCGACGATGCGATCGCCTCGGCCAGCGCCGTGATCAACGACGGGCGGTATGCGTTGATGAAGACCCGGTTTGGATCGTACAAGGATGACCCTTCACACGACATAATCTGGGATCTGCACCAGGAGGAGAACAAAGCGTTGCCTGAGAACAAAGAGAGAATTTGGCTCTTCGTCGGAAATGAATCGCTTACCGAAGACGGTGCCAGCGAAAAGCTCACCGTCATGCGCCAGGCGGTTCCCTATTGGGGTGGTGCCGGAAAGAACAAGACTCCTACAGGGCAGACTGGCACCACGGATCAGCCTATGGGCGCGATGGTGGGTGGTGTTCCGGTTGAGATCGACCTCGTCGCCGAGTATGGGAGAGGTATTGGACGGCTACGCCCATCTCCATGGTCGCAGTTTGAGCTTTGGGATGATCCGAACGATATGCGCCATCTCTATCCTAACTGGATGACGATGGAACATCTTATCTACAATAACCCCGTACTCAAGGATAGTGGTGACCCCTTTTACGGCAAGAATCTCCAACTGTACGATGAGAACGGGGGGATTCTTTGCACTGATACCATTCGCTCCTGGTTTGACTGGCCGCATTACAAGCTCTTTATTATCGACCCGACTGACAATACTCCAGATGGCGGTCATGGCGACTGGTACGCTTTCCGGCTTGCGGAAACGTACTTGCTGAGAGCGGAGGCATATGCGTGGAAGGATGATTTTGGCAATGCTGCTGCCGATCTGAACGAAGTGCGGACTCGGGCAGGTGCTGCCGCATATGATCCGGGTGAAGTGACGATCGACGTTATTATGGACGAACGGGCGCGCGAACTCTATTATGAGGAGCCGAGGAAGACAGAACTCACGAGAGTTGCTTTTATTTACGCCATGACTGGAAAGACTGCGGCCAACGGGAAGTCCTATAACCTGACAACCTTTCATCAAGACAACTACTGGCATGACCGCGTACTGGAAAAGAATGTGTTCTATCGCGATGAGGTCAGGGCACCATTCTACAATTATCGGATCGCTCCGTGGATTGCCCTCTGGCCGATTCCTGCGTCGACCATTAACTCAAACACGCTGGGACACATCAACCAGAACAAAGGATATCCTGGTTCGGAGACGAACATTCCTCCGCTGGAATGGGTCGACGGTCCGGGTGAGGGAACGCAGGTTCCCACGGGTGGAGGATAGCCGGCGGCGTCAGATGCAAGCAAAAAAAAGGACGAGGCGCTTTGTCTCGTCCTTTCTTTTTGTCAAGTGGTCGGTTCTTGATGGTAAGCGGAAAAACCGTTTTGATCCTGGTCGTTCAGATAAGGGAAGATTTTATATCTTCGCCCTCTAACACGGCAACCGAATTTCTATGATGCTTACACGTATTTCCGCTTTTGTTCTATCGCTCGTTCTGATCTCATGCTCTTCACAAACAGGGTCGGAGTCAGAATCATCATCCGCAAAGTCAATGGAGAAGATTAAGCTTATTACGCTTGACCCGGGCCACTTCCACGCTGCATTGGTACAGAAACCGATGTACGGGAATGTTGACCCGGTTGTACATGTGTATGCTCCGGAAGGAAGTGAAGTGCAGGAGCACCTGAAGAAAATTGATGCGTATAACAGTCGCGCGGAAAATCCGACAAACTGGAAGATCGAACTTTACACAGGCGACGATTACCTCTCGAAAATGTTATCGGATAAACCGGGTAACGTGGTTGTGATCGCGGGTAACAACAAATTGAAGACGGAGTACATCAAACAATCAATCGACGCTGGTCTCAACGTGTTCTCCGATAAACCGATGGCTATCAATCAACAGAGTTTTGAATTGCTCAAACAGGCTTTCGCCGCCGCAAACGAGAAGGACTTGGTGCTGTATGATATTATGACGGAACGCTTTGAGATAACGACGATGTTGCAACGCGATTTTTCTCAGCTTCCGGAAGTCTTCGGAACTCTTCAGCAGGGCACGCCTGAGGATCCTTCAGTCACTAAGGAAAGTGTGCACCACTATTCGAAGGTCGTATCCGGATCGCCGCTCATCCGGCCGGCCTGGTTCTTTGATGTAGAACAGCAGGGCGAGGGAATCGTGGACGTTACGACGCACCTCGTCGACTTGGTACAATGGGAATGCTTTCCCGGTGTGGTTATCAATGAATCAGACATAAACATCACCAGTGCTCGCCGATGGAAAACAGAGCTTACACCTGCACAATTTGAAAAAGTCACCGGACTGAAATCCTATCCCGACTATCTCACAAAGGACGTAGATGGCAAAGGCATCCTCGGAGTCTATGCAAATGGTGAGATCAACTATCAGATCAAAGGCATCAATGCGAAGGTGAGTGTTATATGGGACTTCGAGGCCCCTGCGGGTACCGGCGACACACACTTCTCAATTATGAAGGGTACGCGTGCAAATCTGATCATTCGCCAGGGCAAGGAAGAGAACTTCAGACCTACACTCTACGTCGAGCCTGTTGACAAAGCGGATCAGTCGTTTGATTCCGACCTGAAAACGGCACTTGCAAAAGTGCAGGCGACTTATCCGGGAGTTGATGTTCAGCGCGCCGCCAATGGATGGATGGTCGCCGTCCCGGATGAATACCACAACGGCCACGAAGCGCATTTCGGTCAGGTCACCGAGAAATACCTTGAGTATCTGGAAAACGGGAACATGCCTGCATGGGAAGTTCCGAATATGATCACGAAGTATTACGTAACGACGAAGGCGCTGGAAGAAGCGAAGAAGGAGTGAGTGGTGAGTGGTGAGTAGTGAGTAGTGAGTAGTGAGTAGTGAGTGGTGAGTAGATCGTGCGTTTTTGGGCACGATTCGCCCGATTGAGGTTTGCAGAACACGATAGCAACGTGAGAGCCGCTTGCACATCACGATTCTTAAAATCTTGAAGGAGAGACCGTATGAACTTAACACAGTTCACGCCTCCTCCTGACCCCTCCCGATGAGAACGCCAGCCGATGGGTCGCACGAACCCACTCACTTCTCACTTCTCCTTCTCACTACTCACCACTCACCATTCACCATTCACTAAAAAACTCCCACACAACAATCCCAACACAAACCGACACATTCAACGAATGCTTGGTGCCGGCTTGTGGTATCTCGATCGCATGATCGGCGTGTTCCAGTGCTTCATCACTGACGCCGTGAACTTCGTTGCCGAATACGAGGCAGTATTTCTTCCCGGATTCGGGGCGGAACTGGTTTAAGGGTTCGCTCTTCGACGTCTGCTCGACGGCAACGATGATATATCCTTCCTGCTTGAGTTTCGCAAGGAGCTCACCGGTTCTTTCAGCGTATTCCCACTCCACTGATTGTGTGGCGCCGAGCGCGGACTTCTCGATCTCCCGATGCGGAGGGATGCCGGTAATTCCTGTCAAATAAATTTTTTCCACGCTGAATGCGTCCGATGTGCGAAACACGGAACCGACATTGTGAAGACTTCGCACGTTATCAAGTACAAGGCAGACCGGAAGCTTGGGTACTCGCTTGAATTCTTCGACAGAGACCCGGCCGAGCTCCTCCAGGGTGAGCTTTTTCATAACTCAAAGATATATTTTTTGGTCTACAGTCGACGGTGGTCCGTGGTCCGCCGACCGTGGACTATTTTCAATATCTTTGCCTATGGCCGAGACAAAAACGCTGACGGAAACCCCATTGATGAAGCAGTACAATGCGATCAAAGCAAAGTACCCGGGGGCGTTGCTTTTGTTTCGCGTCGGGGATTTCTACGAGACTTTTGGCCAGGATGCGATCGCCGCGAGCAAGGTGCTGGACATTGTACTGACAAAACGCGGAAACGGATCTGCGTCGGAGATCGAACTGGCAGGTTTCCCGCATCATGCGTTGGATACGTATCTTCCGAAACTCGTCAGAGCAGGGCACCGGGTGGCGATCTGCGATCAGCTTGAGGATCCGCGCTTTGTGAAGGGAATTGTGAAACGGGGAGTGACGGAGCTCGTAACACCTGGGCTTTCGTTTAATGATAACGTCCTGGATCGAAGGCAGAATAATTTTCTAGCGTCGGTCTTCGCGTCGCGAGATGAATACGGCATCTCTTTTCTGGATGTTTCAACGGGTGAGTTTTACGCCGCACAGGGGAATGAGAGCTATGTGCTGAAACTCATTCAGGGGTTTTCGCCTTCGGAGATCATCTTCAGCAAGGCCTCACGAGAGAAGTTTGCGAACATATTCGGGGAAGAATACAATACGTTCGCGCTCGACGAATGGGTGTACGCGTTTGACTACGGTTATGAACGCCTGATCAATCAGTTCAAGACGGCATCGTTGAAGGGGTTTGGGATCGAAGGATTCGGAGAAGCGATCATTGCTGCAGGTGCGATCCTGCACTATCTGGAAGATACGGAACACAGAGACACGTCGCACATTTCGTCGATCTCGCGGCTTGATGAAGACAAGTATGTCTGGCTTGACAAATTCACAATCCGCAACCTGGAGCTCGTTCACGCTCAGCAGGATGGGGGAGTGCCGCTGATCGATATCCTGGATCAGACGGTCACACCGATGGGCTCGAGGCAGTTAAAGAAATGGATTATACTGCCGCTGAAAGACAAAGTGGCAATTGATGAACGCCTCCATATCGTCGAGCGCTTCTTCGGCGATGTAGCATTTTCTGATGATATTCGCGAGCACCTCAAGCACGTAGCAGACCTTGAGCGCCTTATCTCAAAGGTCGCAGTCAATCGGATCAATCCCCGCGAAATGGTGCAACTCAAAAGGTCGCTCAAAAGCATTGCACCGGTCCGTGAAGCGCTGAAGGCAGATGGCTGTCCGGAGTTGAAGAAGATGGCAGATCAACTTCATCCTTGTGAATTCCTGCTGGAGAAGATCGAGCGAGAGTTGCGCGACGACGTTTCGATCGCAAGCAACCAGGGAGGGCTGATCCGCGAAGGCGTGGATACGGAACTTGATGAACTGGCGGGAATCGCTTTTTCAGGAAAGGATTTTCTCCTTCAGATCCAGAAGCGCGAAGTCGGGCGCACGGGCATCGGGTCGCTCAAGATCTCCTTTAACAAAGTGTTTGGGTACTATCTCGAAGTCAGCAATGCCCACAAGGACAAGGTCCCGAATGACTGGATACGCAAGCAGACACTCGTCAATGCGGAGCGATATGTCACCGAGGAATTGAAGATCTATGAAGAGAAGATCCTTCATGCAGAAGAGAAGCTGGTGGCAATTGAACAACGCATATTCGGGGAGTTGGTCCATCATGCAGCAGGGTTTATACCCCAGATACAACAGAACGCACGGGTGGTAGCACGCCTCGATTGCCTTTTGTCGTTTGCGTGTGTCGCGCGGACAAACCGCTACGCGAAACCCGGGGTGAATGATTCTTTGATCGTCGATATCCGGAATGGCAGGCATCCTGTCATCGAGCAACAGCTTCCGGTAGGGGAGAGTTATGTTCCGAATGATATTTATCTCGACAGTGATAAACAGCAGATACTAATCATTACCGGCCCGAACATGGCGGGGAAATCGGCATTGCTGCGGCAGACTGCCTTGATTGTACTGCTGGCACAGATGGGAAGTTTTGTCCCCGCCGATGAGGCGGGTATCGGTATTGTCGACAAGATTTTTACCCGCGTGGGCGCGAGCGACAACTTGTCTCGTGGTGAATCAACGTTCATGGTCGAGATGACGGAGACAGCGAGTATTCTCAACAACCTGAGTCACCGAAGCCTGATCCTCATGGATGAGATCGGCCGGGGAACCAGTACCTACGACGGCGTATCGATCGCGTGGGCCATCGTTGAATACCTTCACAACCATGGACAGAAAGATTGTAAGCCGAAGACGCTCTTCGCGACTCACTATCACGAGTTAAACCAATTGGAAGAGGATCTACCTCGTGTGAAAAATTTCAATGTGTCAGTGAAGGAGGTCGGCGATAAGATCATCTTTATGCGCAAGCTCCGGGAAGGGGGTACGAATCACAGTTTTGGCATCCACGTAGCTCAACTGGCAGGCATGCCTAACAAGGTCGTGTTTCGCTCAAACGAGATCTTGCGCTTCCTGGAGCGCGACAAGCATAAGAATGAAGAGCACCGGAAATTCCAGGAGGTTCCCAAACCATCGCCGCAGATGAGTCTGTTCGAGAGCGATCCAAGGATGAAAGACATCCAGGACTTACTTGACAAGGTTGACATCAACACGATGAGCCCGGTGGAGGCACTGCTGAAACTTAACGAGGTTATCTCCGTTCTCAAGAAATCGTGATCAGTTTTCTTTCAAAGCTGCCCAGGAAAAATCTTTTCCGACCAGTCCATGGATGAGTATTTGTTTGTACCTTTATTGGATAATCATCCGATATGATCCGGATTCTGACGGTAGCCGTGTTGCTCTGTCTTTCGGTTGCCTCAGCGGCGCAGCAAGGTCCCGGAGGTGTGGGGACGTCGACGGGCAATGTTCTTTGGCTCCGTGCCGACAATGGTGTTTACACGAACACTGGCGGCACCATCCCCGCCGTCAACGGCGATCCGGTTGGGCGTTGGGATGACCAGTCCGGAAATAACAGACACGCCAGCCACGGCACTGTGACTGAGCGACCAAATTTGATTACCAACGTTGTAAATGGTTTGCCAGTTCTCCGGTTCGTGGCCGCGGACGGTGACCGTCTGTTGTCGACTGGTGTGGCTGGCGGAAACGCTGCTTCCGTATGGGCGGTAGCGCGATGGTCGACTCTTCCATCGTCTAATCCCGGGATCATTCAGGCATCCCCGGCAGGGTTGTCTTTTTCTGGTGGTGCGAGTGACAAGGTGATCGGAATGTGGGTGAGCAATGCCAGCGGAGTTTGGGGCCGCGGTGTCCAGTCCAACGGCACACAGGCGAACCTGCCTGAGAACTTTACGACGTCAGTCAATACCTTCTACGCATTCCTCAACCGTTATGACGGATCGGCTACTATCGAGCAGTATGTGAATAACAACAGTGTCGGGTCTGTCAACTATGACGGAACACTGCGATCCTGGTCGGACTTCGGGATCGGGCGCCAGGCCAACGAAGGCTGGAATGGCGATATCGCCGAGGTCATCGCATTCAATTTTGCTGTCAATACCGCGCAGCGGATCATCGTCAACAACTACCTCGCCGCGAAATATGGCTTCACGCTGTTATCCAACGATGTTTATACTATGGACAATGCGGGCAATGGTCATTATGACCACGAGGTTGCCGGCATCGGGCGTGCGAATGCTACCAATATCCACAATGATGCGAAAGGATCGGGAATTGTGCGGGTGTCGAATCCAAGCGGCCTCGGTAACAACGAGTATTTCATGTGGGGTCATGACAATGGAGCGCTTCAAACTACCGTGACCACGGGACTTCCCGCCGGGGTTACGGCGCGGTTTGCGCGGCAGTGGAGAGTAAGCGAGACCGCGGACGTCGGGGCTATTGACATGGATTTCTACCTCGACGGTCTTGCCGACTTCAGCTCGGGAGATGAGTGTAGTATAGCCCAATCGTTGCGACTGTTGGTCGATACCGACAATGACGGCTACGCCGACGAAACGCCGATATCAGGCGCAGTATCGCTCGGCAACAATGTTTACCGCTTCACGGGTGTGACAGCGATTGGCGATACTCACCGGTTTACGCTCGGCGTGGCGACTGTGGATCCAGTCGATGGGCCTGGAGGCGTAGGTAATACTGAAGGGAGCTCTTCGCTGAAACTGTGGTTCAGACCTGACCACGGCGTCAATACGACGGGTAGCAGCGTCGACAGCTGGGCCAATTCGGCAGGTCTTGCGGTACTGAATATCTCTGAAACAGGCACACAGCGTCCTCAACTGGTGACGAATGCAGTGAACGGATTCAGCGAGGTTAGCTTCAATGGAAGCAATCGCCTACGAACCGGGCTAACCCTTACAACGTCTAACTTCATAACTAACGAAGCATCTTCATTTCTTGTAGTGCGTGCGGACAACACGACGCAGCAATCGTGTGTCTATCTTACTGACCCCCTTGAGACGAACCGGTTTTCCAATCATATCCCTTGGGCGGGAAGTGTTTACTTCGACATTGGCAACTGCTGCGGGTCTGATACGCGCCTGGAAGTCGGTGGTCTTACCGGGCTTACAAACTATTCCGTATGGTCATACGACGCTAATCCGTCGTCGGGGAAACAACTCTATCGCAACGGGAACCAGATCGCCAACGTCGCGTCTACTTCTACCTACTCAAGTCACGCGACGCATCGATTCAATATCGGTGGAAACACAGATGGTTCCGGCGGTTTTGTCGGGGACGTTGCGGAGGTGATCATCTTCAATAGTCGCGTGAATTCTGCACAGCGTGTCATTATCCAGAATTACCTGGCGGCGAAATACGGACTGTCCCTTGCGGCGGATGATATCTATCAGATGGACAATCCGGGGAACGGTAATTTCGATTTTGATGTCGCGGGCATCGGCAGAGTGAACAGTACGAACATTCATGCCGCTGCGCGAGGCGGAATTGTAACGGTTTCAAACCCGTCTAATCTAGGCGACAATGAATTTCTGATCTGGGGGCATAACAACGGCTCGCTTGGCGTCACCAGCACGACCGACCTGCCACCGGGGATCGAGGGAAAACTCTCGCGCATATGGAGGGTGAGCGAAGTGAACGTGAGCGGGAGTGCGGTAAACGTAGGTGATATCGACCTCGAGTTCGACTTGAGCGGTCAGGGGCCCATAACACCGGCTGACCTTCGCCTGTTAATTGATCATGACAATGACGGAATCTTTGGTGAACCCGGCACAATCCAGCTCCCAGTTACGTCTTCGAGTATCGGGTGCGGATTGTATATGTTTCGGGTTCCTGGTGGAGACCTGGCAAATAACAGGCGCTTTACCATCGGCACAGCCAACATCATCCAGACACCTCTGCCAATCGAGTTGACCTCACTGACGGGTCAGATGGAAGATGGCAATGCGCGTGTGTCGTGGACGACACAAACAGAGACCAACAACCATTTCTTTTCGGTTGAACGGTCGACCGATGGAAAGAACTTCCGCGTCGTCGGTGACGTGGAAGGTTCGGGCACAACATCGATGCCCGTGTCGTATGAGTTTATCGACCAACTTCCGCCCATCGGTATTCTTTATTACCGACTCCGGCAAGTCGACTACGACGGCGCGTATAGCTACTCCGATGTGATCCGGGTGGATAATACGGTCGGGGGAACCCAGTTGATCGCGACACCGAACCCCGTGACTGGAGCCGGCGCGATGATGCTGCGCATCCGCCATCGCGAGATGGTAGATATGCGGTCAGTGTACGTGCGTGTCCTGGATGTCGTCGGCCGCGAAGTCATGCTGCCGATGACGCCCGAGGAACAATCGATCACACTCAGTTTTGCCGGGCAAGGGTCAGGCGTTTATCTGATCAGCGTCTTTTCATCCCAACTCGGGGAACCGCTAACTATCCGGGTGCTCGTGAGTGGCGACTGATATCCTCTGGATTTCCGTTCGGAAAAAAGACTTTTTTGGAGGTGGATTTGTCAAAATTACCGCGAACTTTACGGTAATCGCTGAACCTGGTTTGGACATTAATGGTTTTTGAGGGATGAATCAAGGTACAATAACACCCGAGGTGCGCAGTAAGCCGATCCTCAAGCAGGAAATCGCTTTTGCTGCTGTGCATCTGGTGCCGCTCGCTGCACTGTGGACCGGCGCTACGATGTTCGACTGGATTGTCTGTGCGGTTCTGTATGTCTCGCGAATGTTTTGGGTTACCGGGGGCTACCATCGCTACTTTGCCCATAAGTCGTACAAGACGTCGCGTTTCTTCCAGTTCATCATCGCATTTATGGCGCAGACATCCGCGCAGAAGGGCGCATTGTGGTGGGCTGCGCATCACCGCCACCACCACCGCCACAGCGATACACCCGCGGATCCGCACTCAATGAAGATCTATGGATTCTGGTATTCGCATGTAGGGTGGATTGTCGGTCCTGATTTCAAGAAGACCGATTACAAGACTATCGGCGATTTTGCAAAGTATCCCGAACTGGTGTGGCTCAACAAGAACCACCTCGTCCCACCCGTGCTGCTGGCTATTGCGGTGACCGCGCTGGGGGCTTATGTAAACGGCGGAAGCGTATCACTGATGTTCACACATCACGGTTTGTCAACGCTTTTTGTCGGGTTCTTCCTGAGTACAGTGATCTTGTATCACGGTACCTTCTCGATCAACTCCATCATGCACAAGTTCGGGAAGCAGCGGTATGAGACCGGAGAAGAGTCGAAAAACAGCCTGTGGTTGGCACTTATAACGCTAGGAGAGGGTTGGCATAACAACCATCATTACTACGAGACCGCCAGCCGGCAGGGCTTCTTTTGGTGGGAGATCGATATCACCTGGTACATCCTCAAGGCTATGTCCGCGGTGGGACTGATCTGGGACCTGAAAGGAGTACCCAATCACATCAAATATTCGAAGAACAAGGAACACGCCCGGCAACTGAGGCAGGAAGCGCAGTTGGAGAAGGTCGGGTGAATAGAAAAAGGGGCGATCTTGCGCGGTCCAGCAATTTTTTGGACTGTTGTTGGATATTAAGAGTTGGTCGTTAAATTTGCAGTCCCCTGGCAGAAATGCTGGGTCAAGCGGGAGTAGCTCAGTTGGTAGAGCATCACCTTGCCAAGGTGAGGGTCGCGA
>CAYTMU010000004.1:14968-134470 GCA_964438975.1 uncultured Roseivirgaceae bacterium | reverse complement strand
GAGTATAGACAGAGGTGCTGCGCTCGTTGTACTGCCCGTCGTGGTCGATATCCACGCCCTCGGCAAGCCATTGGCCGATGCGGGCCTCATATTTCGGATGCTTAAAGAAACTGTTGACCCATGCAAGCGCTGCCGAAACCACCCAGCGATGATTGGGGGTATGAATCCCGCCGACTGAAAGCGCGTCTCCTGCCTTTGTCAGATACTGCTTCAACGGCGCACCAAGGTCGCCGAATGCTGTTTTAGGATTTTGCAGCATGATCGAGTACGCGACAGCGACTGGAAAGATCGTGAATCCGAGATCGGGCGTCGAATGGAAGTTTGTACTTACGAGATCGATCGTTCCGTCTTCGTGCTGAAGATCAACCAAAGCCAGCGCAGCCCTGGTCATCCGCGTCAGCAACTCCTTAGATCTGTAGTAGCGAGAGGTCTCCGACACGTAGCCACACATCAGCGTTTGGATAAATTGTGCGGTTTGAATCGGTGACACCACACTATCCATATCCAGCAATGCTCCTGCGTATTGAGGAACATCGCTCATGAGTTGTCGACGTATTTCACTGTCGATAATACCGTCGTTCACAGCGACGAGTTTCGGAACAAGTTGCTTCTTGGCGTCATCCGCAGCAAGACGGCGTTGCGCATTGGCGGCAGTTGAAAGGCAAAAGCACGCCACAAGAAACGCCAGCAAATTCTTGACTAAAGACATGGAAGGAATAGATAAGCCGGGAGGTGACAACACCTCCCGGCAAAAAACATTTCTAATAGTCGTCGTTCTGCGAAATCGCAGGCGACGAGCGATCTATTTCATGTTGTGGAATCGGGCGTACCAGATGGTGTTCATTTAACTGGCTCTTGTCGGTCTTCGCTGTCCACGGATTCATACGAGTAGTGCGTTCAATAAGCGTTCCCGTGCGTTTCAAGTCGAACCACCGGCAGAACTCACCCATCAGTTCGCGCGCGCGCTCATCGAGGATCATATCAACGGTGAGGTTACCGGGTGTGGCGCGGTACGATACCGTCGCCATCGAAGACAGGTCCTCCGGATGCTCCGCGCATTCAGGATCGACTCCAGCCCCAACTGCGCGATCTAACACCGTGTTGTAGTAGACATCAGCTCCACCAAGCGCGCCACCGGTCGCACCTTTTACGATCGCTTCTGCAGCGATCAGATAGGCTTCCGCGGACCTGAACAGGGCATAGTCAAACGTTCCATACGCGTCTCCATACTGAATATTCGGTTCCCAGAACTTGAACATCAACGGCGTCATTCCGTTCAGGCGAGAGGTCGGATTCTTACCGAACTGATCAATGGTAACGACAGTGTATTTCTTTGTACCCCCCATATCAATCCCCATCTTTTCCGGTGCAATGACCTTATTCCATGGAGGAAAGTACGCGACTGTGTCCCCTTTCACGTAGTCGATTTTCAGATTGGGATCAGACAAGCTGTAGCTGTAACCCGGCGCATCTTTCAGCGCATACTGGGCGTCGACGAAGTTATGGTGATAACGCGTATCATTCTCCGGATCGAATAGACGGTACATGGCAGGGGTCGTGATCGCCTTGTTCTGATGGCGATTATAATCACTCGTCCTGCCATTGTTTCCCGGCAATGACTCAGCAGCGCCACCAAAAAGCGAATGGTAGCCATTTCCAGGTTCATTCGAAATTTCATTTCCGCGTGTCAGTGGATCATCATCGTATTGTATCGCGAATACTACTTCGCTGTTTCTTGCGTTCTGAGCACCGGTGTATTGCTTCAGCGGATTTTCGTCGCGGATCGGGAACAACTTTTTGTATTCGTCAACCAACGGATAGGCAGCAATAACCTTATCAGCCCATGACAGAGCGGTGTTGAAGTCCGCATTGCCTCCTCCCAGGGAATTATTGTAGTTCCATCCACGGGTAAGATACACGCGTGCGAGCAGGAACTGAGCCGCACCCTTTGTTGCACGACCATAATCGGTAGCCGTGGGAGGCAGGTCCGCTTCCGCTTCCTCAAGATCTTTGATGATCTGCGTATACACATCCGCTGCAGGAACCCTGACAACATTCTTGTTAGGACTCTTCGTCTCTGTCAACGGCATCGGGACGTCTCCCCACAACTGGACGAGATAGAAGTAGCTGAGTGCGCGCAGGAACTTGGCTTCCGCCACACGAGCAGCCTTCAACGTCGGATTAACAAATGAGATGTCCGCAGCGCGGCCGAGAACGGTATTCGTCCGCGAAACCTCCTGGTAGAGGATATCCCACATCGTAGCCAGATCCCCCATCGACGCGTTCAGCCTGACATCATACATATCCAGTGGCGAGCCGGTCGGGCTCGCAGCATCCTGCCATCCGACTCCAGTAAAGATATCAGTACCACGCAAAACAAGACTCTCCTTGTTCTGCACGCTAATAATCTCACGCAAGAGTGGATAACACGACCTCACGAGATCTTCAAGGCCCGATTCGTTGACTACATACGAATCAGTCGTAACATCTGTAACAGAATCTTCCTGTAGAAAATCCTCACATCCGGCCGCGATAAGAAGGCTCAACGCGACTGGCAGGTATTTAAATATTTTCAAAGTCTTCATTTCTTTCAAAGTTGGATTCAACATATCAAAGAGAAAGGTTGATACCGAACATCACAGTGGAGAACGGAACGTCGTCCTGGTATGTACCAGAGTTGAATTCCGGATCCATCCACGCATACTTCACAGGTGTGTACAGCCATGGATTGTCAGCCTTCACGTAGAATCGGAGTGTATTGATGTTCAGACGCTCAAGCAGCCTGGTGGGAAGAGTGTATCCCAACGTGATGTACTGCATCCTCCAGAAACTGGCATCCTTGTACTCAATCGCTTCCCGATGCGGATTAGCCTGCCACACACCAAAATAGTCGTTCGTCGGATTGTTCTCGGTCCAGTAATTCAGGTTCAACCTGTTATACCGTGAATTGTTCAGCTGTCCGAAAGTTCCACTCAGCATTTGACTTCTGAACTGAACTCCCTGACGGGTATAGATGAAGAACGAAAGGTCCCAGTTCTTGTAGAAGAAATTATTGGTGATACCCCCCAACCAGTCAGGCAACTCACTCCCGAGTACAACACGGTCGTCGGCGTCTGCAGCGGAAGATATTTTTCCATCATTATTCTGATCGACCACCTTGACAGAACCCGGAACTTGTCCGTACTTATTCGCTTCCTCTATTTCATCGAGCTGCCAAATGCCGTCGAATTGGTAGTAATAGTTGGTTCGAAGCGACTCTCCGACAAATAATTTGTTCGCAATGTCGCGGGTTATCGTTCCACCGTAGAGTTCAAGGATCTCGTTGTGGTTAGTAGAGAAGTTGATATTTGAAGTCCAGCGAAGGCTTCCTTTGTCGATGTTCACGGTATTGACTGATATCTCGACGCCTCGGTTAAGCAACTTACCCACATTGGCAGTGACGTTTTCAAATCCCATTGACGACGGCAATGCAACCCTTTGAATAAGGTCATTCGTAACTTTGTTGTAATACTCCGCGTCGATCAAGATGCGGTTGTGCAGGAAGCCAAAATTGAAGCCGATGTTAACCTCTTCACTGTTCTCCCACCGAAGATCTGCGTTCCCGATATTGTTGGGTGCATATCCGAAGGCAGGGCTGCCATCGAACTCATATTCAGTCTGACGGAGATAAGCCTGGGTGCTGTACGGGGAAACGACATCATTTCCTACCCGTCCGTAGCTCACGCGAAGCTTGAGATCGGAGAACAGGTTCAAATCCCGGATGAATGCCTCATCACTAAGCCTCCACGCAACCGCCGCACTTGGGAAGAATGCCCACTTATTCCCTTCGGCAAGTACCGAAGAACCGTCATACCGTCCGGTCAGGGTCAGCAGGTATTTATCTTTGAAGATATAGTTCACTCTTCCCATATAGGAAAGAATCGATCGTTCAACAAGCTTACTTTCAACACTATTGATGATCGGAGCAGTGTTCAACGCATACCATCCCGAATTATACGGGAGATCTTCGACCGCGACTTTGTACTGCTCAAATCGTTCATAGAACGCACTTTGTCCTGCGGTGATATTGAATTCGTGCTCGGTAGTTTTGAGTTTATAGGTGAGAATATTATCCCACGTGTACGAGGCGTTGACATCATTCGTCGTGTTCGCAATCGGCAACCGGTTCAGGCGGGCCTTGGAATCCTTTCCACGGTACTCGCCCCGGCGGCTGTTAAGCGCTGACGCGGAAAACGAGGACCGGACGGAGAGACCTTTCACCGGAGTCAGTTCAACAAAGGCGTTACCAAGGAAACTCGACACTTTGGTCTCGTCCTGAAAGTTGTCAGCAGCTACCTCGAGGATGGGATTTTGAATCTGTGTGTCTTTAATGCCCATCCAGAAAGAATAACCTTGCACGTCCCGGTCATTCGTCTCAGCCGGGTTAACGACATCTTCAAAGTAGATGGATCCTGTGGGACGCACACGGTACGCGCCGCGCAGTGTCTCGTTTGACCCCAGGTTGAGAACGCTGTTCGTATAATAGGTATTGAATCCAACACGGACTACCTCGCTCAACTTGCTGTCGATACTTCCCTTCAGGTTGTAGCGCTTATAACCTGTGTTGAGAAGGTTACCGCTCTCATTGAGATAACCTGCCGAAAAATAATGCGTTGTGTTGTCGTTACCACCGGACAGCGCGATCACGTGACTCGTCTGAGGAGCGGGATCGGTTACTTGATCGACCCAGTCGACCGTCCTGCCTGCCTGCACATTGGCCAACTCGGTCGATGTGAATTGCGGACTGGCGGACGGGTTCTCGGCGACTATCACGTCATTGTACGCGCGGTGAAATTGCTGCGCTGTCATCATGTCTGGCAAGAAGTTCGGAAGCTTAACACCCACATAACCGTCATAGGTAACACGGGTCTTTTCGGGCTTACCTCGCTTCGTAGTAACAATGATCACACCATTGGCACCACGAGCTCCGTAGATCGCAGTTGCAGATGCATCTTTCAACACATCTATGCTTTCGATGTCACTCGGATTCAACGTATTCAACTGACCACCCATTACCCCGTCAATCACGACGAGCGGTTCGCTGCTGAAGTCGATCGAATGCACACCACGGATGTCAATCTTGTAGTCCGACCCGGGACGTGAGTTAACCTTATTGACGTTCACCCCGGCTACTTGCCCCTGGAGCGCCCGCGCCGCCTGAACAGGATTCGTACGGGTAATTGCTTCGGAATTCACCGAACCGACTGCGCCGGTAAGGTCACTCTTCTTCATCGTACCATATCCAACAACCACAACCTCTTCAAGCGCTTGAATATCCGGCGCCATCGCGAGATCTATCACGGTCTGGTTGCCAACAGGTACTTCCTGGGCGGTGTAGCCGATAAAGGAGAATACGAGCACGGCAGACACATCCGGTACCTCAAGAGAATACCGGCCACCTGCGTCAGTGGTCGTTCCGATCGTCGTGCCTTTAATGAGGACGTTTACGCCCGGCAGCGGTTCGCCATTTTCGTCTGTCACCCTACCGGTAATGGGCAGGATCGCGACAGGCTCTTCAGCTTCCAGAGAGAATAACTCCCCTGTTCGCTTGCTCAGGATGATAAAGTCGCCTGATACTTCAAATTCAACACGAAACGGAGAAAGCAGCCGGTCTAGTACATCAGCCAGTTTCTCGTTCTCCAGCGACAAAGACACCTTCTTATTCACTGGAATCGATTGTGGATTGTAAGCAAATTTAGTCTCAATCGACTTTTCGATCTGCGCAAGGATGGATTTGACCCTTTCATTCTCTACTCGAATAGAGATTACTTCGTCAAGCACGGTTTGTCCAAATGATTTTTCAGGGGACGCAATAGCGAGTCCTGAGAACAGGATAGCCAATGTCATATGCAGCACTGAAAATCTCATAATAAGGAAAATCAAACCGACAATTGTCCGTTGTTTTTTCATAAATTAGCAATGTTTTGTGAATAACTCTTACAAAACACCCCTGGCGCGATGTCCTCATGTCCGTGGGTCTCATCGCGAAGGGATGCGAAAGCAGGATCGGTGGTGCTCGTAACATCACCGATTTCTTTTTTTGAGTGGGCGGTAATCTTATCTCATAGAATTCATTTAAGTGTTATAAAGTCTCACATTCTGCAACCTGAGCTGGTAATTACGATTTTCGCATCGATAATCTCATACTCGGCTCCGATCGCACGGCAAATGATCTTGAGCTTCTCAAAGAGTTGCTCAGACCCCAAAGGCGCAGTAAAAAAACAATTACTCATTAACTCTTCGTCAAAGATGATATCTACCTGATAGGCACGCTCGAGTATATCGAAGACGTCGGCTATCGGTGCATCCTCGAAGTCAAAGTCCGAGGATACAACTGATTTGTTCACGACCTCTGGCTGGCTTACCAACGCCCTCCCAAATGATTCCAGTTCGCGTTGATAGGTCACCTCCTCATTCGGCAGCACGATAACTGCGTTGCGCTGTGCCTCTTCCTCACTCTCCGCAGCTTTGTACACCGATACCCGCCCGGTCTTCACGGCCACGACGACTCGTTCGTTCCCCTCAGTGGCTGTCACCCGGAAACTCGTCCCCAGGACCCGTGTTACAACATCACTGGAATGTACCAGAAATGGCTTCATCGGATTTCGTTCAACTTCAAAGAAGGCTTCCCCGGTCAAGTAGACGTCGCGGACGGATTCATTTATGTAGTCTTTCCTGTACCTGAGTCTGCTGTTGTTCTCCAGTGCAACAATACTTCCGTCATTGAGGTGAATGCGGAGCACGTTACCCGAGGTATTCACCTCTTCTATAAATGCGGGTGGCACATTTACTGCCACAGTACCTGATTGAGTACTGTATGGCTCATATAATTGGAAGTACCAAAACCCCGCGAGAACCACAAAACCAAGCGCGGCAGCTAATGCGTAGCGAGGAAAAAAATTCCGACGGCGGGGATTCTCATTCGAAATACGAGCTGTCCCGGCGTCGATGCGGTCCCACAAATATTCAACCTGCTCGTCAGAAATAGGACGTTCCTGCGCATTGCGAAGGTTCAGGACGAGCGTGCGGGCCTGCATGATCTTTACTCGCATCTCCGGATGAACCGAGATGAAGTCCTCCCAAAATCGCTGCGATTCAAGGCTTCGGCCTTTGACCCATGCAATAAAACTCTCGTCCGAGGCGAGATCTTCAATACTGAATTGGTTGTAATCCATGCTCTGAGAACACCCCTTTACAGACCGGTGCTCATATACTAATGCACGGAACTCGGGGTTTTACCCCATGAACTGGAAGAAAAATATTCCGAAAAACCAGGAAGTGACGGAAATCTGCAGATTGTGCTTAAGATTCTTCAGGGCGGCATAAATGCACTTGCAGGCAGACTGATAGTTAAGCCCCATGATACTAGCGATCTCCTCGTTGGAAAAATTCTGGAAGTACCGAAGGTTGATGGCCTCCTGCTGACGCGCCGGAAGCGCAGCTATCAACTCGCGGAGGTTGGCCATTTGCATGGACTGTACTTCCATCCCGATCAAAAAATTTTCGTGTGAGCCCTCGGTGTGATCAATTAATGCTGCCTGAATATCATGGAACAGATGACTGGGATGGGTACGCAAGTTGCGGGTGATCTTGTTGCGAAGCGCGCGAAACAAGTAAAAACGAACTGATGTCGTCTCGCTCAGGCTGGAACGACTATTCCACAACTCTACAAAAAGATCCTGAATACTGTCTTCAATCAATCGACGATCCGGTGTAACCTTATATCCATAGTTCAGCAGATCACGAATACTATCCCTGTAAATTTTCTCATAAGCCTCCCGGCTACCACGCTTGAATGCGCTCCAGATATGGTCAGGGGTATCATGCATGAGACGTTTGGCAAGGTTTGGTTTTTGAAATATACTGTCGGAATGTGTCAGTTGCAAACCTTCCTATTACAATAAAAACAGTGATGTCAAAAAGGTCTGTCTGTAACTGGGACAGGAACTGTATATTAATTTGACGAAAAGTCAATTCCAACGTCCTTCGGATCGATCTTCCATTTAGTTAACAATGACCTCGCAGCACGCCAATCGTAATCCTGGTTGCTTCGCTCACTCAACCCCCGCACCATGCTGATCACAGCTGCCTTCGCCTCCGGGGTGGATTCGTCGAGGATGTCAATCGTGTTGATTGCTCGTGTTCGCGCAAACGAATTGGGAGACTGAAGGATAGCGTAAATCGATTTCCTGGCAACTGCCTTATCGCCAAGTCGGTAAAGGGCTTCTGCTGCGGTGACTGCAACATCGGGAGCAGAATCGTACAACGCTTTACGCAAGTCAGCCATTGCCGGGCGAGCCTTTTCTCCGAGGACCAGTAACCCCGTCGCTCCCCAGAAGCGTATTCCCGAGTCGTCTGATCTCAGGTACTCAACAATCTGAGCAACATCGGATGGACTCGAACACGTTTCGGCTGCTGAGATCAACCCGGCGAGATCGACGTCCGCGTTGCGCATATAATCGTAAGGCGCTCCTTCCCCAACTCGTTCAATCACCTCTGCTTCAGCAAGGAATCCGACATCACGAATACGCAGGGACCAATCGCGACTCGCTTTTCGCATCCGTTCAAGCACTTCCTTGTAATTCGGATCGGTGGCAAGATTCTTGACTTCCCATGGGTCATTTTCTGTGTCGTACAATTCCTCGGCAGGTTTGGAGTTCCAGAAAATGCTTTGCACGTCGTTACACTCCCCCGCGCGAAACGCTGCCTCCCATGACCTCATCGACGGCGCCCGCCACAAGTAGTCAATGAATTGGGCATACTCCCGATGCGGCATGTAGTTGCGGATATAACGATACCGGCGGTCGCGGACAGCCCTGCTCATATCATAGCGTTCATCCATCCGACCGCGAAACATAAACACATATTCGGGATCGTCGCTCTTTTGCTCACCGAGAAATGCCTGACCCTGAAAGAACGAAGGAATAGATTCACCGATGATGCTCATCAGCGTCGGACCCAGATCCACCAGACTGATAAGACGATCGACCCGGGAGCCAGGCTCCTTCACAGGATATAAGTGCTTATACTTCTCCGGAATATGAACGATAAAGGGCACATGGGTTCCCGACTCGTACACAAACCGTTTGCTCCTGCCCAGAATACCACCGTGATCCGAGTAATAAAAAACAATGGTGTTCTCCGCCTCCCCTAGTTCCTCAAGTTCCCGGAGCTTTGTACCAACCCACGTGTCCATATCCTCGACTTTGTCGTAATACTGCGCCCAATCGTGTCGGAATTCTTCGGTATCAGGATGATACGGCGGCAACACAACGTCCTCGGGCTTATGCCGTAACTCCTCCGACGGAATGGACTTGTGGATAGAACTCTCGTGCGAGATCGTTGCGTTAAAGATCGCAAAAAAGGGCTTGCCCGAAGGTCGGTTCTTATAGTGTGCCTCCCTTCCCAAGGCATCCCAGACATCCTTCGTCTGCGTGGGATCTATGTTAAAATCTTCCTTGGAATTGTTCGTACAATAGTAGCCTGCCTTTCGCAGGAACTCAGGATACAACCTTACATCATCCGACTTTCTATAGAAACTGCGCATATGCTCGTGTCCACCCGAGTTAGCATAGACACCCGTAATAATCGTATTTCGGGATGGGGCGCAAACCGGGGCATTGGAATACGCGTGTGTATAAAGAAACCCACGCGCTGCAAGTGCATCGAGATTTGGTGTCGTTGCAAAGGTGTCACCGTAGCAGCCCAACATCGGACTATTATCTTCGCTCGTAAGCCACAGAATGTTCGGTGGTGGTAGTTCCGCGCGATCTCCCGTGCATGAAACACTCAACAATCCCGGGATCAGCAAAAGAACCGGAACGCCGCAGCGAAGCAACGACTGCCACTTCAAAGAAAGCGCCGAAATAACGCCAGACAGATTCACTCTGATGTACATATACTTGACTTGATTGTATTAACAACATCTACTCAAAAACGCGAGTGATCGACTAATCGGCGCATTTTTCGAAATTTAGTACTTTCAATACTTTTTTCCCTATAAGTTTACAGGTTGGCAAGTTCGTAGTGATAAACGGTGTCGCTGTACGGGTGAACTTCTCCAAATTCTATGGATCGATCAAAGTCTCAACGCTAGCCCTGATGAATACCGTTGCCGAAGGAAGTAAACGGGGCCGACGCCCGCACTCCAACCTACGCGTCGGAAAATTAAAAAAGACGGTCTGGATTCTGTTCGCCTTGACCGTGACCCTTCCGATATTATACGTCTACTTAGTCAGGATCGACCTCTTCGGACTATTCGGCGGCATGCCCAACTACGCCGCGGTTGAGAATCCAAAAAATGACCTGTCTTCCGAACTTATTTCCTCCGACGGCGTCTCACTGGGCCGGTATTTCCTGTACATGAGCAATCGCAGTCACGCCGACTACGAAGAACTATCACCCTTTCTCATCAAAGCTCTTGTACTTTCGGAAGATCACCGCTTTTACGAACACGCCGGAATGGACTTCCTGGCCTATCCTCGCGTGCTATGGGGCATCTTGACCTTCCGCAATGCGGGGGGTGGAAGTACCATTACGCAACAGTTGGCGAAGAACCTGTATACACTTGATCCGGAGCTTGACGGCAAGTTCGCAACGCTCAGCCCGCTAGTACGCCGTGTGATTCAGAAGACGAAAGAATGGATCATCTCAATCCACCTGGAACGAAATTTCACCAAGGAGGAAATCATCACGATGTACCTCAACACCAGCTTTTTCGGAAGCAACGCATGGGGAATAAAGGTAGCGTCTCAGACCTATTTCAATAAACCGCCCTCACGCCTGAGCGTACAAGAATCTGCGGTGCTGGTCGGCCTGCTTCAGAATCCGACAGTGTTCAATCCATTCAGCCGGCCGGACAATGCGCTCAGGAAAAGAAACCAGGTGTTGTACAAGCTTCACAAGCATGGCTATGTCCGATCGATCCAGGCATTCGACTCCCTAAAGGCATCTCCGATCGTGCTTGACTACAACGTCGAAAACCAAAACGATGGGTTAGCGCCGTACTTCCGAACGGTGATCCGTCCTCGATTGCTCGAGTGGTGTCGCAACAACGGATACAACCTGTATGAGTCCGGTTTAAAAATCTATACAACGATCGACAGCAAGCTGCAGGAAAAAGCGGAGAAGGCAATGGTACAACGCATGGCATCGCTTCAGACCGACTTTGATAAGCAATGGAACCTCAGAGGAAGAGAACCCTGGGTGGACGAAGGTGGCTATGAGATCGAAGGGTTCGTGGAGAAAAAAATGAGTCGGCTTCCGATCTATAAACAACTGGTCGACAGGTTTCAAGATCACCCCGACTCAATCGAGATCGCGCTGAACAAAAAGAGGCGCATGAAAGTCTTCAGCTGGAACGGGGAAATTGATACGCTATTCAGTTACATGGATTCGCTCCGTTACTACAACCGATTCCTTCAAGCGGGTTTGGTCGCGATGAATCCACACACTGGCGAAGTGAAAGCATGGGTTGGCGGCACCGATCACAAGTATTTCAAGTTCGATCACGTCCGCCAGGGTGCGCGTCAACCGGGGTCGACATTCAAACCCTTTATCTACGGTAAAGCAATAGAAGCGGGATACTCGCCGTGCCACCGCTTATACGACCTCTCTCCAAGTATCAAACTCCCCAATGGCACAACGTGGGAAGTACGTAACTCTGAAGGCGACAAAGGCCGTGGCGATCTCATGACCTTGCGACGCGGACTTGCGCTTTCGAAAAACACCGTCAGTGTTCAACTGATCCAACTCGTATTACCGGAGAATGTTGTCGAGTTTGCGCACCGGATGGGAATTACAACGGCGCTTGACCCCGTACCATCACTCGCCCTGGGAACGAGCGATGTCCGGTTGCTCGACCTCGTCGCCGCCTATTCGAGTTTTGTAAGCCTGGGGATATACACTGCACCTCATACCATTACACGAATCGAAGATAAAAATGGGAATGTCATTGAGGCGTTCATCCCGCAGAGTCGGCAGGTGACGGATGAAGGCACCGCTTACAAGATGGTGTACATGCTGCGCGGAGGCGTAGAGGAACCTGGCGGCACGTCGTCGGCCATCCATCCGTTCCTCAAACAAGACAATGAAGTAGGAGGAAAAACCGGCACAACTGATAAGGCCTCGGACGGGTGGTATGTCGGAATCACGCATGATCTCGTGACGGGTGTCTGGGTCGGAGGTGATGAACCCTCCATCCATTTCCCGTCATGGGTATTCGGTGCCGGCGGAAAGACTGCCCGTCCCATATGGGAGGAGTTCATGCTCAACATCTACCAGGATCCCGCATCACCCTACCGAAAAGGAAACTTCAAGCACCCTTCTGAAAACCTCGATATGACACTCGACTGTACGCGCTACGAGAATGCCATTAGTATTCAGTAGTCCAGGATCTATTCTTATTTCCGAGGAGTGAATTTAGACTCCTCCGTAACTCCTTTCCAATTGTCCGTGCGGAAAGGTCCGGCAGGGAACCCCTCTTTGTTGTAGAGATTGCAGTCACCCGCATCGTCGGACCACCCGAACCTCACCGCAACCGGGTCAGTAACATCCTGGTGATATACAACAACATTGTTTCCTTCGAGACGTGCCTGAGCATAGTGAAATTTCCGGTCGGCTCCAGCGACCTCAAATCCCTTCAGGTAGCCATACTTGTCTTTCACCATCAGCCCCTTGCCTACGTCTGTAAAGGAGAGGATGATCTTATTCCCATCTTTCCTCATCGCCTGATAGACCGGGCCTCCGGAAATGATATTCTTGCCGTAGATGTCGTGTAACGCCAGGGCTGCGAGCCGGCGCCCGACGTCCTGCTTGTTTCGCGGATGGATGTCCTTAGGGTCACCGATATCAGTCGTCACAGCCATACCGGTATTCGGCAACGTCAGCGTCAGGGTCTGTGCTTCGCGAAGCTCAGCCCACGTGCTTCCATTGCTACTGTTTCCGTTCGCTGCGTTAAAACTCGCCAACTGAACAAAATAGAACGGGAAATCACGCCCCCAGCGCTGGCGCCAGTCTTTGATCATCAACGGAAAAGCCTTGCCGTATTGGTACGCCCTTCCAGCGTTTGATTCACCCTGATACCAGATTGCACCGCGGAAAGCAATCGGAATAAGCGGGTTGATCATGGCGTTGTACAACAACGTGGGAAATACGTTTGGTGATACGTTTCCTTTTTCGTTACTACGGCGTACTGAGTCGAGGTCGATCTTTCCGACCGACGCGATCATTGGCCGGAACTCCTCGCTGGACTGGAATGCCTCCCGGCTGGTCCAGGTTTCCACATGTGTGCCACCCCAGGACGTATTGATCAACCCCACGGGCACACCAACTTCTCCGGCTAACTCGCGCGCGAAATAATAGCCCACCGCCGTGAAGCTCGCGACTGTTTCGGGAGTACACAGTTGCCATGAAGCGTCTTCAATGTCGTCCATTGGCGCACCGGCAACCGATCTCGGGACTTTAATGTGACGGATCAGCGGATAGTTAGCCGCTGCGATCTCTTTTTCCGGGTTATCACTTCTTTCAACCGACCACTCCATATTAGACTGGCCGGAACAGATCCAGACCTCGCCGATCAGCACGTCGTTGAGCGCAAGGGTATTCTTGCCTTTGACTACGAGTTGAAATGGCCCCCCGGCCGGCAGCGCCGCGAGTTCCACTCTCCACTTCCCGTTCTTGTCGGCCTTTACCCGTTTTGATTGTTTGTCGAGTTGTACCGCCACGCGCTCGCCCGGGCTACTCCAACCCCACACCTGGATAGGTTGATCGCGTTGAAGCACCATGTGGTCACCGAATATTTTCGGCAGGCGAACCTGCGCGGAGAGCGCAGAAACCGAAAACAGAAGAATCAGAAGAACGGAATATCTTTTCATAACTGGATTTGTTGCTCGACGTACAATTTAGGAAAAATAAAGCAGCGATTGATACTGCCGGTGATTTCCAAAAAATGTAATGAGGCGTATTTGTAAATACGTTTTGTGGGTCTATATTTGCACCTCGTTTTGAGACGGTCCGTTCGTCTAGGGGTTAGGACACCAGATTTTCATTCTGGTAACACGGGTTCGATTCCCGTACGGACTACCGATAAAGCAGACAAAGCCAGCTAGCGCTGGCTTTGTCGCTTTACCGTCCTGAAGCGACCGACGAAGGAGGTCTGCTTTAGAGGGAAAACCTGAACAAGCGTTTCTTTTTTACAAGGTATCCCGTCATCTTCGCGTTACATTTTCCACACCGTAGGAATTGCCTTAATGATAATAAGAGCTAGGTCAGGGTCGAGGTTTGCCACGGCACTGTTTCCTCGTGTTGTCTAAGACTTGATCTGACAGTTAACGGGAAGAGCGCCTAAAGCCATCTGCTAAAATTAAGGGTGCGGCGCAAAACAGACGGGAACTTCACAAGCCTTTGCTTCTCTTTTTTCGACCTGACGGGAATGATCGAACTCCGTCCGACCCCCGGTGCTACCAGTCATAGCTTGCTGACTTGCAGCGTATAACTCCTTTATGGGGTTCGACAATCTGTCCGCTAGGACTACTGATAAAGCAGACCCTGAAGCGATCGACGCAGGAAATCTGCTTCAGGAAATCTCCATAAAACTGGAGAGCGGGAGCGGTGTAGACCAAATACGCTGTAGGTTCTGACCGAGACCTCGCAAGTGGCAAAAGTACCCTCACCGGGCAAGTTCTGGATAAGCTGGATATTCCAGTTCGACTCTAAACGAGTGCTCAATCATCCAATACCTTCTTCAAAAACCGGATCCCTTCCTCCGCTATCCCATCCTGCGATGGCGCCAGATTTTTCCACATACGAACAGCACCAGCCAACTCTTCTGCATCCGGTGTAACACTTTCAATTGATATTACTCCGTCGTAATTGACATTCGTCAATCCTTGCCGGAACGAGTCCCAGGCAATCTGACCGGTGCCTGGAGTACCTCTGTGGTTTTCTGCGACCTGCAGGTGAATGAGCCTTCCGCCAACCGACGTAATCGCCAATTCAATGTTGCGCTCTTCAATGGTCATGTGAAACGCATCCAGCATAACTTTGGCAGCAAGATGATTGACGTCGTTGACCAGGCGCAATACATCTTCGGCTGTATTGATCATATCCGATTCAAACCGATTCAATGGTTCGAGGGCTATGTCAAGACCACGCTCCTGTGCCAGCTTGCATACTTTGTGAAGGTTGGCAACTGCCCTGTCCCATTCCTTCTCTCTCTGATCCGGCGAAATCATTCTGGCTTTCCCGGCTGCGGAATACATCGGGCCTCCAAAAAAATTTGCTCCTAAGGTGTTACAGAAATCAAGGCATTGTAGGATGTATTCGAAGCAATTCCCCTGAACACGCAGGTCATCGTTCGTCAAATCGCGTGCAGGATCAAAGACTCCGCATACGATAGCCTCCAGCCCGTTTTGAGTTAGCGCGTCTCTTACCTTTTTTGCATCAATCCTCTCGGGATACTCCACAGGAATCTCGACAGTATCAAAACCCATTGCCTTTATCTTCGGAAACAAGCCGATGGTTTCGGTCGTGAAAGGTGAAGTCCACAACCAAGTACTTACACCAAACTTTAGATTCAAACTCATATGCTTTGTATAAGGTTGAGTGGCTTTGCCTGAAACAACATTGATAGTTCAGTGACAAACCAACGCCGATGCAACCTGCCCAGGCGAATGGTCCAAACCTCAGTTCAGCATGAAGCCGCAAATGATTGAGATAACTGGTGGCCGTAAACGCCATTAAAATTGCTTCAAGTATTTCGCAAACGTTTGCTGTTTTTTGTCAAAAACTGACTGTTTTTTAACATAAAGTACAGGTTTGTAAAAAAAATAAGATAATAAAGTGGCTATTCTGGTGGGGGGGGTTAAAAAGCAAATCCGCATGCCTTACAGCCCCTGGTGCATTCTGCGAAAAATTGAGATTTAGACTATTTGAAAAGCAAAGGAGCGAATTCACGCAAACTGCGTCTCCAGGTTTGAAACTCGTGTGCTGTTCCCTGCGAAATATAAGACACTGCATGGAACCCGGCGTCTTTGAGTGCTGCCGCAGCGCTATTTCGCAAACAGCTGTTGCAATGAAGTTGCCAGAAAGCGCCTGCAATTCATCCACGTATGTCCACCGGATACGATTATCGGCTCAACGTTGAGCTTCTTTTGCTGAAACATCGCAATGTTCTGCTTCACGCTTTCATACAGAAAATCGTCCGTACCAACACTGATTGTAAACAACTTCAGCTGTCTATTCAACGCAGAAGCATTTGGTGTCCAGTTCGTAAAATTTTTCCTGAATTCCTCTGTCCCCGTATAGGGAGCATACGAGCACACGTAGGCAAACTTGTCAGTATTGGTCAGTCCAATATTGAGAGCTTGTCCCCCTCCGACCGAGAAACCGGCAACCGCTCGCCCCATACTTTTTGTGATCACCGAAAAGTTTGTCTCCACAAAAGGGATGATATCATTGATTACATCCACTGTAAAATCCGCCATTAGGTTCGGCCTCACATTCCCATACGGCATAACAATTATCATCGGCTTCGCCTTTCCTTGCGCGATCAGATTGTCAATGATAAAATTTACTCTTCCAACTTTTGTCCAGGTCTCTTCTGTGTCGGACCCTCCATGTATCAAATAGAGAACCGGATATTTTTCCTTTCCCTGAGGGTTATAGCCCGGAGGTGTATAGACCAGCAACGGACGTATGGTGCCCAGGGTACCTGACTTGTAGTAATAGTAAGAGACCTTTCCATGCGGAACGTCTTGCATCGAATGAACCAACGGTGTGTTTCCTGGTACGTCTACGATACTTCGTTTGAACCTTTCGTTTGCAAAAACGTACGTGTTATTGGGGTCAGCGATCTGAACACTGTCTACCCTGAAGCTGTACGGATAGATATCCGGTATCACCGGATCTACAGTGACACTCCAGATCCCGGCGGCATCTCTTTTCATCGGCACATGTCCCTTCAAAAATTCACCGGAAAGAGTGACACGGCTGGCAGTCCTTGAAAAATACCGGAATGTTATACGGTTGTCAGTATGGATCTCTGGTGAATTGATGGCAGGGGGCCGTGGCTGTCGGAAATCAGACTCATTTCGCAGCCGAGGCTTACTTCTCGTAGGAAAATCAGCCGGTACCGGATACGATACGTTGCCTGTCGCCAGCCACTCGGCTGCTCGTATCACAGTCGTCTGATACCCTGCACAACGATAGGCTTCGGGATACACTTCACCTTTCCATAAGTGTCCAAGACTCGAATTATAGATGCGACCCTTTCCATAGTTTACAACCCACTCTACTGGCCACATCCGACGTGTACTGGTACTGTCGTAAGCATAGGACAGCACCGTAAGATTCTCCGCTACGCCGCGGGGAAAATAATAGACCTCGGTGTTCACAGTTTGCCACGCGTCCGGAAAGCCGCTATTGATCGGATGTCTGTTCAGTACCTGAATCAAGGCATTAAACCTCTCTCCATGACCGGTGTTTTCCCCTTCGCCAGGCGCATATCGCACAATGTCATTCTTCTCATCAACCTCCAGCGCGTAACCGGTTGACTTCGATCGCCAACCAAGGCCGATCATCTTATCATACTCTTTCCAGTGTGGGAATGCATTGTTAGCGGAGTGCAGAATGTATAAACCACCACCGTTCGCCACGTATCTCTCCAACGCTATCTCCATCTCCCTCGGCCAGCGAGTATTCGTGGCCCATACATTATTAGTGTTCTGAATGATCGCCGCGTAGCCGCCAAAGTCTGTGCGCCATGCACTTCTGCCCGCGCTGTCGGCAGGAATAGTCGAAACATCTACCTCGAACCGTCCGCTTTTCTCGAGAATCCAGCGCGTCACATCGGTGGTCTGTTTCCAATCATGGTTGCTGAATCCATCCACAATAAGAACGCGAATTCGCGCGGCCTCCTGTGCATAGGACGTCATCGCCCCCGGTACAAGAGACATTCCCAGCAACACAATCAGAATAAGCAATCGCAACTTCATTTAAAAAGCAGTTGAACTGTTTCCGCCACGTAGGTTCTCACATTCATCCAGGTATGCCCTCCAGGCGTAATCCGGCTCCGATAATTCACATCCCTTGATTTGAGGTAGTCCATGAACTCAATATTCTGCCTGTACAGAAAATCGTCGGATCCTACACTCACCCAAAGTAAGCGCAACTGTGCATTGGTTGATTTGGAGTCTCCACCGATATGCGGATAACGCGACTCCATCTCAGCAGGCGACAGGCCAGCGCTATATGAACATATCCAGGCAAACTTGTCGAGATTGCCAAAGCCTGCACGTAGCGTTTGCCCGCCCCCACGCGAAAACCCACCAATAGCGCGACTATTCCTGTCACTGATCGTCCGATAGCTCTTCTCAATATACGGAATGACGTGGTTCATCAGATCGTCTTCAAAAAGCCGTGCCCTCCTTATTGCGTCATCACCCTCGCGCGACATCAAATCCGCAGGCTTAGGCATTCCGCGCTGCTCCGCAATTCTGGCTATGGGATTTCCATAAGGAAACACAACGATCATAGGTTTTACCTTTCCCTCCGCGATCAGATTATCCAATATGAAGTTCACCCGGCCCACCTTGAAGAATGTCTCCTCGGTATCCGTTGTGCCACTGATGAGGTAAAACACAGGATACTCTGCTGATGTGCTCTTATTATAACCCGGCGGCGTATAGACGACCAACGAACCTGTACTACCCTTCAGTGAAGGATAATACTCATACGTCACGGCGCCGTGCGGCACATCGCGGACGGAATGAACAAGGGGCGTACTTCCCGGAACGTCCACGAGACTTGCCTTGAATCTTTCATTCGGAAAAAAGGAAACATTCGCAGGATCCATCACGGTAACTCCGTCGACATGAAAGCTATACGGATAGATGTCTGGTTTGACCGGGCCGATGGTAATACTCCAAACACCGATGGAATCTTTCGTCATCTCCACCTGGCCTTGTTGAAACTGGCCACTTAGCTTCACCATTCTGGCCATGGGCGCCAGGTACCGGAACGTAACTGTCCCATCAGGATTCACTTCAGGAGATACGATAAAGGGTCCTCTTGGCGGCTGGCACATTGCATCAGGTGTATCAAACACCAGAATAAACAGTGCAATAAATGACAAATAAATCCAGGACCTAGCTATCATTTTCATTTGCAAAATATCTCCAATGGTCATACTCGATCCGATGCCGGCACTTAGCTGCTTGCTCACATATGTTCCTTCGGTAGTCCCGGATGCAATCAATGAGAATCGCGTGTTACTTTCGACCCGGACTTACCAACCAGGAAATCAAGGTCAGCGCCTCTGTCTGATTGTTGTACGTGTTTTACATATAGGTTTACATAGCCCCGATCTACTACCGGTTCAGCCTGCTTCCAGTTCTGCCTCCGTCTTCCAAGTTCTTCTTCGGAAACATCGAGATGGATCCGTTTCGCTTCGACATCCAGTTCGATCATATCACCATCGCGAACCAAAGCAAGATTGCCGCCAACAGCCGACTCAGGAGATACGTGCAATACGACGGTCCCGTAGGCAGTACCGCTCATCCGTCCATCGGAAATACGAACCATATCGGTTACACCTTTGTCCAGGAGTTTCTTAGGCAATACCATATTACCTACCTCGGGCATACCTGGATAACCTACCGGGCCGACCATCTTCAATACCATCACACACGACTCATCAATATCGAGATCCGGATCGTCCACACGTTGATGATAATCCTCTATGTTTTCAAACACGACTGCCCGACCTTTATGCTTCATCAGAGTCGGCGTTGCGGCCGAGGGCTTGATCACTGCACCATTGAGCGCAAGATTTCCTTTCAGCACAGTTATCCCTGCCTCGGGAATAAACGGACTTTTGTAATCGGCAATAACTTCGCTATTGTAACACGTGGCCCTGCCTTGTGCATTTTCAGCATGTGTTTTTCCGTTCACGGTAAGCACATCCATATGAAGTTGGTCCTTCAGTTGACTGATCACTACGGGCAGTCCTCCCGCGTAGTAAAAGTCCTCCATCAGGAACTTACCCGACGGCATGAGATTTAGCAACAGCGGTATCTTACTGCCAAGTCTGTCAAAATCTTCCAGATCCAGTTCGACACCAACCCTGCCAGCGATAGCCGTAAGATGGATCAGCGCGTTAGAAGAGCCTCCGATAGCTGCGTTTACTTTGATAGCATTCTCGAAAGCCTTGCGCGTAAGGATCTTTGAGATCTTCAAATCCTCTTTCACCATTTCCACAATCCTTCTTCCCGAAAGTTGTGCTAATACTTTCCGCCGCGAATCAACGGCTGGTATGGCCGCGGCTTCCGGCAAGGTCATTCCCAGGGCCTCTACCATACACGCCATCGTAGACGCCGTGCCCATGGTCATACAATGACCCGGGCTGCGCGACATACAGCTCTCAGCATGTGCGTATTCGTCATACGTGATCCTAGCCGTTTTCAGATCATCCGTCAGTTTCCAGACCGAAGTACCCGAGCCAATGTCCTGGCCCTGGTACTTTCCATTCAACATCGGCCCACCTGGCACGACAAGCGTAGGAAGGTCTACGCTGGATGCTCCCATCAGCGTGGAAGGCGTAGTTTTATCACAACCAGTAAGCAATACTACCCCATCAATCGGATTGCCGCGGATTGACTCTTCAGCATCCATACTCGCCAGGTTCCTGAACAACATGGCTGTCGGTTTCATCAGTGTTTCCCCTAATGACATGATAGGGAACTCCAACGGAAATCCGCCCGCCTCAAAAACTCCCCGCTTGACCGACTCGGCTATGCCACGCAAGTGCGCGTTGCAGGGTGTCAATTCAGACCATGTATTGCAAATACCTATTACTGGTCGACCATCAAATAAATCTTCCGGGAAACCCTGGTTCTTCATCCAACTCCTATAGATAAAACCCATTTTATCTTTCTTACCAAACCACTCTGAGCTCCTGTACGCCATGTTCGTATTACATTAAACCATTTATTTTAACTATTTCATTGGATCCAATTATCTACTCGCTTCACCAATAAGACTTTACTCACAAAGGAAAACTGCTTCCATCCTACGCAAGCAGCTTCTCATGGCCAATCGAAAAGCAATAGCAGCGCAAAAATAGACAGGACAGAGGTCCTGACAAACGCCCAGCATGGCCTTGCAACCATGCTGCGCTATTATCACTTTTAACTGTCAGATTATCAACTAATTGCTTACTCTAGCTGACCTTGGCAAATTGTCAATTATCCCAAAATACCCTACTCGTCAGATTATCGCCTCCAATCGCCGTAGATGATGCTACATAGTTAGCGTTGTTAGTGGATCCCTCAACATCGGGGTAAGACATCCTTCTTGCGAATCCGCCGCCCAGGTTACTATTGGCCAAATTGGGACTCAGTGCAGGAAGACCACTTCTTCTGAAATTGGCAAATGCCTCAACTCCATTGCGGAAGTTCACCAGCCAGTACTGCGTGTTGATCAAGTCAAATGCCTCCGCGTCGTTTGTCGCCAAAGTGAAATCGACATTCGCATTGTTCAGATAAGCCTGGGCATCTCCACCAGAGATCACGGCTGTAGATGGATACAGGGAATACACAGCCATGTCAGCCAATACTGCGTTTTCGTAATAGCTCCTTGCCGTCCCGGAGACCCAGGTTCTTTGAGCTGCTTCCGCTAACAGGAGTGATGTCTGAGCATACGTTACATAGAAACTCGGCGCATCGGGCGCTGCAACCGAATGAATATTTATCTGAGAGTAGTTAAGTCCGCCAAGCGGGTTTACTCCACGATATGCAGGGTCACTGCTGATAATATTATTGGTAACCCCAACAGGCGCCCCAAATTGATTCGCGAGATCCGTATCCGGATTTGGGTCATTGGCAATCTGACCTGCATTCTCGTACGTGGCAATCATATACTGGGCCCGGGGATCGTTGGTTGATTTCAGTTGATCAACAAAAGGCTCAGCTGCATAGTTAAAATGTGAAAAATTCCGAAGCCCGTTGTTATCCTCGTGCACATAGGTTGCGCCATCATATTTTACAAAAGCGTTATCTGCATTAGAGGTCATTACTCCCCCTGCAAATGCTTCTTCAACAATGCTCTTAGCCTTTGCTGCGTTAAGTTTTGTATAGCGCATCCCCAGTCTCAGCAACAGAGAATTACCAAGCTTTTTCCATTTGGCTACCTGGTCTGCTGCGGTCGACGTACTGGTAGAGGGATGTGCGTTTGCTCCGTAGAACAGGTCAGCAGACACATAGTCTCCCGACGGACTGAGTGCCGCCAGGGATTCCTTGATCTCCTTATACAGGTCATCATAGATAAGAGCATCATCGTCATACTCCGGAAAAAATATAACATCACTAACGGCCTTTCCAGCCTCAAAGTAGGGTACATCCCCGTAGGTATCGACAAGACCCATGAACGTCTGTGCTTTCCAGATCCGAATCATACTGCGCAGGTTTACCCGGTCTGTGTCATCCCCGAGCAAGCGCAACGCCTGAGTCAGATTTCTCACAGGTCCAGGATACGCCGCATTCCAGTTAGTGCTGCAATTGAGGTCAATATCTGCGTTGAAATTGAAACCCAGAGTGGCGCCATCGTTATAGGGGCATACAAAGTGTTGCACAATGGTATGCTCTGCCGACCAGTTTCCAAGAGGTGTTCGCTGCGCTCCTGCAAAAAGAAGAGCAGGGTCAGATGATGTCACTGCATAGGGATCCGTGTTGATCTCGACGAAGTCCTTATCGCAACTCCCGAGCGACAGCAAGACTATTCCGGTTAATATATATTGCTTTACTGTTTTCATAATCTTAGAATCTAATGTTTAGGCTTACGTTGTAACTGCGGCTAGTGGGCAACGCTGAGTTCTCGTAACCCGCCCGGGTGTCGCCGGAAGATTGCATCGATTCCGGATCAAGACCAGGCAGATCCTTATGCAAAATCGCGACATTCCTACAGGCAGCAGTCAACGACAGCCCTTTCACGAAACTCAGGCTCGGCGACTTGCTAACCAGTCCAGTAAGGTTATAGCCAAGCGAGATGCTTCTCAGTTTGATGAAATCTGATTTGAACACAAATGGATCTCCGATTTGAAGACCGCGATAGTCAGCGTAGAAGCCTTGCAAATCAGTAACTGAGGTAGTATTGGGAAGCCCGGAACTTTCATAAACAGCCGGGAACACCAGACCCTCTTCACCTTGTCTGCGCCCTTCCAACGAAAGCGTGGAGTGACCTTGTCTTGTCAGGTTCAAAAGCGTGGATGACATAACCATGCCGCCAAACCTGTAGTCGATAAATACACCGAGTGTAACGTTTTTATAGGTGAAGGTGTTATTCCACCCACCTATGTATTTGGGGATTGAACTTCCGATTGGCAGGAACCCGTTTGTCTTTTCTGCACCGGGGGTATCACCGTTAGTTGCCAGTAACCGGCCATCATCATTCACGACGATCTCACCATTTGCGTTTCTCCGGTACGATCTTACGTACAACTGGTTCATCGCCATGCCTTCTGTGTATCGCAGTTCACCAAGGAACTCGTTCCCTGTGTCGTTGAATCGAATGAGCATAAACGTTCCGCTCTCATTACCTACATCAAGGACCTTGGTCGCAAGGTATGTATTGTTCCAGGATGTCGTCCAGCTGAAGTTGTTGTTCTTTACAGCATTAACTTCAATCATCGTTTCGAGACCGCTATTTTTCAATGATCCGATATTCTGCTTGGACCTGTTGTAGCCAGAGGTGTTGGAGAGAGCTACGTCCATGATCTGATCAGTAGTGACCTTGTCGAAAGCCGCAACATCCACTAACACCCTGTTATCTAGTAATCGCAATTCAAGTCCGATTTCCTTTTCCGTGACGGAAAACGGCTGCAGGAAAGGATTCGGAGCAAATTCTCCACTTACTCCCGCCGTTGTCTGACCGTTAAACTGAGGATTGATAGCATAGGTCAAAAGCCCAGCATAGGGATCTACACTATTAGCGGACCCTACCTGCGCCCATGAGACGCGAAGCTTACCGTAAGAAAGCCAGTTCTGATCAGTCATCACCTCGGAGAAGATGAAGCTTCCTGATACAGATGGATAGAAGATGCTGTTCATATCAGGATTCAATACGGAGAACCAATCCTGCCTGCCTGTAAAATTCAGGTAAAGCATGCCGTTATATCCAAACTCGGCCCAGCCGTACAACGAATTGATCCTGCTCTTGCTGAACAAATATGGCTGGAAGCCGGCATCGTCAGTACCCCAGGCTGTACCATTCTTGATAGAGTAAAGGTTCGGCACAACAAAGAGTCTTGAAAACTGGGAATTCCTATGCCATTGCGAGCGCCATGTATTACCACCGACACTGGCATCAATCGACAACTTCCCAAACTCCTTATTACCTCCAAACAAAAAGTCGGCATTAACGTCTCTTGATTCACCCTGTTCAATGTCATAGCGACCCCGGTAAAACCCGGTATTCCCGTCCAGCAAAACGGTCGCGCCGGTTCCATTCAACGCATTCCACTCCATAAAGTTGGTCGAGTAATCATAATTATACCGGCCCTGTATATACAGCCAGTCGGTCAGGTTATACCTCAATGTAGCAGTACCGAGAAGGCGGTTTCTATCATCATTGAAGAACTGGCCACGTTGAATAGGATAGTAGGGATTGTTAACGGTACCCAGGAATCCGCTTGTCTTGTATTCCGCACCAGTGGCGGGATCAATTGCGCTTTCCCGGTAGGCCTCGAGCGGTGTTGAGCTTGCAACCCGGGTAAAAAAATTCACAACACCTTCACCCTGCGTTCCAATTGCCGGAGGGTTAATATTCTCTTCGTTTGCATAGTTGATATTCATCGACAACTTTAGCTTGGGCGTGATATTCTGATTCATTCCCAAGTTGAAAATTCGCTTCTTATATTCATTATTAGGCACAATACCCTTGCTATCGGCATTCGAGAATGAGACTCTGAAACTGCCATTAGCACCGCCACCGGATAAACCAATTGTGTTGGTGAAATTGGTTCCGGTCCGCAAGAAGTCGAACAGGTTGTTCGGATTTGCCGAGTAAGGCCTCATCACACCATCGAAGTTCATGGTTGGCTGACCATCCAGTCTCGCACCCCACGAGAAGTGCCCATGATCCTGCGCGATACCCTGAGTAGTTGGCTTCTCGCCAAACCTTCCCATTCCATACTCAGTCTGAATAATCTCATCCAAAAAGTTGATTGCCTGAGATGCGGTGAAACTCGAGGTAATCTCTACTCCAAGCCCTCTATCTTTCTGACCCGATTTCGTGGTAATGATAATTGCCCCATTAGCAGCGCGCGCACCATAAATGGCCGCAGCCGTCGCCCCCTTTAGCACAGTCATGCTTTCAATATCATCCGGATTTATATTTTGCAGGTTATCACCACGGTCGCGTTGTGCCACCGCTCCGGCACCATTAGTACCTCTGGCGTCCTGGTTCATCGGCAAACCATTGATTACAAACAACGGCGAATTATTACCTCCAGCAAAAGACGCCTGACCGCGGAGTCGTATCTGCGTACTCGAACCGGCTCCTGCCGAGGGAGGAGATATGCTTAGTCCGGCTACTTTGCCAACAAGTGACTCCATGACATTGGTGGTACGCTGACTAACCAATTCATCCGTGTTCACAGCAGTCGCTGAGTATCCAAGCTTTTTGGATTCCTTCCGCACACCCAGTGCCGTTACTATAACCTCCTCCAATGAACTGACGTCGGGGGCCAGTGTCGTATTGATGACCGTCTGACCACTGATCTCCACTTCCGTGGTGGTGTAACCAACAAAGGAGAACACAAGCGTACTGGCTCCACTGGCGACATCAAGTGCGTACGATCCATCGGCACCGGTTACGGTCCCGGCCGTAGTTCCTTTAACAACGACGTTGACGCCGGGAAAATCCATCCCGTTCTCATCGGTAACTTTACCGCGAACTTGTTGTTGCGCATCGAGCAATTTCTCATAACCGATCATACGATAGTCTCTCGCCAAGACCTCCGTATGAAAACACACTGTTGCCAGTATGCCGGACAGAATAAGCAGGTAGCATTTTGTCATATATTATTTGGGTTAGTTTAGGGTCAAACTCAATTTTCAGAAGGGTTGCGAACGAATCCACTACTCCTCCAACCAGCGCAAGATTCCCAAATCCCGCCACAAGAACTTCCAAAAATTAACATCGGTGATTTTTACACTCGTTTGCGATGTCGATATAAATGATGACGAGTAACCTTGCGGTTACAATTGTTTTTCTCCAGATTTGCTCAAACCGAGCTCCATAATGGTCTAGCCGTGCTTGCACAACCCTGTCATGAATCAGTTCTTCCTACACCATGCACATTCAAAAGAACTACAGGGATTTCCTCACGTTCTCGAGTTTGGAATCAGGAAGATCACAAACATTCAATTAAAATCCCTTTGCCTGCATACTTCTGAGTGCATACGCATCTACTATGTACTGGAAGGAAAGTTCGAGTGGGTTCTACAGAACAAGCACTACATTCTCTATCCAGGAGACGTAGCCGTCATCCTTCCCGGGCAGTCCTTCCAAGGCAAGCATGATTTTCTGGACATCGGAACGCTCTCCTGGATCAATATACAAGTCGATCGTATTGAATCTACTATGCGGTTGGTGCTGGGAAAGTGGAGCGGACTATCCGAAAGTGAGAGACTGACGATCGGCAGAATTCTTCACCTAAGACATACTCCGGTACTAGTGAAGATGAAGGCAGTAAACACCATTCTCCAATTAATTCAAACAGAACTTTTTCAACAGCAGATCGGATATACCACCCGGGTGAACCAACTCATTGATGAACTCATGATTTCCATTGCGCGTCAATCGACATTCCAGAATATCCGACAGCGCGATTTCTCGCAAGCAATTATCAAACTTGAACAAGCCCTTCGGGAAAACCTCGCTCATCAATGGACAGTCGAAGAAATGGCAGCCATGGTCGGCCTCGGGACAACAGCGTTTACAGAGAAGGCTAAAAACCATACAGGCTTTTCACCACTTAACTACCTCATCAATATCAGAATTTCAGAAGCCATGAAGCTGCTCAAAAAACAAAATATGAAAGTAACCGATATCGCATTAGATACTGGCTTCTACTCTTCTCAGCACTTCTCAACTACATTCAAGAAGTTAACCGGGTACACTCCCGGCGAATACAGAAAACGAGATTAAAAAACTTAGGATATGGAATGCATCATAACCATCGAACTAGGAACAAATGGCGTGCGACTTTTTGCCTTTGACCTGAAGGGCAATATCATCAGTTACGCCAAAGCATCATATCCTACGTTCCATAGCGAACCCGACTACAGCGAACAGGATCCGGAGCAGATACTTATTACTATGCTGTATGTGCTCAAAAATCTTATTGCAGAAAAGCTACATCCACAAAAGTATCAGGTGCAAACCATCTGCTTCCTCGCCTCCATGCATAGCCTGCTCGCCATTGATGCGCATGGAGATCCTCTGGGGAAGGTCATTACATGGGCCGACAATCGTGGAAAAAAAGAATCCCAGGAGTTGAAGAATTCTTCCCTGGGCAAGGTACTTTACGAAGCTACCGGCACCCCTATCCACCCCATGTCTCCCCTTCTGAAGATCGCGTGGCTAAAAGCCAATGACCCACAGCGATTTTCACAGGCGCAAAAGTTTCTCACCCTCAAGAGCTATATCATTCAACAATTGACGGGTGAATACGCCATCGATTATAGCCTCGCTTCCGCTACAGGGTTGCTAAACATTCACACGCACAAGTGGGAAACCAATGCACTGGATTATGCGGGAATCAATCCCGACCGCTTGCCAACACTGTGCTCTGTCTTTACCCCACCTGGCAAACTCAGGCGGGAATATCAAAGTTCGCTGGGTCTTTCGAGTAACACCCGGATAATGATAGGATCAAGTGACGGTTGTATGGCTACGTTAGGTGCCGGAGTCTGGAGCGAAGACAAAGCCACCATCACCATCGAAGACAGTGGCGCCGTACGGGTGGTTGGCAAACAGGTGCTCCGTGATGAACGACAGCGCTTCTTCAATTACCTGCTCACCGAAAACCACTATATCTCAGGCGGGCCGACCAATAGTGGCGGTGTGATCTTTGAATGGTTCGCCAATCAATTCGGTGAGTTTAACAGTCCCTTTGACCTGGAGCGCACGATTGAAAGCCTGATCCACGAAGCTTCCAGCGTCGTAGTCGGGTCAGACGGGTTACTATTTCTTCCCTATTTGCTCGGAGAGCGTGCTCCGTTGTGGAACCCCAATGCACGGGGTTCGTATTTCGGTATCAATATCAAGCATGAACGGAAACACTTCATACGTGCGACCATTGAAGGCATATTATATGAAATCCATAGTATCGGGAAAATGGTGGAAGAACACAGATCTATTACCAGTCTTTCAGTAAATGGCAGTTTTGCTGCCATACCGTTCTGTTCACAATTAATCGCGGATATATTCAACAAACCTGTCAGCACCATTGATAAAGCGAACAGCGCAGGCTTGGGTGCGTTCCTGCTAACTGCTACAGATATTGGTATATATAAAGACCTGAATGAAGCCGCGAAGAGCGTGACCTTTAATGAAACATTTCATCCCCGGCATCAGGATCACAAGATATACGCTCAATACTATGAGTTCTTTGAACGACTAAGTTCGAAACTGGAAGATGAATTCGAAATAATAGCTAACCTTCAGCAAAAGCGATAGGCCATCTCGATGAATCAAAAACCGATCTACACAATCACAATAATCATCGCGATACTCGCTCTGATAGCCGCCCTGATCATCGCGTTATGGGCTGGAGTCAATAACGCCGGCCCTGCAATTATCTTGTTTTTCACGGCATTGGGGATATCATTTCAGGGATCAGAAAAACTCAAGGGCTTCAGTTACTCCACAATGATCTTTGCTGTAGTTACCGTCGCAATGTACTATCCTGCTTCTCTGACGGAACTGGGAGGATTCAAGCTGTTGAACCTGATCACGCCGCTGATCCAGATAATCATGTTTGGTATGGGAACCTCCATGAGCACAAAGGACTTTGTTGCAATCGTAAAGCAGCCGAGGGCGGTAGCAATCGGCGTGATCGCACAGTTCGTTATTATGCCATCGATAGGATTTACACTTGCCAATCTCAGTGGCTTCGAACCCGAAATCGCGGCTGGCATTATTCTTATCGGATGCGTACCAAGCGGGCTTGCGTCTAACGTAATGACCTATCTGGCCAAAGCCAACCTTGCATTGTCTGTCACCATAACCTCCATCACTACACTGGTCGCTCCCTTTATTACGCCCTTCCTGATGAAATTCCTCGCGGGTACTTTCGTCGAAATCGACCTCCTTAAGATGATGTGGGACATCTCCAAAATGATCATCGTACCAATTGGAGCAGGACTGCTATTCAATAAATTGTTCTACGGAAAAATACAGTGGCTGGACAAGGCGATGCCCTATTTCTCAATGATCGGGATCGCCGGAGTGATTGCATTCGTTACCGCAGCCGGAAGAGACAGCTTGCTGAATATTGGCGTCCTTTTGGTGTTCCTTGTGACGCTACACAACATTCTTGGCTATACCCTTGGTTACTGGTTTGCCCGCCTTTTCAGAATGAATGAACGTGATTGCCGGACCATGGCTATTGAAGTGGGTATGCAAAACGGAGGACTTGCCTCCGGCATTGCAAAAGAGATGGGAAAGATAGCCACTGTCGGCCTTGCATCAGCGGTATTCAGCCCTCTCATGAATATCACGGGCTCCATGCTCGCGTCGTACTGGTATCGAAGACTACCGAACTCAGACACTGAATAGTACTACTATGAAAAAGAAAAATTTACTCGCCGTTGTACTGCTCTTGATAGCTGCAATACCGTGTAATGCACAACATATTTCAAAAGAAGAAATGATATTCCTGACTCCGAAATGGAAAGGCGAGCGCTTTTCCGATGGCCGCCCTAAAGTGCCCGACAACATCCTGCACAGGATGAAGGGCGTCAGCATAGAGGAAGCGTGGGCAACGATGAAGAACGCGGGCTACTCGTACCAGATAGCCGAAGGATGGCAAACAATAAATCCCGATAGCGTTTTAGTAGGTCGTGCATTGACAGCCATCTTCATGCCGGGTCGGCCGGATGTGTGGGGGGTCATTGATTCTGTCGGCAGGAATCAGGGAAAGCGCGGCCAAAATACATGGCCAATTGATCTTCTGACGAAAGGAGACGTATATGTAGCCAATCAATTTGGCGCGAAACTAAACGGTCCTACCATCGGCGACAATCTCGGCAATGCAATCTATGCAAGGACCGGTAACGGTATTGTTTACGATGGCGCCATCAGAGACCTTGAAGGGCTGCGGGAGATTGGAGGGTTCACATCCTATTATTCGAGCTACCACCCATCGCATCACAATCCTGGAAAGGACATTAACACCATGATCATGGGTATCAACAAACCTACCCTCATCCGGAACGTGACGGTAATGCCAGGCGATGTTGTACTGGGCAAATTGGGAGTTGTGGTCTTCATTCCTCCGCATCTGGCAGAACGCGTTATAAAAACATCGGAGATCGTTCGGCTGCGAGATCTGTTCGGTCATCAGCGTATCCGTGAAGGAAAGTACACAGCTGGTCAGATTGATACCCGCTGGTCTGACGACATCGAGAAAGATTTCTCAAAATGGCTGAACGACCACGTAGACGATTTACCTGTAGGCAAAGAGCAAATACAGGAATTCTTGAAAGAAAGAACCTGGTAACAACACATCAAACTAATTACAAGACATGTCAACATCAAGAAGATACTTCCTCCGAAGAGCCGCCCTTGCAGCTGCGGCAGCTTCGGCTCCTCTCGCATCATTCGGGAAAGAGTATGAAACTGCAATCGAAAATAATCCGAAGCTTTCAGCACCGTCGGATCTAAAGATCACGGATGTGAAATGTGCTTTCATACGAAATGGCAATGGCCTATTCGTAAAAATCCACACCAACCAGGGAATCTATGGGTGCGGCGAAGGAGTGGATGCGGTAGTTGGAAGCTATCATCTGGTTCAGCGCATGGGAAGGTTCCTGAAGGGTCAAAGTCCCTTGAATGTAAACCGACTCTTCGAATTCATGCGTAAGGCCGCCTTTTTCGGAGGAGCACAGTCAGGCATCTATGTTGCTGTGCTAAGTGCAGTTGAAACTGCCCTTTGGGATTTGGCCGGGAAAGCATTGAACGTTCCGGTATATCAACTCCTCGGAGGGAAATTCCGGGATCGAATTCGTGTCTACATGGATACGGCCCTCTATCAAAGTCAACTACCAAAACCGGAGGAGTTTGCCAAAGCGGCAAAAGAAGCTGTTTCGATGGGATTCAGTGCCGTTAAGTTTGATCTGGACCAGGCCAATGACCCCAACCGCTATGACCGATGGAACTGGACGGCAAGCCCCGCTGAAGTACAACGCATGTACGATCAAATGGCTTCTGCACGCGAAGCGGTTGGACAAAATATTGATATTTGCGCAGATATGCATGGGCGATACGATGTTCCCACAGGTCTTCGCGTCGCCAAAGTTCTTGAGCCTCTGAATCTGATGTGGCTTGAAGAACCCATTCCTGCCGAAAACGCAGATGCCTACGCAGAAATTACAAGGTCGACGAGCACACCGATCTGTGCAGGTGAGAATCACTACCTCGCGTATGGATTCAGGCCACTACTGGAGAAATCAGGGGTGGATATCATCATGCCCGACTTGCAGAAGGCAGGTGGCCTGGGCGAGGGACAACGGATCGCCAATCTCGCAAATTTGTACTATGTACCATTTGCTCCGCACATGGTTGCTTCCTACCTGGGTGCAATGGCATCAGCTCATGTATGCGCTTCTGTTCCAAATTTCATGATTATGGAATGGCAGATCTATTTTCACAAGGATCGCATGTTCAAAGAGATCGTGAAGTTTGATGGCACTGAATTTGTCAAAGACGGTTACCTGACAGTGTCAGATAAACCCGGCATTGGCGTAGATATCAATGAGGAAGGAATGAAGAAGTATGCCGTCACCGACATCCCTTTCTTCGAATGATATCGAAGTGCCTGCTGCTTCAGTTTCGCTTCTGTCGTTAAATTTGATCAGCAATCCAGTATGAATCGCATGAACAAGCCATTTAAACCCATAGGATATAGTTCCGTATCACCCTACTTCATCGTAGAGGGAGCTGACAGGTTTATCGATCTGATGAAGCGAATTTTCAACGCCCGCGAACTTCGGGAATACAAAATGCCGGACGGCCAGATCGTTCACGCAGAACTCAAGATAGATGACTCGGTCATCATGCTCGGCTCGGCAAATGAGAAGTACCCTGCTGTTCCGATCGTCCTCCACGTGTATGTCGCCGACGTCGATACAACCTTCCAAAAGGCGGTAGACGCAGGTTGTGAGGTCATCGAAGAACCGAAAGAACGGGACGGAGATCCTGACCGCCGCGGAACATTCAAAGATTTCGCAGGCAACATGTGGTCGATCGCCACCCAACGTTCCGACGAGACGCCTTCCCGCTGATTTTTGTCACAGCAAACGTTTACGGTCATTGCGTTTAACCCGGTTATGGGCTTTTCTCCAAACCCTTTTCGGATAGTGGTTGTTTTAGAAAGGAGGACTTCTAATTTTGCTGCCTCATCTGCCAACCGGTAGAAAATCAATGACCTAAATAATAATGCATCATGACGAAAATAGGTATTAATGGATTCGGCCGGATCGGCCGCCTGGCCTTCCGAGCAGCTCTTAACAGGAAGGACATTGAAGTCGTCGGTATCAACGACCTGGTTGATGTCGACTACATGGCCTACATGTTGAGATACGACTCAACACACGGCAAGTTCGAAGGTGACGTCGAAGCAAAAGACGGCCACCTCGTGGTCAACGGAAAAAAGATCCGCGTTACCGCCGAGAAAGATCCCGCCAACCTGAAATGGAATGAAGTCGGCGCCGAAATCGTCATCGAATCGACAGGTCTCTTCCTCACGCGCGAACTCGCGCAAAAACATATCGCTGCCGGAGCAAAGAAAGTTGTCATGTCCGCTCCCGCTAAAGACGACACCCCTACGTTCGTCATGGGGGTCAATCACGAAAAATTGTCTGCAGACCATACGATCGTCTCCAATGCCTCGTGTACCACAAACGCACTTGCTCCGGTCGCCAAAGTCCTGAACGACAAGTTCGGTATTACCGAGGGACTGATGAGTACCGTTCACGCCGTCACCGCTACGCAAAAAACCGTAGATGGCCCTTCGGCAAAAGACTGGCGCGGCGGGCGCGGTGGATTTCAGAACATCATCCCGTCTTCGACCGGTGCTGCGAAAGCCGTGGCGTTGGTGATCCCGCAGCTGAAAGGCAAACTTACCGGTATGTCGTTCCGCGTGCCGGTAGCCGATGTCTCGGTAGTCGATCTGACGGTCCGACTGGACAAGGCGGCAAGCTACGACGAGATCAAGAAGGCCATGAAGGAAGCTTCCGAAGGCGAACTCAAGGGTATCCTTGGATACACGGAAGAAGAAGTAGTCTCCCAGGATTTTCTCGGAGATACCCGGACTTCGATCTTCGACGCCAAGGCAGGGATCGCCCTCAACGATAACTTCGTGAAAGTCGTCGCCTGGTACGATAACGAGTGGGGTTATTCGAACAAACTTATCGACCTGGTTCAGGAACTGGCAAAGAAGTAGTCGTTTACGACACGTTATTTTTTTGAAAAAAAGCCGCTAAAAAGCGGCTTTTTTCGTTTCAGGCACAAAGATTTAGAGCGTTCCTATGAGTTTACGGGCATCTTTTATGTCTTTTTTTGTTATTAGTAGAGGTATCAGGGAGGTCAAGCATGCATGATTATTACGAAGCGTTAGGCGTTTCGAGGCACGCCAGTCAGGACGACATCAAAACGGCCTTCAAAAAGAAGGCGATGCGTTACCACCCCGACCGGAATCCCGGTAACAATGAGGCGGAAGAGACCTTCAAATTCCTGAACACAGCCTATCATACACTTTCCGATCCCGTCAAACGCGCGCGTTATGATTCGCGATTCCACATCATCACAGACGAACTCAACGATGCCTACTGGCAGGAGATCAAACGCAAGCGCTATCAGCAATGGCGCCAGTCGCGAAAGAACAGCTATTACCGTCTCGACAAGAATTACTTCAAGATACAGGGCCTCGCCTTCCTCGTATTCCTTCTGATCGCAGGATTCTGCTTCGCGGTTATCAACACCGCTCACTATTACGTTCGCCAGCAACAAATGGAAAAATGGCGTGCAAACAGCATGCAGCTCAAGCAGGTCAACGGGCTTTTCGTCGAGGGACGGTTTCACGATGCATTCGCCATGATCCGGAAATTGGAAGAGAAGGACCCGTTGGACTTCCGCTTCGGATTCGTTCGCGATAGTCTGGTTGGCGAATTACGCAGGAAGGCTGATTGGGAATATGGCCGAAAAGACTTCCCGGCCGCAGTCACTCATTATCTGGTTCTGAAGAACTATGAAAACCCTGTTCGGTTTGAGACGCTACAGAATCTGTCAATGTGCCAATTCTATCTCGGCAACTTCAAGGAGTCGTTGGAAGCACTGAAACACCTCCACAATCAACAACCAGGCGATCTAGGACTTGTGTACAGGATCGGTGCCATCAACCTTGAGAATCTCGACAATCCTCAGGAGGCGCTGCACTATTTCAGCATGGGCAAGCGATTGTTTAAGGAGAACCTGAGTCGTGTATACGGCAACGCCTTCCAGATCGTCATGAACCCGCGCGATGTGCCCGATATCTACTACAGTATCTTTAAGGGACGCGCACTCGCGAATATGAAGATCGGGAATCATGTCGACGCCGTGACGGATTGTAACTGGATGATATTTCTGCGAAGCGACAACGGCGAAGGCTATTATCTCCGCGCCATCGCCAACATCAGCACGCGCGACTACACAGCAGTGTGCAACGACTCCCGAAAAGCCCGGGACCTAGGATATGAGCTAGCCAGCTCCTTTACGCGGCGTTATTGTCGTGTTTCCGACACCCGGCGGTGATTTACCAGGGCACCCGTCTGCTTCTGTATTCTATCAAAAATTAACGCTCAGATAATCAATCCATTAGTGTATAATTCTTATTTCATGACTTTAGGATACGGATGTAGGATTTGTGTCTCATTTTAACGGTATCCCGCTGTTTCCTTTCTCACCTTTGAAGTATAAACAGACCACAAAACACTTACATCAAATGAACAGAGTTGACTTCAGAGGCATTGCTCAGGCACGGATGGCCGCAAGGCTGAGGCAGGTTCTTGTACTTTTTGTCGCCGTAGTAGTAGGAATACTGGTATCGGTGTCCGTGAACTTTTAACACTCACAAGACCCCTCCGGAGCCAACGGTTCTAAGATCGAGAATTTAGGTTGATTTGACTGATTAGTTTCTGAAAAGCCCCGCCAAAAGCGGGGCTTTTTCATTTGCTGCAGTTCCTACGCTAATTCGCGGATCGCATCTATCTTTAACGCATGAATTACGATCCGCGCGTCTTTCTCAACAAGCTGGCGCAAACATCTCCTTTTCCATTCCTGATACCGGTGGAACGTGCCGAGGGCTTGTACCTGTATTCACCCGATGGAACGCGGTATGCCGATCTCATCTCCGGTATCGGGGTAAGTGCCGTGGGACACCGGCATCCGGTGGTCGTTCAGGCTATCAAACAGCAAGTCGACAAACATCTGCACGTGATGGTCTACGGCGAATACATTCAAAGTCCTGTGAATGCGCTGGCAGAAATGGTCACCAGCCTGCTACCCGGAAATCTCAATTGCTGCTATTTCGTAAACTCAGGAACGGAAGCTAACGAAGGCGCACTCAAATTAGCCAAACGCGTCACGGGCAGAACGGAGATCGTGAGTTGCCGGGGCGCGTATCACGGTAGCACGCACGGTGCGCTCAGTGTGTCAGGGAACGAAACCAAGAAACGCGCATACAGACCCTTGTTACCAGATGTACGGTTTATCCGTTTCGGGGAGATCGAAGACCTTGACTTCATCACAACGCGCACCGCATGCGTCATTATGGAGACCATACAGGGGGACGCCGGAGTGCGAATTCCCAGCACCGCCTACATGCGAGCGGTGCGGGAACGCTGTGACAAGACAGGCTCCCTGCTCATACTCGATGAGATCCAATGTGGGATGGGAAGGACTGGAAAATTCTTCGCTTTTGAACACTACGATATCTCCCCCGATATCCTTACCATGGCCAAGGCATTCGGTGGCGGCCTGCCGATTGGCGCGTTCATCGCTGGCCGCAAGATGATGAAGTACCTGACACACGACCCGATGCTGGGTCATATAACAACATTCGGAGGCAATCCGGTATGCTGTGCTTCCGCCCTGGCAACCCTCTCCGTCATCCGGGACGAGGGGCTCGTTGCGACCGTAGAGGAAAAAGGGCGAGCATTCGAACAATACCTCAAGCACCCGATGGTGCGCGAACTGCGCCGGATCGGACTGCTGCTTGCCCTCGACTTCGAGTCCCCGGAGAAGGTATCCGCGATTGTCAATTACTGTAAAGGCAAGGGCGTGATCGTCTACTGGTTCCTCTCCCACCCCTACAGCGTCCGGCTCGCTCCCCCGCTGACCATCACAGCTGCTGAGATAAAAGAATGTTGTGAAATAATTCTTGAGGCGATTGAAAACACCTAAATTTCCTTATGCCACAGACCTGGAATCGACTCGATTACATCTTCAAGATAATGGTCATCACCGCGCTGAGTATCTACACGGTGATACTTTGTCGCGACATCGTAGTTCCGCTGTCAATAGCGGTGTTCCTGACGGTCGTTTCGCTTCCCGCTGTCAACTGGCTTGAGCGCCGGATGGGTACCATCGCCGCCGTATCCCTCGTCGTCGTGGGAGGAACACTTGTATTCATATTGTTCCTCTGGATACTCGTCGACCAGGTCTTCGGTCTCGTCAACGACCTGCCCAATCTCCAGGAAAGGGCCATCAAGTTCGTCAATGACATCAAAGGTCTCATGTGGGAGCGATTGAACATTGATCCCGCCGAGTTGCGGCAACTGGTACAGGATGGTCTCAAGAGTGTCAGTGTATACCTCGGTGCTTTCCTGTTGACGACGGGTGGTACTCTGGCTACTGTCGTGCAGATACCGATATACATGTTTCTGTTGTTGATCTACCGCGATAAGTTCGAGATGTTCTTTGCCAGTATCATGCCGGAAGGTGAGGGTAAGATGGCGTGGCAAAAGGAGGTCGAGGCCGTTGCGCATGGATACATCACCGGCCTGCTTCTGGTCACATTGATCGTAGCAATCCTCAACACGACGGGTCTCCTGATACTCGGCATCAAGCATGCCATCTTCTTCGGCCTTTTATCCGGTATCCTGACAATTATCCCATACGTTGGAATTTTCATCGGTGCCTTGTTGCCAGCAGTGATGGCGTTGATCACAAAAGACAGCGCCTGGTACGCAGTAGGCGTGGTAGCTGTATTTGCCGTGGTTCAATTCCTGGAGGGAAACTTCATTACGCCGCGAATCACTGGCTCGAAGGTGAGTATCAATGCACTCGCAGCGATCATCGCCCTGGTTCTCGGCGGGAAAATCCTGGGTATTACAGGCATGATCCTGGCAGTGCCGGCCATTGGCATCCTGAAGATCCTGCTGGCTTACTCCACGAGATTGAAGCCATTCGTAATACTGCTTGGGGACGTCGATAAACGCGACGAGAAGCAGGATCCCACCGAGAAAACACCGTCGGTACGAAAACTCAAGAGAAAGGCGCGAGAAAAAGGAGCGTAAGGTTCCTACAATTTCTCAACTACCACGTTGTGGTTAGTATATATGCAAATGTCAGCCGCGATATGAAGGCTCTCGCTAACGATCGCCTCTGCCGATAGATGGGGAGCATGTTTCTTCAATGCCAGCGCTGCTGCCTGCGCGTACATCGCACCTGAGCCTATAGCCGCGACCTGATTGTCGGGCTCCAGCACATCACCGGTGCCGGACAAGACGAGCAGTTCGTTTTTGTTCATCGTAATAAGCATGGCTTCCAGCCTCCTGAGGAAGCGATCCATGCGCCAGTCTTTCGCGAGCTCGATGGCGGCCCGCTTCATGTTCCCGCCGTAGCCATTGAGCTTCTCCTCAAACCGCTCAATAAGCGTAAAGGCATCGGCTGTCGAACCTGCAAAGCCTGCGAGGACGGTGCCCTCGTGCAGTTTTCGGATCTTTCTGACGTTGCTCTTTGCAACGTAGTTGCCCATGGTCGCCTGACCATCGCCGCCGATCGCCGCTTCGCCATTATGCATGACCGCGATAATGGTAGTTGAATGAATTTTCTCCATGGAAAAAGTGATTTGAAATCAACGCAACGCTGACCGTTATAACGGCCAGGAATCAGATCAGTATCCTGACCGGATCTTCCAGAAGGCCCTTCAATGTCTTCAGGAACGCTGAGCCAACGGCACCGTCGACGGCACGGTGATCACACGAGAGCGTCACCTTCATCACATTCCCCGGAACGATCTGACCGTCTTTTACAACAGGCGTTTCCTTGATTCCTCCCACGGCCAGTATACACGCATCCGGAGGATTGATGATCGCCGTAAACTCCTCGATGCCAAACATGCCGAGATTGGATACGGTAAATGTGCTTCCCTCCCAATCCGATGGTTGAAGCTTCTTGTCGTGTGCCTTCTGCGCGAGGTCTTTAACCTCTGCCGCGATGTGTGAGAGTGACTTATTGTCGGCAAACCGGACAACCGGGACGAGCAACCCTTCCTTGACGGCGACTGCCACCCCGACGTGAATATGATGGTTCTTGCGGATCTTATCACCCAGCCACGAAACGTTGACATCGGGATGCTGCCGCAACGCACCCGCTACTGCTTTGATTACAATATCATTGAACGATATCTTGATCGGACTCATCTCGTTGATGCTCTTCCGTGCTTCAACTGCCTTATCCATATTGATTTCCATCGTCAGATAGAAATGGGGAGCCGTGAATTTGCTTTCACCGAGACGACGGGCGATGGCTTTACGCATCTGTGAAACGGCGACTTCTTCAAAGCTTTCCTCTCCCACAACCTTGGGCAAGACAACCGGCGCCGCGGCCTTGCCATCTCCTGTCTTCGCAGCTGCTGGCTGAGCCGAAGGCTTGAAGTTCTCGACATCCCGTTTCGTTATCCTTCCATGATCTCCCGTGCCCGGGATCTGGCTGATATCCAATCCTCTGTCTTTCGCCAGCTTCTTCGCCAGCGGCGACGCTTTTACTCTGCCATTCGAACTATGATCGGCTTTCGTCTCCTCTTTCTCCGACGGCGCAGCAGTCGTCTTTGGAGCCGCCGCAGAAGCCGTCTCGGGTTGTTCGCTTCCTCCCTGTTCTTTGGCTTCATGCGCCTTCAACAGGGTCTTCCAATCCGCATCCTTCTCACCGATGATCGCCAGAACACCGTTCACAGCGATCGCCTTTCCAGCATCCGCCCCAATGTAAAGAAGGGTCCCGTTGTTGTACGATTCGTACTCCATCGTGGCTTTGTCTGTTTCCACTTCCGCGAGCAAGTCGCCCGACTTCACACTGTCACCCACCTTCTTATGCCACGCGGCGATCACGCCTTCCGTCATCGTGTCGCTCATCTTTGGCATCAGCACAACTTCCGCCTTGATATTTGACGTGTCTACAGCAGTAGCCGTCTCGGCAGGTTTCCGGCTTGCTTCTTCCGCAGGAGCTGGTGCCGACTTTTCAGCCTTGCCCTCCGATTCCTCACCTTTTCCAGCCTCGGCCAGCAACGCCTTGTAGTCTTCGCCTTTGTTTCCGACAATGGCCAGAACATCGTTAACCTGGATAGCTTCACCTTCGCCGGCTCCGAGATAGAGCACCGTCCCGGAATTGAACGACTCATAATCCATGGTCGCCTTATCCGTCTCTATTTCAGCCATCAGTTCCCCTGACTTCACGGTATCCCCTACTTTCTTATGCCATTTGGCGATCACACCTTCTGTCATGGTGTCGCTCATCTTCGGCATTCTAACGATTTCTGCCATTTTTAAAATTGAGGTTAAATAATTTTCCCGGAATAAGCCTCCAAAAATAGGCTATTCAAAGGGATTTTCAAGGGATTTTTGAGCACCCAGTGGATTTCAAAAATGAAAGGTGCCGATCAGTATCTCAAACTCCGTCAAGGCTGGCCTCAGACCCTTCGAAAACCGTACGCCAACATCGAACTGAGGAAAAAACCGCATGATGTTCATATCCAAACGCGCCTCCGCCCCGACCGACACATAGTCGTAGCCGGTCTGAAAAAAGAAGTCGGGACCTTGGCCATAGCCATAGTCAAAGAACACATTCGCGCGCAATCGCTGAATGTTCAGCAAAGGACCCAGCGCAATATCAGGGTACCACAACGGCAAGGTATAGTTGGCGGACAAGGTGTAAAAATCCTCAAACCTTGATACGGAATGACCCCGGGGCACTGGAATCCGATTTCGAAAGGTGTAGTTATCGGCCGCGAGTTCAAACCGGGTATGCTGATACGCCCCGTATCCCCATAGCGAGTGATGCCTGGCAAGGCCGGGGAAATACAGCTGGCCAAAGGCAGCAATCAACTGGCCGCGAAGGTCTCCGCCAAACGGTGTATCGAAATAATTCACTTCCAGTAACTGCCCCCACCGGCTGTTGATGTCACGATGACTTTGCTTCAGCAAACGGAAGGCAGACGCGCTGAAGTGGTTGTACACGATCTGCCCGTTCCCAACATAGTCGAAGAAGGGGTATAATCCTTTATCCCCTGACGGAATGAAGCGTCCTCCGCCATCGATACTGTTCGTGAAGCCGGACACCTGCGTCAAGCCGATAGCGTTCCCGACCACGACACTTCCATGGTACTTTGATGACGTCGTGAGCAACGGCAGACGAACGCCGGCCTGTACGTTCTTCTCCTTCCACTTAAAGACAACATCTTTCAACTCGGATGTTACAGGATTCGCAAGTGTATCATAAAACCGTGCAGATCCTTCATTCACGGAGCGCGTCGCATACGAAGCTGAAACATCAATGATGGGGTACCATCCCTGATAACTAACCTGACCTCTAAGCGCTCCTGTGCGCTCCTGAAGATCAAAATGATACCCGAGGTTCAACGTCGTTGTACTGAGGATGTCCCGTGAGATCAGCCCGATGCTTGCACGTGTCAGATCGTTCTCTACGGCAAACCCCCAGTTATAAGGATTGATAATGCCGCTCGCCTTTCGGTACGGTGCTTGCGGGTATCGGGTATCAGGCACGTCGCCGAAAACGTCGGGATCGCTCTCCTGTTGTACGAGATGCTGATAATGCGGGGCGGGTCTCCTCTCCGCGACATGCGGTTTCCACGCCGACGGATCGAACGAGACACTGACGACATCCATCCCGTCTTTCGACTGGTCGTTGTAGTACATCGTTGCACCGTCTTCCGACACGGACGGATTATAGGCACCAAGCCGGCTGCTGGTCACCTGAAACCGCTGAAGATTACGCAGGTCCACGGCGTAGATATTATCAATTCCGCTGACGGGAGAGTTAAACAACAAGTAATCGCCATGTAAAACCGGATAACCCACGTTCTCCTCCGATAGTGGCAACACATCGCGAAAAGAGCCGGACTCCGCGTCAATGAGTGAGATGGTTTTCTGCCCGTCCACGGTCTTGACCACCGCTATCGTCAAGCCATTATCCGACCAGCGCGGCATGGAATAGAAATCATTGCGTTCATTGTCGTATTTGCGGATCACGCTACCATCCGCCGTCCGCAGCACAACGACGCGCGTATGGTAGCGGGTGTCGGTTTCCACGGTTACGACTTTGTCTCCTTTCCGCGTGACGGCGGCGCTCGCATAGCGCGCGTGCCGGGGTCCGATCCGTTTTTTCTTTCGCGTCGACAAATTGAACGCTTTGACTTGTGAGTAATTGAGAACACGCCAACGCGGATCGAAGCCGTACTCATTCCACACTACGATATCACCTTCGGCTGACAGCATTCCGGTATTATTTACAATGCCCGGCGTGAATATTTTTTCCTCGCCACCCTTCAGCAGCACAAACTGTTGTATGTCGCCGATACCTCTCTTCATAGCCAGCACATTTCCGTCAGCAAGAGCCTGAGGATACATGTAATCTGTGTAGGCGCGAGTCCGGCGACGATTTACGCGAACGAAAGGTGTCAGTTCAATATCTTCGAGCTGCTGGCGCCACTCGGCAGTCAGCTGATCAGCCATCTCGGCATAAAGATCCGTCACATATAACCCGGCCTCTTTTTTGATCGCATTGGAAAACGCAAATGGAATAAAGGGGACATTCCACGACCGCGCAGTGACTTTTCCCCATATAGCGGGATCGTTGGTCCTGCGCCGCAGATAACTGACCATGTGATAGCCAAACCGGTACTCATCGGGAATGTTATGGCGGTATGAGCCAAGTACTAACTTGTGATAATTAAATCTCCTGCCCTCCAGGAGATTTGTTTTCATAAGGAGCGAGAAATTCGGGATCTTCCCTCTTCCGCTCGGCGTGAGGGCGGTCTCTGTTACAACGGCATCACCTTCCCAAAACCAGGGGGGAGCGGCTGCCTGCGACATTCCTGCAAGAGATATCGATCCAAACAAGTAGTAGATCGCCTTGTTAAATCCACGGGTCGCATGCTTGTATTGTACGACATGCCGATACTCATGAACGGTCAGCATGTCCAGCCAATCGTTGGTCCCGGCGAAGTTGTAGTCCTGCGTCGGCATCCCGTAGAACTCTGACCTTCTGGGCAAGATAGACACGAAGCCGTTCGAAACGGCAGACTGGTTCTGCAATATAAAAGTCATTCGCCTCGGTGTCGAGCCAAGTGATTTGGCTCCCGTCTCTCGCACGCGTTCAAGTGAGTTTGCAACGCGCTGCGCCTGATCTTCAAATCCCGCGCTGTACAGTACCCGGAAGTTCGGTGTCATCACCTGGCTCCACTTGACCGAAGGAGGATTATTCTCAAGTACCGATTGCGCCTGTGCAGGAATGACCAGAATGAAAACCAGGGCGAAAAGGGATCGTTTGCTCATGCTGCCGGATTTTGTCGAAAAAACCCGGAGTGTGTTCCCGGATCCATCCACCCCCTAAAATAGAGGAATTCGCATGAATCCGGGAATTTCCCAAAGAAGTTCTCTATTCAACGAGCATCCCGGCCTCACTTACTGCGCTGACCTGGAAGAATCCCATGGCACCCCCTGTGATATTATTGCGAGGAGAAGCAGGAATGGGACCGAACATCCCACCGCCGTCGTTATTGAGTACCGAATACAAGTCGTTGTAAAATACATATGCGCGACGACTCAGACTGTGAACTTCAAGACGAGCGCGATCGTTGAGGCCATAGTAAACCGGCGACGTAATCCCATCTATGTTCTCACCGATCAGATCGTCGTTGCTGTAATAGATGTCGTTTGGGTAGTATACAATAATGGAGTCATTCCGAAAATATTTGAACAAGTAGTAGTTTTTCTCGTCCTGCGGCTCCTTTGCATACATCAGCAACTCATAGAACTTTCCCGCTTCCCGAGGGTCGGCTTGTTCATCGTCATTTACCTGGAACCGGATCGAATCGATTGATGTCACCCGATACATCTGGTCGACGGCCTCATATAGTTCGTCGTCAGCTGTAACGTGAAGGGTGTATTCTCTTCCGATCTCACCGACAAAGTTTTCCTCAGGAAGGTAGAACCCGGCCGAATCGGGATGATTTCCCGGGTTGTGAACAAATACATAGCTAGCCCCGAGGTCGTCTGTTATCGAAACCACACCGTCCGTCACGCGAGGGGTCTTCCCCGGAACATAAAACGGACTAGTCCGCGTGACTTTTACATATTGATACCCTGCCTTGTTAGTCACTTGTCCTTCAATGACGATCTTCGGCGGGACTTGCTTGACATCTAGTTGAACCGTCTCCTCGCAGGAGATCAGTAGCCCGGTGGCAAGAACAAAAGCGATGGAAAGATTGATGGATATTTTCATCATGACTGCGTCAGAATTTGAAATTATAAGTTACGGATGGAAGGATCGGGAACAGGTAGATCATGCGAGCTTCTTTCTGCGAGCCATCACCTAATACTTTACCATCCTCATCCTGGATCGAACGCGTATACACCGTGAATGGATTCTTACGGTTGTACACGTTGTACACAGAGAAGACCCATTGTCCCTTCCAGTTTCGTTGAGCGTTCTTGCGTGGGTTGAGAGTTATCGACACGTCCAGGCGATGGAATGCCGGCAACAAATACGCGTTGCGTTCGGTGAGTACATCGGGATAATAATTTCCGTACTCATACCGTCCGGCCGGTGACGTAGTCGGACGACCGGTACTGAATGTAAATGTCCCCCCGAATACCCATTTGTCATTCAGGTCATAGGCAGCCTGAAGATTGACGACATGCCGGCGATCGTGGTTTGCACGAAACTCCTTCCCGAGGTTGACACCATCGATCTTTCGCATCGCCTTCGACCAGGTGTAACTGGCAGACCCTGTGACGCGCCCCTGAGTTTTGACGAGAAAGAACTCAGCACCATACGCCCAGGACGCACCTTGCCGGAACTCAGTCGACAGATCGTGGTTGAAGAACAACTCGGCGTTGTCTGCGAAGTCGGTCACATTGCGGATATCCTTGTAATACACTTCGGCGGAAAACTCGTATTCGTTGTCGCGGAAATTGCGAAAGTAACCTGCCGCCACCTGGTCCGCGACCTGAGGTTCCAGATAGAAGTTGCTGGGCGTCCACGTATTGAAGGGAACGGGCGCAGTAGCTGCGGAAATGAGATGGGTATTCTGCACCATCCTGTTATACGAAAGCTTCAGTGATTGCCCCTTCGCGAGCATGTAGCGCAGCGCAAAGCGGGGCTCGAGATTCACAAACGTCTTGATCGATTCCCAGTTGTCATAATGCACTGTGTCGGTACGGACAATATCGATGTTGTCTTGCGGGTCTTCGTACAGGAAGACCTTCCCGGGTCCGATATTCTGAAAGATCGAAAGTCGGACACCGTAATCCAGCGTTACGCGATCCGTCAGGTTATGCAAATTACTGACATACAAGCCATGATCCAGTGCGTGCATGTGTTCCAGATCCACGGTTTGAAAGATCGATCCGGAACCGATCGGCGACATTCGTCCCGGCGCGAACCGGCGACCTGTCAGGTGATAGCCAAAGGCAATCTCATTGCGCGTGTCAAGAGAATATGAGAGGTCGTTTTTGAGGCTGTATTCCTGTAAGTTCGAGACCCACTGAAACCCTTCCACGGCGTCTTCGAACTCCATTTTGTAACCAAAGTTGCTGACGATAAGAGACGTATTCGAAAACAACCGGTCGTTGAAGAGGTGGTTCCAGCGGAATGTTCCCGTCATGTTACCCCATCCGAAACCGAAAGTATCATCGAAACTGAATACGTCCCGGCCCGTGTAGAACGCTGCGAAGAATCGGTTCCGGTTATTGGCTCGCCAATTGACTTTGGCATTGACATCATAGAAATGAACGAGATTTGATTCGTTTGCCATCCGCAGAAAAGCATCGACGTACGAACGCCGCGCCGACACGATGAAAGAACTCTTCTCACGAACAATGGGACCTTCCACAGCGATCCTGCTCGCCAGCGAACCGATGCCACCTGTCACATCCAACTCCCGGTTATTCCCGTCTTTCGTTCGCACTTCCAGTATAGAAGAAAGCCTGCCACCGAAACGGGCGGGGATACCGCCTTTATAAAGCTCGGAGTCTTTTATAACATCTGCATTGAACACAGAAAACAAGCCGAACAAATGTGAAGGGTCATAGACCGGCGCCTCGTCAATCAGCAACAGGTTCTGATCTGCACTGCCACCGCGGACGAAAAATGAAGAGGTACCCTCTCCTGCGTTGATCACACCAGGCATCATCTGAATATTCTTGATAATGTCTATCTCACCAAACAGGGCCGGTAGCTTACGTACCTGATTCATATTGATCGTATTCTTGCTCATCTGTACGGAGATCACATTCTCGTCAAGTGGTCGCTCTGCGATAACGATCTCCTGCATGACCTGTGCATCGGTTTCCATGTTCAGGTTCAACTCCGTGTTTGACTGAAGATCCAACGTCTGCACCACCTGTCTATATCCCAGGTAGGTAACCTGGATCTCATAGGTTCCTTGTGGCACCGTAAGCGCATAAAAACCATAGTCGTTTGTAATGGTGCCGGCCTTCAATGCCGGGACGTAAATCGTTACACCGAGAAGTTCTTCACCATTGGCAGCGTCTCTGACGTATCCATTAAGAGTGACCTTATCCGGAACCTGCGAAGACGCAGCGTAGGTCAAGAGAAGTAGCGCGAATACAAATAAATTCCTGAGCATTTTGCTGTTTATGACATGAGACAACTATGTCAGGTAAAACCCTTATCCCTCGGTTGAGTTTTCGGAATCACTGACCTTGCAATGACACGCAAAACCCTGTAAATAGTTACCTTTCGGCTGCGAAAATTCAGAAAATACAGGAATGATCAGAAAAATCAGGGAATTGTACCAAGAATTCAAACCATACGTCCGCGTGGATCTCGTTATGTATGGAGTTACGATCCTGATGATCATCCTTTATGCCCTGATCAGTGCGTTTGTCTGACACCATCCAGCGACACTCGACAAACAGTCCGCTGAAATTGTGCCATAAGTTCAGTATCCGTACCGAAGTCAAACATCGCGTTTACCGCGAAAGGCTGGCGGCAATATCGCCTGACGAGACCTCCAAAGGTCAACTAAAAAGGAATAGTGCTTACCAATTTCCTGATTATCCAGTACCTTTAACAATCATGTGTCGACTATGAAGAAAGTTGTTTGTTCCAAGCTGATTTTTCTCGCATTTCTATGCACCCTCGTCCGAGTATCGCATGCTCAAGACTATGTACTGACGGCAAAGGGAGACTCCCTTGTCGGGGATATACGACCAATGTTCTACGGGCCCGACAAGAAAGTGCAGATCGTTACCGCTGATAAGCAGAAAATGACTTTGTCGATGTTTCAGGTCAGAGCATTCTCAGCAAATGGTGACATCTATCACCCTGTCAAGGGCGAGCGTGGGTATGAGTTCATGAAGCTCATCAAGCAGGGCTATCTTTCTCTTTATGCTTTTCAGCTGGAGAATCAGTCGCGTTTCGATGGTCAGCTCCTGAAAAAGATGGATGGTGACTTCCTGGTCGTCCCCAATCTGGGCTTCAGGAAGTACATGACTCGGTTTTTGGAGGACTGCCCGTCCGTTGTGCAACAACTGGAAGAGGGTGATCTTGGCAAAAAAGACCTCCACCTGATCATCGACTCCTATAATACTTGTATCCAGGAACTCACTCCCGATGTCATAACCGCCGGCGCGGTCCTTCGACAACAAGCGGCCACGTTAAACGTATGGCATTCGCTGGAAGAGAAGGTCGGGAACCAGGAGTTCAGCGAGAAAACGAATGCACTTGAAATGATCGCAGAGATCCGGAAGAAGATCGAACGTCGCGAAGCTATTCCTAACTTCCTTATAGAAGGCCTGCGGAATTCTCTGCGCGACACCGGGCTCACCGCGGAACTTGAACGGGCTTTGGCCGAGATTCAATAGTCACTCATAACGTCACGGCCCACTCACGGGTGCGATCGAAGTAGATGGTACCGTGAACTACCGTGATCGGCGATGTAAAATTATCCGAGTAGATACTACCCGTACCAAGTCCCTGAGGGATGGTGGGTTTGAATTCTGCGGTAAGCTGGCAAATCGCATTCAATCCTACCGCAGATTCCAGGGCGGATGTCATCCACCAACCAATGCCCAGCGATTCGGAAAGCGAGATCCACTCCCGGCACCCACTGATCCCTCCATGTAACGTAGGCTTGAGAACAATGAATCCGGGCTTTATACGTGTTAGCAGCTCTGCGCGTGCCTGCGACGAATGGACGCCAATCAATTCCTCGTCAAGCGCAACGGGTATCGGGGATTTACGGCAAACCTCCTCGGCTTCCGGCAGTCCTGCCTTGATCGGTTGTTCAATGGAATGGATGTCAAATTTCGCAAGTTCCTCCAGCTTGCTGAGAACGTCGTCCGGCTTGAACGCTCCATTGGCATCGAGACGTAGCGTGATGTTGTGGCGGAAGTACTTCTTGCGCAGATAGCTCAGAACGTCACACTCCCGCTCGAAATCAAGCCCGCCAACCTTCAACTTGATGCATCTGAATCCATCGGCAACTTTTTGATTGATCTGGTCCATCATGAAATCCATCTCGCCCATCCATATCAGCCCGTTGATCGGGATCGGCGAGCCCGACAGGAAATCATTCTCGAATATTATCCGTCTGCCCCCGTTCACGAGATCGCGAACTGCTGTTTCCATGGCAAATAACACGGACGGCATTTCCGGGGGAATGGCCGTGTACAACTTATCGATGCCGGAGGCTGAAAGCGAGGCGTTGTTTATCCTCCCGATAACATCCTCAAGCCTCTCCGTGAAATCGGGAGTATGGTCGACACTCAGACCAGGGAGTGGCCCGCATTCCCCGAGGCCCACCACACCAGGATTCCGATCGTCCTCCAGCCGAATGAACCAGGAGGTTTTGTCGGCCATGGGTCCGCGGGAAGTACGCGCCTTAAAATTGAAGTGAAATTTTTTTTTGAAATACGACAGACGAAGAGACATGTCAGCGAGTTATTTTCAGTAGTGACAGCAAGAAAGTATTTACTTTACAATTTATTGAGGAAATTTGAAAACCAGCGATTACAACTATCATCTTCCTCCGGAAAAAATAGCCCACTATCCTTTACCGGAGCGCGACGCGTCACGACTGTTAGTTTACGAGCACGGCGCAGTGACACATAGCCATTTTCGTTCGCTACGGGAATATCTGCCGGATAATGCGTTCCTGGTATTCAACAACACGAAGGTTATCCCCGCCCGTGTCCACTTTCGCAAGGAAACTGGTGCGATGATCGAAGTATTCCTGCTGAACCCGGTTCAACCATCAAGCCTGCTTGCGGAAACCATGCTGGCAACTCAGCGTTGTACATGGTTATGTGCGATCGGGAACCTCAAGAAGTGGCCAGGTGGAGTGTCCCTGCAGCGCGAAACAAATCTTGGAATGATCAACGCTACACTCCTGGACCGCGCGCACGGTATCGTGGAATTCACATGGCCTGGTGACACGACCTTCTCCGAGATCATTCGCACAACAGGAGAAACTCCGCTCCCTCCCTATATCCGGCGTAAAGCGGAGACCGCCGACCGCGAGCGGTATCAGACAGTTTATTCCCATCACGACGGGGCCGTTGCCGCACCAACGGCGGGGCTGCATTTCACTCCTTCAGTATTCTCCGGGCTTGCCGATCGCGGCATCGACCACGACTTCCTCACGCTCCATGTCAGTGCAGGTACCTTTCAGCCGATCAAGGCTGAGAACCCGGAAGATCACATCATGCATCAGGAGCAAGTGATCGTAACTCGGGAAAATCTGGCCAACCTGATGATCCCTGATCGATTCATTACCGCCGTCGGGACAACCTCGATGCGTACCCTTGAAAGTCTGTACTGGTTTGGAGCAAAGCTGCTATCAGGTGGCGGAACTGAATTCAGAATTCACCAGGACGATCCACGCATCATATCCGACACGCCGACGGCGGAGGAGGCCATTGCGGCTGTCGCCCGCCATCTGGACAAGTATAGTCTCGACCACGTCGTCGGCGAAACCTCCATATATATACGCCCCGGCTATCGGTTCCGGATCTGCCGCGGGCTGATCACCAACTTCCATCAACCAGCTTCCACCCTGGTACTTCTGGTCGCGGCGTTCATCGGCGATGACTGGCGTAAAGTCTACGACGAGGCACTGCGCCAAGACTACCGGTTCCTGAGCTACGGAGACAGTTCACTGCTGTTACCGTAACCGAAATCCCAGTTGAAATCGCGACAAAGTACGTTACTCCTTACCTGGCAAGAATACCGCAAAAATACTTCAATCGATCTGTTACAAACAGATGATTATCAGATAATTAAAAAATATAATTCACACGAAACAGCTCAGTAGCAGGTAAGATCGGTGTGGTATTTCGCTGCAAACAGGTCAAAAGCAACGCGATCTTCAAATTATTACTGGCTGTCATACACTCGGTTAACGACCGCGACGGCAGCGCCAACGGCCGCCTTATAGGATTATTGCAGCCTTATATCGAATTTTATACGAATTGGGCGAAAACTATGAAGGCCAGATTACTGCGCATGCTTGATGTCGAAGAAGACGAGACTGAACGGGTCGTCCTACTCTTCATCATGGGTTTTTCCATGGGTATGTTCATTGCGACCGTCAGCGTGGCATCCCAATCGCTGTTTCTCCAGCATTTTGACGAAAACACAGACCTCCCGGTCGCGTTTGTAGTGTCGGGTATTTTTGGCTTACTGGCAACGGTCATCTACAACTTCCTGCAGAATAGGATATCCTTTCCATTGCTAGCCATTCTGTGTCTGCTGACCATTGCGTGCATCACCGCATTTATCGAGTTCGGGGAGGGTTTTTTCGCCGATCCCAATCAGATGTATGCGTTCAGCTTTACCCAGATTCTTCCGTTCACGTTCATTATTTACTTGTTGTTCTGGGGTTCGTTCGGCCGGCTTTTCAGTCTTCGACGTGCCAAGAAGCTGGTGGGAATGATCGACATCGGCGGTATGATCGCAACCTTTATCTCCTTCTTTTCAATCCCGATCCTGCTGGGCTTTTTCGACCAGCATATCCAGTCCCTCTACGGGTTCTCGCTCGTCAGTATCATCATTTTTCTCGGGGTATTTATCTACCTGAACGCAAGGTATCTCAACAAGACGCGATCCTTTTCCGAGGAAAGAGCTATTTACAAGAAACTAAGTCTGAAGGATTTCATCCAAAACAGATATATCGTCTATATGTCGCTCTTCGTCATTTTTTCGATGATGGCAGCAACCTTCGTTGACTATTCCTTCTTCAACGTGACTACCCTGCAGATGGAAGCTGAAAACCTGGCCGGCTTCCTGAGTTCGTTCGAGGCACTCGCCATCGTGTTCAGCTTTCTCATTCAGGCCGTCGCGACCGATCGGATTCAAGCCATCTACGGGATGCGGGGTTCCCTGTTGGTAGGTCCTATTCTGATCGGCCTTTTCACGATCGCTGCTCTCGGGTTGGGGTTCGTATTCGGGTATAGTGCTGACAACAGTTTCTTCGTGATCTTCTTTATGGCCATCGCCGCAAGCAAACTCTTCATCAAGTCACTAAAGGAAGGTCTTGACAGCCCGACATTTAAACTGTACCTGCTGCCTATCGAAAGCAGGATCCGGATCGATGTGCAGACAAAGATAGAAGGAATCGTCACGGCAATCGCGAGCATCATCGCAGGTGCATTTATCATACTCATTACCCAATTTGAGATCTTCAATCTTCTTCACATTACGCTGTTCACGCTCCCGCTCATCGTGCTTTGGTTCTTTGTGGTCAATAAAATGCACCAGAGCTACCGACATACCCTTCAGAATACATTGATCCAAAACAAGGAAGTATCCGAGGTCGCGCTGGTAAAGCAATACACGATCAATGAAGTCCTCGAGAAACAGGTGGCAAGTACAACAGGAGACAAGGTGATTTACGGCTTAAAGCTCATGGAAAAGCTGGAGCCGACCTTATTCGAAAACGCCGTCATCCGCCTGACGGAAAATGAGAATCCGCAGATCAGAAAATTTGCACAAGACAAAGTTGAAAGCCTCGGCATCGAAAAAAATGCTGCCCAAGGTGAAGTCCGGAAACTCGCCGCGCGCGCTGCCTCCGACACCGAAGACAGCGACATGCTTTCGATCTCGCCCGAGAATCTCATGAAGCTCAGCAAATCTCCAAAGCAGCAGGATCGCCTCTTAGCTGCCAAACTGCTGCGCAAACTCGTGGGTCAGAAAACAATCTTTATCCTGCTGGAATTGCTCCGCGATGCCGATCCCCGCGTGAGATTTGAAGCATTGCTCACCGCCCGAAAAACACGGCGGATCGAGACTTGGCCGGTATTGATCGAGATGCTGAATTCCCCACTGTACGGTCATCATGCCGCTGCGGCATTGAAAGGCGCCGGCGATCGTGTGCTGACAACATTGGAAACTGCGTTCCACAAGTCTGGACAGTCCGACCTCGTCATGCTGCGCATCGTTCAGATCATGGGACGCATTGGCGGCGACCAGGCCTTGCAATTGCTGTGGCGCAAAGCTGACTATCCCGATAAGCGGATCGTAAAACAGATCCTCTACTCGCTGCGATACGTCAACTATCGGGCACAAGGCCGGGAGGCGCGTGATGTGATGAGTTTGCTCGACACTGAGATCAGCAAAACGCTTTGGAATCTGGTCGCACTTGAAGAAGTACCCAACACGCCGGAAATGAGTTTCCTTCGAGAAGCTTTGGACGAGGAAGTCGCGGAGAACTACAACCAGATCACAATGTTGCTCTCGATCCTCTACGATCCTCAATCCGTGGAACTGGTGCGCCAGAACATTGAGTCAAGCGATCCGGACAACACTACATTTGCGATCGAGCTCCTGGACCTCTTCCTGGATCCGGAGCTCAAACCGAAACTCATTCCTCTCCTCGACGACATCCCGGTCGCAGAGAAACTACATCAATTGCAGTTGTTCTACCCGCGGGAAAGTTACACGCCGATCCAGGTAATCAACTACATCCTGAATCGCGACTTCAACCTCAGCAATCGTTGGACGAAAGCCTGCGCGGTACATGCCAGCGCGTTCATGTCAGACTTCAGGGTCAGTCGCGGACTGGTGGCGCAAGTATTCAATAGCGACAAACTCCTCCAGGAAACCGCCGCCTGGGTGGTCTATAACAAGGACCGGAGGATATTCGCAGATATCCGTGAACGCCTTCCCAATCGAGACCGGAAGTTCCTGGATTCGAGCATCGAAAACAACCAACTCCTGGATGGCCTCGATGACGGCTTCTTCCTTGAGATTGAGATGGTCATGTTCATCAAGCAACTTCCGGTGTTCCGCAATATTCCCGGGTCACTCATTTGCGATCTGGCGGATAAGATCATCCCCGTGGAACTTGCTACGGGCGAGCAACTCAAACTTCCCACGCAAGACGAGAACAGAGTTATTCTCATTGCGGCTCACGGTGAACTGCACCTGAAGAACAATGATGAAACGGTCGCCGTGATGAAGAGAGGTGATGTCTATGGAGACCTGTTCCAGGAAGGTGCACCCGCTCCGGTAAGCGTCGTACAGGCAATGGAACGGTCCATTTTATTCCGGATCCGCCTGCTTGACTTCTACTTTGTACTGGCCAATCACCACGAACTCGTGCAGGGCCTTATCAGGAATATTACGGAACAAAAGCAAGAACACACACTGGCTAATTAATCATTGATATGACATTCGACATCGACGTATTGATCGTGTTTGCAGATAGTGACAACCAGTCCGGTAAGAACGAGGACCTGGGTTGGGTGTCCCAATTCCGGCGGTTCCTGGGATTGATGTTGAATCAAGTTCTCGGGGAGAAAGCCAATATTATGCTAAAGTCCGAGCACGACAACATGACGTCTCCAAAATTGGATAACGTCGGCGTCCTCGTCACCATCCTGTCTCGCGACTTCGCACAATCGCCGAAATGCCTCGACCATCTTGAGTCCTTTCACCGCGCCATCGAGAATGATCCGAAGAATCGGAACCGAGTCTTCAAGGTGTTCAAATCTCCCCTGACCCAACAGGAACAACCCATTCGAGTCCGCGGACTGCTCGGATACGATATGTATCAACTCGATCCTGATTCAGGAGAAATCCGCGAGTACACCGACTATTTCAGTACGGAAGCCGAACGACAGTACTGGATGAAGATGGTTGACCTGGCCTATGACATCTACGATGCGCTGCTTTACCTGAAAGACGATTCGAAACACACTGAGGTAAGGAATATCTACAAGCGCAAAACCATCTACCTGGCAGAGACTGGACACGACCTTTCAGTACAGCGAAACATCATCAAACGCGAGTTGCAGCGCCACGGGTATGTTGTTCTCCCCAACCAGACACTACCGGGAACACTGAGCGAATTAGAAAATCTGGTACGCAAGGACCTTGGAGAAAGCAATCTATCCATCCACCTCATCGGCAGCGCGTACGGCGAGATCCCTGTGGGGTCCGATCGATCGGTAGTGGATCTGCAGAACAGGCTTGCGGCGGAGAAAAGCGCACGCGCCAAAGAGGCTAACGAAGAGTTTTCGCGCCTGATCTGGATATCGCCGGGGGTGAGTAATGCAAGCGAACGTCAGAAAGGATTTATCGAGACCATCAAGCGCGATGTGGAGGCACAGGAAGGCGCCGAGATCCTTCAAACACCACTCGAGGATTTTAAGAACATCATGCGCGAAGAACTGCTCGAGGCTGAAGACCGGAAGAACTTCGAGATTGTTGAAGGACGGTCTGTATATCTTGTGCATGACCGAATAGATGTCAACGATATAAAACCGATACGCGACGTTCTTGAGAAGTCAGGCTTCCATGTACTGGTACCGGAGTTTGAAGGCGAACTACTGGACCTGCGCAAAAAGCATATTGAAAATCTTAAGAACTTTGACGCTGCTATCATCTACAAAGGTCGTGTAAACGAACAGTGGGTTAGAATGAAGGCACTCGATCTACTAAAAGCACCGGGATTCGGACGAAAAAAACCGATCATCGGAAAAGCTATCCTAACATCACCCGGGTCAATCGTAAACACGGATAATTTCCGGGGACAGGATCTGCACATTATCGAAAGTGAACCCGAAAAGGCAGACGTCTCACTCAAATCGTTTTTACAGGAATTTAATTCCTAATCCATGAGCAGAACATCTACTGAACGAAAGCTATTAACTACCAATCCGTTTCCGGGATTGCGTCCCTTCAAGATTGAAGAGAGCCACCTCTTTTTCGGCCGGGAGGGACAAAGCGACGAAGTTCTGCTCAAACTGTCGAAGAATCGGTTCGTCGCTGTGATCGGTCCTTCCGGAAGTGGTAAGTCATCGTTCATTTACTGCGGGGTACTCCCAATTCTCTACGGTGGATTCCTCACCGATGCGAGTCCGGAGTGGCGAGTCGTGGTTACACGGCCGGGTGCCGGGCCGATCGACAACCTGGCGGAATCGCTGCTCAGAAATTCTCCCGACTACCTTGTCGCGGACCCGGAGGAACAACGCATTAAGCGAACCATCTCCTCCACCCTACTGAGGAGCAGTTCTCTGGGGTTGGTCGAAGCGATTGAACAAAGTCGCAAGGATAAGGACATCAACTACCTCATCCTCGTCGACCAGTTCGAGGAACTGTTTCGCTTTAAGGAGAGCCACGATGCCAACTCCGTCAACGAAACACTTGCATTCGTTAATCTGCTCATCGAAGCGGCAAACTATCCCGACGCACCCATCTACATCGGCATTACGATGCGTTCGGACTTTATCGGGGATTGCGCCCAGTTCCCGGAGCTCACGCGAAAGATCAACGACAGCCATTATCTCATTCCGCAACTTACACGGGACCAGAAACGAAAAGCCATAGAAGGCCCTGTAGCTGTGGGCGGCGGAACGATCGCTCCACGCCTGACGCAACAGTTGCTAAACGACCTGGGTGATAACCCGGATCAACTTCCCATTCTGCAGCACTCGCTTATGCGTACGTGGTCGTACTGGACAGAGTACCGCGACTACGATGCGGAGCCTGTGGATCTCAAGCACTACGAGGCGATCGGAACAATGGGAGAAGCCCTCTCCCTTCACGCGAATGAAGCATACGACGAACTGACCGAAGACCAGAAACGGATTTGCGAAGTACTCTTCAAGGCGATCACTGAGAAAAGAGGTGAGAATTTTGGAATACGCCGGCCGACACGCTTGAATGAGATCGCTGCGATCGCCGACGTTTCCGAGGAAGATGTGATCGGCGTAATCGAGAAATTCCGCGAACCTGGCCGCTCACTCCTGACACCCAGCTACGGCACCCCGTTGAGCGGAAAGTCAATGGTCGATATCTCGCACGAGAGCCTGATGCGTATCTGGGTGCGGTTGAAGAACTGGGTTGATGACGAAGCCGAAGCCGTGCAGATGTATTCACGCCTGGCGGAAGCCGCCGCGATGTATCAGGTCGGTAAGGCCGGATTGTGGCGGCCACCCGATCTCCAACTAGCCTTAAACTGGCAGGCAAAGCACAAACCCACGCTCGTATGGGGGCAGCGGTATAACCCCGCATTTGAGCGGACGATGATCTTCCTTGAATACTCCCGGAAGGAATGGGAGACCGAGCAACGGGCAAAGGAGATCGAACAAAAGCGCAAGCTCAAGAAAGCCAGGATCACCGCCCTCATCCTCGCTTCGGCAACGGTTATCTCTATCGTGTTTCTCGTATTCGCCCTCCTCAAGCAAGCGGAGGCTCAGCGAAACGCCATTGAAGCATCACGACAGACTGAACGAGCTGAAGCAGAACGGGCCGAAGCAGATATTCAGCGGCAAAAAGCAGTGGAAAACGCCTCCATTGCTGAGGAGGCTCGCAAGGTAGCCGAAGCCAGAAGGCTCCAGGCTGAGTCTGCCGAGCGTGCAGCGAACGATGCCCGGTTGAGCGCCGAGCAACGTCGTCTCCAGGCAGAGGAAGCTCGACTTGAGGCTGACCTTCAGCGCGACCGTGCCAACGTTCAGACAGACCTGGCTCTTCAACGTGAACAAGAAGCCGTGCAGGCACGTGAAGCCTCACAACGTCTCCGCTATCTTTCGATCTCGAAAGCCATGGCGATCAAATCGAAGGAACTTCAAAGCGACCCGCAGGAACAATCTCTCGTCGCACAGCAAGCCTACAACTTCAATGTCGCCCATGATGGATATCGGTACGATAACGACATCTACAACGGGCTCTTCTCAGCACTGAGAAATCAGAAGCACCCGCTTACGCTTAGCCTGGAAGGCCACCTCAAAGGCGGCGCCCGGGCGTTGCAGACCCGGCCCGGTCACAATTTCGTATACTCCGGCGGAAGTGATGGAAAGATCATCCAATGGAAATTCAATGGGTCGGAGTGGCAAGGCCTGGAAATCGTCCCGGATCGCATCCACGACAACAACCGCGAAAACGACTACCTCGTGTTTTCAATGGACATAAGTCCGGATGCAAAGCTACTCGCCGCAGGCGGACTGTATTCGCTCAACCGCAACAAAAACTACATCGAGTTGTATGACCTCACCAACCTGAAGGCGCCGCCTAAAAAGATTACAGGTTACCAATCCGACATTGGCGATATACACTTTACTCCTGACGGTAAAGGGCTCTATGCCCGGGACAACTCGGGACAAAGCATCCGATACTCCGATCTCAATACAGCGACTGAAGTCATTACCGTCAAAGGAAAGATCAGCGCGATGAAACTCAGTCCGGATGGCAAGAAACTGGCCGGCGCGGGAGTTGACGGGAGTTTGTTCATCTGGGATGTAGAAAACAACTACAGCGAAAACCGAATCCCGATCCCCAACGCCTCTCTCACGGCAGTTTGCTTCATTCCCGGATCTCAGTCGATCGTGGTTGGGACAACCACCGGACAAGTTCATCTTGTTGAAGACGGAAGGATCAGCCGGACCCTTTCGGGACATACTGCCAGCATCACCAACATTCGGTTCAACTTCAAAGGAACGTTCATGGCCACCGCCAGCAAAGACTGGACGATACGATTGTGGAACTATGAGCAGCGTGCGACTCAACAACCGATCGTCCTTAGCGATCACGATTGGGTTTGGGATCTCGCCTTCACACCAGATGATGAGCAGTTGATCGCGGGCATCCAAAGTGTTAAGGAAACCAAGATAGGACAGGTTGATCAAACGATCCATGCATGGCCCACCAAAGTGGAAACAATGTCGGGCCTGTTGTGTGGGTTCCTGCATCGCAATATGGATAAGGAGGAGTGGGATGCTTATGTTGCCGAGGATCTGCCCTACGAAAAAACATGCGAGGGGCTGCCTGCGAACTATAAATAACGAATGAGATCGGCAGGAACGAATCTTGCCGATCGATCGGATGACGCATCGCATCTGCGCCAGCCGTCATTCAACTGTTGACTGTAATATATGAGGAGACTACTACTTCTATTCATTCTGACATCATCCCTTACGTCCGCGGTAACAGCGCAGACGCAATCGCCTTGCGCTCAGACACTGCGACTTGCGCAGTCGATCTACGACCAGGGAAGGTTGCACGAGTTGCCGCAGCTCCTTCAAGGGTGTCTTGACCGGAACGAGTTTAATGACGAGGAAAAAGTGGCGACATACAAGCTATTGACGCTTACTTACATTTATCTTGAAGAACCTGTGAGGGCCGATGAGATGATGCTCGCCCTGCTTCGCACGGACACCGAGTTCCAGGTAAACGATGCTGTCGACCCTTCAGAATTTGTCGCACTGTACAAAACGTTCCGAACCCATCCGATCTACCGCATCGGAGGAAAACTCGGTGTCATCGCAGCTGCACCATCTGTCGTTACTTCCGAATTCGTCAATGACGGCACCAACAAATACACCCACAATTATGGATTCAGTGCAGCAGTTTCTGCTGAAATCCCCCTGGGCGTATTGACAAACAAATTCACGCTCAACCCCGAGTTCGCCATTCAGATGGTGTCCTTCAACACGACCAACAGCGGCGCGGATGCGGTTCAAGTCACAGACGGACATGAGAACCAACTCTGGGCTTCACTGCCTGTGTCGGTACAATATACACTCTTCCAACGCCGGATCACCAACGTATTCGTAGCTGCGGGACTTTCCGCTGACTATCTCCTATCCTCCTCTATCAGAATATTTGGCGACCGGGGCGACGGAGTTGCAACGATATCGGAAAACTCCTTCACCGTAATCGACCAGCGAAACCGCTTCAATTCCGCATTCATATTGTCAGCAGGTTTCAAACGCAAGATCGGAAACGGCTTCCTTATTGGAGAAGTACGTTACAGACAAGGACTTTTACCCATGCTCACAAAGGCCGATGTCTACGAAAACTCAACACTCGTTCACGACTATCACTATGTTGATGGGATATTCCGCGTCAACAGCCTTTCGATTTCCATCGGCTATATTCTCAATCGCTACAATCCAAAAAAACTAAATTTCCGGTAGGCCATGCGCGGACGACTTTATCTCATCCTGATCGTATTATCCGGCTGCACGCAGTTTGAGGATGCACCGATGACTGACCGAAACACCTTCGTACACTTCTTCAGCAGCGAATCGAACTATATAGGTGCGGTCGCCGAACTGGATACAGATGGCGGATACATTGTTGCCGGCGAAATACGTCACAATAGTGGTGAACCCGATGCGCTGATTATCAAAACAAATCCACGAGGTCACCGGGTTTGGGAGAAAAAAATCAGCAACACGGTCATTAAAGCGATACGCCCTCACGGAAATGGCTACGTGCTGGCAGGCGACAGTATCCAATACAACTCCGGTTCCGCAGGAACTGAGCTCAGCGAACTGGAAAACTCTTATGCGCGATTGCTGTTGGTGAATTCCCAGGGAGACATTGTCAGTGAGTACCTAACCACCGCCCAGGCAAAGATCGGAAACACCGACCTCACAGTGGATTACCACGCGAACGCCTTTGACATCTCCCCTTCGGGTCAGATCGTCGTACTCGGAACCTATCGGGCTCCCGGCGAACGTGAATCTGCGTTCATTTCCGCATTCAAATCCGACCTTAGCGATACACTGTGGTATCGACAGTATCCATTCGACCAGGATGACCTGTTTACCTGCCGTGCTGTTCACATTACAAAATCGTCGGATGCCGACTACGACCTTGTGTGGGCTAGCCGGATTTTTACAGAAGTCGGCAACCTTACGCGCGAATACCTCGCGGTATCGCGTACTCCCGCGAAGTTGGCCTATCGCGCACACAAACCATTCGGCAACACGGATGCACGCAACCATTCCGTCGCAGATATTCAAAAGTCAGCCGTCGGGTACGGCGTCATCGGTACGTATCTCGAAACGAACGGCACCAATGGGAACATCCATTTCTTGCATCTCGATCCCTCGTTTAACGTGCTCACCGAAAAGTACATCGACGGCGAAGAGATTATGCTAAACCACAATGTATTCGGTCCGCAGTCGCGGACAACGTCGCGCAGCATAGACGAAGGGCTCGCAATCGTCGCGACCTCTGATGGTGGATTCGTGCTGGGGTGCGCCATGACGAGTACCCCGGCAGTTGGAAATGGTGGAACTGATATCCTCCTGATCAAACTGGATGCAAGCGGCAACCTGGTCTGGAGAAAGCTTATCGGCGGTAGCGGCGACGAGCGTGTATCCTCACTTCGCGAAACGCCGGATCAAGGGATACTAGTCTGTGGTACCAATACGGTCAACGGATTGTCGACCATTCTACTGATAAAAACAGATCGCCACGGCAACCTGGATAATTGATACTGATCTTTACCTGTATGAAAATTTTTTTTCGTCTTGCTCTCGTGTTTCTGTCTTTGCATTTTGCAGTAAGTGTACATGCGCAGTGTGATGGACCGCCGGTCCTCGCGCCTGGACCGAGCGTCGCGAACATCAATACGACAACTGCCACTCTCGGTGGTATTGTTACCAGCGACGGTGACGGCGCTAGCTGCGAAGTGGTACTTACCGGAATTGAATGGTCAACTTCACCCGGCGGCCCGTATACCACAGTGAACGGCACGGAAACGGGTACCGGGAGCTTCACGGTAACTGTGAACGGGCTTCCTGCTGCAACTAACATTTACTTCCGCGCATTCGCTGAAAACGACGACGAAACCCGATCTCCGGGATATTCAAACGAACTCTCATTCTATACGCTTGCGAACGAGCCGGGTGCTCACGCTGCCTCCCTGACCGCGACAGCCCTGAGTAGCAGTTCCATCCTGCTCGAATTTCCGCCGGCGAGCGACATCACGGATGCGGATGGCTACATCATCCTGATGGAAGACGATGGGACCGATCCTAACACTGCGAATCTCGCAGACGGTGCGCCGCCAAATACGGCCAATGATTTTTATGCGATCGTTACCAGTACCGCAGCTCAGGACTATACCGCCACCACAGGACTTTCGGGAGGACAACAATACAGGTTCGCGATCATTCCGTTTAACCGCGAAGGCAACGACGGCACGTACAACTATCGCACGAGTGCCGGCTTCCCCATCACGACAGCTACAACTCAGGGAGACATCGAGATCAATTCGCTGACCGGTGGCCTCGCACCGACCACTCTGGACAACAACTTTACGAACCGCGCGTTAGTAGGGTTCGCTATCGATGCCTCCGGACCGGCGACCTTTCAGCAGGTCGTCATCGATATATCTTCTCCAACCGCGGGAAAACTGACAAACTTCAGGTTGTGCGCCTCTGCCGACAATACATTCGATGGCGTCGGCACCGATGCCGTCGTCGGGGGAACCAATTTCTCGATAACCGCTACGAACATTACAATCACCTTGTCGCAGTCCTTAACAGGTGTCCACCGCTACTTTCTGGTAGCCGACGTCGAACCGACGGCCACAAACACCTCCCCGTCTGTGACGTTCAGCTATGATGAAGGAGATTTCACTTTCACCCCAAACAATATCAGTGGTACCGTATCGCAATCCCGCACGTATAGCTTCAACGATGTCAGAGCCCCGGAGATTGTAAGCATCATCCCAGCTGATAACAGTACCGGCGTCGACTTTAACATCAATAAATTCGTGCTGACGTTCAATGAGAACGTCGATAATATTAACACTGCAGCGACTACGAACAACCACCGTCTCTTGGTTTACGATGCGTCCACGAATGCCGTCGTCATCACTGTCAATCGAAACAATATTCTCGGGAATGGTACCCCAACAATAGAGGTACCGCTTCCTCCCGGACTCCTGCAGCCCAACAAGAGCTACTACGTACTTGTCGGTGGAAGCGTCATCGAAGACACGTCTCCTGGCAACAACAACTGGGGAGGTATTTCCAGCAATACCGCATGGACATTCACAACATCCGGAGTACTCGTCAATAATGTATCCTCCGCAATCTGTGGCGGTTCGTTCCAGCCGATTGGTGATATCATTATCAGCGAGCAGGCCGCGGGCGACTTCATGACATCCGGCACGGTATACCTCGACTTCTCCAATACCAACTTCGGGTTCGATATCAGCAGCGTCTCGGTATCGGCCGGACCTGCAGGCAACACTGACATCACGTCGATCTCTATCAATCCGAAAACGCTTACACGCCTTACGTTGAACTTCACGCTCGACGGCAATAATGACAAGATTGACGTTATCACCATCAGTGGACTAAAAGTATACGCCAGCGCGGCGGGCAGCACGACGATTACTGCAGGAAACAGTGTTACGGGTGTCTGGGCGATCAACCAACCGATCACATTCTCATCCATCACCGTCGGCGCGAGCGCTCCTTCCGCCCCGACGCTGGAGACGTCCGATCTGAAGTACTGCCTGAACGAAGATATCAGTTCCACCACTGTCACTGTTGAAAACAACGGAGGCACGTTTACATGGTACTCCAATTCATCCCTGTCGACACCGCTGGCAACGGGTCATACTGTCGACGTGAGCGATCTGAATATCAATACGTCAGTCGCCGGAAGTACGACCCGGTATGTAGTCCGGGTAGACGGATGCCAAAGTGTACCGCTGCCCGTCACATTTGAAGTCGCCCCCGTACCTGTCGCCGATGCGGGTCCTGCATCACTGGAGACCTGCTCCGGTTCATCCGTGACACTGGGAGGAGCACCGACACTCGCAGGGCCTTCTGTGAGCGGACCGTACCAGTATCAGTGGTCAACGAGCTCTCCGGCGGGATTTACGGATATGGGGTCCAACCCGACGGTCACTCCTATCTCAACCACAGATGTCACTGTACACTACACCGTGAAGATCGTTGACGCGAATGGATGTGCCTCTGACATACTTCATCCGGATGCAACGGTAGCGGTCCATGTGAAGAATACGGAAGAAGTCATCGTTTACGACAGCCCGCTGAGCACCAGTTTCACGCTGAACTCGGATCCGATAGAACTCGCCGCGACTCCATCGATCAACAGTTCCTACAGTGGAAATGGTGTTTATTTGTCTGGTGGAAAATATTATTTCGATCCTGATCTCGCAGGGACAGACAATTCACCACACGCTATCACTTACACCACTCAACTCACGAATGGCTGTACCAAGACCGAAGTCAGGGACTTTGCGGTATCGACTTCTTCAGGAAGTATCATCAACGTGGCAGGTTCTTACTGCGCTTCAGAAAGCGCTGACCCCTTAAAGGTGCTCTCACTCGGTACTGATTGGCAGAACAACCTGGATGCTAACAACGCCATCTATCTCGCGAACTACGGATACATCTACGAGTTCTACGACTTCCAGGCTTACACCCAGGCTGGAACAGTGGGCCCGGGAGTTATAGGTAATGTCGCGCTCGGTCAGCCGCAGTATGTGCAACCGAATTCCGCTGACCCCAATGGTCTTCAGCCTTATGTTCCCGGCGGGAACTATACCTATATCGGAATGCGGGTGAGACAGAAGACGGAGGATCGGCTTCTCGGCATCCCGCTGGGCACTTACACATATGGTTCGCCGTTATTCTGGGCGGTCCAATACGTAAATTTGTACGCTATACCCGATCTGAAAGTCGGAGGCATTCGACCTGGCCAGGTCATTTGTAACATCGATGAGACGATCGAGCTGGAAGCAAACTTTAACAGCGGAACGTTTGAGATCAGTCGGGATGAAACCAACTGGATCTCCGGTCCTGCCGCTGGCCTGGTGGAAAGTCCGGTGAATTCCGGAAAGGCAATACTCAATCCGCACCACGCTTATATCAGCACCTCCTTTGCGGCGCCGCATAACAACCCGGCGTCTCTGATCACTGACTTCTACATCCGCTACACGTACGTCGTCCCCAACACAAGCGGAAGTAATAATAGCGCTTGTGAAGGCACCCTCATCATACCGATCAAGATCAGTAACAATCCCGTCGTAACGTGGTCTCCTCTATCCGACACCGAATTCTGTTTCGAAGATCCAAATATCACGGTGAGTACCGTGGCACCTGCAGATCCCAGCCAGATCGATACTTTTACGGGATTCGGCATCTTTGACCATCAGAACCGCACCGCCAATTTCAGTCCGACCGAAGCACTGGCGGCGAAAGCATTTGCAAACAATGTTCCCCCTTACACAAACTACAGTTCGCCGGAAGATATCGTTATCTCGGCCACGCGTACAGACGTCAATGGTTGCAAGACAACGATAGCTCAGACCGTGCGCGTGCGCCCCCAGTTCCCGGCGTCGTTCTCCGAATCCGACCTCAGCGTCTGTTATGAAGACGGGACTCAGGATATCATCGGCGATCAGCCCAACGGGTCATTTGTACTGCTCCATCCCAACCTCACCGTTCCTATTGCAGGGAATACAATCAACAATTTTAATCTTCGCACCTATTTCGACCAGGCAGTGGCACAGGGTGCTGATGGGTCAGTGATGCAGACCTTCAATCTGACTTTCAACACATCTGATCCTACACCAGGACTAGGGTGTCAGAATTCAGTAACGAAGGTCTTCACCGTTAATCCGCCGATTCCCATGGACATCGGGGGGATGACTGACGAGATGATAGTCTGCGGAAACGGGCAGCCGTTTGTTCTGACCGGAAATCAGCCCGGTGCCGGGACGTTCGAGATCAGCACGCAGCCAACGTCCGGGTTCATCGGGAATGCACTTGGGTTGAATACCACGGCTCCAGGTACAGCGTTATACACTCCTTCAGTCGCGGCAGTCCCTGCAGGAGATCCCCAGAAGACTCTCTACATCCGCTACTCATTCCTCGGGGCAGGTTGCAACGGAGCAGCCCAGACCATAGAACGACTGATCATCAATCCCCAGCCAGACATTTCCTTTGCATCGTCGATTCCCGCAGCCAACACGCAATACTGCTTCGAGCAAGGTGCTTCACCTTTGACGGTTAACCTGAGCACCAACCAGTCGACAAACGTACTATTCACAGGCTACGGCATCACGGACGAAGGATCCGGCAGCGCGATATTCAATCCAACGGCGGCCTTCCAGCAGAGTTCATTGGCAGACAATAAGAACCCCCTCACGGATGAAACACAAAGGCATATCACGATAAGGGCTGTTCGGACTGACGCCCTTGGTTGTAGCAACGAACGAACGAGGGTATATATCGTAAACCCTTTACCGCTCGCGAACTTTAACCCGGTAACACAGTATTGTTATGAAGACCTTCCGGTAGCGCTATCAGGATCGCAACCCAATGTCCGGTACGAGGTCACATACCAGAATACCACTACCCCACCGAACTACAACACCGGGCCGATTCCGGGTCCTACCCTGAATTTTGACCCTTCACACTATTTCGACGATGCTGTGAGCAAAGGCGCGAACGGGCTTGCAACACTGCAGTTCAGTGTGGTGTACACATCCATTAGCAGCACCACAGGTTGCACCAACACGCTGGCGCCTGTCGTCTTAAGTGTTGCTCCTTATTTGCCGGGCGAAATGGCTGGCCTCGAGGATGGAGACATATTCTGTTCGAACGAAAAAGACCGTGAGATCACATTCAGCCCGCAAAACGGGATATTCCGGATTGATGGCAACGTCCGAACCGTGGAGCAGGGCAAATTTGTCTTTGACCCTCCTCTCGCACTACCGGATATTCCTCAAAACGGCCGGACGTATCAATTCACATACGAGGTTACAACGGGTAACAACTGTACCAACACGCAAACAAAAACAATTCGGGTGTTACCTAGTCCCCGCGCGTTGTTCAGTGTGGTCCCGCAGTGTGATACCGCGTTGATCGCATATGACGCTGTTACATCGACCAATCTTCCCACGGCGACGTACAACTGGAACTTCAGCGGAGAGATGGTGACCGGTCAGAATGTTGAACACCGGTTCCCGGGTGTCAGTACCTATTACGCAAAATTGAAAGTTGAGCATCCTCCCTATGTTGTCGACCCGAGTAACACACTCGTCTGTGCAGACAGCCTTCAGCAAGATCAGATCATCGGTCCCTATCCAAAAGATCTGCGTTTCGAATACTTCAATATCTGTGAAGGAGATGACACTAATTTCGAAGTTACGTCAACTGTTCCGATCAACCGCGTCTCATGGAACTTTGATGACGGCGAGGTAACTCCGCTCGGTATCCTTTCTGAAAACATCACAGGACTTCCCCAAACAACCGGTACCTATCAACAGCCTGTGCACCGGTTCTCGTCTGCATTTGACGAGCTGAATGTAACAGTACAAGGAAGAACATCTGACAACTTCGGCGGGTGTCCGGCAACGTTCTCCCGAAAGATCTCCATCCTCAAGCGCTGGTCTCCCACTGTAGACGAACTCCGGTATGATATGTCGGAACTCGAGAATGGAAAGGGATTCTGGGTAGCGGAAGACCGCGAGGGAAATTCCACGTGGGACTTCGCTACCGCGGCGAAGCAAGTTATTCAATCCGATGACATGACCTGGATCACCGGCGCAGCGCAACCTTACCTGGCCGATGATATCTCTTATGTCAACAGTCCGTGCTTCGACCTGTCAGCCTTCTCAAGACCGGTCATCTCACTTCGTCATTGGACGCACACGGAATCCTCCGACGGTGCTGTCATGCAGTACTCTACGGATGGCGGCGATACGTGGGAGCGGCTTGGTGACGTCGCAACGGGTATCAGCTGGTATAATCGCGTCTCGATCGCATCGAATCCCGGTGAACAAACGGCGACATCATCCGGGTGGTCTGCCCTCGATCAATTCGAATGGTTTACCGGAAAACACGCACTTGACCTGCCACTAGCCGAGCGTCAGAAGATCCGGTTCCGTATAGGATTTGCGAGCTTCACCAACCCTGAGAACCGAGATGGATTCGCGTTCAACAACGTCGTGATCGAAGAACGAAACAGGACCGTACTGGTCGAGAACTTCACGACACTCAACCCGACAGAACAGTCGAACAACGTGGAGTTCTTTGACTTCCGGGCAGACGGGACGGGGGCTTTCAACACAGCGGAGCTGGTAAAACTTCAGTATCACCACTCACCCGCCCAGAATCCACTGCCCCCTGACCAGCTTCACCTCGCCAATCCGACTGATCAAAACGCCCGTGCGGCATTCTACGGTATAACAAACGCAAGTCGTGCGTTCATCGATGGTGGGTTCGGCGACCTTTCAGCCTTGTCGAATTACTTGTCACCCGCTATCGACCTCTACTACAGTCTGCGCACGTTAGTCACTTCGCCGGTCAAAGTCGCACTGGATTTCGACAGTGAACCCAACGACCAGCTCAATATCCGCGCGACAATCCAGGCTACTGAAAATCTCAGTGCTCCGGAAGGATACAGCATCTTCATTGCCGTCGCCGAACAATCGGTTAACGGTCAGGTATATGTCCTAAGAAAACTACTACCTAGTGCCGCCGGTACGCCACTGACATCGGTATCCACAACGGATGGACCGCAGGAGATCCAGGTCTCGTATGACATGCGACATGTCACGAGGTTTCCTGATGGATCGTTCGCTCCCTTTGCCGTTATCGCCTTTGTTCAGAACCTACACACGAAGGATGTATTGCAGACCGTTGTACGCCTGGACGGCACAGCTTCCCCCGGCGTTGTAACAGGGATTGAAACACAGTTCGAAGGTAACGTCCGAGTGTATCCGAATCCGGCAGACGAATTGATGAATATTATCCTGCCGGCTCCGGCGCAGTATGCAATGCCACTGAAAGTATATGACACGTTCGGACGAGAGGTGTACTCAGGCTCATTCGAAACCGGACAGGAAGCCAAGACCGTGGCAACAAAACAGCTATCGGCGGGAGTCTACCTGATCCAGTTGTCTACCACGTCAGGCGTCATCCAGAGAAAAGTAATGGTCGTGCATGATTAGGCTGCAGGTGATAAGCACATAATTGATAGCATTCTCTATGAGAAAATCAACGGTTGTGGTAAATTTTCCGCCTTGTTCGCTAATGTTACATCCCGTACTTTTAGTCACCTTAAAGTCTCTCTAACCACCTGAAATGGAAATCTTCCTTGAACCGGAAGCTTGGCTGGCTTTGCTCACCCTCACGTTCTTTGAAGTGGTGCTCGGCATTGACAATATCATTTTCATCTCTATTGTCTCCAACAGACTCCCGGAAGAGATGCGGGCCAAAGCCCGCAATATGGGGTTGCTCCTGGCGATGGGCGTGCGCATTCTGCTTCTGCTCACCATTACCTGGGTGATGCGGTTCCAGGAACCTCTTTTTTGGGTACCTGACTGGATCAGCACCGACGAGGCTATCAGCGGGCGGGATCTTATCCTCATCTTCGGAGGGCTGTTTCTGATTGCAAAAAGTACTCGTGAGATCAACCATGAAATGGAAGGTGAAGAAGAGTTGATCGAGCAAACGACGGGCAAGAAAGTAAACGTTACAGGAATAATCGTGCAGATCATCCTGCTGGACATCATTTTCTCTTTCGATTCGATCCTGACCGCTGTCGGTCTGACCGATCACATCATAATCATGATCATCGCCGTCGTTGTGTCTATTGGTATCATGATCGTTTTCTCTGGAAGGATCAGCGCGTTTATCCACAAGCATCCTTCGATGGAGGTTCTTGCTCTCGGATTCCTCATTCTTATCGGGTTCATGATCTTTCTCGAAGGGCTCGACAAGGATATTCCCAAAGGATATATTTACTTTGCAGTTGTATTCTCCATGCTGATAGAAATGGTCAATATCCGCGTGCGAGATAAGAGAAGAAAATCAGCCGCCGCTTCCACCGAATAGCGAACACTGCGTTCACGGCCGGCTGCCTGCACCTCACGCCGAACAGTTGTGTTGAACGAACCGAAAATACCTGTACCATTCAAGTCGAAGAAACCGGACTATCAGCCGCCGTTCTTTCTGTTCAATCCGCATCTGGAAACGATCTTTCCGGCGCTTCTCCGACGAGTTTCAATGGATGCCTATACACGAGAACGGATCGACACTCCAGACGACGACTTTCTCGACCTCGACTGGCTCCGGAGAGGATCGGACAGCGTCGTCATTATTTCGCACGGACTCGAGGGAAATAGTAGCCGGGCGTATATCAAAGGCATGGCGAAGGCACTGTTTGCAAATGGCTATGACGTTGTCGCCTGGAACTTTCGCGGATGCAGCGAAGAAATGAACCGCCAACTCCGCTTTTACCACAGTGGAGCCACGGATGACCTTCACACCGTGGTGAAGCATGTCATCGAAAAAAAATACAAATCCATATCGTTCGTCGGCTTTAGTCTCGGCGGCAATCTGACATTGAAATACCTCGGCGAATGTGACCAGCACCCGCTCATCGACAAGGCCGCGGTCTTCTCGGTCCCACTCGACCTCAGGACCAGCTGCGAAAAGATATCACTGCCGTCAAATCGGGTCTACTCAAACCGATTCCTGCGAAGCCTGAAGACCAAAATTCTTCGCAAATCGCAGTTCCATCGTGAACTTGAGACAACCAACCTGGAACGGATCAAAACGCTCGCGGAGTTCGATGATATGTACACCGCTCCGCTGCACGGCTTTAACAATGCGATCGATTACTATGACAAATGCAGCTCTCTCAACTTCTTGCGGAGCATCAAAAGACCGACTCTGATCGTCAACACGCTGAACGACCCATTTCTGAGTGCCGAGTGCTTCCCGCGTGTCCTGACGAAGGATCACCCATTTGTACGGCTTCAGATTCTTTCCCGCGGCGGCCATGTAGGTTTCGCTCAATTCAACAAAAATGGTCTATATTGGTCGGAGCAGCGAGCAGTGAGTTTTCTACAAGGACAGGAGGAGTAATGGAAGGTTATCATGGTTGATCGGTATAGCATAACGGCAACAGCAGAACAAGTAGCGGAGCGTTTCTCGGTTGACGTTCCCGAATTCTACAACCCTCATTACAATGCTTCACCCACACACCTCCTGCCCGTCATCACGAGTGGCACGCCCCAGGGGATCTCCAACTTCTACTGGGGAACAGCGCCCGATTGGGCGAAGAACAAGACGGTGAGTGAGAAGATCATCAACACGGATGCGGAACACTTTGCCGAGCGCTCGAGTTTGCGGCGCGCACTCCGAAAGCAACGCTGTATCATTCCGGCCGACGGCTTCTACGGTTGGAAGAAGGTGGGAAAGAAAACCAGTATTCCATACCGGTTCATTTTGAAGTCTAAGCAGTTGTTCGCATTTCCGGGGTTGTGGGAAGAATTTGAAGACACCGATGGAAATCAGATCCAGACGTTCAGTCTGATCACGCGGCGTGCCGACAACGTTGTGAGGACCATTCAGGAAAGAATGCCGGTCCTTCTCTCTCCGCAGACGGAGAAGATCTGGCTGAGCGACGCCGCTACCGAAAGCGATTTGGTAGCGATGATCTCCGGGTCTGACACAACAGATCTCGACTATTACCCGGTGTCTCCCCGGATAGGCCAACGGGACCTTGATGTACCTTCCCTGATCACCCCGACGCCGCCTTCAGATCAACACGGGAATTTGACGTTATTTGATTGACCGTCGGCATCAGAAGCCCTGTTCCGTTGCTGGCTGATCCTCATCCTCCTTCACGGCTTCCGTTCTCGACAATCGCCTGCCTGGTCTTGCATCGGTATTCGAATTTCCGGAATTCTCAACCCTCTGTTTCCTGGCTGCAAAAAGTCCCTTCCGGGCCACCTGCTGTTCACGCGGTGGCGTCACCCGGGCAATGGTATCGACATCAATAAAATCAAACTCATCCCGGGGAGGGATAGGAATGTCCGTCGAATCAGACGCCTTTGGTTTCTTTTTGAACAGGTCTTTAAAGAATCCCTTCAAACCTTTCTTCTCTTTCTTCCCTTTAGCTGACTGTTTGCTGTCACCCGACCGGCTGGCATCCTGTTGTTGACGTGCCAGTTTTACATCTGGCAGCACCAGGTAGTTGCGCATGTACCACATGTAATTATCCTGATCGACGTTGAGGCGCACATGCTTAACATAGTACGCCGGCTTTTCGGGTACGTGTCTCCCGGTAACGGGGTCGTAGATCAGGCTGTCAGGGGCATCGTATTTAAGCAGCCGGAGCTCCTTGTCGCGCGTGATGACATAGATGCTGTCCTCCAGCATCGACGTCGCGGGCAGATCAGGAATAAACGTGCTGTCGATGACTGATCGGGCGGCCATGTCCAATGCCTCCGCGGAAACACTGTCCTTACTTAATAGCGAATCGGGCACCACGACAGGAATCGGCTTCATGGCGACCGTTTGAAGGCTCTGCAGCTTCTTGCGGTACGGTGTCGGCTCTGCCACGAGGTATCGGTTTTTACTCGCAGTCAGTACCTTAGGGGTAGAATCCTCCTGGAAATAGCTGAATTTTTTACGCAACTCGTCCCGATCGTAGATGTAGGCACTCTGAAAGGCAGGGCATATCGTTCGCTGGGTGCAGGCTCCCAGAGCAGACAAGACACCCAAGAAAAGAATTAACGCCCTGCGCATAAATGGGGAATTCCTTCAAAAATAACTAAATAAGTGGAAAAACCGGCAATCAGGCTCTGCTCCGGCAGGAAAAGCGGCCATCCTCGGAATTAACGCATTTTCGCGGTTTTTAGTGGGTAAAATGGTGTTTTTCGGCTTCAAAACCCCTTGACGGAGGTCAACAACCTGAAAATCAACGTCAGAGCAGATGTTTGAGGATCAGATAAAGCACCCCAAGCAGGAATACGACAATTGAAATCTTGTTGATGCCGTGCATCATTTTAATGTTGATGTTGGTCGGCCGTGCGGGATCTTTCCTTCGGAAGAAGTAACCTCCCACCTCCCCCAGCGAAAAGAATTGCTTCCATCCGCCCTTTTTTCCGGTGTTGTCTGGGTGTTGCGTTGTCATATGTTTATCTGATCGACCGGCGGTTCGATCCAATTGCCGTCGGTGCGGATGATATCGATCAATTCATCAACAGCGTTGACCGACGGAACGTTTCGTTTTACGACTTCCTTTCCGCGGTAGAGTGTAATGCGCCCGGGTCCGGATCCGACGTATCCGTAATCAGCGTCAGCCATTTCGCCAGGGCCATTAACAATACAGCCCATGATTCCGATCTTGATACCCTTGAGGTGATAGGTACGCGCGCGAATCATGGCGGTAGTCTCCTGCAGGTCAAAAAGGGTGCGACCACAAGAAGGACATGATATGTACTCGGTCTTGGAAATGCGCGTACGTGTGGCTTGCAGAATATTGAAAGATGTCTCGTTCAGCCGACGACGGTTCGCTCCTCCACTCCGCAGAAAAATCCCGTCGCCAAGCCCATCGATGAAGAGACCACCGGCGTCGGTTGCGGAGTGGATTCTTAGTGTTTCATGATCGAGTCCGTCATAACGTCGTTCAATGACCACCGGGACACTGCAATTCAGGTTAATTAGCTCGACGAACAGCCTCCGTAACTCAGCCATGCCGTGTGCATTCTGCGTGTGCGCAATCAGTACTGCGCCCGAAACATCGTTCAATCGGGAGATCAGTTCCGGCGTAATATCCTCCAGAGACGCGCGAACGAAGTTCATTCTCCCGGATAGCTCGGACTCCTTGAGGAAGTCACCGGCCTCGAGCAAAGGGTATATGCGGTCCCTCTGTTTTTGAAGAAGCCAAGTGTCGTAATCGCACACAATCCCAAGTGTACCGGGAATGTCAAAATCGGCGACGTTGTTCCCCAAATAGATATAGTCGCATGCGACATCGGAGATGTTCCACTTGTCGAGAGACGGGGAATATTGATACCCCACCGCGAACAGCGAAGCAGCCGTGACTGCTCCACTCGTGGAGAAATCTGCTATGACGCGCGGCACCTGATGATTCCCGAAATTCACGACCTCCACGGTCTTGCGACGCGTATAAGAGAACGGATCGACCGGATAATGCGCGATCGGCGGAATAGAAGCATGTGCGAGGCGGTGGTCATAGCGGTTTGCCAACGTAATCGCTACCGGCACCTCAGCCTCGGGCTCTTCCGTCAGTGACACGCGGATCGTATCGCCGAGTCCGTCTTCGAGGAGTGTGCCGATCCCGACGCTGGATTTTATCCTTCCATCTTCGCCATCCCCCGCCTCGGTGACGCCGAGATGAAGCGGATACGGACGGAGACCTTCCTCATCAAGTTTCTGTACGAGAAGGCGATACGCCTGCACCATCACCTGCGGATTGCTCGACTTCATCGACAGCACGATACCGTAATAGTTCAGGTCTTCGCATATCCGCAGAAATTCCAGCGCACTCTCCACCATTCCAAGCGGTGTGTCGCCATAGCGGCTCATGATCCTGTCGGAAAGCGATCCGTGATTCGTACCGATGCGCATCGCCGTACCGTATTCCTTGCAGATCTTTATGAGCGGGGTGAATTTCTGTCGGATGCGATCGAGTTCCGCTTCGTATGACGCATCCGTATATTCGATCGCTTCAAAGCGCTTCTTATCAGCATAGTTGCCGGGGTTTATGCGCACCTTCTCAACAACCCGCGCAGCCAACTCCGCGGCGTTTGGCGTAAAATGAATGTCTGCGATGAGCGGCACGTAATACCCCCGGTTCCTGAGCTCTTTTCTGATTACTTCCAGGTTGCGAGCTTCCTTGACACTGGGTGCTGTGATCCGAACGTACTCACATCCTGCTTCGACCATACGGATAGTCTGATCGACCGATCCTGCCGTATCCATGGTATCGACGGTGGTCATTGACTGAATGCGAATCGGGTTTTCGCCACCCATCGGCAAGTCACCGATCTTTACCTCAATCGTCTTTCTCCGACTGTAGGACACCAGGCTGTTGCAGTATTGCCGTATGGATGCTATTTGAGTGGACACAATTTTTTTGACAAAATTAACCTTTACTGCGGCAACTGCCAACCCGACGTGCCAGGGAGCAAAAACCTAGACATCCCCCTCTTGTGGACGGACAACAATTTCTTCGACAACACTGTTCGGGGACAGGGCGTATGCCGCGTAAACTACGCTGGCGATATCATCAGCTTTGATAAATCGATCATCTGGCAGACCGGCCCCGGCCCAACTACGGGTGTTCGTCGCACCAGGAATGACTGCGGTCACGCGGATCCGATACTCCATCAGTTCCTGGCGCAAACAACGCGAGAACCCCAGCAATGCCGCTTTTGATATGGCATAGGAACCTCCGTTCTTATAGGCGGTAATACTGGCAATCGAACACATATTGAAAATGTGACCAGCCCTTTCGTTCTTCATGATGGGTGCCAGCTCGCGTGTAAGGTGGTATGCACTGTAGAGATTGGCGTTGATCATGCTCTCGAGATTGCCCTCCGGCTCCGTTGTGATCTCACCGGGCACAAAGTACCCCGCATTGTTGATCAATACGTCAGGGGGAGTGTTAAGTGATCGTACAAAATCTGCAAAACGCACGACCTGCTCACGGACTGACATATCGGCCTCGTGCGTGAATATATTCGCACCCTGATTCATCGATTCGACCTGTGTTTTCAGAACTTCGAGGTCTGCCGCATGGCGGGAACAGGTGGCGATATCGAAACCTTCCGCGGCAAATCTGGAAACAATGGCTCGACCGATACCCTGAGATCCACCCGTGACGACGACTAGCTTGCGCATTGCTGATGTTTTATTTTGCATTATATTTAGCAAGTTAATAATTGCATGCATTTCTTGCAGCTATGATTAGGGAGATCGGTAAATACTTCATCTTTCTCGGGCACCTGTTCACTAACCGTGAGTCGTTCAAGACTTACTACAAACTCACGCTGGAGGAGTGTGTTACAATCGGAATCGGTTCCATCTTGCTCGTCGCCCTGGTATCCACGTTTATGGGCGCAGTAACAACTGTTCAGACTGCGTACAATATGGTCAGTCCTTTGATTCCAAACTACGTCATTTCACAGGTTGTCAGGGAGATGACGGTATTGGAACTCGCGCCAACGATCATTGCGATTATCTACGCCGGAAAAGTAGGCACCGGAATGGCCGGAGGCCTCGGTACCATGCGGATCACGGAGCAGATAGATGCGCTGGAGGTGATGGGTATCAACTCGATCTCCTATCTGGTACTCCCGAAGATCGTTGCGTCCATGCTGATGTATCCGCTCCTGGTAATCGTAGCCGGAGTTTGTGCCTTACTCGGAGGGCATATCGTCGGCACCATCACCGGTATCATTTCGCCAAACGATTATATTTATGGTATCCGGTTTGGCTTCAACGAGTTCACTATCACCTTCGCACTTATCAAGTCAGTAGTATTCGCCTTCCTGGTGGCATCGATATCGTCTTTCAAGGGATACTACACCAAAGGTGGTGCACTGGAGGTAGGTATCTCCAGTACGCAGGCCGTTACCAATAGTGTAATCGCAGTTCTTCTCGCGGACTATCTCCTGGCTCAGCTCCTCCTCTCACAATGATCGAAGTTCACCATATCTCCAAATCGTTCGGCGACAAAGTCGTCCTTAAGGACATCAGCGGCTCATTCGAGAAGGGAAAACCCAACCTGATCATCGGTGCCAGCGGAACCGGAAAAAGCGTGCTGCTCAAATGTATCGTCGGACTGATACGGCCCGATGAAGGACAGGTCATCTATGACGGGCGTGATTTCTTCGCGGCAGACCGTAATACCAAGACCGAAATCCGCCGTGAGATCGGCATGCTATTTCAAGGAGGAGCGCTGTTCGACTCGAAAACCGTCGAAGAAAATGTGCGATTCCCTCTTGACATACTCACGCATATGACTCCCGAGGAACGTCTCGAGCGGGTCAACTTCTGCCTCCAACGCGTGGGATTAGAGAATGCAAACAAGAAGATGCCTTCGGAACTCAGCGGTGGCATGAAAAAACGTGTCGGTATCGCACGGGCGATTGTAAATAATCCGAACTACCTTTTTTGCGACGAGCCGAACTCCGGCCTGGATCCTCAGACCTCCATTGTGATCGATGAACTGATCCGGGATATCACGGAAGACTATAACATCACGACAATCGTCGTCACGCACGACATGAACTCCGTGATGGGGATCGGGGAAAAAATAATCTTCATCTACAAAGGGATGAAGTTATGGGAGGGGAACAAGCGCGACATCACTCATTCCGGGGTTCAGGAGCTCGACGACTTTGTCTTCGCTAACAAGGTAATGAGCGCATTGCGCGAACGCGACGCGTGATACACCATACTTCAACTATCCGGCAGCGACCGGAAGTTCAATCGTAAACACCGTCCCCTGCCCTGCTTTCGTCTCGAAGCGAATCGTTCCATTCATCTGGTGGATCGCCTGCCGCGAGATCGCAAGACCAAGGCCCGACCCCGACTTCTTCGTGCTGAAGTGCGGCAGGAAGATCCGGTCGGCGATCTCCGGGTCAATCCCTTTCCCATTATCTTCAAAACGGACCCGCACCGTGGCACCGAGGATCTCGACCGAAACACTGACACGTACCGGGCGTCCTGCTTTCGCAGACTGAAGGCCGTTCAGGATAAGATTGGAAAACGTCCGGCTGAGTAGCTGCTCATCCCCCATTACAAATACCTCCCGCACCCGACTGCGGAATGCAATATCGCCCGTTGGACTGTGCAGGTCGATAGCCCGTCTGATCAGCGTGGTAATTTCCAGCCGAACGATCACAGGTTCCGGCATACGTGCGAAGCCGCTGAATGAAGACGCAATATCATTTAGGGTGTCTACCTGCGAGAGCAAATTGATTATTGCCTTCTGCGTCTTTTCGGGCGACCCGTTCCCCTCGCGCAGTGCACGTTCAAGTTGCTGCAGGGTCAGCTTCATCGGCGTCAGCGGATTCTTGATTTCATGCGCCACCTGTTGCGCAATCTCACGCCATGCCTTCTCCCGCTGTGTCTGCTCCAACTCGATCTTGCTTTCGCTCAGTTTGAATAGCATGGCATTGTATTCCTTTACCATGATACCAATCTCATCGGTTGCTGTCCAGGTCAACGGTTCATTCATGCGGGTGAGCGATGTCTTCCGGAGTGATTGCGTGATGAATCTCAAGGGAAACGTAAGCCGATCGGAAACGAAATAAGAAAGCAACAGCAGGACAATGAAAATTACCGCGAAAATATTCAGAATATTGGTCAGGACCGTCGTTTGCACGCGCTCCAACAGATACGCCGACTGAAAGAACGGGATACCCAGAATGCCGATCAGTTCGCCGGTCAATGGTGACTTGAGCGCGGTGTACGCAACATAGTATCTCAACTTCCCGACACTCTCAGCTTCTATGATCAGGTTCTCTCCGTCCAATATTCGAAAGAATGCGGCAGAGTTGATATAGCGCGATATCAGGCTGCTCTCGAATATCAGTGGTTGGCTCGTTGCCAGCAGTTGTCCTTCGGTATTGTAGACATTGGCATCCAGATTGGACAGTTGGGCGAGATCAGCGAGCCGGTTTGTCAGTGTCATGCGAGTCTCATCGACGTCGCTAATATACTCATTCAGGTAACCGGTAATATGCTGCCCGAATACGCGTGACTTGTTCAGGTATTCCGCATCGAGCTGCTGCTGAGAGGACTGGCTGGTGAGTCCAAGCGTAGTAATGCTCACAACAATCAGCGGAATAAAGAACGCGAGGTTGAGGTAGAGTTGGATGCGCGCGGAGAAGAATAAACGCCGGCCCAGGAAGTAGTTGTAAACTCCCTGGATGAATATCATGATCAAGATAATGAACAATCCCAACACAAAAAGAAACGAAAAATTCGCAATGCGGTAAACCAGCGGAACCCCGGGGGCAGAAACGACAGCCACCCGTCCGGCGCGGTCTTCCTGTGCTATGTGATCGTATCCGTTCAGACTGATCCCGGTGGTGTAAAGTGCTCTGTTATCCAGCCACGACAAGTCGAAGAAGTTCTCATAGTTGTATTCACCGGATGTATACATAATACTTCCATCCAGGAACACAGCATAATTGATATCCTGGGTATGATAGAACTGCTGAAACGTCCGGTCGACCAGTAACTCGGGATATACGTTCTCGGGTATTATCTTCTTCAGAGCCAACTCGACGATCACATAGCCATGAACAGTCGACGAGCGTTCGATCGGCACCACCATGACGTACTTCTGCGTGATATCCGTTCCCGGGTTGGTAACGAAAAAAAGTCCTTCGTATTCAGTCCGATAGGGATCGCGATCGTAATCGCTGATCAACTCGTGAAACGATGCCGGTATCGGGTTATCAACAGGTGCTCCGAATGAATTGAAAACAAGGATGCGAACATCGTATTTATTAAAGTAGCTCGGCAAGAAGAACTGGCGGATCTTTTGGCGAATCGGTTCCTTGCCCAGGAACGGACTCATGATCCGGGTTTGAATAAAGATGTCATCTGCAATCTTTCCGGACGCATCGTTTAGCAGATACTCCGCGAAAATATCGCGATCAATGAGAAATGTACTCGCGAAGCGGAACTGAGCATCGATCTTCTCCTTATCGGTAAAATACTGAATTGCCCACGCGCCGTTTGCTGACAGAAAAAAAATACTGACAAACAAGTACGCAAAGGTTCCGTATGAGAGCACTTTCAGCTTCTTGTAGAGACGCAGGAAGTAAGTCAGCGCAAAACTCACGGCTCCGCAGATGAGAGACGATAAATAGACCTGTCCGGAAAGCTCATTGATACCAACAAAGAGCAACATCGAGATCACAAATGCGATGAAGGGTTGTGATCGTGAACCTTGCGACGCAAGAACACGGATGAAAGGGTGAGCAAAAAGAAAAGCGGATATTCCCGATACGAGGACGGAAAGAAACGCGACGGCTCGCAACCCGTCGGACTGCAGTGACTGCGAAATATCCAGAATGATTGCGGAGTTGTTGTAAAGGGTTTGGATGACAATATAGGGATAGAGCCAGGCAAACAGGATCATGAGCCCGCAGAAAATGGAAAGCAGCCATGATCCGCGGGCCAAATAGACTTCGGTAAGCCAACGCGACCGATAGAAATTCCTGAAAACATAGACGCAGAGCACCCCGATGGCGAGTACATTGAGAAACATGTCGCCAAGCGAAGGATTAATTGCTGATGATGCGAACACCTGAGGATCGAAGAAGTCGCTCCGGGTCAATGCAGACGGGAACTGGAAGCCAGTCATCGTCCACCGCAATACCACAAAAACACCAAACAGGAAAACCAACCCCCACTCTACCGAACGCTGCCGTATAACAGGCAGGATGGAAAACACCATTAGCAGAAACGCAGCGAGAGACAAGACAAAAAAAACGATCGCGATAACCCGGAGATTCTCGTTCGCTGGGAACTGGTCTGGTAGAAAACTTATGCGAAAAACGCATATCTCACCAATACAAACAGGCACGCCCAGTGTTGCGCTTGGGTCAAGTATGCTAACGTTCGGGGAAGGAAATACCTCCTTATTCCACTCGGTCTCCAGATAGTCATTGACGATGGTGTATTCTTTGAGCAGCGTGATCAACGAGACAACGTAGTGTTGATCGTCTATACGATCCCTTCGAATAAGATAGGATTCCCGGCCTATGCGGAGCAACCGGATGGAGAACGAGTCCGCCGGAGACAAAGGCGGGGGAACAAATTCATTGTCCGACCAATACCGCAGTCTATTTCCGTCGTAGACGAAGAAAGGATAGGTGGTCTTTACAGCGATGGCCTTGTCGATATCAAACGGGCTGTCCAGGACGGTCTGGAGTTCCTCTTCTACTACTGTAAGCTCACCAGCCAGCCGATCCGAGACCCTCGAAGCCATCGCTTCAGCGGAGTCCGCCCGGGACGAAATCCACGCAAAGAACAGGCCGGCTGCAAGCAGGACTATGGAGAGGGTAAGAGCAACAAAGTAAAAGGATTTTGACTTCAACCTTGTCCCGTTTAAAGTGCCTGAATCCTAATTCGATCTTTCAGGGTCGTACTTAATACCCCCGAATGTATAAAGATAGATGATCCTGGAGTAACGGTAATTCAGAGGGGCAAGCAGGAGGACGGCTGCGACGGTGGCGCCAACATACACCCAATCAGACACCGGTTCCGCAAAATTGTAAAGGCTCAAACCAATTACCAGAAAGACGACAACAGTGAAGGCATACTGAACGTACATTGCACCCTGGTAGAAACCCGGTTCGGGCTGCAAGAGGACCCCACAATGAGGACAGGCCTTATTCATTTTCATGAACTTGGTCGCGTTCAATGGAGAGTGAGTGAACATGTCCCCTTGACGACACCGTGGACATTTTCCGTTAAGCAGTGCTCTTGCCAAGTTTGTTTCTTGCATCTCTTGTCGATTTATACCACAATAGTCCGACTACCGTTGCCACCAGGTAAGGCAATACCAGCAGGTAAAGAATCCCTGTATTGATACCAGCCGCAATACCAGGATCTCCGTTGCTAAAATTGTTTTCAAGCGTAGATCGACACATGGCACATTGCGCAAATGTCTCTGCGGACAGCATTACAAGCATACAAATCGTCAACACTAATCGTTTCATGCGTAGTAAGGACTAATCATCAGGTATACAACAACACCCGAAACAGCTACATATAACCAGACAGGGAAGGTGATCCTCGCAAGCCTGCGATGACGGGGAAAATCACCTGACAGCGCCCTGACAAATGTAAACAACACCAACGGGATAACACCAATGGAAAGCAAAATGTGCGTTATAAGGATAAAAAAATAGATAATCCGGACAGGTCCTTCCCCGCCATAAGGCGTAGAATCATTCGTGACATGATAGACCACGTAAAGCATCAGGAAGCCCGCCGATAAGCCGATGCAGGTCTTCATTATTCGTTCGTGGAGCCGGCGTTTCCCGTTCCGAACCGCTACAACAGCCACCACAAGCAACATAGCAGTGAGTCCGTTGATGGATGCGTAAATCGGCGGCAGGAAAGACGTGTCATAACCGTCTATCTTAGGCATCCCAAAAAGCAGTGCGATAATTAGCGGAATGAGAATCGACAGTGCGATAATCGTCTTCCTATAGGGGGTCCTCCGCTGTTCAATATCAGTCTCCACCATATCAATACTTCCTTAGAATAATCTTAATCTCCACCATTAATCTGTCCACCTCGTCCCGCTCACGTGCGTCGTAGTAACCCCGGATGCGTCTTCGCTGGTCCATCAATGCGACTGATGTGTTTGGCGGCATCAGAAAAATACAATCCCGGACCTCGCGCAGATCGTCAGGTGGCCCCGAGGCGTCCACAACTTGAACGGGGTCTTTGCCGAACCCATGTATCACGCGTTGCCAGGCCTGACCGTCCGATCCGTCAAAGAACACTACATAAACAGAATCAAAAGGATGTATGTTCAGATGCTCCAGGATCGTGTCAGGCACGAGATAAGGCGACTGGTGCGTGTAGCCGCACTCCACCGGCGTTGCGATATCACCGTCATCATAAAATACAGGGACCTGAAATTCGTTCTCCCCGAAAGTCTTCAGGAAAATGAAGATCGCGATAGGAAAAAGCAGCGCAGCGAACAGGAAAAGAAGTTTCTTTCCTTTCATGCCACTGGTCAGCCGCCGAGGCGCACGTCTGATATCGCCATGCCTTCGTATACCAGGGCAATGATCAGCCAGACGATAAATATCACCGGGATCAGGATAGACCAGATAAGTACTTTCGCCTCATGGCGCAAGTGCATGAACTCACCAACGATGTATGCCGCCTTAACGATCGTCATCCCGATGAACAGCCATATCCTCAGATCTGCAAACCGGTGAGGCACCAGGAACGCTACCGCAAATTCGATAGCTGTGAGGATACCCAGGATGAGCGCTACTCTCCACAGCTTGCGGATCTTCTCCTTATCCGGGGGAAGTACTGTTACCTGCGGGGTTTCTTCGTGATGCGTTGAAGCCATGTCGTATAATTTTACTGCTATTTCGTTTCCGTTGTGCCCTCGTCAGACCAGGTAGAAGAATGTAAACACAAACACCCAAACCAGGTCGACAAAGTGCCAGTACAACCCGACCTTTTCGACCATTTCGTAATGACCGCGGCGTTCATAAACCCCTGTGACGGTGTTGTAGTATACCATGAAATTCAGACACACTCCGCTGAAGACGTGGAATCCATGAAACCCGGTTATGAAGAAGAAGAAGCCCGCGAAGTCCGGCGGACCGTACTGGTTCTGACTGAGGCTCGCCCCTTCATAATCAGTCGGGTCGGGTGTCGGGACACCATGAATGAAGTGCGCCCATTCCCATGCCTGGCACGACAAGAAAGTGAGTCCTCCGACGATCGTCCACAACATCCATTTCTCAACGGCCTTGCGGTCCATGCGGTGTCCTGCCTCAACAGCGAGGACCATTGTCACCGAACTCATGATCAGGATAAAGGTCATCAAACCCACGAACACGAGCGGGGCGTGAATATCGAAGAAAGGGATCGCCTCGAATACCTTCTCCGGCACGGGCCAGTACTGCTGCGAAAAGACGAAGTCTTCAATAACGCCGTCGTACGCTGGATGCGACACGCGCACCAGGCCATAGGTGACGAGTAACGCGGAAAAAGTAAATGCGTCAGAAAGGAGGAATAACCACATCATGAGTTTGCCGTAGCTGACACCCATGGGTGAAACCCCACCATCCCAAACACTTCTGCCCGGAGCTTGAACGCTTGTCGGAGTACTTGCCATTGTAAGATTAATTTATCGGTTCAATATTAAGAAGACAAACAAATATAGCCAAAGTCCCCCCAAAAAATGCCAGTACGTAGAGCACAATTCCATCCTGAGCATGTTTTTGGAATGCACCTGGTAGCGGTAAGCTGCCAGAAGAGCAAGAGCTACGACGATGATCCCGCTGATAATGTGCAGTCCATGAAAGCCCGTCAGCACATATATAAACGAACTTGCTGAATTACTTCCGGAGCCCGCAAAGTATTGGTTCATAGCCACCATCTCTCCCCAGGCCTGCCACTGGCCGACCAGAAAGGCAATTCCGAGTGCCAATGTAACCGCAAGTCCCAGTTTCGTCTGCCCAAGGTTATCCCTGCGAGCGGACGTGTGAGCCCATACCATGGTCGCACTGCTGACAAGCATGATGCCTGTGTTAACCCAAAACTGGAGCGGTAGGTCAAACGATGACCAGCCCGGCTCTCCCCGCTTCACAATGTATGCGCTTGTCCATGCCCCGAACAACATCACTACGGAGACGATGAACAGCCAAAGTGCGAACTTCTTGGGGTTCATACTCCGCGGCTTCTTCGCCTCTTCTACGATCTTTATGTCATGTGCCATACTCTTATCCATTCCATCTCAAACTTTATCCAACAAATAGGCTATCTGGACGACCGGCAGGTAAATAAAGGAACCGAACATGATCTTGAGCGCTGCCCTCCTGTCTCCTGACTTCATGAGCGAAAATGTCTGTGCGAGAAAAAGTACGCCGCAGACGGTGACCACGACTGCAGATTTGATTCCTGTAATACCGAATGTCGCGGGAAGAAGTCCAAGTGGTATCAGGAACAACGTATAGATCATGATCTGGATTGCCGTATTCAAATCCTTCTGACCACCGGACGGCAACAGTTTGAAACCAGCTTTCCGATAGTCGTCATCAGCGACCCAAGCGATTGCCCAGAAGTGCGGGAACTGCCAGATGAACTGGATCCCGAAGATGATCATTGCCTCATGGGAGATCGTTCCGGTCGCCGCGGTCCACCCAAGCAAGGGAGGCAACGCGCCCGGTATTGCTCCGACCAGCACTGCTACCGGCCCCACGCGCTTCAGCGGCGTATATACGAAGCTGTACAGGATCATCGAGATCACTGACAACACCGTCGTGAACACGTTGGTGTATATAAGGAGGATCGCAATACCCGTCGCCAGGCATAACACACAGAAAGCAACCGCCTCACTCACAGAAAGCCGACCTGTCGGCAGGGGGCGATGTCGCGTGCGCGACATGATCTTGTCGAGATCGCGCTCCAATATCTGGTTCACAACGATCGACGCGCCGGAGACAAGAAATCCACCCACAAACAGCATGGGCAGCACCCGCCAGTTGATCGCGGGCGACGCCAACACATAGCCAAAGATACAGGAGAAGGCTACTAGCAACGACAATCGGGGCTTCAGCAGCTCCCAAAAAGCCTTCGCCTTGGCAGCAGCCAACGGCAAACCTGAAAGTGAATGTGTCTGTTCGGCAATCATTTCAATTCAATTCCTACCCTACTTTTCTTCATCATCTTCAACAAAAACAAGAACTGCACACCAAAGCAAATCGTGGCCAGCAAGAGATGCACTGGTTGAAGAAACGCCGGTACTGCATACCAGGCCATCCCAACACCGGTCGCAATCGTTACGCCAATCAAAAGCACCAAGGCCAGTTGAAAGCCGCCAACTCCGTGACTCTTCCGCATCTGTAACACCAGGCCAATGTGCAAGAACACAAGAACCCAGGAGAACGAACGGTGAATCGCAAATGATTCTCCGACGGCGTCGATCCAATCCTCGCGTACTGCTACCTGCGCAACCTCGTCGATCGCTTCCCTCACTTGTGTTCCCAGGAGTATCTGCACAACAAGACTGACAATGCACGCGGTCAACCACATCACAGTAGCTGAGGAGAATGTGTCTGCTTCACGCGGCTCACTTTTATAGACCAGGTAAATCAGCATTGCCACTATCACCAATGCCAGAAACATGTGCACGGTGATGGTCCACGGGGTCAGATTACTCGACACCACGAAAGACCCGAGCCAACCCTGAAACGAAACAAGCGCCAGTGTCGCGAACGAGACCACTGTAAGTGATCGGTTAGAGTTCCAGAATTTCAAAGAATACACGAACACCAGGAAGATCAAAAATCCAATGATCACACCGGTGATGCGGTTAAAATACTCGATCCACGTTTTCGTCGGATTGAAGTCGGTTTCAATGAGAACCGACTCATCTTTCAGTAGTTGATCGGCGGTGGATCCAAGGCCGATCATCCGGAGATATTGTGCAAACCGCACATTCTTCTCGTGGCGGTAGTCTACATACTTCTCCTTATAGTCCGGAGGTAATTCGGAGACATCCGTAGGCGGAATCCAACTTCCGAAACACTTCGGCCAATCGGGGCATCCCATCCCTGACCCGGTACTCCGCACAACCCCTCCAACCAGAATCAGAACATACACAGCGATTAACGTTGACAGGCTGAGCTTGTAAAAAGCTCTCAGCTTTATCATCGCCTAGTCTTTTTTCTCCACTACAATAGCGCCCTGGGAACCGGTAGACTCCAACTTGATCAGCTCGTTTTCATGCGGGAGGTTTGATTCAGGCGTCTCCGAGTACGGAACTGTCTGTGGTATAAAGTCGTCCTTGGCGCCTGGCTTGCTGTAATCGTACGGCCAGCGGTAAACAGAAGGGATCTCGCCAGGCCAGTTTCCGTGTCCCGGGATCCGCGGCGTCGTCCACTCCAGTGTATTGGAGTTCCACGGATTCAGCGGCGCCTTCTCACCGCGGAAGATGCTGTAGAAGAAGTTGAACAGGAAGATGAACTGCGCTCCAAACGTTGCGATAGCTGCGACGCTGACGAGCGTGTTGAGGTCCATGAATCCACTGAATGTGTCGAAGTTCGTCCACGTGTAATAACGTCTGGGGAACCCTGCGATACCAATGTAGTGCATCGGGAAAAACACCAGGTAGACACCGATAAACGTGAGCCAGAAATGGACGTATCCCAGCTTGGCATTCATCATGCGTCCAAACATTTTCGGGAACCAGTGATATATCCCTGCGAGCATTCCAAAGAATGCAGCACTACCCATTACCAGGTGGAAGTGAGCTACGACGAAATAGGTATCGTGAACCTGGATATCGATGGCCGAATTTCCGAGGAATATACCCGTGATACCTCCCGTCAGGAAGTACGACACCATTCCGATCGAAAACAACATGCCGGGTGTGAAGCGAATGTTACCCTGCCAGAGTGTGGTGACATAGTTGAATATCTTGACAGCTGATGGAATCGCGATCAATAGTGTAAGCAGCATAAAGATGGACCCCAGGAACGGGTTCATCCCCGTGACGAACATGTGATGCGCCCAGACGACGAATGAGAGAATTGCAATAAATAGCAGAGACCCGATCATAGCCTTGTATCCAAAAATCGGCTTGCGCGAATTGGTGGCGATGATCTCTGACGTGATACCCAGCGCGGGCAGAATCACAATGTACACTTCAGGGTGTCCGAGGAACCAGAAAAGGTGCTGGAACAGCACGGGGCTACCCCCGGTATTGGCAAGAGCCTCTCCGGCAATGTAGATATCGGAGAGATAGAAGCTGGTTCCGAAGCTCCTGTCGAAAATCAATAGCAGCACAGCTGCAAAAAGTACCGGGAAGGACAACAATCCCACAATAGCTGTAAAGAGAATCGCCCAGATCGTCAACGGAAGCCTTGTGAACGACATGCCGTGAGTTCTCAGGTTGATGATCGTAACAATGTAGTTGATCCCGCCTAAGAGAGTGCTCACAATGAACAGCCCCATGGAAATCAACCACATCGTCATTCCTATTCCGGAGCCCTTCATCGCCTGGGGCAACGCACTGAGCGGCGGATAGATCGTCCATCCTCCCGCTGCGGGACCTGTTTCAATAAAAAGCGATATGAACATGATGACACTGGCAATGAAGAAGAACCAGTACGACAGCATATTGATAAAGCCAGAAGCCATATCCCGTGCACCGATCTGGAGAGGAATGAGAAAGTTGGCAAACGTGCCACTCAAACCCGCCGTCAATACAAAGAATACCATGATCGTCCCGTGCATGGTAACAAGGGCCAGATAAAACTCCGGGTCAAGCTTGCCTTCGGCGGTAATCCATCCACCGAGCACTGGCTTAAGCCATTCCAGATTTGCATCGGGGAATCCAAGCTGCAAGCGGAATATGATTGACAGCGTCCCTCCCATCAATGCCCATAAAATACCCGTAATCAGATACTGCTTGGCGATCACCTTGTGATCTTCGCTGAAAACCCAATTGGTCCAGAAGTTTCCGTGGTGTTCATGGTCATGGTCGTCATGATGATGAACGCCAGGATGAACGTGAATATCAGTTGTTGCCATCGCTTAACACTTTAGAATATTGTAATACTTAGTTCCCTACCACCGCTACTCCGGGGTCTGCGTCAATGCCCGCTTTGATCATGGCTGCTTCCCGAAGAGCCTCAGGCACCTTTTTCAGGTAGTCGGGATTTTGTTTCAACCACGCTTCCTGGCGCTTCTTCCAGCCCTCATAGGCAGCGGGTTCCTCTACCACGACGATCATCTTCATGGAGAAGTGAGCCTGGCCACACACCTCGGCACAGGCTAGTTCATAATTGAAATTCGGATTGTTGAGCTCATCGCGCATCTCTTGAGTGGTCTTGGTCGCGGTGAACTTGAATTGCGTCGGCATCCCGGGAACCGCATCCATCTTCACGCGGAAATGGGGAATGTAAAGGCTGTGGAGTACGTCCTTCGCCCGGATCTTAATAAGTACTTCCTTGCCCTTTGGAATGCGGAGCTCCAGTGACTTGAAATCGTCAAAAGTATTCTTGTCAGTAAGATCGAGCCCGAACTCATTGACCGCATCTATAAATTTGTAGTTATAGCTTCCGAGTGTATTGTCATTGTTACCGGCGTAACGGGCAGTCCATGCAAACTGCTGCCCAATGACTTCTATGACCTCAGCATCGGCCGAGGCGGGAGAAGTGATGTCGTTCCAGGCGCGCAACCCTGTAAAGATGAGGATGGCCAAAACAATTGCTGGGATTATGGTCCAGGCCAACTCGAGATAATGGTTATCGGGGTAAAATCTCGCCTTGCGTCCCTCCTTGTGCTGGAACTGGAAGACAAAGACGCCCATGATAATACTGATGATAGTGAACGCGATAACAGTCACCGCCATCGTGATCCAGAACAGCGTGTCCGTCCAGGCACCGTGAACCGATGCGACCGGCAGATTGTAATCATCGAAGTAAGCGAATGAGTACCAGAAGAAACCGACCAGCGCAACAATCGTAAAAATCAGGAACAAAGCAGCGTTCGCGCGGTTACTACCATCAACCCGGTCGTGCGCTTGCACATCACGTCCTTTGGCAAGACTAACGAGACTACTGACACGAAAAATGAGAAATAATATGATAAGGATTAGAACAACACCTAAGCCTATGATCAGATTCGTCATGATTTCCTACCCTTTTAAATGTGATGATTCAGACTTTCTGCCAGTGTCGGATGATTCTTGCCAACCAGCGGTACCTTCGCCAACGAACTGAGCACGACTAATAAAAACGCAGCGAGGAAGATGAAGCCAACTCCGATCTCCAGGATTCCAAGCCCACCCTGATTCTGCATTACTCCGGGAGTCACCATATTATAGAAATCAAACCAGTGACCGACGATTATGATAGGACACACGACCTTGAGCATGGCTATTTGTCGTTTGGAGTCCCTCGTCATGAGTAACAAGAACGGTAATGCAAAGTTCAATATCAGATTCGCATAAAATATCCAGCTGTAGGGACTGGTTTTCATGCGCTCGATGAAGTAAACAGACTCTTCAGGAATGTTAGCGTACCAGATCAGCAGGAACTGGCTGAACCAGATGTAAGTCCAAAAGATCGTAAAGGCGAATATATACTTGCCGAGATCGTGCATATGATTGGAATTCACAACCTTCAGGTATCCGGCATCCTTCAGGAAAGCGCAGATCATTGTGATAGCGGCAAGGCCCGTTACCCACCAACTTGCAAAAACATACCAGCCGAACATCGTGCTGAACCAGTGTGTGTCAATGCTCATTACCCAATCCCAGGCAGCCACAGATGAGCTCACCGCAAAGAACACAAGGAACCAGGCAGCCATAGATCTGTTCTTGTGCCAGTATACGGTTTTTACTTCAAGGTCTTCGGCAAGCATGTTCCGGCGGATAACGATGTAGAACCAGTACCACATCGCAAAGAACAATACCATCCTGACAATGAAAAAGAGTGGGAATCCCCCCCCCTCACCGGGCCAAAAGAAGAATTTCGCCTTATGAGAAATCAACTCGTCGTAATGTGCGCTGCCGGTGTCGTACAGGTCGCTATGAGTCCAGTGAAAAACGGTGTGGCCCACCACAAAGAACAGTACGATGGTCAGAATACCGGCAATTGGAATCCACGTTCCCATCGCCAAAGGAATTCGTATCACGCCTGCGGACCAACCGGCTTGTGCTGCATAATGGATAGCCACAAAGAAAAGCCCGATAATACCCAGACCCACGAAGAATATATTATTCATCCACAAGGAAGTATAAAGCCGCTTTAGCGCATAAGCAAATCCATCCCCACCTGATTCGGCATGACCATGGTCTTGTAGGGTACTCGCGACCAGATGATCAGCCATTGCGTGATGATCACCAGCAGCCGGTGGACTGCTCATGGCCATGAGAAACCCGGAAATCACGAGGACTAAGCCGACCGCCAGGATAATGTAGAATGTATTCCGGGTTTGCGACCTGAAAATATATTGTTCGTCTTCAATAATTACATGAGCCATTGCTATAAGTCATTAGTCCTGTTCGTAATTGTCAATCGTGAATCAGCAATGCCGTATCACGTCTATTTACGCATTTACTCTTTATACTTTACTTTTCGGTACCTACTTCTGCAACTCCTTCACATATTTGGCGATCTTCCAGCGATCCTCGGGAAGAATCTGTGATCCGTGCGGCCACATCAGCCCCTTTCCGTAGGTAATCACGTGAAAAATATGTCCTTCAGTCATACCTTTCAATGCGTCCGCCTTGTAATTGGGAACACCTGCATAGGCACTTTTCTCCTGTCCTTCAGCAGTCACGCCCTGCGCTACCTTTCCCTCACCCTCTCCTTTGGCACCATGGCAATGTCCGCAGTAAATAGCATACAACCGCTTTCCTTCCGCCAGTACTTCTGGTGAAGTCTCCAGCGGATTAGAAATGCGGTTTGACAATCTGAGCCCGGTGGTGTCGTTCGGCAGTCTGTACGGCAACCAGCCTTGATCATTTCGTTTTACCGTATTAGCCGGAGGAACACGCATGTTCATCCGGCCCGAGTTGAAAAGATTCGAGTTGTAGAACTCCGAATGTCCGTAATCCCTTCCCGGCATGTTGGGATAGTCGATCGATGTCAACCACCGACCGGCATTGGGGTCTGTTATCTGCGTAAACGGATCGTACGGCACAGAGTGATACATGTTCGGCGCGTATTCGTAGCCCGGGTGATCACCACTCGCACTACAAGCTGCGAGAAGAGCAGTCGCGGAAAACGCGATCAATATCCTGTTAAGAGTCTGCATATCGTGAGTCGTAAGTCATGAGGCGGCTTGTCGGTGCAGCCCTTCAGCGCTGCATATTGTCCCCTCATTCTTTTTCTGTCTTATCCTTTGTAGAATTCTCAGTTCCGTATTCATTCTGCGGTCGGCGAGCACAGGGTTCCACGACCGGTATCACAATTCATTCAAATGTTCTTTTATTGACCTCCGACGCGCCCGAATCTTTCAACAACTGCGTAATCGCGGTTGCATCCTGTGTTTTGTTCAGGTCGACGTCGATCGCCACAATAAGTTTGTCGTCGGTACTCCGCACGTCAAACTGACGGGGCTTGCCATATGGTTTCAGATCGCTCACGATCATGAAGGTGGCAACCATTCCCAACGCAGACAACAATACCGTGAATTCGAATGTCACCGGAATGAACGGCGGCAGCGCAGCATGTGGCTTACCGCCGATGATCATCGGCCAATCGTATCCCAACATCCAGAACTGCATCAGCAATGCGAGCGAAGTTCCGAGCGCTCCGAACATGAAGGCTGCAATCGGAAGGCGGGTTCTTTTGTACCCGAGGGCTTCATCCAATCCGTGCACCGGAAAAGGAGTGAATACCTCATGTATTCTTACGCCTTTCGCCCGGAGTGTCTGGACGGCGCCGAGCAACACATCCTCGTCGTCGTAAACTCCTACCAGAAAATTCTTATCAGCGGCCATTATCAATCAATAGTTTAGCTCATACTTAATTACGGGGTTTCTCCTCTCCCGACGAGGTCGCCTTCAGAATGCTCTTGATCTCGGCCATGTTCACCACAGGGAAAAACTTGGCAAACAGGAAGAACGCAGTAAAGAACAAGCCGAATGTAAATATGTACTCACCGATGTCGTACAGCGTCGGGTGGAACATATTCCAGCTGGAAGGAACGTAATCGCGATGCAGTGATGTCACGATGATAACAAAGCGCTCGAACCACATCCCGATGTTCACGATGATGGACAACACAAAAGTTGCAACCAGGCTCGTGCGAATCTTCTTGATCCAGAACAGCTGGGGAGAGATCACGTTACAAGTCATCATCGACCAATACGCCCACGCATACGGTCCCTGGACGCGATTGTAGAATGCATAACCTTCATACTCGACGCCGGAGTACCAGGCAATGAACAGTTCAGTGATATAGGCAATACCCACGATAGAACCCGTCACGATGATGATAATGTTCATCAGTTCGATATGGTAGATCGTGATATAGTCTTCGAGTTTGAATACCTTCCGTGTTACCAGAAGTAGTGTAAGTACCATCGCGAAGCCGGAGAAGATCGCGCCCGCGACGAAATACGGCGGGAAGATCGTCGTGTGCCATCCCGGGATAACCGACGTCGCAAAGTCCATCGAAACGATCGTGTGAACAGACAATACCAGTGGTGTCGACAATCCCGCGAGGATCAGGGCAACAGACTCATAGCGCATCCACGTTTTGGCACCACCTGACCAGCCAAAGCTCAACGCGTTATAGATCGCCGCACGTGTCTTGACCCCCTGAACAATCGCCCGATCCCGGATAGTCGCGAAGTCGGGAATCAGTCCGATATACCAGAACACCAGCGATACCGTAAAATAGGTAGAGATCGCAAACACGTCCCATAGCAGGGGTGAGTTGAAATTCACCCACAAAGACCCGAAGGTGTTCGGTAGCGGAAGTGCCCAATAGAAACCGAGCCATAGCCGTCCCATGTGCATAAGCGGGAACGTCGCAGCACAAATAACCGCGAATATCGTCATTGCCTCCGCAGCACGATTGATTGACATCCTCCAGCGCTGGCGGAATAGCAAGAGAATGGCAGAGATCAAGGTACCTGCGTGACCGATACCGACCCACCAAACGAAGTTGGTGATATCCCAGGCCCAGCCTACGGTCTTGTTCAGACCCCAGACACCGATACCTTCCCAGAGGAGAACGCAAACACAGTAGAAGCCGAACGCGAACAACGCCAGTGATACGGCCATGGCCATCAGCCACATCCGGTTCGGTTTGCTCTCTACATGCCGGCTGATGTCTTGCGAAACATCCTTAAGAGTCTTGCCACCGGTGATCAAAGGGTCGCGGATTGCGGAAGATACTTGCATTGTCGTGGTATAGCTAATCCTTTAATTCTTCAATATTACTATGCGTTAACCGCGTCGCGGTTCCTCACCTTCGCCAGGTAGAAAATATTCGGGCGCGTACCGATCTCTTCGAGCACGGAATAAGCGCGCACGTTATCAGCATCCTTGTCGTTGATATAAGGTCGCTCGGGATCGAGTGGCCGCACTTTGAGGTGCTTCGAGATCTTGCTTTCGGGATCGTTCATATCGCCGAAGAGAATCGCACCTGTCGAACAAGCTGCAGCACAAGCTGTAACAACTTCTCCGTCGCGGAGCGTTCTTTTTTCCTTGCGCGCCGTGAGTTTACCTGCCTGAATACGCTGTACACAGAAAGAACATTTTTCCATGACACCGCGCGAACGAACAGTGACATCGGGGTTCAGTACCATCTTGCCAAGATCGGTATTCATCGACGTATTGATATCGGCAAATTGTTTGTTATCGTGGTACTTGAACCAGTTGAAGCGCCGTACCTTATACGGACAGTTGTTAGCGCAATAGCGCGTACCGATGCATCGGTTGTACGCCATCTGGTTGAGTCCTTCGGTACTGTGGGTAGTGGCCGCTACCGGACATACGGTCTCGCAAGGTGCGTTGTTACAGTGCTGACATAGCATCGGCTGAAATACAACTTCGGGATTTTCTGCGGCGAACTCGGCACCGGTCCAATCGTCGGCAGGCGCATCACTGCTGTAGTAGCGATCAATTCGCAGCCATAGCATCTCGCGGCGATTGATCACCTCTTCCCGACCGACAAGCGCCACGTTGTTTTCAACGTTACAGGCAACGATACAGGCGCTGCATCCGATACAGGTATTGAGGTCGATCGCCATTCCCCAATGGTGACCTTTGTACTCGTGGTCTTTCCAGAGTGTAAGCTTTTCAGGATCCATCTTATGATCCGGTGACGTCCATGTGCTGATCATCGGCTGGAACTTCTCTTTTGCGAAAGTTCCATCGTTGAATTCCGACAGGGTTGTCTCCTGGATCACAGACTTGCGGCCCATGTACGTGTTCTGCGTCTGGGTCTGGGCAAGTTGGTAGTCCTCCTTATAATGAATTTCGAATTGAACGTCAGTCGCTACGTAACTCAGGGATCCGTTTACCTGTTTAACAAATGGATAAACGTTAGCACCGATATTATCGGCAACACGTCCGGCCTTTGTACGTCCATATCCCAGGGCGATCCCGATTATACCCGGAAGCTGACCTGGCTGAACCATCACAGGTAGTTTTACTGTGCTGCCATTGACGGTGATCGACGCCATCTTCGTATGGCTTTCATCAAATGAAATATTGGCAGCATCTTTGACCGATACGGTTACGTAGTTATCCCACACAACTTTCGTGATCGGGTCGGCAAGTTCCTGCAACAGCGGGTTGTTGGCTTGTGAACCGTCGCCGATCGTTGAACTCGCATATACGACAAGTTCCACCTCCGACGCCTTGTAGTTATTCGCGATGGCGCTCGCAGCTGCGTTGACATCACCGTTAAACACGGTCGCTGCACCTTCCGTAACGGGTTGTTCGAAGACACCGTCGTACAGGCATTTATCCCAAAACGCCTGAAAGTCAGGTGTGGCTCCACGGTAAAACCGGGTTCTCCAGTTTTCTTTGAGGAACTCGAAGTAGTTAGTCTGTTCTTCTCCGGCCCAAACCAGGAGGCTTTCCTGCACCTGACGGGTCTTGAACAGCTGGGTGATAACAGGCTGTGAAAGGCTGAAGTGATTACTCCGCGGTTCGGCGTCATTCCACGACTCAAGATAGTGATGATCCGGTGCGAGGTATTGGCATTGTGTACCTGTTTCCTCCTCCTTGTATCCGGTCGCGATTGACAGCGACACAGCTTTGATCGCTTCGCCCAACTCCGCTCCTCGCGGATGATCGTAGGCAGGGTTGCAATTGTAGAATATGACCGCGGCTACGCGGTTTTGAACCACGTCGTTGACGAAGGCATTCATTGCCTCATCATTACCCTGGCGGTAGTTGACTGGCGTGTTCGGAAGAATGGTAGTGCCATAACTTCCAAGCATATCGTTGATGCCGTTGACCAATACCTGAACCGCGCTGTCGTTGGAACCTGCCACGACAAGCGCCTTACCCCTGTTCTGCCACAACTCAACAACTGCACGCGAGAGGTATTGTCTATCGATCCCACCACCACTAACGGTGGGCCTGCCTGCCTTACGGGCGATCTGATTATACAACTCAACGACTATTGCTCCCTCTTCCGATGGTTTGATCGGTGTGCGATAATCGGCATTAGCGCCTGTCATCGTCAGCAATGGCTCAAACTGGTAGTGACGAGACATCTCTTTCTTGGTCTCGCTGACTTCCCGTGTCTGCGCGTATTGCTTGGTGTGTTCAATTGTTGCTCCCCAGGTTCCCAGAAAGTCAGCTCCGATGCCAACGATGGTGCTGGCTTTGCTGAAGTCATATGAGGGGGTGAACGCCCTTCCGAAACTTTCCAGGTTCGCCTTGCGAATACCGTATTCGGAAACCGGGTCGTATTGAATATGCTGCGTGGTAGGATATTTCGACGTGAACCGCTCGATTGCGAGCTTCGTGGTCGGGCTTAGGATCGAATTACTGACAATGCGGATCTGCCCGCCCGTGCGCGCGATCTCGTTCAACCTGGAACTCACCTGTGAATCGAGTTCTTCCCAGGTGATACGCGAACCCTTTGATTTCGGGCCGCGAAGGCGATCATTGTCATACAAGGAAAGAACGGAGGCTTCCACCTGCGCACTGGTTCCGCCACGGGTAACGGAAGAAAGGGCGTTACCATCGACCTTGATCGGCCGGCCTTCGCGCGTCTTCACAACGATACTGCAGTAATCGCCACCGTTAATGTACGTCGAAGCGTAATAGTTGGGGACACTAGCCAGGTAGTCGTCAGGGCCGTTAACGAAAGGAATAGCGTTGCGTACCGGGGCTTCACACGCCGCGAGTGAAGCAGCCGCGACACCAAAGCCCATCATCTTTAAAAAATCTCTCCGGGAGTGACCCAGATCTTCCTCCGGACCAGGGTCGGGACCGAACTCGTCCTGCCCATTCTTCACAAACGCAGTGCGGTTCGTGAGTTGGCCGATCCCCTTCCAGTATATTTTCTTAGATTCCATATTCGTTTATCGCAACTTAAAAGCTAATGTTCTGTTCAATTTGCTTTCGGAAAGGTGCTCGCTTGCCGGTTTCCCACAGCGTCGACTGCATATGACCTTCCGGGTTCTACTAGTAATGGCATTTGCTACATTCGAGACCTCCGATATCTTCGACAGTCATCCCTGATCCTTCGTGTACTTCCAGTAGCTTGTCGTAATACGCATTGCCCTGGGCATTGACTTGTGTGGTCCGGTGGCAATCAATACACCATCCCATGGTCAACAGAGAATGCTGGCGAACAACATCCATCTCTTGTATCGGTCCGTGGCAGGTTTCGCAATCGACATCGCCGACCGTCACGTGCTGTGAGTGGTTGAAGTACGCAAGATCCGGCAGGTTATGAACACGTACCCATTCGATGGGTCTGTTCTCATTATAGGCACGCAGGATCTTTCCAATTTCGGTTTCCCCGGTCAATGTACCACTCTTGATCTGGTTGTGACAGTTCATACAAACATTGACGGAAGGAATCGTCGCGTTCTTTCCAACTGCCGCACCCGTGTGGCAATACTGGCAATCGATCTCATACTGTCCGGCGTGGATCTTATGTGAGAAAGCGATGGGCTGTTCAGGGGCATATCCCTTCTGAACACCGACGGAAAAGAGCGCGTTGATCACAGCCTTAAAGCCAAGCGCTGCGACCAGGAACGCAACGGCAAAAATGAACCCTCGGCTGCGTGTGATACCTCCGAACGTTATGGATGAATGAACAACTTCCTTTTGTTCGTCGGTGAGGTCCCTGGTATCCAGGAAACGCTTGATCGCCGAGATCAGGAAGAGGAGAATTATGATCAGTAAAACCAGGATGATAACCATCCCGCTGAGAATGAGATTCAGATACTGAGGAGCTCCTCCATCAGCTTGTCCGGCAACCGGTTGGCCAGGCTGAGCAGGTGCCGCGGGCTTCTCCGCTTCCGCTTTTACGTACCCGAGAATATTTAGAATGTCTTCATTCGAAAGTGAAGAGAATGAAGTCATTAGAACCTTGTTGTACTCATTAAAGAGTTTGACTGCATATGGCTCGCCGCTGGCTATGACTGCCGAAGAGTTGCGCACAAAGTGTTGGATCCATTCAATGGACGGAGCCCTGTCTTCAACACCAGCAAGCGGTGGTCCGATCAGTTTCGAGTCAACCCGGTGACAGGTCTTACAGTTTGTATCAAACAATTGTTTCCCCGCAGCGATCGCCGCATCGTCGGTGGGAATCTCTTGAGCAAAGGTTGATAAACTGAGAAATGCGAGGACTATGGAAAAGATAAGGGACTTCCGAGCGGAGCAATGGTAATTTATAGTCATGTCAAATGAGTGTCCGTTTTCCAAAACAAGTGCGCACAAATCTACTATTGGAATGCATTTTTTCAAATTTATTTGCCCACGAGAACTTTTTTTGAAGTCCTGCACTGCATTCTGACTAGCGTTTGACTACGTCAATGCCGACGGCAAAATCCGGTGGCGAAAGTAAAGAAGAAAGCGACTGTCTTGTCGGAAATATTCTAATTTAGAATCGTTTTAAATAGATATCAGATCGTTCTTGCCGTTACTGACTCAAATTGATCACCGTGGTACTCCCGCGGTAGACGCCGCGGGGCAGATCGATTATTAACAAAGTGTTCCTTTCCTTTTCGCGAAACAACGAGGTCACACCCTCCGCACCTGTTTCATACATACCAGGTAAGCTGATTAACAGCCTGTCCAGCTTCCTCGACGGATCTGATACCGCAAGTTCCGAAATCCGTCCATTCTGCATCTTTATCATCGCCATACCCTGACTGTCCATTCGAACTTTCACACCCTCGGACACCGTCACCTCCGCTGCGCGGTAAAATGCCATCTGGGCGATCCCCAACTTCCTGTTCAGGACCGCATGAACGTTTCCATTCCTCGCAAGGACCTCGATTCCACGATTGTCGTCCTTTGTCCTGAGCAACTCTGAGGTATCCACATTCGGAACAACGATGTACTCATATGAGGCACTGTCCGGACTCTTTCCGTGATCGAACCAGAGTTTGAAAACATCTTTCTTTACGAGCTCCGTGGAGATGTACTTCTGATCCGTGATATCCGACCAGCGTCCGCTTTCCTCCTGGTTAGAAAGGTGTATCGAAACAGGTTCGGGAAAGACATATCCCACCCGGCCCTGGTGCACCGCTTTCACATTTTCGAGTTTTCGGTCACCGCGTGGCAATTTCTTCGTCTCGCCACCCTGCGCGATCGTCACATCACCACGCAACAAAACCTGCTCAACCGTGGTGGCCACGGGTATGCCCGGCCGTGAATTCACGTTGGTGCCTATGCAGACGTACTCATCATCAAAAAAGAACCAGGACTTCTTCGCCTCTACCATATCATGCGGGCTCTTGAAATCGAAGGCCACTGCGCCATATATTCCGTCCGTTACGGCACCGACAAAATCGCGCAGACCGTCGAGTTGAATACTGTCGGGACCGTGCAGTTTGGTTTTCTGCATCACGGTCGTACCGGATATCTTCTGCCAATCATAAACCGGCCAGATGTCGTGATACTCATCACCGCGCAGCAGCAGATAGTTCGTTCCATCAGCACGGTGATGTGTGGGCTTTCCCGGGCCATTGTACGGCATTTCCATGTTCCGGTTCCTGGTGGAAAACATCCGGACCGTCGTATAGTAACCAGGGCGTTGAATGACAAAATGCTCCGTTTGCCAGAAGAATTTCGCAAAGGAACGCGACGGCTTCGCCTCTCCCCTTCTCAACCGCAGGATCTCCTCCAACTCGTCCTTGCGATAGTCTGTGCTTACCAGGAGCCGTTCTATTTCAAGTGTTCCGAGTGGATGAAAATCCGATTTCTGAGTAATGCTCCGGTTCTTCACACTGACGTCGACGTACACGCCATAAACCAGCTGCTTGTATATCCCTTCCAGGTAATAGTCGACCAGGTGATTGATCTTCTCCTTTGAAAAAGCATACCGAGTATTCGCAACATAATACGACCACTCACCAAACGCATTGGCATACTTTCCATAGCCATAGGACGTGGTGTTGTTAACGCGGTCGACGCGGTGATGGAAACTGTAGTCATGCTGCATCCCGCGCTGCCCCGTATTGAACTTGATCTCCCCTTCGATGATGCGGATCACTTTGTCAAATTCATCCCGATCGCCGAGAAAAAGCAGATTCTTGGCAAGAATCCCCGCGATGACGATCCTGTCGCCGCTCGGCCGCGCACCCGATGCGTTCATGTGAGCGCGTCCGATCATCGGCTGGGCTTTGCTGACGAGATCTTGCGGCAAGTCATTGCCCATCACCAACATAAGATTGACAAGATTGGTGGGCGTCGATATTTGATTATCATGCCAGTTCTCGCCGACGAAATCATGGTCCACCCAGTACTTCAGCGATGTGATAATTCTCTCCCGGAGCTTTTTGCTTCGGTAGTATTTCGACCGCCGTGTGCTCCAGGCCTTCGCCAGATCTACCAGGTTCGATGTGTGATGACGGTGCTGAAATCCGCCCTCCCGGGTGAGGTCCTGGTATTGAATTCCCCGGAAACTACCATCAGGCAACATGCGACTCAGGATATCTTCGACCGTACGGTCATTGACCTGGTTCTTCATCAGTTCATCGACCACTCTCTTCTTGATGATATCAAAGTCATCTGCGTACACCGGTACTGAAAAGATCAGAAAAACAATGAGCAGGGAAAGCAGTCTGGCAGGCAGGTTCATTAGGTAATAGGATTACTTGACATGTTAAGATAACAACCAGGCCGCAAGCGCGGCTGAAAAAAGGATAGATGGCTAGCGCTGCGTGGTGAATGGCAAGTCCTTTACCCAAAAATCCCCTATCTTTCCAAAATATTACGTGTCAATCCGTTTATGAAATTCCGGCTGTTCTCGCTCGTTATCTGCTTCGCCACTTTCGCAGCCCAGGCACAGCATGAAGGGAAGGAGCCCCTCCCTGACGCGGTGCACTACATTGACGCGTGGTTGGAAGCGCAGCAGGTCTACGACCGCCTTCCCGGAATTTCTGTCGCCATCGTGCAGAACCAGGAGATCATCTGGAGCAAAGGGTACGGACTTGCTGACATCAAAAAAAAAATACCGGCAACCCCTCAGACGATATACAGCATTTGCTCGATCACAAAACTGTTCACTTCTATTGCGATCATGCAACTGTACGAGCAGGGAAAGCTGAGGCTTGACGACTCGCTCGCGACCATTCTCCCTGAAAGACAAATACGACAGCAATTTTCCGACAGCGGACCGATCACTATCCGAAACCTTCTGACACACTCTTCCGGTTTGCCTAGAGAAGCAGATTTTCCATATTGGTCAGCCCCGGACTTCAAATTTCCGACAGGAGATCAAATAGCGGAAAGGCTTGACCAGCAGGAGACCCTTTACCCTGCTTCCACCTATTTTCAATACAGCAATCTGGGCATGACACTGCTTGGAGAAGTAGTCGAAAAATTGTCGGGCGACCCGTTCGAAGTTTATGTGCAGGAACACATCCTCAAACCACTGCGATTGACGAATACATATCCACGAATGCCGGAAGAGCTATGGGGCAGCAAGTTGGCCACCGGCTATGCATCCCTTAACCGCGAGGGCACACGCGACGTGGTGCCGCTGTTCGATACCAAAGGCATTCAGGCAGCCGCGGGCTACGCATCCACGGTGCTTGACCTCGCACAGTTCGCGTCCTGGCAGTTCAGGCTTCTGAACCACGGTGGAAAGGAGATCCTAAAATCAGCAACGCTGAAGGAGATGCAGCGCGTACACTGGGTAGATCCGGATTGGAAAGTTCATTGGGGTCTCGGCTTTACGGTGTTCCAGAACAGCGGCAAGACATTGGTCGGCCACTGGGGTTCCTGCCCAGGTTATCGAAGCGTGCTGGTGATGGAACCCGAACAGAAGCTCGCCTTCATAGTGCTCGTGAATACAATGGAAAACCCCTGGAAGTACGCGAGCCAGATGCGAAATATCTTCCTGAAGGGGATGAAAGAGAAAAAGAATGCACCTAGCAGCATCGATCTTGAGCAGTACACCGGCATATACAGCGCCCAGCCATGGGGATCTGAAAGGAAAGTAATGAACTGGTACGGGAATCTCGCCATCGTCGACCTGCCTTCAGAAAATCCACTGGAAGATATGACCTTGCTTCATCATGTCAGCGGCGATGTATTCCGCCGGATACGCCGGCACGACGATCTGGGTGAGGAGGTGCGCTTCGAACGCGACGAGAAAACCGGAAAGGTCACACGGGCGTGGAGCAACAGCAACTACTCCCTGAAACTCAAGTAACAACTCATTGATAAACCGGACCTGGCGAGAAAACAACGGGTCCTCTACGCGAAATCACAAAAGCCATGGAATCGAGAAGAGCCTTCATCAAAAAGTCGATCCTAGCCGGATCATTTGCACCATTCCTGGGTACGCACCTCAAAGCCGGTACCCTGTCGACGAGTGCTCCGCCATTGAAGGTTCACGTCTTTTCAAAACACCTGCAGTTCCTGGATTATACGGAGATGGCCAACGCTGCCCGGGAGATCGGATTCGACGGGGTAGACCTTACGGTAAGACCAAAAGGCCACGTATTGCCCGAACGTGTTGAATCAGACCTTCCGAAAGCGGTCGAGGCAATCCGCAAAGCAGGACTCGCCCATACGATGATGACAACCGCGGTCAGCGATGCTGGCAATCCAGTGGACAAAAAGGTTCTGGAAACCGCGGCAGCCAACGGAGTCCGGTATTATCGCATGACATGGCTGGGCTACCCGAAAGACAAGAGTATCCCCGCGGCGATCGAAGAATTCCAGCATACTATCCGCGGTCTCAGTATACTGAATAAGCAGATCGGTATCGTCGGCGCATATCAGAACCACGCCGGTATTCGTGCCGGTGCTTCGATCTGGGAGTTGTATGACATGGTGCAAAAAGCGGAAAAGACATCCATGGGTGTACAATACGATATCCGGCACGCAGTCGTAGAAGGTGGATTGTCCTGGAGAAACGGGTTGCGCCTGATCCATTCCGAAATCAAGACCATCGCCATAAAGGACTTTCTCTGGACGAAGAAAGACGATGCCTATGTCGTTCAGAATGTGCCGTTGGGCGAAGGCATGGTCGATTTCAAGACATACTTCGCGCTACTGAAAGAATACGGAATTAACGTGCCGGTATCGCTCCACTTCGAGTATCCGCTTGGCGGTGCCGAACACGGCCAATCCAAGATCACCGTAGACAGGAAAGTCGTGATCGACGCAATGCGCCGCGACCTTCGATGGCTGCACGATACCTGGAACGCCGCGTAAAGAGACGCCGGCGACACAATCTGAAACATGAACAACAACACCATCACACACTTTACGCCGTCTGCGTTGAGTCGGATCATCCTCCTGGCTATCGCCATGGTCGGGGCACTAACCGTCAGCTGTTCCAGGGAAAAAAGTAGCGACAACAGGCCACTCGACCCGTGGGCGTTTCGCTCAGTCCTCGATAGAAAACCGCGTATCCTCACACTTGCGCTGGATACATCATTATACGCCGCTTACGACCTGCAGTCATGTACGCTCTATAAGGTCTGGAAAGGTGGTGTACTGATGGAAGGAGCCGCTTACACCGACAAAAAAAACATACAGCCTACTAGCTGGGGTGCTACATATGCGCTCGACACAACCGGTATCCGCCGCTGGGTGATCAGGCAGGGTGACAAAGATCTGGTGGTTAACGCGGCATACAAAGGCTATCGCTTTGTTGACGACACCATATTACTTCAATACCAGCTTCTACCTTCTTCAGGCGATACCATTTACATCGAAGAACGCCCTGACTTCGTTCGCGATCGCAACAAACGTCCCGGTCTTGAAAGAATATTTACATCGCGAAACGTTCCGGCCGGCACTGAAATTGCCCACGTCCTGAACGCCGATACGATCACCTTGAAAGGCAATGGCTCCATTACGTATGTCACTTACTTTGAAGAGCAGCCAATGCAATCCCCGCCATCGGACGATGTGTCGTACGATCACCGGGGACGTTACTGGATGGAAAAAAGTGACTGTATGACGTGTCACGAATTGGACCGATATACTGTAGGCCCGGGGTTTCAGGAGGTGGCAGCCAAGTATCCGAATGAAAAGACCGCCGTCGAGTACCTGATGAAAAAAATTCGCGAGGGAGGGTCCGGGGCCTGGGGCACAACGCCGATGAATGCGCATCCGGGTCTGAGTGAACGTGAACTCAGGGATATGGTCAATTACATTCTCTCCCTTAAGCCCACCACGACAACGACGTTCAGGACAGCCTCCGGAAACCGTAGGGAAGTTACCGAGCGCGAGAGAAAGCCTGGCTTTGGCGCATCACTTGTCGGTGTTCACCCAAGCTACGATTTGCTGACACTGCATAACGACAACTTCAAGCCCCGGGTCGGTGGACTGGCTTTTCTGCCGGACGGACGCCTGCTGGTAACGACCTGGGATATTGTCGGGGGTGTCTACCTGGTGGACGGTGTGGAGACCGGGGATACTGCGAAAATCGCTGTAAAGCGTATAGCGTCAGGGTTAGCAGAACCGCTTGGCATCGAAGTAGTGGATGGGGAGATCTATGTGCTTCAGAAGCACGAACTCACCCGGTTGAAGGACATGGACGGAGACGAGGTCATCGATGTCTACGAGGTTGTCTGCGATGCCTGGGATGTCACCGATGATTTTCACGAGTTCGCGTTCGGGCTCCTCTACAAGGACGGCGACTTCTACGCGACGCTTTCTCTTGCCATGCGACTGATGTCGCATGAACGGCAGAAGTTCGATCGCGGAAGGACCATCCGGATCCGAAAGGACGGAACGTATGATTGGGTGAACTTCGGGTTACGCACGCCGAACGGTATCGGGCTTGGTGTCGACAACGAGATCTTCGTCACAGATAACCAGGGCGAATGGACTCCCGCAAACAAGCTGATCCATGTCAAGCCCGGCGAGTTTCTCGGCATGTACTGGGGGTTACCCCCGGGACTCGTCGACTCACCTCCTCCGATCGCTCCCCCGGCTGTCTGGCTGCCGCAGGATGAGATCGGGAACTCCCCCTCGGAACCGGTGCTCATCCACCACGGTCTCTACAAGGGTCAGATGCTGCACGGCGACGTGACACACGGCGGAATAAAACGCGACTTCCTCGAGAAAGTCAATGGCGAGTACCAGGGGTGTGTCTTCCGATTCACACAGGGCCTCGAGGCAGGTGTCAACCGCCTGCGATGGGGACCGGATAGCGCCCTCTATATCGGCGGAGTGGGAATGGTGGGTGGTTGGAGCTGGAAAGAAAAACAGTACGGTCTTCAGAAACTCACGTTCAATGGGAAGACTGCATTTGAAATGCTTCGCGTCAACGCCAAGCCAGACGGCTTCGCAGTCACATTGACCGAGGCGCTCGACGATAATACGCGAATTGTACCGGATGATATCATTGTGCAACAGTGGCGTTACGAAGGCACCGCCGCCTATGGAGGTCCGAAGCTGGACCTCGTGCGACTACCGATCACGGGAGTTGTCATCTCAGCCGATCGAAAGCAAATTGACCTCCGCGTTGACGGCCTTAAAGAACGCCATGTTGTGTATATTGTCATCCCGGAAGATCTCCGGAGCGCGAGCGGCCAATCGCTTTGGTCAAACGAGACCTGGTATACGTTAAACAATATACCCAACAATATTTACTGATCACGCGACATCTATAATTCATGAAAACAGAACACAGCATTAACCGAAGAGATTTTGTCCGATACACAGCTGCCGGACTCGGAACACTTGCGCTGAGCAATGTACCCGCAACGGCCACTGGTAACCCCAATAATATGAAACCTGAAAAGACTATCCGCATCCGGAATGTGGATTCCAACTTTGAAAGGGAAGCACTGCACCCATACCGATTCAAAGGCAGTTTTATCACCGAAGGCTGGCAAGTTGCCGCGTGGATGGAAGCTGACTCCGGGATTCACAAGATCGGCCTCGGCGGTCAAAGCCCGCTATGGTCCGACTCGAACGTGTTCGCCGCCCATTCGACAACTGGAGGAAACGCGCTCATGTACGCAATGAGTGAACGCGCTCTTCAGATTATGAAGGGCAATTCATTCACGAACCCCGACCAACTGCTCGACGACCTGTTGCCGGAAGTATACGCCTACGGGAAGAAGATCACGGGCAATCCAAACTTGCGCACTACGTTCGCGCTGAACGCCTTGGTCTGTGTTGACAATGCAGCGTGGCTGCTCTATGCTGCCGAGAATGGCATCCGGAAATTCGACGACATGATCCCGGCAAAATACAAGCCAGGACTCTCCTACCGCCACAGCAAGGTCGGAAGCATGCCTTCGTTCAGCGTCGGCGCCGATGTCGGCAAGATCAAAGCTGCCGCCGACGAAGGTTATTTCATCATGAAATTGAAAACCGGGTCTGCGGGCACACAAAAGGAAATGCTCGAAAAAGACATTGCTTTCATGACCGCGGTTCACAAAGCCATCGGACACTATGAAACACCTTACACAAAGAGCGGAAAGATACCGTACTACTTCGACGCGAACGAACGATACGACGAGAAGGAAACACTCCAGCGATTCCTCGACCACGCCAGGAAGATCGGAGCGTTCGACCAGATAGCCGTCATAGAAGAACCATTCGGCGAACGGAACGATGTTTACGTCGGGGATATGGGCGTGACGATCGCCGCAGACGAAAGTGCCCACACAGTCGAGGATGCCGCACAGCGAATCGAACAAGGATATGGCGCGATCGCGGTAAAGGCCATCGCCAAGACGCTGAGTATGACGATGCGTGTGACACAACTCGCGTACGAAAAAAATATTCCATGTTTCTGCGCAGACCTGACAGTCAACCCCATCCTCGTCGATTGGAACAAGTGCGTAGCTGCGCGCCTGGCGCCTTTTCAGAATATCGGTATTGGCCTGCAGGAAACCAACGGGCACCAGTATTACAAGGATTGGAAAACGATGATGAGCTATCACCCGCGCGCAGATGGTTCGTGGGTTGAGACGAAACAAGGCGTCTATATAACGGACAAGACCTTTTACGACGAAAGCGGTGGAATTTTCCAGCCATCCCCACACTATGAAAAAATGTTTGCGCACGACATCAAGTAACGAGTGAAACGCCTGCGGACTCGATCCATAACCAGCGAGACATGAGCTCATCCAACATCCGGAATAAAGCTGTCTGGATAGTGTTCCTCCTGACAGTCACGCTTACCGCAAGCGCGCAGCTGCGCGTATCCGATAACCAGCGTTTCCTGCAGACAGAGGATGGAAAGCCATTCTTCTGGCTCGGCGATACCGCGTGGGAGCTGTTTCACCGCCTTAGCCGCGAAGAAGCGGATCTCTACCTGAAGAATCGCGCAGACAAGGGCTTCAACGTTGTTCAGGCAGTGGTGCTTGCCGAACAGGATGGGCTTCACACGCCAAATCCGTATGGAGAACTTCCATTGGAGAATGATGATCCGACAAAGCCCAGAGAGGCATATTTCCAGCACGTCGATTATATCGTGAAGAAGGCTCAGGAACTGGGAATTTACATTGGGATGCTCCCTACCTGGGGCGACAAAGTCTTCAAACACAGATGGGGCAAAGGACCTGAGATCTTCAACGTAGACAACGCACGGACGTACGGGAAATGGCTCGGCCAGCGCTACAAAGATCAGAAGAATATTATCTGGATCATCGGGGGAGACCGCAATCCGCGAGAAGGTTCGGAAGACGTAGCGGTATGGCGGGCGATGGCCGACGGAGTTGCAGAGGGTGTCGGCGGGAATGACAAAGCGTTGATGACCTTCCATCCGCAACCGACACCGCTCGAGCACGGCGGATCCTCCCACTGGTTTCACCACGACGAGTGGTTGGATTTCAACATGTTCCAGACGGGGCATTGTCGCGAAAACAATGTTTGGGACCGGATCCAACATGCCTACAATCTCAAGCCCACGAAGCCGGTGATCGACGGCGAGCCATTATACGAGGATCATCCCATTTGTTTCAACGCACGTGACCTAGGAACGTCGAGCGCCTATGACGTTCGGAAGCTTGCATGGTTTGATGTGTTTGCCGGTGCGTTCGGGCACACATACGGATGCCACGGCATCTGGCAGATGTATGCGCCACACCGCGAACCCGTGAACGGACCTCACTTTCCCTGGTATGTTGCCCTCGATCTCCCCGGCGCCGGGCAAATGAAGTATCTCCGAAAACTGATCGAATCGCGTCCGTTCTTTGACCGCGTTCCCGATCAGGAGATTATAACGGATGCCCTGAGCGCGAATGACCGGATTCAGGCGACGCGGGGCAAAGACTATCTGTTTGTGTACAGCTCCCAGGGAAGGAAGTTCACCGTGAATCTTAACAAGATATCCGGCAACGAACTCGTCGCGCGCTGGTACAATCCGAAGAACGGGGAAAGCAGGGATGCGGGCAGATTCAAGAAGACCGCGCAGAAGGAGTTCTCACCCCCCTCCTCGGGTTATGGCCATGACTGGGTCCTGATCGTGGATGATACCTCGAAAAATTTCCCAACTCCCTGATAAGGGTGGCTAAACCTTGACGAATATCTTCAGGCGGTATAACACGTACAGGAATACCCACACCAGTGCCAAGGCTCCGAGCGTCTGAAGAACCTCATGCCATTGCTCGGGTGCATGGATGTACAAGCCTTCAAACAAAAGCCGCGAGGTGTGACTGAAGTCGATGAACTGATAGCCGAAATAAATGGTCAGGCTATTCATCCCTATCACCATAAAGAAGAAGGCCCATCCGCGGATCTGCAGGATATCGATCACCCAGTAGAACAAAGCGAACGTCAGAAATGCCATCCCTCCAGTCAGCATGATAAAGGAGCTAGACCACAAATGTTTGTTGATCGGAAAATGCTGCGCCCACACGGCGGCAATAACAAGACATATCACACCGGCTAGCCCGAGATTTGCGAGTTTCCTGTAGTCGGTGTTGCCTGATCTTCGGAGAATATCACCAGCCAGCGAACCCATCACGGTCAGACAGAGTGCGGGAAGCTGTGTGAAAATTCCGAGCTCATCATAGGTTTTCTGATGTAACCGGCCTGGCAGGAACGTCCTGTCAATCCACCCAGTCAGGTTTCCCTCAAAAGAAAGATCGCCTGCCCCATAGCCGGGAACGGGAACCAAAAAGAGACAAGCGTAGTAGAACAACAGCAGCCCGCCGATCCAATAAATGCGCTTCACAAAGGAGAAGTTCAGGTATAATACCGTAGCAACCATACCAGCAAATCCTATCCGGCCCAGTACACTGACCACACGGATTTTTGATGGTTCAAGAAACGGGATCGGCGCATTCTTATAAAGAATACCCAACCCGATCAGTATCAGCATACGGGTAAACGCCTTGCGATAGAGCTGCCCCTTCGTCAAGCCAAGTTCAATACCTCTGTTCAGTGAAAATGGCAACGACAAGCCTGCTATGAAAAGGAACAACGGCATGATGAAGTCGTAGAACGTAAATCCGTTCCAGGGTGGATGCTTAAACTGCAACGCGAGAGCGTCGACCCAAGACCAATCGGTCTTGCCGTGAAGCAAAAGAAAAAAACCACCTGCCCCGGAAATCATCAACATATCAAAACCACGCAGGGCATCGATGGATAGTAGTCGTCTGGATGGCTGCTGTGCGGATCGGGTTCCGGCATGTGCGGCCGTCTCCCTCGTGGGCACACTTTGTTCACTCATTATCGCAATGGATTAGGTTTGGGTCAGACCTTTCGATACAGTCTTTATAAGTCTTAATTCTCCGGTTTGTCACCACGGTGAATCGTGCTAAATATAAAAAGAAAAATTGGCTCGCAACAGCCGCCGGTTGTGCTTTGATATATCACGTGGCAGGAGTTACCTTTGATATTCAACGACAACAATTAACCTCCATTTTCATGCGCCTTTCAGCAACAATCGCTCTGCTCTGTACGCTTTCTGCCGCAATAGCTCAAAACAAAACAGACATCCCGAAGGGTTTTGTATCACTCTATAACGGAAAAGACTTCTCCAACTGGAAAGTGCCTGAAGGCGACAATGGTCACTGGAAAATTCTGGAGGGCGTTATCGACTACGATGCCGAAAGTGAAGCCCCGGGCGACAAGAGCGTGTGGTCACAGAAAGAATACGGAGACTTCATTCTCTACGTTGACTGGCGCATCAAAGAAGTGCCGTGGAAAAACCACAACGTCCCTTTGATACTCCCAAGTGGACTCCACAAGCGCGACGCCAATGGCAAAGAGATCACAATGGTTGTCCCTGATTCCGACTCCGGTATCCTGCTGCGAGGTGTCGGCAAATGTCAGGCTAATATCTGGAACTGGCCGATCGGGTCTGGCGAGGTATACGGCTACCGCATGGATGAGAAAATGCCTCCGGAGGTGAGGCGCGGGGTAACACCGAAGGTAAATGCCGACAAAAACATCGGAGAATGGAATACGTTCAAGATCACCATGAAAGGAGACCGGCTAACCGTCGAACTAAACGGTATTGTTGTGATAGAAAACGCTCTGCTGCCTGAAATTCCCCGGAAAGGTCCCATCGGCCTGCAGCACCATGGATCGAAGCGCAACGGAGAATGGGTGAGCCCTCCAAGCCTGGTCCAGTTCAAAAATATCTATATCAAGGAGATCTGATAAGCAACTCCTTGTTGCAGATTTACCGCGGCGCGTCAGCAAACAATTCCCGGTTAAGCAATTCGGTCACACCGGCTGCGTTTCGTTTGTAGTGAGTAAGGTCGTAAAGTTCCACTTTTCGGAATTCAATCGGGTGGCTCTCGCTTTGCAGAGCGATGTATCCTTCGTCCAGGAGCATCCCGTCTTTCTTGATGCCGGGATCGTATACACTGACGTTGCCGCCACCGATCTGAGGTTGCTCATATCGCAGAACACTCTGCCCTTCGATGAAGTGCTCCACGAGTGAATCGCCGAGAACCAATATATCCACGCGAACCCATTGTTCCCCGTGGTAGGTCTTTGATGCTGAAGGAACACAATGCCGCGTGATCAACTTACCATCCATGACGACGTTGGTCCCGGGTGTGCAGAGGTTTGCCGTTGTACGGTCGTCTACACCGTTTCCTCCCAGGAATTGCACTTCTACCGAAATCGGAAAATCCTGGTCATTCAGCATGGTCTCGGGAGCCTGACAGTGGAGCATGGCACCACTGTTCCTCAAGGCCCACCCCGGTCCTTCTGTGGCCTGGTCGCCTACGAAGCGATACTCAACGCCCAGCAGATACCACGAATATTTCTGACGGTAGAAGATGTGGCCAAAACGCTCCTCAAATGCGGGGTATGCATCGTCGTTGTAACGCACTTTCATCATCCCATCTTCGACGATGAATGTGTTGCCGAAGTTTACGCCGGCGGGATAGCCCCGGATCTTTGGTGTCCATCCGTCCAGATCTTTGCCGTTGAATAGTTGAATCCAGTCGCCCTTCCGTTGTCCGGTGTTTGAGGATTGACAGGCCACGAGGGTAGCGATCACAATACAATATCCAGATATTCTCATAATTACTGTCTTAACGCGCTAAGTTCGGAGTTCACAGTAGTCCGACGCACTGCGTGTTGATCTGCGAGGTTGTTCCATAGAATCTCGACCGGATGCAGCGCCTTTCTTCCTGTGCCATCCTTGACCTGGTGACGACAACTGGTGCCGGGCGCCGCAATGATCACCTCCGGGGAAAGTTTCCTAACGGCCGGAAAGAGCACCAGTTCACCAATCTGCATCGACAGATCGAAGTGTTCACGCTCGTAACCGAATGAGCCTGCCATACCGCAGCACCCTGAGGGAATGATGTGGACCTGGTTGTTGCCCAGCCGGGTCAGAATTTTCTTTGTGTGAGTAAGCGTCGACAACGCTTTCTGCTGACAATGTCCGTGCAACTTGATCAACACACCCTGGTCGCGGAACTGTTCGGGAGTGATATGCCCAGCTTCGAGCTCACGGGCGAGGAACTCTTCGATCATCAGCGTGTGGCGGGCGATCCGCTCGGCAGCAGCCTTTTCCTCCCCGCGTAAAAGGTCTGGGTACTCGTCGCGAAAAGTTAATATGGCCGAGGGCTCCACTCCTACCAATGGTGTCTCCTCCGTGATATGATCTTTAAACAGCGTCACATTCCGTTTCGCCAGCCGACGGGCCGGAAGCAGCAAGCCTTTTGACAGGAAACTCCTGCCGGATTCGCCGTGGTTCAGTACCTTGATACCGTAGCCCAATCGATCCAGCAGCTTCACCGTTGTAATCCCAATCTCTGCCTCGTTGTAATTCAGCAACTCATCGATAAACAAGTAAACCATCCGTGCCGGATCGGTGGTCGTTGGCCTGAATTCCTTGTGAAACCATTGCCGCCAACTGGTAGGCGAGATGTGCGGCATACTCCGGTCCTTCGCAAAACCGATTATCCGTTTTGCAAGATTGCCCAATGTTCTATTGCCGAAAACAAAATTATAAGCCCAAGGCATCGCATAGGCAAGCCGCATACCCAGTGCAAAATTTCCGATGAGCCGACTTCGAAAGGGAACTCCGTTCGCTTTGTAATACTGATGCTGCCATTCCTGCTTTAGCTTGGCCAAGTCGACATTGGATGGACACTCCGACTTACAGCCCTTGCAGCTAATACAGAGATCCATGACTTCTGCGATCTCTTCGTGGGCAAATGGATTCTGCTTGTCGGACCGCGTAATCATCTCCCGCAAAATATTGGCCCGGGCTCGCGTCGTATCTTTTTCGTGGCGTGTCGCCATGTAGCTGGGACACATCGTACCTCCGCTGAGTTCCGTCTTGCGGCAGTCACCTGATCCGTTGCATTGCTCCGCAGCGCGGAGTATTCCGTGGTTGGCTGAGAAATCGAGTATCGTATCGAATTGCTTTGTCGACTGGTCGCGATCAAAACGAAGATGTGTGTCCATCGGAGGAGTGTCCACAATCTTACCGGGATTGAATATGTTGCCCGGATCCCAGACAGCCTTGAGGTCCTTGATCAGCCGATAGTTGCGCTCACCGATCATCAGCGGTATAAATTCTCCGCGCAGTCGACCGTCGCCGTGCTCACCCGAAAGAGACCCGCGATATTTCTTGACAAGGGCTGCCGTTTCCTCGGCGATCGTCCGGAACAGCTCTACACCTTTGGAAGTCTTGAGGTCGATAATCGGACGGAGGTGGAGCTCCCCGGACCCGGCGTGGGCATAGTGCACACTGTATAACCCGTGCTTCTCAAGTATCTCACCAAATTCGGCTATATAGTCGGGAAGGTCCGTCACATCGACGGCAGTGTCTTCTATCACCGGGACGGGTTTGGCATCACCCGGCACGTTCGACAAAAGTCCAAGGCCAGCTTTGCGCAGGCTCCAGACTTTCTTGATATCATCGCCGCTGACGACTGGCCATGAATATCCCATTTCCAGGCTTCTGAGTTCTTCGATCAACGCCTGTGCGTCGGCCGCTGCCTGCTCCTCACTGCTTCGGGTGAGCTCTGCCACGAGAATAGCCTGGGGATCTCCCTGGATGAAAAACCTGTTGGCCGCCTGCGTAATATTACGCTTGGTCGCTTCAAAGATGTAATGGTCCATTAACTCAACCGCTGAGGGCTGGTGCTTCAACGCCACCAAATTTGCCCGAAGAGCCTCGTCAATGCTGCTGCAATGAATGCAGATCAGCTTCTTATGCGGCGGCTCCAAAGGCGTGAGCCGCACCTTGGCAGATGTGATGAACGCGAGCGTGCCCTCCGATCCGGCAATCAGCGAACAGAAGTTAAAAGGCTGACCACCGGGATTAAACGGTTCCATCCTAGCCAGTAAGTCGATGGCGTACCCGGTGTTACGGCGATGGATTGAATCCTTTGGAAACTGTGCCTCGATCTCCTGCACATTATCAGCGTCCGACAACATTCCGTAGATGTGCTTGTACAATCTGTCCTGAAGTACCTCGCTGTCGTTATTGACACGTTCGAGATATTCGTCTTTGGAGATAGCACTAAACTGCACTTTGGATCCATCCGACAGATACGCTTCAACCTCCAGCAGATGTTCGCGCGTACTGCCGAATACAACTGAGTTCGATCCGCAGGAATTATTCCCGATCATTCCACCGATCATCGCGCGATTGGCAGTAGATGTCTCCGGAGCAAAATAAAAACCATACGGTTTCAAATGGTAATTAAGATCATCGCGAACGATTCCAGGTTGTACGATCGCCCAGCGTTCATCTGTATTGATCTCGAGTATCTTTCCAAAATATTTGGAGACGTCGACGATGATTCCTCCACCGACAACCTGACCGGCCAGTGATGTTCCAGCCGTTCGCGGTATTAGCGAAGTTTTGTGTTCAGACGCAAATCGAATGAGGCGAGCAATATCATCGCCCGATCGGGGAAAGGCAACGGCGAGGGGAATTTCGCGGTAGGCAGAGGCGTCCGTGGCGTAAAGTCTCCGTGTCGTTCCGTCTGTAAATAATTCACCTTCAAGTGATTCCTTTAATACACGGAAGTCCATAGCGGCTCAAAATTAAAGATTTTGAAGCCACTGATGCGCTTATTACAATAATTTAATTGAAGGGGTAGAATCCGCCAACGAAAAAAGGTGCCGCTTGCGCGACACCTTCCTATGTTCAGCCACTATTTAGTCGCCCGAACGATTTGTCTGTCAGATTCCATTGCACAGTGGACCTGTCATTGAAACCTTACAGTTAATTAGCGTTGATCAGGTCTCGGTTGTTCCGGAGTTGCTGGCTCTTCTATCTGGCCGGCATCATCGCGGTAGTTTGAGCTACCTGATTTATCGCGTTTTCCTTTGTCGATCTCGTTACCATCGCGGTCAAACTTCACCTTTTTGGTTTCGGTTCCTTGTCTGAGCTCGATTACATACATCTCCTGATTGGAGTCATCCATTTTCCTGAAGGCATTACCTACTGTCCAGCCCGCGTAATCCGAACTTTCAAGTTTTGATGTTACGTTATCAGGAAGTTCACTTACTGCGATCTGCTGTTGATCCTGGTCTTGTGTCTGACTTTGACCTGGAATCGGTTGATCTTGTGCATTTACGAGCGCGGCTCCGCCGAACATCAAACACACTGCTAACATTAGCTTTTTCATAATTTTACATTTTTGGTTGAACATATCACTGTTTCACCTTCTATTCTCCAATGGTATACCGCACGACCGCCTGTTTCATAACTTGCTGGATAACAGTTCTATAATTTACAGACCGATGTCAAGGTCGCTGTAAGCTTGTAGGAATTTTCCACAACAGCGGTAGATATTTCCGCAGCAAAAGCGGAAGATTTTCGGATTGTCGGACTTTTGAGACGGAAAAGGACAGTCGGTTGATCATCTATATTCGATAGTTTTAGGGACCTTAAAGGAAAACTGTTTTCGCATGACATCAAGGAGAGACTTTATCAAGGTTAGCGGAATTGCTACCCTGGGATTCATGGGCCTGAGCCTGTGGACCCAGAAGCCTGCACAAGCGGCAACACTCAAATCGGCGATCGGGTACGGGCCACTGATAAATGATCCGAACGGTATCCTGAATTTACCTCAGGGGTTTCGGTACAGCATTATCAGCCGCCAGGGCAATACAATGGACGATGGTCTCCTGGTCCCTGGCGTACCGGATGGAATGGCAGCGTTCAGGGGAAAAAAAGGAAGAGTGATCGTGGTGCGCAATCATGAGAATAACCCCGACCGGTACAAGAACGGACCGTTTGGTGAGAACAACGAATTGTTGAGCCGGGTACCGGCGAAGAAGTTTTATGACTACGGGAACTCCAAAGCTCCCTCACTCGGCGGAACGACAACGTTTGTTTATAACCCAAAGACAGGACAGATCGAAAAGGAGTTTCTGAGTCTGGCCGGTACCGCTCGCAACTGTGCGGGAGGACCAACACCCTGGAATTCGTGGCTCACATGTGAAGAAGCGACATTCAAAGCGGGCGCTTTTGACGGCACCACCGAAAAAGATCACGGCTATGTTTTCGAAGTACCGGCTTCCGAGAGGATCCGGCTGGCAAATCCTGAACCCATTCGCGCAATGGGCCGGTTCAACCACGAGGCGGTAGCTGTTGACCCGCGAACAGGAATCGTCTACCTGACGGAAGACCGAGGTGACAGTCTTATCTACCGGTTTATCCCCAACAAACCTGGCAAACTGCTCAAGGGAGGAAAGCTGCAAGCGTTGGCAGTCCGGCAACAAAAGGGAGTCGACACCCGAAACTGGGACAGCCTCGATTCCGCGAAGTTCCCATTGCGACAACCGAGGGAAGTCGAATGGATCGATATCGAAAACGTAGAATCGCCGGAAGACGATCTGCGCTACCAGGGATTCAACAAAGGCGCGGCAGTCTTTGCACGGGGGGAAGGGATGTGGTACGGAAACAACGAGGTTTACTTTGCCTGTACTAACGGGGGCCCTCTTCAAAATGGTCAGGTCTTCCGCTACATACCCGGCAGCGCGGAAGGAACGCCCGCCGAGATGAATTCTCCGGGCAAACTCGAACTATTCGCGGAATCCCCGGATAAAGAGATACTGAAAAACTGCGATAACCTCACGGTCGCACCCTGGGGAGATGTGGTGCTTTGTGAAGATGCGTCACACCCATTCCTCGTCGGCATAACCCCTGCCGGTGAATATTACAAACTCGCGGAAAACGTCGGATACAAAAGCGAGTTCGCCGGGGGAGTGTTCTCGCCTTCCGGCGAAACGTATTTTGTCAACATTCAGAGCGCGGGATTAACCGTAGCGATTACCGGACCGTGGAAGAAGGCATGAACGCTTCTCTCTGAATAGTGATATCGTTTTCAACTTTAAGATGCGACAAAGGAGACGGATCGAAGACCTCAAAGACTTTCTGGACGAAAAGGCAGCACTGTATAATACACCGGATTTTATTCACAATGATCCGATCTGTATACCGCATCTATTCTCAAAAAAGCAGGACATTGAGATCGCCGGGTTCTTCGCCGCGCTCCTGGCATGGGGCCAGCGACCTGTCATCATTCGCAAATGTCGCGAACTGATCAGTTGGATGGAGAATGATCCCCACAACTTCATCCTTCATCACACGGAGAAAGATCTGAAGCCTTTTGCCGGTTTTCGTCATCGCACGTTCAACGGCACCGACGCCTTATACTTTATCGAGGCTTTGCGATTCCTGTACCGACGCAGCGAATCGCTCGAGGACGCATTTGCGGTAGCCACCGACGACCCGACGACCGAAAGGGGTCTTGCGGAATTTCATCAGTTGTTCTTTAGCCTGGACGACCATCCGAATCGAACGCGAAAACACCTTCCGACACCTGCGCGAAAAAGCACTTGCAAGCGAATCAATATGTATCTGCGCTGGATGGTACGGCGGGATGAGAGCGGTGTCGATTTCGGCTTATGGAACAAGATCTCACCGGCACAACTCGTTTGCCCTTGCGACGTTCATGTTGACCGCGTCGGCCGGAAGCTGAGACTCATCCGGCGGAAGCAGACCGACTGGCAAACAGCACTGGAACTCACCGATAACCTGCGGAAACTCGACCCTGCGGATCCGGTGAAATATGACTTCGCGCTTTTCGGGATCGGGGTTCAGGGTTCAAAGTTTAAGGTTTAAGGTTCAAAGCATCACCGCCCAAAATCATCTTGAACTCTCACAATATCATCCTCATCGGATGGGTGTTCGGTGTCCGTATGCTGCCAGATTTCTGCTACCATGCCCCAGCCGTCGAGGCCGACCAGGCGATGGCGTTCGCCTTTTTCCAAACGGATGATATCGCCGGGATGGAGGGCCTGGACATTGCCTTCTTCGTCGGTGCCGCTTGTCACAACGCCAGCGATACCGGCCACAAGTTTCCATATTTCGGAACGACGATGGTGATACTGCCACGACAGCCTCTTGCCGGGTTGAACCATCAGGATCTTTGGACTGAGCTTGCCATTTGTGTTGGCCGGCAACGCTATCTCAATACCCGGAAAAAACTCCTCGCCGAATTTTCGCACCTGGCTTTCGTCAAGTACGAAGAACCCCCCCCAAGGCCGATCGAAGTCACGCGCGACCACGATATATCCTTTCCTTTGCAGATACGCCTCGACCTCCCCAAACAACTCAGCCCTATCCCCCACCAACGTTACAACCTCCATAACCTTAAATTTTAAACCTTAAACTTTGAACCCTAAACCTCCAACCCATCCACCCCATACCTCACATCACAGCTCTTCCTGACCCGATCCAGCGTTTCCATCAACATCAGGGTATCGGCGTGTGTCATCACGGGGCTTTCCGTCAGTCCTTTCCTCAGGCATTCACTTACATGCCTCGCCTCGAACTGATATCCAAATCCATTCTCGCGGTGAACATCTATCGATCGGACGTCATCTTGTCCGGAAACCAGCTCGACTGTTGCCAGTGCATTGTGAAACCTGTTTCGCATGACAACACGTCCCTTTGTGCCAGCGATCAAGGCCTCCACAGGTGTATCCGCCGCAAACGTCGACGACAACACAGCTAGCGCGCCACCGGGAAACTTCATAGTGATCACGCATTGTTCGTCGACACCGCTGTCGAACGGGGTGATGAACGCGTGAACCTGCGTCGGCTTTCCGAGGATCGATTGCGCAATGAATACCGGATAGATCCCGATGTCCAAAAGCGAGCCCCCTCCTAACAGCGGATCGTGCAACCGCTGTGCAGGCATATCAGGTGCGCGGAAACCGAAGTCAGCCTGTATCATCTTCACCAATCCGATCGTACCTGATTCAATGATATTCATCACCGCCTGATACTGCGGAAGAAACTTCGTCCAGAACGCTTCCATGACAAATATCTTCTCACGGCGGGCGAGGTCAATCATCTCCCGCGCCTGCGCAAGATTCAAGGCAAATGCTTTTTCACACAACACCGCCTTTCCAGACCTCAGGCATAGCATGACGTGCTCGTAGTGCAACCCATGGGGCGTGGCGACATAGATCACGTCAACATCACCACACGCCACCAATTGCTCGTATGTATCGAATGCAAAAGCTGGATTATACTCCTTCGCAAATTCATCGAGTCGCGACGGACTCCGCGATGCGATGGCCGTCAGTTCGGCGTCGTCGACGAGTCTGAGGTCGCTGGCGAATTTGCGGGCTATCTTCCCGCATCCGAGAATTCCCCATCTGATCTTCTGTGACATGCGCTCTTGAACAATGGTGAAAAATTGAGTCTCTGCAGCTCCGGCAACAAATAAAATAAATATACCGGAATAAGGTCAGCCGAAAAGTTGATAATACCAGGTTATTTTTGTGCAGTGAGAGAACCCAAACCGTTTCAGTTCAAACAATTCTCGATTTCAGACCATCGGTGCGCGCACAAGGTCGGCACCGATGCGGTATTGCTGGGTAGTTGGGCAGCCATTCACGAGTGTGACATGCGCTTCCTGGACATCGGCACGGGATGCGGTATAATCGCTTTGATGCTTGCACAACGATCCGGTAAACACGTGCATATTGATGCGATCGACATCGGTGAAGAGGAAGCACAGCAGGCGCGGGACAATATTCTCCAATCACCGTGGCCATCCCGAACGGAGGTTCATCTGACTGCGCTGCAGGAGTATTTTCCACGCGAGCGTTATGATCTCATCGTCAGTAATCCCCCCTTCTTTGTCGACAGTTTGCGTCCTCCTGACAAGCGTAGAAGCCTGGCGCGGCATGCGCACGTGTTATCGTTTGACGACCTGCTCGACGGTGCGATCCGCCTGCTGGCAACGGACGGGCGGTTTGCCGTTGTGCTGCCTTATGTCGAAGGTCAGGACTTTATGCGCCGTGCCGAAATGCGTGATCTTTTCGTGGCAAGAGTTTGCGTCTTCCGCACCCGACGGGGTAAATCACCCGAGCGGTTGCTGATCGAATTCTCCCGTAAAAAGACAACACGGGATCAATGCGAATTGCTGTTATATGAAGAAAAAAACGTTTGGAGTGAGGAGTACCAGGCGCTCACGCAAGCGTTCTATTTAAAGCCGCCAGAACGCGACGAGGTATGCTGCTTGTAAGGTAACTATATACTATTTGGGACAGGGGACTTGCGCTGGCGGCAGGATTTTCAATTTTTTTCTTTTTCACGTGGTGTTATTGGCATCGTAAGCTATAAGGATTTAAACGCTTACTGCAATGAGTTTGCTTATCGGTACATACCCATAAGGTTACGGACGCGAACGGTTCACGGCTTCATAGCACTGGCAGAGGGCAAGCGTATTAAGTTTAAAGATTTGACGAGCAAATTGGTATAGGGAGGCATAGAAAATAAAAAGGGACTCGTGTGAATCCCTTTATTTGCTCTTACCAAGCAACAAGTTCTTCAGGTTCGAGTGGGGTTTTAGGCTTTTTTGCAGTCTGACTCTCCCTCAAATCTCTTTCTTCCCGAACCGACTTTCGCAAGAGGGCAATCAATGGAATCATTATCGCAGTAAACAGGCTGCCGATAAGGACATAAGATATTACCTCGTAGGTCATAACTTGTTAATTAAATGTTGGGTAATCCGGTACTGTTTATAAGTAATTATTAGACATGTAATAGCAATAATCATTCCTGCTACCGCTAGAATCGCATCCCTGGCACCGTGGCTAAGCCCATCTATTATTAACGAAAGTGCGCCCCCTCCAGTTGCAACCATCAATAGAACGATTAATTTGATTATCTCTGTATTAAACTTGATCTGTTCCTTTGTACGGTCCAAGGGAAGGAGGGTTTAGGAGCTTCTAAACCTAATTTAAGCATATATTTATAT
>CAYTMU010000004.1:0-14868 GCA_964438975.1 uncultured Roseivirgaceae bacterium | reverse complement strand
GTCCCAAGTTGTATATAGTTACCGTTTGTAATTTTTCGAACTGATAATGAGTGAGTTACAAATAATAATAATACATGTTTAAACATATATATTGAAGTAACCGTATACTTGTGTACGTAAACCAACACTAACTCACTTCCAGCTATGAAGAAAATCAGTACCATTGCAGCCCTGCTTCTGTTTGCTGCAGGCAGCACATTCGCACAATCGACGTGGTCGATCGACAAGGCTCACTCGAGAATCGGTTTCAGCGTCGTCCACATGGTTGTGTCCGAAGTAGAAGGCAGCTTCCGCGACTTCGATGCTTCAGTCGTGTCTAACGCCGCTGACTTCAACGGTGCACAAATCACCTTCACCGCGAAGACCGCTTCCATCAACACGGAAAATGACCGACGCGACAATCACCTGCGTTCCGGCGATTTCTTTGATGCTGAAAAACATCCCGAACTCTCTTTCAAAGGAAACCTCGTCAAACAAGGCGAGAAGTACAAACTGAAAGGCGACCTGACTCTTCGCGGTGTTACCAAACCGGTAGAATTTGACGTTACCTACGGCGGTACGATCAACACTGGTCGCGGCGAGAAAGCTGGCTTCCGCATCAACGGCAAGATCAACCGTCAGGATTACGGCCTGACCTGGAGCAACAAAACTCCAGGAGGCGAACTCGTCGTATCGGATGATGTCGAGATCATCGCAAAAATTGAAATGGACAAAAAAGCATAACTAGAAAAAAGCCCCTGAACCAGGGGCTTTCTTTTTCATTTTCATCATGACAAGAATCGAAGAAGAGATCAAACAAGAGAAGTTCGCGAATGCCCAGCAGAAAGCGATGCTCAACCTGATCTACACATCGAATTGGCTGCAGGGTGAACAGCAAACCTTCTTCAAGAAGTTTGGATTAACGGGGCAGCAGTTCAATATTCTTCGAATTCTCAAAGGCCAGTATCCGAACAGCATTTCAGCGAAAGAGATCAAGAGTCGAATGCTCGACAGAAATTCGGACGTATCACGTCTGCTAGACCGACTTGCCACCAAGAACTTCATTTCAAGAAGTGTGTGTCCAAATGACAAACGTGCATCCGACGTGCTCATCACCCGGGAAGGTCTTGCGCTCCTGAAAGGGATCAGCAAGGTTGACTACCAGGAAAAGATTCTCACGTTGTCAGACGAAGAGGCCGAAATGCTCAGCTCGCTGCTGGACAAGGTGCGGCAGAATCACATCCCTGGAAGCTAAATAGCTCCTATAGCTCACCCCGCACAAAACCCATCAATTCACGGATATAATCGCGGCCAAAATCAAACCGAACGTTGGCTGCTTTATATATCTCCGGGATACTGCGAAGGTACCCCAAGCGTAGTGCGTCCTGGTAACCGCGCAGCCCTGCCGTCGGATCTTTCCGGAAATTCCTCCACACCGCGATCGCTCCGAGCTGCGCCATACCATACTCGATGTAGTAAAAGGGCACTTCATACAGATGTAACTGCTTATGCCAAAGGTAGTCCTTCGCTTCTTCCAGCCCCTCCCAACTTGTAAGCGAATCGGCAAACTGATCGAATATCCTGTTCCACTCGCGCCTGCGGTCTTCGCTGGTGTGTTCCGGGTTCTCGTAGATCCAATGCTGAAATTTATCTATCGTCGCCACCCACGGAAGCGTTTCTATGATATCTTCCAGGTGCTCCCGCCGTGCGCGGTTCAGTTCATCCTCGTCGGCAAAGAACACATCCCAGTGGTCCATGGAGATCAATTCCATTGACATCGATGCAAGTTCGGCAACTTCCGACGGCGTCGACTTGAAATCGTTCAACTGCAGGTCCCGGGTAAGGAAGTTGTGGATAGCGTGACCGCCCTCGTGCATGATCGTCACCATATCGCGCAGCGTAGAAGTCGCATTCATGAATATGAAAGGGACTCCCACCTCGGCAAGAGGATAATTGTAACCACCCGGCGCTTTTCCGATCCTCGATTCCAGGTCAAGGTGCCCCATTTCGCGCATGATCGACAAACACTGCCCAAGATATGTGTCAAGCTTTGAAAACACCTGAATGGTCTTCTCCGTCAGTTCCTTTCCGCTTTCAAACGGCTTCAGCGCCTGTCTTCCCTCCGGGTCCACAGCCTTGTCCCACGGGCGGAGCACATCCAGTCCAAGACTCCGTTTCCTTTCTGCGGCAAATTCGTTCAGCAGCGGAACAACCTCGTGTTCGATCGCATTGTGAAAATCGAAACAGTCCTGAGGTGTATAATCGAACCGACCAAGTGATTTGAACATATAATCGCGAAAGTTTGCAAACCCGGCATTCACCGCAACCTGGTGACGAAGTTTGATGAGTCGCGTAAACAGCGCGTCCAACTCATCCTTATCGCGCAACCTCCGCTCATTGATCTTGCGATATACTTCTTCCCGCCGCGGCCGATCGGTCGACATCAGGAACACCGCCGCCTGTTGTAACGTCAGTGTCTTTCCATCTACCTCTACCGTCATGGCTCCGGAGATCTGCGCATACTTTTGGGTCTCCGTGTTGATCTCCGTAAATAACGGGACGTTCTCTTCGCGAAAGATCTCGATTTCCTTCCGGAGGTTCCTGACGAGGATATCGTATCCCTCCTCCTGCGCCAGTATGTCCAATAGACCGGAGTTGGCGACCTTCCGGTTCAGTTGATCCGATACAGGAGCGATCTCGGGTTGAATGTTCTGAACAAAATCCTGATAGCTTTTCAGATAGTCCTGGTTCTCGGTGTAGCAAGTCATCCTGATATAACGCCACGCGAGATCCTCAGATATAATCGATTCCAGTTCACTGCGGTCCGCAAACCACCTCTTCAAATCCGACATTGCATCTACCGGACGTGCTAACAAGTCGTCAAAGTAAGGTTTCAACTTCTCCCAACTCGTCGATACGAAATCCTCAGGTAAAAATTGGCGCTTGGGACGCTTCAATGGTTCAACTGTAACTGCCATAGCTGATAAATATTTATTAGGTGCCAAAGTACCAAAAATGGGACGCATGAAGCAACTGTTAACCGACCCGTGCCAGGGCGACAAAAAATCATTAACTTCACCACGAACCCGATCAATATGCGAAACACAACATGCGTCCTATTTGTCCTGCTTGGTTTATTCTCCTGCAAGACTGTTGAGGATAAGACCGACACCATCGGATCGATTGAACGGACAGATCCTGCTATTGACGCGATCATTATATCTGACGCGTCGCTGGAAATTCTGTCAGATGGTTACAACTGGAGCGAAGGACCTGTCTGGATCGAGTCCGAAAAGATGTTGTTGTTTTCCGACGTACCGGAAAATATAGTCTACAGCTGGACCGAAAAAGACAGTATCCAGGTATTCCTTCGCCCGTCAGGTTACACGGGAGCCGGCGATTCCAACAGTCGCGAGGAGGGATCGAACGGACTCGCGCTAAGTCCCGATGGCCGGCTCGTGCTTTGTCAACACGGCGATCGGCGTCTGGCAATACTCGACGCACCGCTGAATGATCCGAAGGTGCGCTATATCACACTTGCCGGCACGTATGAAGGCAATCGATTCAACAGTCCCAACGACGTAGCAGTACGCAGGAACGGCGACTACTTCTTCACAGACCCTCCATACGGACTGCCCAAAGACACGGCACAGGAGATACCGTTTCAGGGAGTGTACAAACTTTCCGGCAACGAGGTCACCCTGCTTGTCGATTCTCTGACACGGCCAAATGGTATCGCATTCATGCCCGACGAACGCACCGTCATTATTGCTAATTCAGACCGCAACAAAGCGATGCTATATGCCTTCGATATCGACGAAAACGATGTGTTGATCAACGGCCGAGTGTTCTTCGACGCCACAGAGAACGCCCAAACGGAGCCGGGGCTCCCCGACGGACTAAAGATCGACAAACAGGGTAATGTATTCGCTACTGGTCCCGGCGGTATCTGGTTATTTGATCAAACTGGTAAACAACTCGGTCGGATACGATTGCCGGTCGCAACGGCGAATTGTGCGTTGACAGCAGACGAGAAGACGCTTTATATAACAGCCGACAACTACCTGTTGCGACTCCGGATGCGCAACTAACCAATGAAACGCCTAACCGATCTCGATCACGACGTCATCCGTCAATGGATGACCGACACAGGTCAGAACATATCCTTCCGCGCGTTCGGATTGCGACAATCCCTCTTCCTCATCGAGTTTGACTTTTCCGCTCAGCGCTTTTCCCCGACACGCGGTGCAGAGACCGCTTTGACAGGAATATGGCAAATCGATACCCTGATCCAGCGCACTTTCAAGGATACCTTTGTCAGGCGGCACCGTGACCTTATACTCCTCACCATCATAACGGATGGTCACCACGCGTTCCTTCAGTTCCACATCATCTGCTAAAGTTTCTTCCTTGCTTTGCTTATCGATCGTACCCTGCACGAAGCTCTCTCGAAATATCTTCTCCTTCGGGATCTGACGAGCCTCCAGGAGGGAATCGACGTTCTTCATCATCCCTTCGGGGCCGCACATGAGATACATTGTATTCTCAATTCCCCAGTTCGGTATGCGCTCAAAGAGCTTTGTCAGCATGTCGTGATTGAGCAGGCCTGAATAGCCTTGCCAATTCATCGGTGCGGTGTCGAGCACGTGGATGACATGCAGTCGGCCTTCGTCCTTCATCTGCATTCCTTCAAGCGCATCCAGGAATATCACGTTTTCGATATCGCGGTTGCAATAGATCAGGGAAACGATACTGTTGGGTTCCTGATCCAGCGTGCTCTTGATGAGCGACATCATCGGTGTGATGCCAGAGCCCCCGGCGAACATGATGATATGCCGTTTGCTCTCCGAAGAAAAGGTAGTCGTGAACTGCCCCATCGGTTCCATGACCCTGAGCTTGTCGCCCACTGCCAGGTTTTCGGCAAGCCAGTTCGACATCAACCCGTCCTCCACCCTCTTGACTGTTACGGCAAGGTCGCGGTCGATAAACGGAGATGAGCACAGTGAATAGGAACGTCGGGTTTCCTTCCCGTTCACCGTAGCGATCAACGTGAGAAACTGACCCGGTCGATACGAGATCGAAGTTCCCTCCGGCTGTTCGAAGACAATGGAAATTGTATCGTGAGTCTCCCTGACAATATCTTTCACGGAAAGGTCGTAGTAACGCGGACCGCTCTGTACTTCTTCTTTCTGTAGAGTTTTGCTGGATTTCTTGAAGAAACTAAAAGCCATTTCGAAAAAGGAGTATTTAAAAATGCGAAATAGGAATTTGCGGCGGCAATATGCCGTTTTGCCCTGCTATTTACAAGGGACCAACCTCGGCACACTGACTTCGCTTCCATAACAAAAAAAAGTACCGGTTTGACCCACTTCCTCAGAAAAAAGCCGAAAAAACTATCGGAATAGTGCAAATCATACAGCGCAGGGTTAATTTTACACCTTAACAACTGCACCGTGGTTCTCAATCCCCTAAACGCCATCTCGCCCATTGACGGGCGGTACTTTGACGCCCTGAAGCCTTTGTCGGGCTTTTTCTCCGAGTTTTCGCTCATCAGATACCGTATCCGGGTCGAAATCGAGTATCTCCTGGCGCTCGCTGATGTCGTCCCTGAACTGAAGGATTTTCCACGCACGCGGGAAGTCGAGGTCAGGGATATCTTTGCATCGCTGAGCGAGGCTGATGGCCTGCGAATCAAGGAAATCGAAAAGACCACGAATCACGACGTGAAGGCAGTAGAGTACTTCATCAAAGAAAAGCTCGAAGCGCTCGGTCTCGATTCATTCCGGGAGTTCGTTCATTTCGGCCTCACTTCGCAAGACATCAATAATACCGCGATACCACTATCACTGAAGGAATTCATGATCGTGGAGTTCACCCCTGTGATGAACGAATTGCTGGAAGTATTAGACAGCTACAGCCGGGAATGGAATGACATCCCAATGCTGGCCAAAACACACGGTCAGCCGGCATCGCCAACGCGGCTAGGTAAGGAATTAGCGGTCTTTTCGGAACGTATTCGGAAACAACTCGACTTACTCCACATGATTCCCTATTCGGCAAAATTCGGAGGCGCCACCGGGAACCTCAATGCTCACTATGCCGCGTACCCGGAGATCGACTGGCATCAGGTATGCAATTCGTTCTGCGAACACCTTGGGTTATCGCGGAGTCATCCAACCACACAGATCGAACACTACGACAACCTGGCGGCATTTTTCGACAATATCAAAAGAATCAACACGATCCTGATCGACTTCACCCGGGATATGTGGCAATACATCTCGATGGAATATTTTAAACAGAAGATCAAAGCGGGGGAAATCGGTTCGTCGGCAATGCCGCATAAGGTGAATCCGATTGATTTTGAAAACGCCGAAGGCAACCTGGGTTTTGCCAATGCTATCTTTGAACATCTTTCCGCCAAGCTGCCTGTTTCGCGACTTCAGCGCGACCTTACTGACTCCACCGTACTGCGCAACATCGGGATTCCGCTGGCACATACATACCTCAGCCTGCGATCTCTTCTCAAAGGTCTAGCTAAAATCGAGTTGAACCGCACTGCCATCGACCAGGATCTGGAGAACAACTGGGCAGTCGTGGCTGAAGCGATTCAGACTATCCTCCGACGAGAAGGCTATCCGAATCCGTATGAAGCGTTGAAAGATCTCACACGGCGAAACGAAAAGATCACACAAGCGAGTATGGCGGGTTTCATCGACCGACTGGAGATAGACACCTCCTTGAAAGAGCGCTTGAAATCGATTACGCCATTCAACTACACCGGTAAATAGGCGATGTTACTCCGCTTCCGGCGTATACAACAGGTTACCAGCGTAGAAATCGTACAGCGTTAGCTTGCGAAGATTGTAATAGGCAATCCAAAAGTCCCGAAGAGCCTGAATGTACTTCCGCTTGGCGTCATCCTTTTCATTCAGTGCGATGTTCAGGTTGGTGATGTCGATCTTTCCGATCAGGTATCGGTTCTGAGACACATTATAGCGCTCCGCGGCAACTTCATCAGACTTTCGCGTTATCTCGAGTTGCAAGCGCAGCATTTCGAACTGCCTTACCTGTGTCATTACTTCTTGTTCGAAGTTCACCTCATCCTGGGCTATCTGAAAATCCTGAAGCTGCTTGTTGGCCATCGCGGTACGCATCATCGCCTTGTTTCGTCCCCAGTCGAGAACGGGCACACTGAAAGTCAGGTTGAACTGCTGTTGCTCAGTTGGATCGTTGTAGATATCCGAGAACACAAGGCCGTTGTTATTCAACCCGTACGCAGCCCGTGCATTAACTTGGAAGCGATTGCCTTTTGCCCGCGCTACCGACTCCTCGCCTTCCAGCCTTCTTCGTTCAAATCCGATGTACTGCGACCGGTTCAGTTTGGCAAGTTCCAACGCCTTCTCAACCGTCACATCGAATTGCGGAATCGACTCAGGAAGAGAGAACTGAAAGAGCTCTCCGGCATTCAGCCCCACGTAGGAGCGCATCTGAAGCCGTGCCGTTTCAAGGGCAAGGCTTGCCTGCGCAACCTGTTGGCGCGAAGTCAATAACTGAAGCTCTACCTGGAGCAATTTGTCGAGTGAAGTGGTTCCGATGTTGTAGCGACCTTGTTCTATCTTGTAGATCGTATCGTTGTTGGCGAGGTTGAAGTTGGCAATTTGAAAATTGATCTGCTGTTCGAGCACATTGAAGAATCGCTGAACCGCAGTCTGAGATATCTGCTCCATTTCTTCGACGTATTCGCGTTTCGATTCTTCGTACACAAGAGGTTCGATCCGGCGATCCCACTTGTAAGGGTTGAACGCAAACAACGGCTGATTGAGAGATACGTTGAACACCGTGCCACTCCACTGCTCACCAAACCCGGAATTGTCGAGGTAGTCTTTGAAAAATCCCAGGTCGGAGTTCGCCGAAATGATACCTCCGGAAAATGCGAGTGGCTGCAGCAAGCCGAGTGTTACATCATTGTTTGTGTTTTGAACCGGGATATACCGGTACGATCCGTCGGGCTGGAGAACCTGGTTAACACGCTCGTTGTAAACCGGAAGTGCGCCCTGCAGCCGCAACTGTGGATTGTAGTTAGTGCGAAAAGATCTATATGCCCAAAAGCGATTTTCCTTTCTTGTCTCAGCCCATTTCGACGATGGCGATTGATTACGTGCCATTATGATGATGTCCTCCAGAGTAAATACCTGCTGAGCATCGGCAGAAAACGAGAACAGAAACAAGAAAATCAGAAAGGCAGTCGTTCCTGAAAATTTATTCATATCGCAACGAGGTAATAGGGTCCTGACTGGCAGCCTTCCTCGCCGGGGCGATACCGAATATCAGCCCCACGGTTGCGGCAACGCCAAATGACAATACAATTGAACTGAAACTGATGAGCGTGGGGATATCCGCAAATTCGGAGACCAGATAAGCCATTGCCACTCCGAGGATGACACCAATGAGTCCCCCCGAAACGCTGATCATGATCGCTTCAAACAGGAACTGCTGAGTGACATCACTCTTCTTCGCGCCGATTGAAAGACGTAGGCCGATCTCCTTGATCCGCTCGAGCACCGAGGCTAGCATGATATTCATGATTCCGATTCCCCCGACGAGAAGAGATATACCAGCGATAGCACCCAGAACATAATTGAAGATATCGTTGGTCCGCTGCTGCTGTTTCAGCAACAGCTCGGGTATTTCTATTTCAAAATCGACCATGTCGTAATGCCTTCGCTTAAGAAGACGCGACAGTATCTCGGCTGAAGGCTGCAGCAACGGCGTCTCACTAACCTGAATCACCAGGCGGTCTAACTGGTGGTAATTTTTGCGCTCCTGCTCTGCTGCACTCGACTCACCCGAATTCCCACCGCTGCGGTTGCGAGCCGCTGCCTGGCGCAGCTCTGCCGCCGTGATTTTGTCGCGATCGCGGTAACGAATCAGCATTGTTTGTAGCGGTACATAGATATCCATGTTGAAATCGCGGATACCGAGTTTACTGATACTGCTCTGCGAAATATAGCGTTCGTTCATAACACCGATGATCGTCAACCAATGAGAACCCACCTTGATATTCTTTCCGATCGGATTCTCAGTTGGGAAAAACCGGCTCTTGATCGACTGCCCGACGATGCACACTGGTGCACCAATGGTCCGGTGGTTGTCAGTGAACATCATGCCTTCATCCAGCACAAAATTGTACATCTCAAAATAGGCTGGATCTACTCCGACGAGCTTTGCCGATCGCCTGTATCCACTTCGAACGACATTGGTCTCAAGAATGATCTCGGGACTGATTCGCGTAAGCCCGGGGATGGTTTCTTCGATACTCTCTACATCGCGAAGTGTCAGCCCAGGCGAGAATTTTTTCTTTTCAAGTGTTCCGGCGGTCTCCTGGATCTTTTCTTCATGTTGTTCGATCACAGGCTTGACAACGATATTGTTGACACCGACCAATCGTATTTGTTCGAGGATCTCCTGTTGCGCACCGTTGCCGATCGCGAGCATGGCGATGACGGCGGCTACCCCGAAAATGATGCCAAGCGCAGTCAACAGAGACCGCACCTTGTTGGAGATTACGGCGTCAACCGCAATGTAAAGGTTGGCTAATATCCGTTCCAGCATGTCTATCGGGTTGGTCTTCCAACAGGGCGGATAAGTTCATTAGGAGCGGGTGAGGTAGTTTCCTCATCTTGTTTTTTCTTGCGCTTGCCGTTCATCTCCGGCAGCAGGTCAATCGCTTTATCCTCCTGCCCTGAGGGTACGGAGAGAAATACGCGATCACCATCGGAGAGACCACTGACTATTACCGCCTCGTTTGCATTCGTCTCGCCCATAACTACTTCCTGCTTAACGATGTTCAAACCCTCGCGTTTGTAGACAAAGGTGATAGAGTCTTTATGATTGTGCAGTGCTTCCAGTGGAACAAAAAGTGCCTCTTCGATAAGTTTCGTGATGATCTTATTGCTGGTGGTCATCGAAGGACGAAGCGTAGGGTCGGTGCCTTCGATCTCCACAGAAACTTCAAATACCTTAGCATCGGAATTAGGACGCTCCTCCCCCACATTGGCTACCCGAACGACCTTGCCGACGAGTCTTTTCTCAGGATAGGCGTCCAGGCCCACTTCCACACGCTGCCCGTTCTTGACTTTCCGAACGTCCACTTCGTTGACATACGTCCTCGACATCATCGTCGTCATGTCCGGCAGCGTGGCAACGGTAGGGTCCCACATATTAACCTGTGAACCCGCCTTGATCGGACGTCCATCCTGACGGCTTTTCTCATAGATCACCATGCCCGCATCGGGAGCGATCACACGGAATGCCTCAATCGCCCTCATCATCGCGTTGTGTTCATTTTGAACTTTGCGCAACTCGGCATTCTGTTCCTGCATTTTGGCGGCATTCTTCTCTTTCCTGATCTTGTAATTCTCAAGTGCCTGTTGATACTCCCGCTTCGCACGTTCTACATTGATCTCTGCCTGTTTGATCGTAGCAGGGGGTTCGAACTTAGACTGTTCAAGGATTATTTCCTTTTCTTCAACAGCATATCGGAGGTTGATCAACTGGTCACGTGCCGCTCTAAGCTCCAGCGCGGTATCGAGCTGTGTCTGGGTGAACTCCGCAAGCTCCCGATCGAGCTCGATCTTCTTATCATTCAACTTGGTCTGAAATTCAGAACGATCGAGTGTTGCGACCCAGTCTCCCTTCTTCACGATAGTTCCTTCATCAACAATATCCTGGATAACGATCTGCCAGATCCTGAAGTCTCGAAGGTTGCTCGGCGCCTGAATTTTGACGGAGTTTTTCGCTTCGAGCTCGCCCGTGGTTTCTATCTCCACTTTGAAAGGGCCGGTCTTAACGTAGGTCATGATGTCAGCGGATTCAGCTGTCTTATTGCCTTTAACAACGAAAAACGCTACAAGCAACACAACAATGATCCCGGCACCGATGATCAGGTTTCTTTTCATATTTGGCTTTTTTACCCTTGTAGACAGGATTGTATCAGATACGGCAATCCATACTACAAGGAACACCAAAGGTACGGGAAAGGTTACATCAGGCGGGAACCACCTACATAATTGCTATTCCAACTATGTAATAACAAATACACTGATTACCAGCGACTCATCCCGCAGTATCAGCACAATTTGACGACGGATTCCGCGCCGGATTATTGGCGCTGGCCCTTCTTGATAGTGACTTTCTTGAACGCGGTGTTCTTGTCGATCTTGCCGGCATTCAAGTCTTGCAGGATGGATGCGTCGATGGACAATTCGATGGTGTCGGGAATCCCACACCCAGAGCATCGGGTAAGCACTATGTTAAAGACAAGGTCCTCGTCGTTCGCGAGGCTCTTCACCGTGCGGCCATAGTCGAGGATATTGTCGATCAGTTCCTGTTCGAATACGGGGTACAATTCCGTCACCTTCCTGTTGCGCGTTTCCAAATCCATCTGATCATGACCGACAGTGGGCATGAGAAACCGGTTAGGGCCAACTTCGTTGGAGCTCACAAGCCGCATGTAGTACACGACACCAATGTCGCGAAGGCGCTCATAATAGACATTCCCTTCCGCAAAATACGTCTTGGACAAGTCAGGCCGGTAAAGCCGGGTCAGGATGCTGGAAAGCATTTCGAGATCAGGTTGCCGGGCGTCAATGATCTCGGTGTTGACAACCCTGAGCTTTTTCAAAGCCTGGTCGCGCGTGAGTTTACCCTGTCTGAATGCTGCGACGTCTCCCCTGCTCCCCTCGACCAAAATCCTGGACCGTTTGCCCTCCGCGAAGATGAAATGCATGCGGTCGCTCTGGTTTGTTACAACGATCCTTTCGTCGGGGCGCAACTGGCTGAGGAACTCCCCGTAATCCAGGATGAAGTTTTGCGCTGCGCGAATGACGGTGGTGTTGTATGCACTGCGGACACTGTCAGCGCTTGACTCGGCACTAGCCTTGACACGCTCAGACAGGCTGACAACTCCATCCGGGGGTGCAGGCGCGTCTGGCACACCGTCCATTCGGAGAGAATAGCGATAGGTGTCGCCGTTCATTCGAAGGGAATACCGATATGCTCCATCAGATACCATTTCACCCGGCACCTGGTTCATGTTGATGATCGTGAACGGCATCGAACTTTCAGAAGGCACGCGGAAGGTAACACCGTAACCGGGTTCATAGGTCCCGCTGATGTTAAGCCCCAGTATGGCGCCTTGCTGTTCAAGTTCTTGTTTGATCAATGTTGCCAGAACGTTCTCCGCAACCTTGATGTCGCGCTTCATGCGCTCTTCATCGACGTTCTGAGAAAATGCTGTGTGCGATGCCATGCTCAAAACCAGAAGAGCGATCAAGTGCAATCGTTGTGTCCTTTTCATTTGCGTGTGTTGACGATGGATATCAGTTCTTCATTTCACCCGAAACCGGCACACCAACTGTCGTGATGATGCTCGACAGTATATGTTCCGTCTCCTGCTTGAAGAGGTCAGTGTTTTGTTCCAGGTTGTTCATTCGCAATTGCACGAGACGAAGGTCGTCGCTGCGTTGCTGCTGAAGGTACTTCGCGAAGTCTACGAGGAGATTCTCAATGTACTTCTTTTGCTCCGTCGAAGTCAGCACGAAGTAGTCTTTTACCTGCTGCGTGTTCTCCTCGCGAATACCGTCGACATACTGGCGGATCTGTTCCTGCGATGCGCTCGATACCGTGCGGACAAGCTGGTCCATATTTTCGGTATTCAGCGCGAGGCTTGCTTTTATTGAAGCGTCGAGTTTCTGCCGCGTGTTCTCGAGGCTGACCTTTATCTCATCGTTGTTTTCATCGAGAGAAGCCTGTATCATCCCGCGCACGTCTGCTTCCGTCAAGACCTTGCCCGGCACTTCGCGGACAATGGGCTGCGGTGGCAGGGAGCCAAATCCGATTCTGAGTTCGTTGTTTGAAACACTGAGTTGCGCATCGGTCGCCCATCCAACAAGGATGATCAGTGCAAGGCATGCTGCCGCGCTGACGACTGTCCTAAACCACGGAGCGTTCCACAGGTATTGCCGTCCGCGCACCCTCGCACCACCTTCTTCCCGCGGGGTGGCAGGTGTTCCGATAACAATGGGCGGCGTGATCACCTCTTTATCTTCTACAGTCGCGAGGACTTTTCTCAGGGACCGGAATCGCTCCAACTCGCGCGCTGCATCCGGATTCTGAAGAAGGTACTGATCTATGACCCGCGCAGTCTCTTCGTCCAACTCACCGTAGAGGTAAGCCATCCAATCCCTTTCATCCGGTTTATAGCTCATAGCCAATCGTGGTTTCGTTTATGTTTCGCTTTTCCAGGATTTTCCTAAGTGCGTCAAGGCCGTAGTACATCCTTGATTTGACCGTGTTTTCAGATATATTCAGTACCTCGGCGATCTCGCGGAACTTTAAGCCCTCGTATTCCTTCATGATAACAACCTCTCGCTGCTCCGCACTTATTTCACCGAGTGCTACCTGAAGAATGTCGGACAGTTCCTGCTGCCGAAGTTGACGTTCGGGGTTGTCGTCGCGATGAGCTGACGACTCCCATCCCGGCGAGTCCTCGGCGCCGTAGCTCCAGACCAGGTCAAACGGGAGCGACCTTTGGCCATTGCGCTTTCGCGCCTCTTCCCGGCAGCAATTCACTGCGATCTTATATAACCAAGGTCGGAAGCGAGCGGGGTCGTTGAGTTTTGAAAGGTTTCTGCACATCGAAATGAACGTCCGTTGTGATATCTCCATGGCCATATCATGATCAAGGAAGAACTTGTATCCGAAGTTGTAGATGCGCTTATACCACAACTGGACAAGTCGTCCCTGGGCAGTCTGATCCCCGGTTTGAGCCCTGGCTATGAGGGTATCCGAATGCGTCATGGCAATGTCGAGTAGCGTTTGTGCATGCATACGCCTTTGTCCCTGTTGCGTAAAATACCGTTTCCGGTCCGTTTTCCCTATTATGATGACGCTGCGGGCAAATTAGTTTTAGATCCTGCTAATATTTCTCGCTCCGGAACAGCCTCTTATCTTTGCCGCGATGAAGCGGTTGATATCCTGGCTGATCCGGTACATTCCGAGAAAATATCTCCAGCGGCTTAGCGGCCCCGGTCTGAAGATCGCGGCACTCCTTCTCCGGGGATCAAATGTTACGTGCCCGGTGTGTTCTGGTAGCTTCCGGAAGTTTCTTCCCTATGGCCGTATCAATCCACGTCCCAACGCACTCTGTCCGAATTGTCTCTCACTTGAGCGGCACCGTCTCATCTGGCTTTATCTTCAGCAGCGCACTTCCTTCTTCCGGGAACCCCAGTCAGTGCTGCACATTGCTCCAGAGGCCTGCTTTATCCCGCGGTTCGAAAAAATTCACGGCGAACGGTACATCACTACGGACCTGGAGTCACCGCTGGCGAAGGTCAAGGCCGACATCCACGATTTACCCTTCTCCGACAACACATTCGATGTCGTGCTGTGCAATCACGTACTTGAGCACGTTAACGACGATATAGTCGCTATGAAGGAAATCAACCGGGTGTTGAAACCCGGCGGATACGCCGTCCTTCAGGTACCGTTCTTTCATCCCGTTGCCGACACTACGATTTCAGATCCGACGGTGAGTGACCGGCGGTTAAGGGAGCAAATGTTCGGACAGGATGATCATGTTCGCCGCTACGGGAAGGACTATCCCGCGCGCATAGCCGAGGCGGGATTACAACCTGTCGAAGACGAATTCGTCAACACGCTGACAGAAGACCAGCGCGAGAAATTCGGGCTGGTAAAAGGAGAGGTTGTCTATGGGGGTACAAAATTGGTACCCCTCAGCGTCACCTCACCCTAATCCCTCTCCGCGGGAGAGGCCTTGCTGAACCCATTGCCTTTCAGGTCGATGCCTTCTTCACGCGTGTGTAT
>CAYTMU010000003.1:63492-188510 GCA_964438975.1 uncultured Roseivirgaceae bacterium | reverse complement strand
GAACGATCGAAATTTGCTGCCACTGTTAACGTGTGCTTGACTGGTCTCAGCGTTAAACACACGCACCCCGATGTAGGCATCACTGTGCATCTGGTATTCGCTGATATAGGAATTGAATCAATCGTGCTATGTAAATCCCGGTCATTGACGGATTTAAAATAGAGTTTCTTTTTCCATAGGATTTCATCCTGAGCTTTCGAAAGATTGAGTCCTCTCTGTTGCAGCCGTTTAAATAGATGCTTTGGGCTGACCATACGCCAACAGCAAGTCACAAATAAATGAATCCTTATTGAAGGATTTTTCAACTCCCTGTACATTGGATTCTATCTGAGTGATGTTCATCTATTATTTTATAGGTCTATTCTTGTCCAATATCTAAAGTTTCGTCAGCAACGAATTTTTTATCCTATCATATGCTTCGCCCTGATCATACTTTTCCGTGGGTCTTAGCAGTGCAGTTATATCTCCGAGAAATTCCCTATCCTTCATCTTCAATTCCATGTTGTCTATGAATTCCTTTTGGCTGGGGACGCTTCTAACCGAAAAGCGCATATACTCATGGTAACATTCAATTAGATTTTTGATATTCAGGTTATCCCTCAACGTGAATGCCTTGTGCAAATCATACAAGTCTCTGCCTTTTCTCCTTTGATAGAGGGCACGAAGTTTGGTGCCAAGCAGTTCTTCTAATTGATAGGTGGTGATCTCGCACGAACCTTTGAACCAAGACGATTCCACATTGAATGGAATTTTGATTATACCGATAACAGAAAAATGTTCCCGGCAATTGGTTTCTACTTTGAGACGGAGACGCTGAACGGGTGGAAACTCAGACTCAAATCTAAAGATCAGGGTATTGTTGTTCTCTTTTTGCTTGCGGGCCGGAATGCCTAGAAACGAAAGGCGCTCACGCAAGGCATCGATCACTGGGCCAAATGGCTCGTTTGTTATTTGGACAAGGTCAATATCTTCCGAATAGCGAGGCTGCGGACTGAGCTGTAGTTTATGAAGGGCAGTGCCTCCTCGAAACGCAAGTCTGTCAGCTAAAAAGTTATCAGAGAAAATTTCAACCAGGGTGCGGCTGATAATCAAGTCTTGTTCCACCTGTTCATTTGTTCGCCAGGGAACCTGACTTGACCATTCCGTTATATGCGCTTGTGGAATCATTCGTCTATTTCAATTTCGGTGTTTACAATCACTTTCCAATTTTCGTCAGATGAAAATCCCTTTACAGGTAGGTCTGTCTTCAGCGGCACTCGGAAAAATGAAAGTCCTGCTTCTTTTGCTTTGTACAGCAATGCATCTGCTAATTCCTTTTGATCAGCCTTATATTGAAGTATATATCCGAGCCGTTGAATGGAGTATGTTGATACTTCGTTGAACAAAACAGAATTGAACATTTCAGGCTTTATCACTTCTGCTAGTTCGTTGATAATAGTGGCTGCCCTGTTCAGTCCACCTATTCTCTTTTCGAATTGTACCAGGTCAGTGGCAGTCAATGTCGGTGATGAAATTCTCAGATAACCACTTTCAGTTTTCCGGCTTTCTATGAGTGCTTCGTTGATGGAGTTTTTGCTGATGTAATTTACTTTGATGCCTTTCCGTTCTGTTGCGCGTAAGGCAGGAAGTGAAGTGACTACAAAAAATTCCTGGGGCTGTTGATGTGCTGCTCCGTGATAAGCTGCTGCGCTGAGTAGTCCCACGTAATAGGACCTTTGCAAAAACTGCATAAGCCCATCGATATACAAGGCTGGCGGCAGGATTCCTTTGGCGGAATATTGCGGAGGGATTATCAGGTAATATCCCTTGTAGATGGATACTACTTTATCCTTTTTGGAAAGTCTGTTCAGCGCGAGTTTTATTGCATCCTCAGACAATTCAGGAAATGCTTCATGAGCCTGGCGAAGTGAAAAAGCCAGTTTGCCCTTTGACTGAAGTTCCTCTGTCCAATCCTTTAGTCCTCCGGAAACAACTCGTATTGCCATATTGAGAGTAAGATTTAGCGAAAGGTATTAAAAAACGATACCTTTAGCAAACAAATACTCTTATTTACAATATAATATTGCTGGAAACACGAAAAAGACACTCATTCTATAGAATGAGCTAATCATCTATCTGGGTGCTCCATAACCAGCGGTTCCACACCTTGTCGTACTTTACCCATTGATTCTTACGAAGACCAAGATGAGTTAACTGCGGAGTAGACAGAGGAAGGCCGAAGTGCTTGTCCTTGACGTCATCCTGATAGCGTTTGTCATAACGCTGAATGCAGCCAACTTTGCATTTTGTCAAGTCGACTGGAATGTTGATCCCAGTCATTTTGAGATCTCTTAAGTGTCTAACATTTGGTCACTCCGGCCGGGCCGGTAATGAGAACATTTTCATTATTGGTCACCCAATTCTAATCAATAACGTAGGGAAAAAAAACGAGGCTGCCCTTTTGAGACACCCTCGTTTTTTCAAATTCAAATAATACTTTACGTGCTACTGGCTTGTCAGAATTTAAATCCAAAGTTGATACCAGTACGCAGACCGAATCCGTCAAAGACACCGACATCCCAGTTCTCGTCATTCGATCCACCGGATACCTTGCCCGATGCATAGGAAGGGCCGATGAAGATATCTAGTGTGATCTTGTCCTTGAACACCCATTGCTTGCCAAGTACTAATCCTCCACCGAATGTGGAGAAGTCAGCTTTGGAGTCGCTGAATTCTTTCTCCTCCAGCTTGAAGTTCTGATATCGCAGGAATGGTGCGACGTAAACGCCTTGTGGAGCTGCACTCTCCGACAAGTAAAAGCGGTACTCCGGCGTGATGCCGATGCCATTGAACTTGGTCGCATCGACAGACCACCCTGTGTAGAAGAATCCGAGTTGGAAGCTGCTGGTTTCGTTGATGGCGTGTTCGTACGATACGTTCAATGTTTTTACAACCGGACTTAGAATATTGATTTTCAAAACGCTCTGAGCTTGTATCGAGTAGGTCGCAGCCGTCATACACGCCAGGCAGATAACAAAAGTCAATCGTTTCATAATAAGGTGAATTTGTTTTGGGGTTTAGTTGTACCAAGATGCCGACTTTCTGCAATCGGAATAATGCCTTTACGCCGGATATCTTACACCTTGTACCTTTTTTAACAAATCGGGTCGACTTTCGAAGAGCGAGTTGTGGCGAAACGTTATTTATATTGGACCCTTTCAGGGTCCTGAATACTTCCGATGCACTCGCAGGAATTCGATTTGTGAAAATCCGTGACATTGGTGGCAAAGCCAATTCATCACCATGTCGACCAATGCCTGCTAACATGAATAGCCACGGGTAAGCCCGGCGAAGATCCGTGGTAGAGGGACGGGAATCTACAGCAAAAAGCGAGTCGGTCTTTATGGAAACGGTGCAGGTTTCGCATCCTGATATCACACACCTAAACAAAACGTTATGGAAACTGACTCCTTTACGACATGGGACGATCTCGTCTTCGAGTTTAGAAACAAGCGCTATGGGGCCTATTTGCTGCGTCGTGGGTATCCCGATCGGGTGCTGGTGGGCTTGTTGGCGACGGTCTTTCTGGTGGCTGTGCTTCTGTTTTTGCAGCGTATGCGCCAGGATAACACAGCTGTCCAATACCCGACCGCTGTAGAAAGAGGATTGCGTGTTCTCACATTGCCTCCTTCCATCCCAATGAAACCGAAAGTGATTCCCGCTCCGCGACAACCGAGGAAAACGAACACGCGTAGCACGGCGGTGCTGGTGACGAAAGATGAGATTGAAGAGAAGGAGGAAGTGGAGGTTGTTGTGGATGTTCTGTCTGACGGTGACTTTGATTTCAACGTGGCAGGGAGTGACAGCGGTGCTGTTGACGGCGCTGCGGTGGATCATCTCCTGATGGTGGAGCCTGATGATGGTCCGCTGGACCTCGCTGATGAGATGCCGGAATACGAAGGTGGTCTGTCAGCCATGATGAAGTTCATTCAGAAGAAGATCCGCTATCCACGTGCACCGCAGGCAATGGGTATCGATGGTACAGTCTACGTGCGGTTCGTGGTGAATGGTGATGGGTCCGTCAGCGATGTGCGTGTTATCCGCGGTGTCCATCGCGACTACGACAGGGAGGCGGTGCGTGTAGTGTCGATGCTTCCCGCGTGGAAAGGTGGCAAGCATCGAGGCAGGCCGGTTCCGGTGCGCATGGTGCTCCCGATACGTTTCAATATCGAGTAGTTACAGATGTGACGATATCGGTGTCGCGCAGGGCGCTCGTCATTTCAACCTCCTCAATGCTCCTCCGCTCATCGCTGCAAATCCTCCCACGAGACCGCTGATGGCGAACGTGACGAGGAGGAGCAGTGCTTTGTTGTTTAGCATGAAGATCCGCGCAACGCGGTCAGCGAGTTCAACATTGGTCGTAAGATCGGTGAGGAGTGCCTTGCTGGCCCACAAGAGTCCGATACCGATAAATCCCGCCAGGAAATTCGACTGTGTAGTGACCAATACGCCTCCGGCAAAGGCGGCGACGGCAATCCCCCACCAGGGTAAAAACAGCTCGAGCATATAGCCCAGGACGATGATCACGAGTATCTGGACGAAGAGTCTCATTCTTCTTTGGGATTGAGAGTAGCAGTATAGAATACTTTCTGAGAATTCTCCTCCCTGTTGCGCAGGAACAACAACGGGAAGTAATCGCCTGCGACCCATCTGGGCAGCAGGTTGGTGTAGAATGCACTTCCCGGATTTCCGGATTGTCCGCCGGGATAGGTGGCCCACGCCTTGACGCCGGAGGGCTCCAGGCTGCAAACCATGCGCCAGGAGGGGCCATGTGTACGTGAGTGCGCATTGACAATATCGTGATTGCCACCGGTCTTCACGGGTACGGAGAGCGGCGTGAGGCCGGGCAATAGGTGGGCAACGTAGGAGCCTTTGTATTCTGCCCATACCGGTTGCGTTGCATGCTCGGATTTCCAGTTCTCGATGTCTTCTACGGCGAGGAGAAATGCCTTGCGGATCACGTCGCCGGCAGTTTCTTTCTCCGGCGTCTTAACGATGTCGAAGAACTCGAGTGCAGGACGCTCCCGGATGAGCTTGATCGTCGTGTAGGTTGTCGGTGCCTGCAACGCGGTGCCCGCGTCGGACATTTCATCCCAGAGCAGGACCATCAGGTTGTCCCACCATGCTTCATAATAGGATGCGCCTGCTGAGTTCGCGGAGTTCACGTAGTCCCACGACCGCAGGGTATGATACGCCTGCTTTTGTAGCTGTGTCAGTGCGGCGGAGTCAAGATAGCCCAGAAATGTCGGCAGACTTTCAGCAGCTTTCAGGTTGTAGTTGTCGAGCTGCAATTTCATCATGTCGCGGTACGTGATGTTACCTGAACTGCGCAGTACATCGTTGATCCTCCGGTTTCGGTAGGCCTCGTAATGCGTGGCGGTAATGTAATAGGGATACGTGCTGTCTGCGGGGTATTGGTTGGCGGAACTGACGAAGCCGCGCGCCGGATTCTTGTCGGTGATGTTGTGATCGTTCGGGATGAAAGCCTGCCAACCGCTTGAGCGTTTACTTCCGTCGAGCACGAATTTGCCTTCATCCTTTCTGCGCACCGGGAACTTACCTTGAATGCGCATGGCAATATCGCCGGAGACAGACGCGAATACAAAATTCTGTGCGGGCATGGAGAAGAAGTTCAGCGCTTCCGAAAACTCGGAGTGGTTCTTGGCACGGTTCAACCGGTAGAAGGCGTTGATCTCTTCCGAGGCATCATGTGCGATCCAGCGAAATGCGTAACCGTTCAATTCGTTGTTTGCGTGAAAGCTCTCATCGTACACGACTGGTCCCCAGTGCGTGTACACCACCGTATCGTAGTAGGTGGTACTGCCACGCACTGATATTTGCTCGACTACCTTGTTGGTTTTGACCCATTCACCGTCCAACAGGTAATGATCACGTGTTTTGTCCTTGAATTCGATCTTATACCAATCGACGAGATCGCGCTGTGCGTTGGTGACTGACCACGCGATGGAGTCGTTAAAGCCGATGGTGATGGTCGGGACACCTGGCAGGGATACGCCCATGGTGTTGATACCAGGCGCGTTCAGCTGTATCGCGTACCAGATGGAAGGCAGGCTCAGTTGAAGATGAGGATCGCCGGCGAGCATGGGAGAGCCAGTATATGTTTTCGATCCCGCGACTGCCCAGTTGTTGCTGCCGATCGTCGGATCGGGTGGAGGCGGCTTTGAAACTCCGATCAATTCGTCGGGTAGGGCCGGCGGTGTATTGCCGAGTGAGACAGGTGTGAAGTTCCACTGTCCGGGTTTGTCGACGATGGGATCACCAACGTGTTCATTGTCGGGATACAACAAGTCGACCATCTCTTTTCCGAACAGCTTCAACGCGTTCGTCATCTCGATGTCTTTGTCGCCGAAGTTCAGAGTCTGAGCCATGTTCTTCAGGAGCAGGGCACACTTCACCGGTGTCCACGGTTCGGGCGTGTAGTCAAGCAGCTTGTATTCGAACGGCAGATCTTCATACCGCAGTGATTCGATGTATGCGTTCACGCCCTTGGTATACTGGACCACAGCGGGGTGCTGTTCCATCGATGTGAGTGCCTGGCGCGCGCCGAACATCATACCAAGTCGTCGTTGCCTGCGATCGTAGTCGAGTATGGCATCTCCGGCAACGATTTCCGAGACTCTTCCTGCTGCCGCGTGCGTCTGGAATTCCATCTGCCAAAGGCGATGCATAGCGGTGACGTATCCCTGAGCGAGATAGAGATCGTTATTGTTCCTGGCAAAGATGTGTGGGATCAACAGGCTGTCGTAGATAACCGAGACGGGTTCCTGAAGACCGGGAATCACCAATTGCTTCTTTCCCTGGTACCCGATGGGTTCGATATTCTGCCAGAATCCGTGGTACGGATCGAGGAACTTGCCCAGTGGGGGAATGGGGACACTTCCTATCATCCAGCCGCGATCCATCAGGTATATCAACAATAGGGTCATGGCGAGGCTGACGAAGAACTTGCGAAGTTTCATTAAGTTACCTGAACGGTTTAAGTGAATAAAGTAAAAAGCTTTTCCTAATTTTCGGCAATATTCGGATAATATTTTATCAGACCATCATTCGTGCACTGTGCCTCGATATTCTAAAGACCAGATCAAGAGAGCTTCGCTGATCAAAGCCATATTCTTTGACGTTGACGGCGTGCTGACGGACGGAAAGATTATCTATGATAACAACGGAACGGAGACCAAGACATTTCACGTTCGCGATGGATTGATCATCGGCTACCTGAAAAAGGCTGGGATTGTCACAGGTGGAATTTCTGGTCGCGAGTCAGCAGCTGTAACGAAGCGTTTCGCGGAACTGAAGATCGACTTTTGCCACCAGGGAATCGTTGACAAGGCAATGACGTTCAAGAAGCTGGTGGATCACTACCAATTGAAATCCCGGGAGGTCGCGTTCATCGGGGATGATCTCAATGACCTTCCTGTATTCCGGCTCGCCGGTCTTGCCGTTTGCCCGGCGGATGCGTACGAATATATTCAAGAGCGCGCTGACCTGGTGACGGAGGCCAGGGGCGGGGAGGGTGTACTACGCGAAGTAGCCGACCTCGTTCTGGATGCGAGGGGTTTTCTTGCGAAATGGCTGAAGACGGCGGATAAAGACAAATCGTCGCACGCCTCCTGACCACTGGATTTAATCACACAGAATGGAGAAGTTCAAGGAAGTTGCCACCATTGGGGAGAAGATCGTTCTCGGCGGTGAAAGGATGGTTTTGTTTGCCGGACCTTGTGCGGCGGAGAACTACGACATTTGTATTCAGACAGGATCGCATGTGAAGGCCATATGCGAGAAACTGGGAATCGACTACGTGTTCAAGGCTTCTTTCGACAAAGCAAACCGGACCTCGTCGGGTTCCTATCGCGGACCGTCGCGCGACGAAGGTCTCGAAGTGCTCGCCCGGGTGAAGAAAGATCTCGCAGTTCCGATCGTTACAGATGTTCACGAATCACATCAGTGCGCAGAGGTAGCGGAAGTGGCAGATGTGCTTCAAATCCCGGCGTTTCTCTGTCGGCAAACGGATCTTATCAAAGCGGCCGCCCGTACGGGCAGGGCTGTAAAAATCAAGAAAGGGCAGTTCATGGCTCCTGCTGACATGCAATATGCTGTGAAGAAAGTCCGGGAGGAGGGCAATTCCAACGTTTTTCTCACGGAGAGGGGTGTGAGTTTCGGCTATCACACGCTGGTCGTGGATATGCGCTCACTACCGCTGATGAGACAGTTTACGCCAGTCGTTTTCGATGTAACACATTCCATACAGCAACCCGGAGGATTAGGCGGATCGTCCGGGGGACAGCGAGAGTTTGCTCCATACCTGGCGCGGGCTGCCGCCGCCGCGGGGGTAGATGGATTCTTCATCGAAACCCATCCCCAGCCCGCCACCGCACTCAGCGATGGCCCGAATATGATCCCGCTGAGCGAAATGGAGGCATTTTTGACAACCCTCAAAGCTTTCTGGCACCTCCACCAAACCCTCAACCTTGAATCTTAAACTTTGAACTTAACCTAAGTCCCCGTACATTCGCACCTTAAATCTATTGGATTAGTGGACTTAGGTTTTTCGCAGGGGTACGTATTGGTCGTTGTAATCTTCCTGGTCGCATCCCTGTACCGCGAGTGGTTCAACCCCGCGCTGACATTTTTCATCGCAGTCGTTGCACTCCTGCTCGGCCGGATCATTACGCCTGCGGAGATACTGCAAGGCCTCTCTAATCAGCAGATAATCATCATCTTCCTGCTTGTCCTGGCGACTGCAGGTATTCGCTCCGTCGTCGGCACCGAGGTATTCGCCAAGCTGTTCAACCCCAACTTATCACCGCGCAAGTTCCTGCTGCGCATGATGGTGACGGTTTCGTCGTTGTCGTCGGTACTGAACAACACGCCCATCGTAGCGTTTATGATACCCTATGTGAAAGACTGGGCGCAGCGGACGGGGAATCCCGCGTCAAAGTTCCTGATACCGTTGTCATTTGCCACTATCCTCGGGGGTATGATCACGGTGATAGGCACGTCTACTAACCTGGTGCTCAATGGATTGGTATCGCAGTATGGCTTGCCGTTGCTGGGATTCCGCGACTTTTTCTACCTGGGGGTCACGGTTACTTTGGTGGGGACAGCTTACCTGTATTTTTTTGGTTACCGACTGTTGCCGTCGAATCCCAATGAGATCGAAGCCTTGCGCGAGAATCTGAAGGAGTACATTATAGAAACTGAGATAGGCAAGGGGTCGAATCTCGTTGGCAAGACCGTGAAGGATGCAGGGCTCCGCAACCTGAAGGACGTCTTTCTGGTGGAGATCATTCGCGGTGACCGTGTGGTCTCGCCGGTGTCACCCGGCGAAATTCTCGAAGAGCGCGACGCACTTTTTTTCTCCGGAAATCCCCAATCCATTTACCAGCTCATTAAGGATGACAATGACTTGAATGTACCCGAGGATCAGATGGCGGAGTTGCAGGAGCATTTCAATTTTGTCGAAGCTGTCATCCCCGCGCATTCAGAACTGATCGGTGTGCGCATACGCGACTCGAACTTCCGGCAGAAGTACAACGCATCGATCATCGCTATTCACCGCAATGGTAAGCGGGTTCCGGGGAAAGTTGGGGAGATGCACCTGGCAGGTGGGGACTTCCTGCTGCTTCTTTCGGACGATGGGCGCGGAAATGGCCGCAATCATGAAAAAGACCTGTTCTTCGTATCGGTTCCGAGAAAGGTCAAGCCGGAGAAGAACGGCAGGTTTCGCATTCTCGGCGTCCTCTGCGTTTTGTTGTTGATCACGGGTGTTGTGGGATTGTTTCCGCTTTTTGATGTGTGTCTTGTGATTCTCGCGGGACTCGTGTTCTCAGGAGTGTTGGGAGTCACCGAGGTCCGTCGTGAACTGGATCTCAGCTTGTTACTCATTCTGGTGTGTTCGCTCGCGATCGGGGTAGCGTTAGAGAAATCGGGGGCCGCCGATTTGGTGGGCCATCTGCTCGTTTCTACGGTTCAGAGCCTCGGACCTGTCGCGGTGTTAGCTGCCTTGTTCCTGACGACGACCTGTCTGACGGCACTGATCACGAATGCGGCAGCCGTGTCGATCATGTTTCCGATCGCGATGTCGGTGGCGGAAAAAATGGATCTGCCATACACACCGTTTTTCATGGCGATCGCGTTCGCCGCATCGGGGGATTTCATGACGCCGATCGGATATCAGACGAATTTGATGGTATACGGTCCGGGCGGGTATACTTTTAAAGACTTTTTCAGAGTCGGTTCGCCATTAACGCTGATGTATGTAGTATTGTGTATCACTTTTATCTCGTACTTCTATAATCTCGTATAAGTTGAATAATATTTACCCCATTCAAACCAAAGTCAGCACGGAACAACGTCAGCAGTTGATGAACCAACAGCCGCGACTTATCTGGTTTACAGGACTATCAGGTTCCGGAAAGTCGACGCTGGCAATACAACTGGAGGCTGCCCTATATGCGCAGGGGATCAAGACATACCTGCTGGATGGCGACAATATACGCTCGGGCCTTAACAAGGATCTGACATTTACAGATGAAGCCCGCGAAGAGAATATACGGCGGATATCGGAGGTCTGCAAACTCTTTCTCGACGCCGGTGTCGTGTTGTTGTCGGCTTTTATATCTCCTTTCCAGGCCGACCGCGATCAGGTGAAGCGAATCGTCGGAGCGGAGAATTATATTGAGGTGTTTGTCGACGCGCCCCTGGAGGTATGTGAACAGCGGGATGTAAAGGGATTGTACAAAAAGGCGCGTGCAGGTGAGGTAAAGAACTTTACCGGGATCACGTCGCCATACGAGCAACCTCAGCGTCCGGATATTGTTATCCGCACGGACAAGACCACTGTAGAGGAGGCGATCGATGCGCTGATGAAAGCAGTGCTTCCGCGCGTCAATCTGTGACAAAGCGACGAAGAAGAGAACGAATGTATCACGAGTTAGTTTGAAATAAATAGATCATGAGTCAACAGTATTATCTCACACATCTGCAGGAACTGGAGTCGGAAGCGATCTTCGTCATCCGCGAGGTTGTAGCACAGTTTGAGAATCCGGCATTGCTATTTTCGGGGGGCAAGGATTCCATCACGCTGGCATTCCTGGCGCGGAAGGCTTTCTACCCGGCGCGGATACCTTTTCCGCTGGTGCATATCGACACGGGGCATAATTTCCCCGAGACGCTGGAGTACCGCGACTGGCTGGTGAAGGAACTCGGTGTGCAGTTGATCGTCGGATCCGTTCAGGACAGCATTAACAACGGCCGTGTCCAGGAAGAGCGTGGATATAACGCCAGCCGGAATTCGCTGCAGACCGTGACGCTACTCGATACCATCGAACGCAACAAGTTCGACGCCTGTATGGGAGGCGCGCGTCGCGACGAGGAGAAGGCGCGCGCGAAAGAGCGCTTCTTTTCACACCGCGACGAATTCGGCCAATGGGATCCGAAGAACCAGCGTCCGGAGCTCTGGAATCTTTTCAATGGAAAGAAACAAATGGGCGAGCACTTCCGGGTGTTTCCGATCTCGAACTGGACGGAAATGGATGTGTGGCAGTATATCCAGTCGGAGAATATCCCGATCCCGTCACTTTACTACGCGCACGAGCGAGAGGTTATCAATCGCGATGGTGTGTTGTTGTCAGTGTCTCCGTATCTCAACCTGAAGCCGAATGAGGTGGCTGAGAAGAAGGTGGTGCGTTTCAGAACGTGTGGCGATATGCCGATCACCGGTGCGGTAGAGTCCTCCGCGGACACGATCGAACAGATCATCACTGAGATCGCTGCATCGCGTAAGACAGAACGCGGTACCCGGAACGATGACAAACGTTCTGAGACAGCGATGGAGGATCGGAAGAAAGCGGGGTATTTTTAAGGGCTAAGGGCTTGTCCGCCGGAGCGTAGCGAAGGAGGGGCTAGGGTAGATTAGTAACCACGGATTAACCAAAACAATAATGTCGGAAATGAACAACCAGCTCCTGCGATTTACAACAGCGGGGTCGGTAGATGATGGAAAGAGTACGCTTATCGGAAGACTGTTGTACGACAGTAAATCGATTTTTGAAGATCAGCTTGAAGCCGTTGAGAAGTCCAGCGCGAAGAAAGGCTTCGACTACGTGGATCTGTCACTGCTGACAGATGGTCTGAAGTCCGAGCGCGAACAGGGCATCACGATAGATGTCGCATACCGCTATTTTGCAACACCGAAGCGGAAGTTCATCATTGCCGATACACCCGGACACATCCAGTACACCCGAAACATGGTGACGGGAGCGTCCACGGCCAACCTTGCGATCATTCTGATCGATGCGCGCAAAGGCCTGGTAGAGCAGACGTACCGGCATTCGTATCTGGCATCGCTGTTGAAAATTCCCCATATCATTGTCTGTGTTAACAAGATGGACCTTGTCGACTACGATGAGGCGGTCTTTAATCGCATTGTTACGGAGTACAAGGCATTCTCTTCCAAGCTGGAGGTATCGGATATCCAGTTTGTCCCGATCAGTGCACTGATGGGTGACAACGTCGTGAACCGCTCCCAGAAGATGGACTGGTACCAAGGCGCGACGTTAATCCATGTGCTGGAGACCGTACATATTGAAAGTGACTACAACCACATTGACAGTCGTTTTCCGGTGCAATCGGTTATTCGCCCACATTCGAAAGATCACCATGATTTCAGAGGGTATGCCGGACGCCTGGCAGGCGGCATCTTCCGTCCCGGCGATGAAGTGATCGTCCTGCCATCGGGTTTCAGCTCTCGCATAAAGGCCATCTACTTCGGTGAGAAAGAGGTGGCGGAGGCGTTCGCGCCAATGTCTGTTACTATGACACTGGAAGACGAACTCGATATCAGCCGCGGTGATATCATTGCGAAACCAAATAACCATCCCAATACCGGGCAGGAGATCGACCTGATGTTGTGTTGGATGAATCAGCGTCCGGTCAACATCAATAGTAAGTTTCACGTACGACACTCTACACGCGATGTGCGGGGTATACTGAAGGAGATACAATACAAACTCGATATCAACTCCCTGGCGCGTGTAGATAATGTGGAAGAGTTGGAAATGAATGATATCGCCCGGGTACGGATTCACACGGCCCAACCGTTGTTTTTCGACAGCTACCGCAAGAACCGGATCACGGGAAGTCTGATACTCGTGGATGAAGGAACGAATGAGACGGTGGCCGCGGGTATGATTGTCTGACGCCATGGACAACCAGGAACAAATACAAACCGATCTCGGGACGCTGCTGGACAGTGCTATTCGCGCGGCGCATGACGCTTGTCGCGAGATCCTCGCGGTATATGAATCGGGCGATTTCAATGAAGTCGCCAAGGCGGACCGTTCGCCCCTCACCCTCGCTGATAAGCGTGCACACGAGAAGATCTCCTCCCTTCTCGGCCCGACAGGGTTGCCGATCCTTAGTGAAGAGGGAAAGGAGGTTCCGTACGAAGTACGGGAGCGCTGGACACGTTTCTGGATGGTGGATCCACTCGACGGAACGAAGGAATTCATCAAGCGCAACGGCGAGTTTACCGTGAACATTGCGTTGATCGAGAACGGTGCACCGATACTCGGCGTCGTTGCTGTGCCTGTAACGCACGAAATATATTACGCAATTGCCGGACAGGGCGCGTATGTTCGCAAGAACGGTACGGACATACGCCTGGAGAAACGACCTTCGACAGATCTGACGCAGCGGGGGATGCGTGTTGTAGCATCGCGCTCGCATATGAGTGATGAAACGCGTGATTTCATTGCCAATCTCCAGGAGCCGGTACTCGTCTCCGCTGGCAGTAGCCTCAAGTTCATGCTTTTGGCGAGTGGCCAGGCGGACGTTTACCCGCGGTATGCGCCGACGATGGAATGGGATACTGCCGCAGCACATGCAATTGTCCGCGAGACAGGGTTTGAAGTCACACAATTCGGAACGGACGAGCCACTTAGCTACAACAAGGAAAACCTTCTGAATCCGTTCTTCCTGGTTTCCTGAGTGCCCTCCGGTGCATGGATAGAACCAAATGTTCAACGATAATATACCATTCCTGGACCTCGCACGGGTCAACCGATCGTTTGAGCCCGAGTTGTCCGCCGCTCTCCGCAGAGTAGCCTCATCGGGCAATTACCTCCGGGGCCGGGAGACGGAAGCTTTTGAAGCGAATTACGGCTCGTATATCGGTACGCGTGCGTGCGTTGGCGTTGGAAATGGTTTCGACGCGCTGCGCCTGATCTTCCGCGGATGGATACTCAGTGGTGTGTTGAATGAGGGCGACGAAGTTCTTGTTCCTGCCAATACATATATCGCTTCCATTCTGGCTATAACGGAAAGCAGGCTTCGACCAGTGCTGGTCGAGCCGGATCCCCGCACACTGAACATCAATGTCGCCGGCCTGGAATCCGCGGTGACATCGCGCACGCGCGCGGTGCTTGTGGTGCACCTCTACGGACGGAATGCTGTTACGCCAACGATGTTGGAATTCGTAGCCGCATCCGGACTAAAACTCGTCGAGGACAACGCGCAGGCTGCGGGTTGCATAGCGGCGGGGCGCCGGACGGGTTCACTGGGACATGCTGCTGCACATAGCTTTTTCCCGACGAAGAATCTGGGCGCGTTGGGCGATGGCGGCGTGGTGACCACCGATGATGTCGCGCTCGCTGAAATGATACGTACCCTTGGGAACTACGGGTCACATGCGAAAGGTCACAGCTCGCTCCGCGGTGTGAATTCGAGACTGGATGAGATCCACGCCGCCGTTCTCAGTTTGAAGCTGCAGCGACTCGATGCCGACAACGACAGGCGTCGTGCGATTGCGGCGTATTACCGCGAGCGCATTCACCACCCGGAGGTCGAATTACCGGAGGCACCTGAGATAACGCGCGAACACGTATGGCATTTGTTCGTTCTGCGCTGCAGGCAGCGCGAAGCATTGTGCCGACACCTCGCAGCTCAAGGCATCGGGACGTTGATACATTACCCTATTCCTCCCCACAAGCAACACTCACTCCGGGAGTTTAACCACTTGTCACTTCCCCACACGGAGCGAATTCACGATGAAGTCCTCAGTTTGCCGCTGCATCCCCTGTTGCAGGAGGCGGAGATCGACCGCATTGTTGAAGCTGTCTCGACATTCAGGGACCACTGATGGAGCGGTTCGGGATGCGGATGAGCTTGTGACCTCACGGAAACCTGTGTTCTTTTTAGCACACCGCAAATTGTCAGAAAATTGTGTGTTTCAAGATGGGATTGCGTTACATTAGGAACGATAAAAAGCTTGTCGTATGAAGGACCACAACGAATTTTCTCAAAAGACAAACCGCCGGATATTCTTGAAGTCTACCGGTGCTGTCGTACTTGGGGGTGCACTTCCCCTGCACTCCGCGTTGGCTAAACCGGTAGGGCCATCGGCCAACACACTCAAGGTTGGACTGATTGGTTGCGGGGGACGAGGGACAGGAGCGGCGGCGCAGGCTTTGGCTGCTGATCCGAACGTGGTGTTGACCGCGATGGGAGATGTATTCGCGGATCACCTCGAATCGTCATACAAGGCGATCGTCGAGGAACAGGGTCCCAAAGTGAAAGTCGACAAAGCAAACAAGTTTGTCGGCTTCGACGCGTATCGCAAAGTGATCGACTCGGGAGTCGATGTCGTGATCCTGACCACGCCTCCGGCATTTCGTCCGCAACATCTGGCAGCCGCAATTGACGCGGGCAAACATGTTTTCTGCGAGAAGCCAGTTGCCGTTGACGCCCCGGGAGTTCGCGAAGTTCTGGAAGCAGCAAAGAAGGCGAAGGCGAAAGATCTTTCGCTCGTCTCGGGATTTACTTTCCGCTATGATTACCCCAAGCGTGCACTGTTTCAAAAGGTGCTAAGTGGTGCGATCGGAGAAGTCAGGTCGGTGTCTTCAACGCGCAACGGTGGTACGTTGTGGTACAAGGAGCGTCAGCCAGGTTGGACGGACATGGAATACCAACTCCGCAACTGGTACTACCAAAACTGGTTGTCAGGCGACTATCTCGTAGAAATGATCGTGCACGGTCTTGATATGATGACGTGGGCATTGGGTGACAAATTGCCATTGAAAGCAACCGGGGCGGGCGGCCGTCAGGTGCGGATTGAACCTAAGTGGGGTAATATATATGATCATTTCGCGATCGAGTATGAATATGGCAACGACTTACGTGCGTTCAGCTTCAGCCGCCAGCAGTCAGGTTGTTCCAACCGGAATACGGTGGAGATCATGGGAAGCGAAGGATCTGCGATCGTCAATGCGGGCGCGGGTGGTCGCATAATCGGTAAGGAGAAATGGGAATACAAGGGAGAAGAAAACAACCCCTATCAAACGCAGCACGATGAACTGTTTGCGTCTATACGCAAGAACAAGCCGATGAATGACGGTGTCTTGATGGCCAATAGCACGATGGTTGCGATTCTCGGCAGGATGGTAGCTTACAGCGGGCAAACGATCACCTGGGACGAAGCCATCAATTCAAATCAGCGACTCGGACCGGCGCCTGATAAATACTCCTGGGATCTGAAATTCACCGGACCGGCTGTCGCGATCCCCGGGGTGACGAAGGTACTCGGTTGATGACGATGAATTCGCTGTCGGTTTTCTCAATGCTGTAAAAACTGCTCACCAATGACATCTATTACGCGCCTGCTCGCGCTTTGTACGCTGAGTATGCTGGTCGTATCGGCGCACGCCCAAAGGCCGATCGTCAAGTTCGGTAAGGAAATTCGCACGGCAAATCCAACGCTTCCCGGTGACGGGAAAGATGTTCCTATCCAGTGGATCGAGGTAAATACACCACCGGAAACATGGACGCTGACGCGCAAGGGTGAATTGATCTGTTCGGGAAATCCGATCGGCGTGATGCGAAGTGAAAAACAGTACGAGAACTTTGTCCTGCACGTCGAATGGAAACACATGGAACCGGGTGGCAACTCGGGGATATTCGTGTGGAGCGCCGCGCGACCTGATGAGGAGTCGCGCCTTCCCGACGGCGTGGAGGTGCAAATGCTGGAACTCGATTGGGTGAAGCTCAACACGCGCGACGGCGTCGAACCGCCGATCGCATATGTGCATGGCGAATTATTCGGAGTCGGGGGAGTGGAGACCATCCCCGACAATCCCCGGGGAACCCGCAGTAAGTCGGCGGAGAACCGCGCGAAGGGCAGAGGTGAGTGGAACACATACGATGTCGTGTGCGTGGATGGTGTGATCAAACTCTCCGTCAACGGGAAGTTTGTTAACGGCATCCGGAAGTCGACGCAGAAAAAGGGCTACTTGTGTCTTGAGGCTGAGGGAGCTGAGATTCACTTTCGGAATCTCACGGTCATGGAATTGCCTCCCGGCATAACCAGCTCTGAGCAGATAGCCGATGAGTTGTAACCCCGCAGGTATCCACTCCCGTTACCGGGTCCGGTAACGGGAGTGTTCCCTTCTTAAAGGCCGATGACCGTTCTCAGTATCCGATAGTCGTCGCTTCGGACGTCGACATCAACTTCGTTCACCTGTCCCGCGAAGGCATCCTTCGACCACTTAGCCAGTTTGTTATCGGGCTGCTGATCCAACCAATCCGCCAGGAGTTTTTTACCCTCTGCTTCCCGGCCAGTTTTGCGATAGGCAAGCGCCGTCGCAAGGTCGCGGATGCGATGTCGCCCGCCGGGCTGATCCGCTTCAATCACCGCTCGGAATTTCTCTTTTGCCTGTGCAGACTGCCCGCTTTTTTCAAGTGCAAGCGCTTCGACATAATTTTCAATGCGAAGGTCTATCATATCGTCGTAAGGTTTACCGGCGCCGAGATTCTCGGGCCAAAGCTTCGCTTTCTCGATGGATGCCAACGCTGTTTTGTATTTCCTCGACTTGATCTGTTCTGCTGCCTGCATCAACCAGGCTTCGCGAAAAAGCAGTCGCCCGTCGTTGGCACCTTCGTAGGGAAGGATGGTGATCTTCTGCAATAGATCGACCGTTGCCTTGTACTGCTTGTTAAGAACAAGCGCCCGGGCTGTGAGCATACCGATCCGGAAGTCACGGGGAAAACGTTTCTGGTAGTCGCGCGCAACTGTTAATGCTCCTGCGTAGTCGCCGGAGGCGATGAGGCGTTCAGCGAGCAATTTGCCGTAGCGCCACTGCCGGGGGTCCAGTTGAGCGGCCCGTCGAACGTCGGCTGCGTAGTTCTCGTTGTCGAATAGCACGGCGCGCGCGGCGTAGAACGGTGCATATTCGGGATTGCCCGCAGCAGTGAACAATGCTTTGGCGCGGCTCGTATTGTCTCGGCTCCAGTGAATCAAACCAAGAAAATATTTTGGCTTCCAATTATCAGTCTTTGTCGACGCCCACTCCAGCGCCGGCACGGAACTTGCGCGGAAAGGAAACACCTGGTCCGCTGATGCCTTATCCGCCTGTTCGAGAAGTGCAGTTCCGTTCCCGGTCTTCAGTTGATCGGTGAGATAGGCCATCCGGTACAGGATCTCTGGCGTTGTGGGTGAAAGTGCCAATACATCGAGTGCGTCCCGTTGCAGGCCCATAGAGGTGTAGAAGTCGGCGAGTTCCAGGTACGTTTCGTGTGGAAGCTCGTTAGTGATCGTGCGCTCGAATGCGTTTCGGTTTGCATCGGTCTTCTGTGCGCGATACTGTTCGAATTGCGGGAAGTGGTTCAGCGGATTCAGTTCGCCGAGTCTTTTCAACGCGGTATTTGCCAGCGTGTTGTCATCCGACGATCTGCCGGCCACCGCTAGTATTTGCCATGCCAGTGTGTTTAGAGCGTTCGACTCAAGACTGCGCTCCGCGTAGTGGCGGGCACGGGCAAGTTCGCCTTCGCGGAAATAGATGCGGCTGAGTTCCGTGTATGCGGCACCCCGGTAGGCAGGAGACAGAGAGGCGATCTCAAAGCCATCCATCGCATCAGATGTGTTACCGAGAATATCATTGGTTACTCCGTAGTAGAAGTTTGCGCCGGGTTCATAGGTGTCGATGCTCAGCGCGTGACGGGCGTACTCCAGGGCTTTCGTGTAGTCGAGATTTCGATATGCGAGCATCGCCAGGTCGACCAGTGCTGGCACGAAGTGCGGATCCTTCTTCAGAACTTCTTTCAGCGTTTCTTCCGCGCGGGGATAGTAGCGTTGCTGAATGTATTCCTTCCCGAGACTATACAAGCCGTACGTGGAGTTCCAGTCAAAATCCTTTGGGGAGTCGAGCGGGCGAGCGAGTACGCCGGCTTTCGGATCGGCCTGATAACGCAGTTTGTTTCCACCTAACACGACAGTGAGATCGTCAACGTTGCCGGAGAAATTTACCGAATCGGCGAATGCCTGCAACGGGGAGAGCTTCAAGTGTTTCGTATAGATGACCTGATCGCCGTTAAGGACATGCAATTCGTCATCGATAGGTTGAACAGGTGAGAAGTCGATTCTGACGGAGGTCTTGTTTGCCCGGAGATTGAGCGCTCCGTAGTGGTTGGCTTTGACAAAACCTTTCGTTCCTTTTACGGGATACCAGTACTCCGTCCAGGTATCGGTTGAATGCGGAGCGAAACCGAGTTGCTTGAAGGGCGTGTAGTTGCTGCGGTCGGCTGCCTGGTTGAAGAGGCGACCGGATTGCACCTCGACGTATTGCCCGTTGTTGTCGGTGAGCAGGTCTTCCCAGATCATTCCGTTTCTCGACAGTCCCCATATCCAGATTTTGCTGCCGGGTTTATCATCGCGCAGAGAATAGCGGGCCATGCCGAAATCTTGGTCATGATAGTAGGCTCCGAAGAAGTCTGAGTGGTTGCCGATGATGTGGTAGGATTTCGGTCCGCCGAAGTTGTTGTTGTCGTGATACGAAATGTCCTTTCCATTCTCTCGATTGATCGTCCAATCGGCATATGTGCCGTCGTGTTCAAGGTGCTGGGTGCCGGGATAGATGAATTGGAGGTTTCCGTCTGAAGGCATTCCCACATTCATCCAATGGTAATAGGGCTGCTCAACTGCTGTCGTGTTACTCCAGAAAGAACGCGTTGTGAAATACGCTTTGTCGCGAGGAAGGTTGACCTCGATGGTCCAGTAGGTTTGGGTCAGGAGATCAAGTGTTCCGACGAAGCAGCTCGCACTTCCATCCTCATTGGTCCGAATGAAATAGTCCATCGGTGTCGCGCAGTTTGGCGTGTGACCGATGATACCGTAGTTGGGTTCGATCCCTCCGCTGGTCCACGGTCCGCGCATGGCGACGTCGCGGAACTTCACTACCTCGTTGTAGTATAGGAATGGTTTGCCGGTAGCCTTGTCCCAGGCTGTCCATATCTTTCCGCCGATCTCTGGAAGGATCATCACTTTGATATAGTCATTTTCCAGTTCGACGATCTTCCATTCCTTCTTTGTCGATGTAGTGGTGTATCCATCGAACCGGTAGTAAGGATAGATCTTTCCCATTTCCGGGATCGGATTGGGATCGGAAAACGGGTAGGTAGTGAATACTTTCTTCGATTCCTTTACCGATGCCGGCTGTTGTGCGTTTGCCATCCCCGGAATCATCAAGGCGAGGAATACTAGTCTCAGATAATTCATATAGTTGTTGACTGTTGTTTACATATTGATTTTATCCGGCTGTTCCCGTTAGGGTTCGAGTTCCAGTCGGCCGAATGACGACGGAATATGGAAGTCAGGGGTTGCTGAATCAGGCTTGATCCAGCTTATCCATTTGAAATCCGGTTTCCCTCCAGATTGCGGCGTACAGTCAGCGCGGTATAATCCCGCTTGCAGGGAATTATCGTTCAGCAGACCGAGTTGCCGCAGCGATTCTTTGCTAATTCCTATTTCGACTGAATAGCCGTCAGTCCAGCGATGACTCCTGATTTGCAGGTGCCCGGTTGGCCATGACCATTCGAAATCAAATTTCCTATGGTAGAAGCCCTGGTAATCGAGAACTCTCGCGGCCGCGTCGATCTCGAGGCAGTAGTATGGATTCATCGCGTCGTCGGCCTTAAAGAATATTTCAGTCCGCGATGAATCGACCACTTCCTGCTTTTTATTTGTCTTCACGGTGATGTGCACTGCTGGGTCAGTCACCTCAAAAAGACAGTACAACCATTCGTCGTCGTGAAGAGCGCGAAAACTCGTGTGGTGGGGGAGCTTCTCCTCCCAGGGATACAGGAAGTTTGTCAGGTGAGGTGCGTTCACCCAAGCCGGGTCGTTGCCTTTTCCGGTGATAATGAGACGCCCGGAAGTCCTTCTGACGCTGTACGTTTTGATATCAGTTGTTTCTTGTGTTGTTGTCTTCACGATGTCAGGATAAAAATGATTACCTCACCAGGGTACAGGCCGGTGCTCGACCGGAGGGTGACAGCGCACCTGCTTCCGGCATGACCGACTCAGTGTATCCCTGACCCGAGGTACGAGTCGATGTTCTGTTGGGTGATTACCTCAAGCGGGAACAGGTCTCGTTCAGGCGCAGCTTTTTTGAAGATCAGGTGATTGGCCAGGTGGCTTATCCCGAGAGAAGCTTGCCTTTTCGGGTTTTGGTTGATGAGAAAGTCGATTATGCCACGCTGCAGGTAGTTGATGTTATCCTCAAGCATATCATATCCGATTAGCCGAACGTCTTGCCTCCTGATCTTTTCCATTCTGCCCGCTACTACCGAGGTGCCTTTTGATGTGCTGACGAACACGCCTTTCAATTCGGGATCTTTCAGCACATTGTCGAGACTGGATTCAAATCCCGGCTCGTTGGGGTTAAGACTTGTCTCGCGGATGTCGAATGGCGGAGATTTATGCGTTTCGAAATACGCGCGGAAGCCGCGTTCCTTTTCGAGTAAGTGAACCGAGTTGTGAATGTCTTCGTCGAGGTGGAGGACGGCCAGTTTTCCGCCGTCGGGTTGGCCGATGAACATCAATTCCGCGCCGACTTTGCCGCTGTTAAACGAATCTTGTCCGATGAAGCTCAGCGGTTCTACTTCGGGGATGTTCGTGTTAAAGAGCACATAGGGAATCTGTTGCTCCTTCAGTTCTTTGAAGACGATCAGCGCTTCGTCGTAAAAGATCGGTGCTGTGATGATACCATCGGGGCTGGTGAGCAATGCCTCGTGTGCTTTTTCTTTGAAAGACTCCTTGTCGTACTGGTCAAAGGCATATATCTGGACATTCACATTATAATATGCCCACTCCGCTTGCGCCTTGTTGACGCCGGCCAGGGTTTGTGCCCAATAACCGTCGGCGGCCGGATTGGGCAGGAGGGCCGCTATCCGGTACGTTTTGTTGGAACTGAGTGTACGCGCGATGAGGTTCGGTTTGTAGTCGATCTCTTCGAGTACTTTCATCACTTTCTGGTGGGCTTCCGCTGACACGCGCCCGCGCTTGTGCAAGACGCGGTCTACAGTGCCTTTTGAGACGCCCGCCAGCCGGGCGATATCCTTTATACGGATGTTTCTTGGATTCATCTCTTGATGCGCTTTTCCGTGTTCAAAAAAAGTTGATGTCATGGTGACATCGGTTACCATGTGCCGTTAAAGAACGTCTTTTTTGGACAAAAACAAAAATTGCGAAAGATATGTGTGCACGGGCACATCGTGAGTGTGTACGGGTCCAAATGTAGCGGGTTTTCTGGCTATTTTCAGTCTGGTTTCCTATATTTATTATATGGACGGTTACCTGCCGTCCGCACTTTACGCACGGTTTCGGGTATTCTCCTCACGCAGGTCACGAGAACATGAAGACATGTTTAATGGGATTTGCTTTCCTGGTAGCCGGGTTCACCGCTTTCACGCAACAGCCGGTATCGGGAAAAGTGACGTCATCGGCCGACGGCGAACCGCTCTCGGGTGTCTCCATTATCGTCAAAGGCGTGAAGATCGGCACGTCTAGCGACGCGGATGGACACTTCTCGCTCGAGGTGCCTGACTATTCCGCCGTTCTTGTGTTTTCATTTGTCGGCTTCGCCTCGCAGGAAATCGCAGTTGAAAATCAGACCAGGATGGAGGTTCAGCTGCGCGAAGTCGCGCAGGAACGGCGCGCGTTCGCAACGACTGCCCTGGGCATTCAACGTGAGAGAAGATCACTTGCTTACGCCGTTCAGGATGTACCGATCCATGAGTTGTCGCGTGCGCGCGAACTCAACGTGATCAACTCGCTCGCCGGTAAGGCTGCCGGTTTGTCGATCAACCGCGCAGGCACGGGTGTCGGTGCATCAGCGCGCGTGGTATTGCGCGGTAATCGCTCGATCAGCGGAAACAGTCAGCCGCTGTACGTGGTCGACGGGGTGCCGCTGGGAGAAGATATTTCCCAGATCAACCCCGATGACATCGATCGTGTGACAGTATTGACAGGCGCCAACGCTTCTGCGTTATACGGCGCGCGCGGACAAAACGGTGCGATCATCATCAACACAAGGAAAGGACGAAACACCGGACGAGGACTCGACATTGCCGTGAACACGTCTCTGATGCTTCACTCACCGCTTTTGCTGACGAACTACCAGAGTGTCTACGGTCAGGGGAGTGGCGGTGTGTATGCCCCTGATTCGGAAACGTCCTGGGGCCCCAGGATGAATGGACAGACTGCGGCGCACTGGTCATCTGATCCGGACAGGCCGCATGCGGAATACCCCTTACTGCCACAACCCGGCAACGTTACAGACTTCTTCCAGACCGGACATACGCATGCGACTACATTGGCAATCCATACGGGAAGCGAAATGATACAGAAATACTTTTCGTACACCTTCACGGACGCCGCCGGTATCGTGCCGACCAACGCGCTCACACGGCACAGCATGAATCTCCGCCTTACAGCGCACCTGGCCGACAAGCTGGCGTTGGACGCGAAAGTGAATTATATCCGCCAGAACATCGACAACCAACTCGCACAGGGAGACGTTCCTGACAATCCCATTCGGCAGGCATATCGGCTACCGCGAAACATTCGCACATCCGACATCATGAGATTCGAATTTACCGATGGCGAAGGAGTCAGGCGCCAGAATTACTGGAATACGGACTCCAACGATGGGGGCAACCCGTATTGGACGATCCATCGAAATAAGAACAGAAGCACAAGCGATCGTATCATCGCGTTCGCCGCGGCGACTCTGAACCTGACCAACCGCCTTGACTTGATGATCCGTTCGGGAATAGACCGAGGGTTAGGATCCAACCGTATCGCGCGGTACGACGACGGCATTGTTACCCAACGCACCCGGGATACGCAGGAGAGATCCGATGCGCTTGAGTGGAACAGCGACTTTCTTTTTTTGTATGACAGGAATTTGAATGAGAGATGGTCATTTGATGCGCATGCCGGCGGCAGTGCCCGGAAAACGCGCAACTCTTCGGCAGACCACACCGGTTCCAGTGATGTAAACGCGTTATATGCATTCGGACACGTGTACTATCGTAATGCCATTATTCTTGCGCTCTCCGGTACGAACGACTGGAGTTCAACATTGTCGCCAGGCAACTGGTCCTCGTTTCACAGCTCGGCAGGATTGCGCGTGATCCTCTCCGAGTTGACGTCATTGCCGACCGTCATTTCATCCGCCAGGTTGCGCATGTCATATGCGTTAACAGGAAACAGCACACGTCCCTATCAGTTGCATCGCACGGCGACGCTTGCTCCCGGGGGGCGGAATGGTTATCTGACCCTGAATTCTACCTTGCCTGCGGAGGACCTTCTGCAGGAAGAGACCAGGTCGCTCGAAGTCGGCGCTGACATCCGGTTGTTCCGCGACAGATTTGGGATCGACCTGACACGATACCAGTCGCACACCGTCAACCAGACCTTCGCGATCTCATTACCCGTAGGATCCGGTGCATCGGAGTATGTCGCCAATGGGGGAGATGTGACGAACAGCGGTGTAGAGGTCACGTTGTCTGGTACTCCGGTACAAACCCGTGGTTTCGCCTGGAATATCCGCCTGAACTTTTCGCGCAATGTCTCAACCGTGACAGAACTCCATCCGGAAATTTCATCCGATCATGTAGAGGTCGCAGCGAACGTCTTTCGTGGTTACCGGATGGTGAAGGGCAAATTATTCGGTGAAGTTTATGCCCGCGGATTTCTCCGGGACAGCAGAGGGCGGGTATTGATCGATGGTGCTACCGGCCTCCCGAGAATCACGCCGGACTTCACCGTCCGTGTCGCGAACTACAATCCCGATTGGCTCGGCGCCATTCAGAGCGTGCTGACTTGCCGTGATTTTTCGCTGAGCTTCCTGGTTGACATACGCAGGGGTGGTAGCATCGCTTCCCTCGGTAACGCCATCATCAACGGGGATGGATTGACGGAGGCGACACTCCGCGGCAGGGAAGGCGGACTCGTTTTCGGTGATAATTTCTTCGCACATGAAACGGCGGTGATCGGAACAGGAACAGAGCCCTCGGGTGCGGAGTTGCCCGCCAATACCTTGGTGATCACATCGGAAGCATTCTGGACGAAGGTCGGTGGACACACGGCACCGGTTGGTGAAGTATTCTCCGTGGATGCATCCAATATCCGTCTTCGAGAGGTGGTCCTGAGTTACTCGCTTCCGGGGAAGTTGTTGGGCAATGTGCCGTTCAGCGGGGTGATCGTTTCCCTGGTGGGCAGGAATTTATTCTTTCTGCAGAACAAAGCGGGGAATATCGATCCTGAGGTGACGGTAGGGACTGACGCGGCAAGTTGGGGATACGACGCCTTTGGTCCTCCTGGTGTGCGATCCTGGGGATTCCATCTCAGTCTAGGTTTCTGACTACTAACGATGCGCGATATGAAGACCCTCAGACATTCAATACTTCTCCTCGCAACAATAGTGCTATCCGGTGGCTGCACTGGCGACTTTGAAGAACTGAATGCGCCGCCGGGCGCCATCATCGTCGATGAAGCAGACGACACGCAGCTCGGACAGGCCTTCGCACAGTCGCAGTTCTTCGGAATGAAAGGCAGCGCGGAGGCCTTCCACTTATTTCAGAGTCTGTTCGGCGATCTTTACGCCCAGTATTTTGCGAATACACAGATCGACTTTGATTCAGATCGGAATGTGCAGGTTGGAGCCTGGGCTGACAACGCATGGACGGAGTTTTACACCGCCACCGCGCCGCAGGTGAAGTTTGCAGAAGACTTCACTGCGTTGTATGACATGCAGGTGGAACATGCCTTGACCAATGTCTGGAAGGTCCAGATCTATCATCGCATGACCGACTACTGGGGACCGATCATCTATTCCGACTTCGGCAATGGTCAGCAATCCGTCGCCTATGATACACAGGAATCGATCTACCGCAACTTCTTTGCTCTTCTCGACGAGGCGGTGGCTGTCCTGAAGACAAATGCCGGTGGGTCGGCGTTCGCCCATCACGACCAGGTTTACGATGGATCGGTTGACCAGTGGCTGGTGTACGCTAATTCTCTTCGATTGCGCCTGGCGATCCGTTGTAAGTATATCGACATCCATCTCGCGAAAACGGAAGCGGAAAAAGCCGTGGAGGATGGGGTGATGACGTCGAACAGTGACAACGCCATGCTGATAACCACCGTCCATTCGCGAAATCCTTACCGGACGATCACCGATTGGGATGAATTCCGTATGAGCGCGACAATGGAAAGCATCCTGAAAGGATATGATGATCCGCGAATCGGCGTTTACTTCAGTCCCGTTGCCGGAATTGACCTCGACGAGGATGGGATCATCTCCCAAGCTGAACGAGATCCTGACGGCGACGGAAGTTTGTACGAAGGCTTGCGGAACGGGCATGCAAAGATCGATCTCGTTCCCGGTCTGAATCGCACTCATTCCGCCATGGGGCTGCAGTTTCTCAGCCATAGCAGCACAACCGGGCCACCTATCCGCCTGATGAGCGCAGCCGAAACGTATTTTCTACGGGCTGAAGGCGCGCTGGAGAACTGGGCGATGAATGGAAGCGCCAGAGAGTTGTACGAAGAGGGGATTCGCGCATCGTTGCGAGAGCGGACATCCGCGAGTGAGGCGGAGATCAATACTTATATTACGACAGAAGCTACACCCATTGCGACGAACGATGCCTGGGAAACGCCGGCGTCATCAGATATCCCGGTTGCCTTTGAAGCCGGTGGTGATAAGGAACGCCAGCTTGAACAGATCATCACGCAGAAGTGGCTGGCCCTCTATCCCGACGGCGTCGAAGCATGGGCTGAAGTTCGCCGGACCGGCTACCCGAAAATGCTATCGCGGCTGAACTCGGAGAATCCTGATGTTCCTGCGGATCAGACGATGCGGCGACTGATCTTTGTCGACAGCGAATACATCACCAACGAGGACGCGGTGCTGGCCGCAATGCAGTTTCCTGAACTCGCGGGCCGTGGAGGAAACACTAACAGCACCCGGGTGTGGTGGGATGCCAAGCCGGAGTGATGGCCTATCGTTTCTCGAGGTCAGGTTGCTGTCATTCGAAATTTTGATAACTTGTCGTAATATCCCCGCAAAAAAGGAAACGTTAACCAGACCGTATGTTGACGCGAAGAATTTTGCTCAAACGAGCTGCTACAGTATCGGCACTGGCATTCGGACTTCCTTCATTCCGTTCGGATGGGAAGATACATGCAGCAAAATTTAGGATAGGCGCATGCGACTGGTCGATTGGCAAACGCGGCGACATCGCGGCGTTCAACGTAGCAAAGGAAATTGGACTTGCCGGTATTCAGGTCAGCCTTGGTACCGATGAAGACAATATGCAGTTGCGACAGGGCGAACGTCAACGCGCCTACCTGAAGGCGTCGGAAGAGACAGGAGTTGCAATTGCCAGTCTCGCGATCGGCGAACTGAACCGCGTGCCCTACAAATCCGAGCCTCGCACCGAACAATGGGTTTGGGATGGGGTGGATGTCGCCCATACGCTGGGAGTTTCTGTGATTCTCCTTGCATTCTTCGACAAGAACGATCTGCGCGGCGATGATACCGGGAAACGCGAGGTTGTGCGAAGACTCAGGGAGGTCGCGCTGAAAGCAGAGAAACACAACATTATCCTGGGGATTGAGTCCTACCTGTCTGCTGAAGAACATATGGATATCATTCAGCGCGTCGGGTCTTCCAATGTCAAAGTGTACTACGACTTCCGCAACTCAGCGGATGCCGGATACGACGTGATAAAAGAACTAAGGTTCCTGGGAAAGGATACTATTTGCGAGCTTCACATGAAAGAAAACGGGTCACTGCTCGGGGACGGGACGATGGACTGGCCGCGGATAGCTGAAACGTTAGATGATCTCGGCTACTACGGCGACGGCTGGATGCAGATCGAAGGGGCACGACCACCAGGTGCCGACATTATCACGAGCTACCGGCATAACCTGGAGTTCCTGAAAGCGCGCTTCGGTTTATAACAAACACGCCTACCATGCGATACACCTCCCGCCTTTTCCTGATGCTGCTTCTTTCCTGTAGCACACAAGCGCCGGAAGAAGATCCCGGGCTCTTTCTCCCGGACGACCTGGAAGTTGTACTGTGGGCGGAGTCTCCGATGTTTTACAATCCGACGAATATCGACATTGACGTGCGGGGACGCGTATGGGTGACAGAAGCGGTCAACTACCGCAATTTTAAGAACGATTCAACCCGGACCTTGCATCATGCGGCGGGTGACCGTATTGTCATCCTCGAAGATACCGATGGCGACGGGCGTGCGGATCTCTCCAAAGTCTTTGTCCAGGACCGGGACCTGCGCTCACCCCTGGGAATCGCGGTGATGGGCAATCAGGTCTTCGTATCGTGCTCGCCGAACCTCATCGTATATACGGATGACGACGGTGACGACATACCCGACAGAAAGGAAATACTTCTGACAGGTTTTGGCGGCCTTGATCACGATCATAGTCTCCACGCCGTGGCAGGAGGGCCCGATGGCAACCTGTACTTCAATACAGGGAATGCTGGTCCTCACATTGTCACCGACAAAAGTGGATGGACGTTGCGCTCGGGTAGCGTGTACACGGGCGGAACACCTTACAACCTGGCCAATCAAGGCAACCTCAGGAGCGACGACGGCCGTGTGTGGGTAGGAGGACTCGCGTTGCGCATGAATCCGGCAGGTTCGGATCTCCGAGTGATAGCGCACAACTTCAGGAATTCATATGAGCTCGCTGTCGATTCCAGAGGAGATATGTGGCAGAACGACAACGACGACCAGGTAGTCGCATGCCGCACAACCTGGCTTATGGAGAAAGGCAACGCCGGCTATTTCAGTTCCGACGGCACACGGACCTGGCAAGCTGACCAGCGGCCCTGGCAGGATGTCTTTAGTGCGCACTGGCACCAGGACGATCCCGGCGTCATGCCGGCAGGGGATAACGCGGGAGCAGGTTCGCCGACTGGCATAGTAGTCAACGAGGGAGATGTGCTTGGCAAGCAGTACCGCGGTATGGTTCTCAGCGCTGATGCCGGCCGGAACGTGGTGTTTGGGTACCACCCCGGGAGGCAACGGTCAGGCTATGATATGGGTCCGCGGGAGAACTTCATCACCTCCCTCGCGGGAGACAACGCGGGGTATGTATGGAACGACTCGGCTGGAAACGCGCAGCCGGTGAAGTGGTTCAGGCCCAGCGATGTGGCTATTGGCACAGATGGTGCCTTGTATGTTGCGGACTGGTATGATCCCGTGGTCGGAGGTCACCAGATGCTTGACACAATGGGATACGGAAGGATCTACAGGGTCGTGCCGAAAGGGCGGAAAGTACATACCCCGGAGATTGACTTGAGTACAATAAGTGGACAGATAGATGCTCTGAAGAGTCCTGCAGCCAACGTGCGGTATACTGCTTTCCAGCGTCTCAGGCGCGCGGGGGACAGCGTTATCGGATCGGTGTCGCCATTGCTCATTGCGGAAAACCCCTACCACCGCGCACGTGCGATCTGGCTTTTGGCACAACTCGGGGAAGGGGGCGTCGGTGAAGTTGTGAAGTTGCTGGAAAGTTCTGACGAAGATGCCAGGCTGGTTGCGTATCGTGCGTTGCGCGCTGCTGACCCCGACCGGCTTCTGGCATATGCGAGGAAACTGATGAGCGACCCTAGCGCTTTCATCCGGCGTGAGGTGGCCATCTCGTTGATCGATCTGCCCTATGACGAGAAGCGGGATATTCTTTTGGAACTCGCCCGGCAGTACATCGCAGGAGATCGCTGGTACCTGGAGGCACTCGGAACCGCCGTCGCGGGACATGAAGCTGATTTCTTTAAATCGCTGTTGCCCGACGAAGAGCAGCCGGCTGACCAATGGAACGAGGAGGTGGCATCGCTGGCCTGGCGGTTGCATCCGCCGTTCATTGTCGCTGACCTGGTGGCGCGCGCGCGATCGCCTGCTCTCGATGCGGAAGCCCGCTCGCGGGCGATCACCGCGTTAGGCTTCATCCATACGCGGGCGGCTGCACAGTCGATGCTCGACCTGGCAAATTCCTCAGATTCGCTGGTATCGGAGCAGGCGACGTACTGGATTACCTTCCGCCAGGGCAATGAATGGTTTGCGTTGTCTGACTGGAAGAAGTCGGGTATTGACCTCGAGCATGAGCGCACAGTTGCGGCGATGAAGGTGAAACGCAATCTCGTCCTGGACCCACAGATGCCCATCGACGAGAAGAAACGGAGTATCCGCTTTATGGCACGGGATCCAGTCGGGATGCAGATGCTGCTCGGGTCTCTTGCGGAAGAGCGAATACCCCGATCGTTATACCCGTTCGTCGAAGAGGTGACCAACCTGTACGGAGACGAAAAGATCCGTCTCCAGGCTGCGGCATACTTCGGAGATTCCAATGCTGCCGATTATTCCCTGGACCGGATCACTGCCTTGACCGGTAACGCCGGGGTTGGAAGTGAGAAGTTTGCCGCACAGTGCCTTACGTGTCACCGCGTTAGTGGCAAGGGTGCGACGATCGGACCCGATCTCAGCAGCATCAGAGACAAGTTCGATCAGCGTACACTCCTGCAGTCGATTATCTCGCCGGATGCAGGAATTGTCTTTGGATACGAAGCGTGGACGGTGACGCTCAGTGATGGTCAGTCGTTTTTTGGTTTTCTCGTCGCGGAGAGTCCCGAGACGTTGACCATTCGCGATCTCACTGGCAAGAATCGCGTGCTCCGCGTCGAATCAATCGCCTCGAGGGTGAAACAGGAGAGGAGTCTCATGCCTTCGCCCAACGTGCTTGGGTTGAACGAACAGGACCTTGCCGACATTGCGTCGTATCTGATGGCATTGAAGTAGCATCAAAAAAAGCCCGTTCGCGACTACGCGAACGGGCTTTGTCAATACTGAATTTGTTTCCTATGCCGCTGTTGTTGCGTGCTCAGGATTTTTCCTGATGCTCCGTGTCCAGAACAGCAGGATGATGAACAACACGATGAGGATCAGTGGGAAAAGCGCCATTGTCTGCAGTGTAGACTGTCCAGCAGAAAGCTCGAGTGCATTCCCCTGAAGACCTGCGGTGATTCCTTCTTCACGAGCAGAATCGATCCATCCTCCGATGATCGGTTGCCAGATAGAAGTTGAGAACATTCCGAACGCCCCCACGATTGACAATCCGATAGCACCTGTCTTAGGCATTTTCTCAGCTGTAAAGCCCAGCATGTTCGGCCAGAAATAGCAGACACCGACGGCGAAGACGATCGCTGCCACGTAGGCCATACCACCGGTTTGCGTTCCGAGGAGATAGATACCAAGCGTTGTGAAGATGGCGGAACCGAGCAGTACTCCAGTCTGGTCAAATTTGTGAACGAAGTCACCACCCCAGTACCGGCCAACAGCCATCAGACCCGTTACGATCGCCAGGATGATCATCGGTTCTGCACCACTGGCAGACAGGATGAGTGATGTCCATTGCTGCGGTCCGAACTCGGAGATCGCAGTGAGTGTCATACAGATACAGATGAAATAGAAGAGCGGGGTAGTTAGCATAGCCTTCACGTTGGTCGCAAGGGAACCTTGCTCACCGGTAGGCTCCGGAAACTTTTGTCCCCAGAACAAATAAGCGTAGATCAGCGTCGGGATGATGACGAAACCGAGCTGCACTTGCCAGCCCCATCCGATTGCGGTCATACCGTAAGAAAGGAGACTGCCGAGGAAAATACCGCCCGGGAACCACATGTGGAATCGGTTCATAAGCGTGTTCATCATTCTGCCGGAATAGGCAGTCGCAATCATCGGGTTACAGGCAGCTTCCGTACAGCCATTACCAATACCGATGAACAGCATCCCGACCAGCAACCCGGCGTATGCCCCGGTGAAAATGGTTAGCAAAAGGCCGAGCGCGTGAGCGAAGAAAGCCACTTGCATGATCCGTTTCGCACCGATCGCATTGTAAAAGATACCTCCGAGTACCATGGAAATCGGGAACCCGAGGAACCACATCTGGTTAATAAAACCGAGCTGGGTGGCGGAAAGTTGAAACTTGCTGCCCAATTCGGTGAGAACTCCTGTCCTTATGGCGAATGAAAAGGCAGTCGTTATCAGTGCAAAGCAACTGCCGTAAAAGAGTCTCTTGTTGTTGTTCGGTTCGGTCATAAAGTTAGTATTGGTTTGGTTTAGCAAAGGAAAGATAAGAAAATTCAGATTCAAGATTCACCCTGACAAAACATTTAAACGATTGCGGAGACGTTATCCGGGGAGCGTCTGGTTTGAATCTCAAATGCGAAACTATTCTAACTCCGATGCTTCTCCTGTAAGCGGTCAATATTCCGTTTCGGATGCCGACGACCTTCGGGCGGCGATCATTCCTGATGCCAGGTAAATTCCGGGAGGTAGATTATCTTTCCTCCTTGCAGAGCCGACTCATGCGCGAGAATCCCGACGCAGGTGATATTCGCCGACTGCACGGCATCCGGATACGACGCTTTACCTGTTAGCAAGGCCGTGAGAAACTGATGTACAAGGTGCGGGTGGGATCCGCCGTGGCCGGCTCCCTGGGTAAACGAAAGGTGCTGGTGCTCGCCCGCATCGTACACGCCTTGCGTGGTGAACCTGCGAATAGGTTCGGGCAGGAGATGTGCGAAGTCCGGGCACTCGACTCTTTCGGGGATCTCAGGCTCGGCCCGTTTTGCAGTGTGCATCACCAGAGGTTCTCCTTCGATGAGGGGCCATTCAACAGCTTTCTTTGAACCGTAGACTTCGAAGCTTTCGCGATACTGCCTGGCGACGTCGAACAACGAACGGTAGATGTGTGCGCTGAGATCCGAATTGCGGAACTTGACGTGGGCCGTCTCGACAGCAAACGGTGAATTGTAATGTGCATGGAGTTCTTCGCGGATGGTTCCCGAGCCGAAGCAGGAGACGTACTCGGCTTCTCCTCGCGTAATACCCAGGGCAGGGCCGACGCAATGCGTGGCGTAGTGCATCGGAGGAAGCCCGGGCCAGTAGTTTGGCCACCCGTCCATATCCTGTTGGTGGCTGGCTTTGATGAATTGAAGCTTGCCGAGTTCTCCCTTGTCGTAGAGGTCTTTCATGAAGAGGAATTCGCGCGCATACACGACCGTCTCCATCATCATATAGGTCAGACCGGTCTCTTTTGTCAGGTTTACTATCGCTTCACATTCCTTCACCGTCGTTGCCATGGGCACAGTGCAGGCCACGTGTTTGCCGGCTTTCAGTGCGGCGATCGACTGACTGGCGTGGTCGGGGATCGGTGTGTTGATATGGACGGCGTCGATCTCTTTGTCGCGCAGCAGATCTTCGTACGAACTGTAGCGTTTCTCAATTCCGAATGCATCGCCGATCTCGTTGAGTCGCTTCTCGTTTCGCTGGCAGATAGCCATGATGTTGGCATTGGGGTGCTTCTGATAGATGGGGATGAATTCAGCTCCAAACCCCAGTCCAATTACAGCGATGTTGATTTTCTTGTCACTCATAGTTGTTTGTTAGTTCACAATCGACGGTCCACGGTGCTAGTGCTCAAAGACCTTTCTCAGATGGGTAAGACCCTCTCTGGCAAAAAGATCCTGGTCTTCAGCGAGGTTCCTCCATATGCACACTGCACCGGCAAGTTCTTTTATCTCCGGGGTGAAGCTCTCGATCGACACAACACCGCTGTAGCCGATCGTTGAAAGCCCGCGCTTCAATGCCTCCCAATCCGTTTGCCCCGTACCAGGAATACCCCTGTGGTTCTCGGAGACCTGGATATGAATCAGCTTCCCGGCGGTGATGATGGCCGCCCGTTCGAGATTCTTCTCTTCGATCGCCATATGAAATCCATCGAGCATAACACCGGCTGCAGGGTGGTCGATATCGCGAACGAGTAGCATGACGTCCTCTGCGGTATTGACCAGGTCGGTCTCAAAACGGTTCAACGGCTCCAGTGCGATCATCAGGCCGTTTTCATCTGCCAGTTTGCATACCTCGCGCAAGTTCTTCACGGCGCGGTCCCATTCAATCTTCCGTTGGTCAGGAGACACCATCCTCGCTTTGCCGACAGCGGAATACATCGGACCCGCCAGGAATTTTGTATCCCAGGCGCGACAAAGATCAAAACATTTGGAGATATAGTCGAAGGAATGGCGCTGAACATTCGGGTCTTCGTGAGTGAGATCGCGCGTTGGCCCGAACGCACCGCACACGACAGCTTCGAGACCGTTTTCTGCGAGAGCTCGTTTGACTACCACAGGGTCGATCATGTCGGGATATTCGACGGGAATCTCGACTACATCGAAGCCCATCGCCTTGATCTTTGGAAACAGCGATACTGTTCCTGAATTGAACGGCGAAGTCCAGAGCCATGTACTGACACCGAACTTTACTTTATTCTGATATTCCTTTAACGCACTCATGCCCGGAAGAAGTTTAATTCGCGCGCGCTGTCGGTGCGTCTGCTGTGACACGCATTACGCCGTTCATAATTGACCAGTGACCCGGGAACGTGCAGACAAAGGGGTAGTCACCTGGCTTCGACGGCGCAACGAAATCCAGCGTGACGGTTTCCTGGGGATTGACGAGACGCGTATAGAAGAGTACCTCCGGCGTTGCAGGTACGTACTGACGCTCGGCGCCGTCCGAGGCGGTGGCGAGTTTATCAGCCGCACGACCCACCGTCTCCATGGCTCCAGGCGAGGTGATCACCAGGTTGTGTTGCATGTGGTCAGGGTTCTCAAATATGATCCTCACCGGCTTGCCAGGCGGCACCGTAAAATTCTTGATGTCATACTTCATCTCGTTGACGAGTGCCTTGATGTGGATTACCACGGCACCGGCAGGCGGCGGAGTGGCTTCCGGGCTGGTTTCTGTTTCGACGATCTCCTGAGTTTTATGCTTGTAAGTAGCTGCGAACGCATCGGCTATGGACGTCCGGCGAAAGAGCGGACCCTGAGGACCGGATGTGTTAGTTTTCTCCACCTCGTATCGCCAGGGGCCCGTTAGCGAAGTCTTGGTGCCGTCGATGTTGATGAACAGCTGTTCGGGCTTTCCGTAAATACCCCCGAGGTTTGCGAGGTCTTCTACGCGAACGGCGATAACATTGATCCCGGCCTTCAGTGTGCCGGGAGGGATGGGATAGATTCGCGGCAGTGTATACTGATTCTCGGTGCGACCGACCCGCACGCCATTGATCCAGGTCTCGTCTGAGTCGTTGATTGGTCCAAGTGAGAGGGTTCCTGTCTTACCCGCTGCCGAAGGAGGGAGGTTGACCGATTTCCGGAACCAGATGATGCCATCGATATTCAGGCCGGCAGCTTCGATCGTCGTCGGCAGATTCATGGCGGGCCAGTGTGAGTCCTTGTAGACGGCTTCGTGTTCTTTTGCCAGGATGCTGGCGGCCTCGAAGCTTGGATGCTCCTGGTTAAATGTATGTATGAATCCCTGTCGGTGTGTCGCCGCGGCGATATAGACAGCTTTCGCCAGCCAGTCGTCGAGCCGTACATTTTCTTCCTTGCTGATGGCGTACAGTTTTTCGCCCAGCGAACGGGAGGGGGGGATTCGCGTCAGTGAGAGGATGGCGTTCATCCGCGTGTTCGGGTCGGGATCGTCGATGACACCGGATGCGAGGACATCCTGTTCTACCCACTGTATTTGCGAGAGTATCTGGATCGCGGCTTTCCGCACGGCGGGCGTGGGATGCTTCAATGCATCGGCCACGACGCGGAATGCTTCGTTGCCGGATTGGATCGCGTTGAGTCCGTCGAGTACCCATAGGGCATGCGTTGCGGCGATCCCTTCTTCCGCACCGGTCTTGCGGTCGCGGATCAGTTCGTACAACGCCGGAAGAACATCGGCGTTCTGTTTCTCGACCAGGAGTCGTTGTGCAGTAAGTCGCCAGAACTGGTTGTCATCGGAGAGTGCCTTTACCAATGCGCTGCCGTTGTCGGGGTCTAGTGCCCGAGGTCGGTAGGGTTCTGCATCGCGGTAGATCACACGCCAGATGCGTCCACGCGTCCGGTCGCGCAGCGGGTTGACGTACGCATTACCAGGTCCGTTCTCCGCCTGGTATCCGCCGCGGTCAGGCGAAGGTGTGGGGTTGTGCTGAACGATAAAATTGTACCAGTCGAGTATCCATACCGCGCCGTCGGGACCCACCTTGGCTTCTACCGGTGCGACCCATTCATCCGTGCTGGCGAAGAGATTCCATCCATCTTTCTCGACGAACCCGGCGCCGTTCTTTTCGATCCGGGCGATATGGACGAGGTGGGCGGTAGGTTCTGCGATAAATGCCGTCCGGTTCCAATATTGTTTGGGATAAGCCCTGGCGGTGTAGAAGCTGTGGCCAGCTGCGGCGGTGAATCCGCCGAACACATCCACTTGCCGCACTTTGTCGGTGATCGGATGCAGGGCGTAGTGCCCATCGATCTTGGGACTTCCCAGCGGAATCCCCTCGACGCCCTCGCCGAAGCGATCAGGGATTCCCATAAATACGCTGTGTGTATTGTTAGCTGTCGATGCGAATACGTCGTTTGCTTCGGTAAAGCCGAGTCCCCAGGTGTTGTTACTCGTTCGCGTCATGAACTCGAACGACGACAGATCCCTGGTGAACCGATAGATACCCTGGCTGAATTTTCGGGGTTGACCGGCGATCGTACCGTTGAAGCCAGCGTATCCTACCACACCCCAGATCTGGTTGTCAAGGCCATACTTCAGGTTCGACGGCCCGGCGTGGGTGTCAAACGTTCCCCATCCGTCGATGATGACCTCCCGCACATCGGCGCGGTCGTCGCCGTCAGTATCTTTCAGGAAAAGGAAAACAGGTGCCTGCGACACAATAACCCCACCGTTGGCGAACACGAGGCTTGTAGGAATGTTGAGATTATCTGCGAACACGGTGAACTTGTCGGCTTTCCCATCGCCATCGGTGTCTTCGCAGATTTTGATCCGGTCGTCGCCCACTCCCTCTTCGTCGCGCACGGTATTCGGATAGTCGACCGTCTCGATCACCCATAGCCTGCCGCGCTCGTCCCACTCCATCGCGACCGGGTTGATGATGTCTGGCTCGGATGCGAATAACTCGAGATCGAAGCCTGGCGGGACTTGAATGAGTTTCGCCGACTCTTCCGGTGAGAGAGGTTCCTGATATTGCGGTGGCGGATCGCGTCGTTCATAGTTCGGGATGCTATCTCTCTCTCGATATATCAGTGTTGGAATTGTCTTCGCAAAGGATTCCCACTGCCCGCGAACTTTATCGCCAACTGCCCATGCGATTCCCTGCTTCACCAGACGGTGGAATCCGGGATTGCTCCAGGTGCGTTCGTCGTGTCCATACGCTGTGTAGAAGACCCTGCCCTTGCCGTGTTCTTTCACCCATGTCCAAGGCTCGTGATGATCGCCATCCACGCGCTCCATCAGCACCGTGCGGTCATCCGTCAGTTTGTGATGAACATATGTTTCGTCCCAAGTGGAGAACTCCTCGATACCCTGCATCACCGGATGATCGCCGGCGATGATCGGAACGACAAAGGTAGCGGTGTCATGCGTGTGAAACTGGCCGCCGACCAGCCTGATATATTCGTCGGAGTTCTGAAAGCAGAAGCTGGCACAGTGAATCGGTAGAAACCCTTTGCCACTGGCGACGAAGTTGAGTAATGCGGTTTCCTGCTCCGGCTGGATCGTCTCGTGATTGGCATAGATCATCAGACCGTCATAGCGCGCGAGGTTCTCCGGGTTGAGATCGGAGGGGTTATCGGTATACGAAAAATTGATCCCTTCAAGTGAGAGGGCAGAGGCGAGCAAGGGAAGGAGGCGCGCCGATGGATGATGCTCGCTGTCGTGTCCAAGAAAGAGTATCTCGATCCTTCGAGGGTCGGTGTCACGGCGCTTGTTGTCGCAACTGGTAACGATACAGCCAATCAGCAACGCCAGTGTGATTCCACAAATTGCTCTCATGATATCGGGGGTCGGTTGAATACAAATTGAAGTTGGGACGAAAATCCACGACTGAGTACCTGTATTTTGTCCATTACTGACTGTTTTTTAACATGAATAGTTATATTTAAGTTAGTTGAATGATAAATTAGTGTCATGAGAGCTTTTCAAAAGTCACCGATCTCCTCTGACCGCGCCTTTGAATGCAGTCGCCTGGAGGCGCCATACTTTGATCCGAACTGGCATTTTCATTCGGAGTATCAGCTGTTTGTCGTGGTGAGAGGCACGGGGACCCGATTCGTCGGCGATCACGTCCATCCTTTCAAGAGTGGAGATCTCGTGTTGACAGGGCCTGATCTGCCACATGTATGGCGGAGCGACCCGGAGTATTTCGAAGGTGATGGTTCGCTGGTGACAGAAGGTATTGTGACTTACTTCCCGGAGGACTTCTTCTCCACGCAATTCCTGAACAAACTTGAGATGGTGTCGATTCGACAGTTACTCGCGCGATCGGCGCTCGGTATTGCCTACGGTCCGGCTACTGTCGAACGAGTGTTGCCGTTGATAGCTGAATTGCCGGCAAAGAAGGACTTCGACGGAATACTACAGTTGTTCAGTATTCTAAAGGTATTGTCTGCATCTCGCGATTATTCCCTACTTGCTAATCCGGGATACTCAAACACACTGAGGGAATCGGACACCGAGCGCATGAACACCGTGCATGCGTACGTAATGAAACGTTTTCGGGAGCGTGTTACACTGGAAGAAGTGGCGGCGCTCGCGAACATGACGCCGTCGTCCTTCAGCAGGTATTTCAAGACACATGCGAACAAGACTTTCTCCGAGTTTCTGACCGGCATACGAATCGGGTATTCCTGCAAGCTGTTGATCGAGAAGAAAGTGAGTGTGAGTCAGGCGTGCTACGACAGCGGTTTCAATACCCTGTCAAATTTCAACAGACAGTTCAAGGCACTTGTGCAAATGACACCACTTGAATACAGAAATCGCGTGGTGGAAGGATGATGATCTAGTCGACAACCCGCTCCGCGAAGCCGTTCTTCCGGACCAGTTTGATCGTATCGCCATGACAATCGATCCCTTTGTCGAACTCGATGACGGTGTAGCCGCTGCATGCCCTTTTTTGTTGCTGGACGGGTTTTGTGCGGTAATCCGCTCCCATCAGCGCTATAAGACATACCGATGCTGCACTAACATAGAAAGCCAACTTTTTCATTCCGTTTATTTTGGTGAAACGTGTAGCGCTGGAACCTTTGATATAGGATCCGTAAAGCACATTCAGTGGGGACATGAAACCCAGTTCCGGATACTGGCGTCCCTTTCGTATATGGTTATGCAAATCTAAGACCGCCCGGGATAAATACGAGCAAAGTGGCGTAATATTTTGACACGAATGTCAAAAAAAACGTTTGCGGGAATCGATTTCAAAGTGGGAAAAGGGCGAATTCAGGGCAATATATCGCTACGAAAACGTTTGCGCATAAATTACTTACAGGAGTTAACGTACGTATGATTTGTGTCAGAAAATGACACATGTAGCGGAATTAACGGGATAGCAGCTTATTTACCATCCACTTTGTAAAGTCGTCGCGCTGTTCGGGGTAAGTCCAGTGGCCGGTTTCCAGCGCCAGGTATAATTCCTTCGGCGCAGTGATTACGTTGTATGCCGCGTACATACTGGTCGGGGGACATGTTTCGTCATTGAAACCCCAGGAATAGTATCCGGGTATCTTGATATGTCTTGCGAAATTGACGACGTCGTAATATGGGATAGTTTCTTGCTTCTCGCGGAGGTTGTTCTGCGCCATATTGTTGTCACTGAATGTATGTGGCCATCCGCCAGCACGGCCTTTGAGGTAGCCGGTGATGTCGCTCAATGCCGGGTACATGGCGGCGAGGTATTTCACCCGTGAGTCGAGCGCCGCCGTGATAATTGACAGTGCGCCGCCCTGGCTGCCACCCCATACGCCGAGGTTCACGCCGTCGAACTGCGGGAGACTTACGAGGAAGTCGTTCGCGCGGACACACCCGAGGTAGACGCGTTTGTAGTAGTAGTGGTCGCGGCTATCGAGGTTGAAGTTCTGGTATCCGCTGAGCGCGCCCGCACCGAGGTCTGCGTATACGCCGGGATCGAGGTTGACAGGGATGCCGTGGATACCTATTTCCAGCGTAATGATTCCTTTTTCGGCATTGCTGATATCACCGTAGTAAGGGCGAATGCCCGCGCCCGGAACACGTAAAACTGCCGGAAACCTGCCTTCTCCCTTTGGAACACAGAGAATGCCATAGATGCGCGAGCGGTTCCGGAAGTTCTGAAAGCTCACGTGGTAAACATCCACTTTGTCGGTACTGCGGTCTGGTAACAGCGTCATTCTCGCGTCCATCGGTATTTGGGACGCGTCGTTCTTTGCTTTTTCCCAGAAGGCTGCGAAATCAGAAGGATTACCAACGGTTGGGTTGATAGCAAGCGGATCGAATCCCACCGTGGCCAGGCCTTTATATTCTACTCCGTCGAACTCGGCTATAGCGATACACCGGAGGAACCCCGGCGATCTCAGCGTTCCGCCATCCACTTTGAGTGTCCCCTTCGCCAGTTGTACCGCCTCCTTTTTGGTAGCCGGCATCTTCTCAGGCCCTACTTCATAACGCACTTTTACATCTTTGATCGGGTTTCCATTCCGCAACACAGTGATCGTAAAATTGACCTTTTCGCCCGGTTTGTATAGCCAGTTGTCGTGGTCAGGTGCGACGATGACCTTCACAGACTTTTCGGTCGGCTGTGCGTGTGCAGACGTGAGAGTAAAGGAACATGCGATGAAAAGGAGAATCGAGAATCGCTTCATAGCAATAGTGGTTGATTGAGGTGCATAATGTAAGAAAGTATGATAGTAAAACAAAGGAGGAGGGAATTCAGCCGAAGAGGAACTCGATGTCGTCACGCGAGAGGTTCTTCACGAAGCCGGAGTCTTCCTGAATGAGGTCGTCCGCCAGGGATTGCTTTCTCTCCTGCAACTTGAGTATTCTTTCCTCTACGCTGTCTTTGCAGATCATCTTGTATGCGAATACCTTACGCGTCTGACCGATCCGGTGCGCACGGTCGATAGCTTGCTGCTCGGCGGCGGGATTCCACCAGGGGTCGACCAAGTACACGTAGTCCGCCACGGTGAGGTTCAACCCCACACCCCCCGCTTTGAGCGATATGAGGAAGGCCTTGATGCTATCGTCATCCTGAAAACGCGTCACCTGTTCTTTCCGCTTCGGCATCGGCGTCTTACCGTCAAGGTAGCAATATGTGATCCCTGCCTTTTCGAACTCTTCCCGGATCAGGGCGAGCATCTGTGTGAACTGTGAGAATACCAACACCTTGTGATGACCGGCGTTTTCTCTGAGTTCGCGAATCAGCTCTTCAATCTTGACCGAACTGCAAGGAGTCCCTTCCGTGGTTTCGACGAGCGCGGGGTGATCACACAGCTGGCGCAACCGCAGAAGTGCTTCCAGCACGTCGATACCAGACCGCTCGATGCCATCTTCGTCGATCTTCTTCAGCAGTTTGGTCCGGTAGGCGTCGCGGTATTGATTGTAAATTCGACGCTGACCGGATTCCATCGTACACCAAAGGATTGATACGGTCTTGTCGGGAAGGTCTTTCGCTACCTGCTCCTTTGTACGCCGCAGTGTGAAGGGGTAGATCAGCTTTCGGAGTTCCTGCGTCTTTTGCTGGCTTCCGATCTTATCGATCGGGATGGCGAACTCGCGGTTGAAATACTCGCGGTTCCCGAGAAGGCCCGGATTGAGAAAACTGAATTGGGCGAACAGGTCGGATGTGTTGTTCTGGACAGGTGTACCACTGAGAATTACTCTGTTCACTGCGCGAAGCTCGCGCACGGCTTTGGTTACCTGGGCATCGGGATTCTTGATCGCCTGACTTTCGTCGAGGATGATATACTGCCACAGGAAGCCCGACAATTGCTCCTGGTCATTCCGCACAACGCCGTACGTGGTCAGGATCACATCGTTGTCCGTAAAATGAGCTTCCGTCAACGCGCGTTGCGCGCCGTAGTGGATGTGGAACTTCAGCGACGGACAGAACTTCTGCAATTCGCCTTCCCAGTTGAAGATCAGCGAGGTCGGACACACCACGAGCTGAGTACTGCCTGCATACTTCTCACGGATATACTGAATAAATGAAATTGTCTGAAGAGTTTTTCCAAGCCCCATATCATCTGCGAGGCAACCGCCCCAGCCCAACTCGTCAAGTGTCTGAAGCCAGTGAAACCCCGAGAGCTGATAGGGGCGCAACTGCGCGGTGATCGCGGGTGAGAGCGGCGCTTTCGGCAGGGTGTCATACCCGACCATTTTCTTTTTGCGATCCTCGATCTCCCGGCGCAGATCGGCTCCTTCGATTTTGTCGAGAATATCTTCCAGCACGGTATAGTGCATCTTGCTCAACCGCAGCACGCCATTGTCCTCTGTGGCGGTGCGCAGCAACATGCTGTATTGGCTTATCCATGCCTCGGGAATATGGCCGAGAGTGCCATCTTCCAACATCAGAGTGTCCTGGTGATGGAGCACAGCATGTCTGATCTCTTTCAGCGATACCTGCTGTTCTCCCCAACGAACACTGACGCGGAGCTCGAAGCAATCCTCAGCCGTGCCGGCCTGGATCGTAATCGTTGGGTCATGTGTGGAGTATTTGAATTTCTGCAGTGATTCGAATCCGTGAATACTCAACCCCTCGTCTTGTATGGTTCGCAGCATCCCCACGAACCATCCACGCTTCATCACATCGTCGAACGGCAGGTAGTAATACGTGTTGTTGCGTTGGTTCGCGAACGACGGATGAAGTCCGCGCAGGCGTTCGTACAGAGCTTTTTCCCGTTCCTTGTTCCGCCGAACGATGGCGATCGAAGAGCCCTCTTCCGTCAGGTGCCAGGGCTCATCGCTGTAATCCACTTCGATCCCGTTGTACGAGAACTCCGGACGGATCATCAGGTTGCTCTCGTTCAGCTCGCTCAGGCGGACGCGGCAGTGAATATCGGGTTCGAGGATGGAGATGTTCAGGCTCGGATGGATATTCACCGGGTATTTATCCAGCCACCCCAGCAGGTACTTTCTTACGACCTCTGTTCGCACCGAGTAAGGAAAGCTCAACGGTCCGTTTTTGAATGTGTCAACTATCGCGAGTTCGGCTGGCTCCGATGGAAGGTACAATGTCTTATCATGCTCAAGCAGGAATCCGCCCCGGACGTTTGGGTTACATTCATTTCCGCCGAGCATCAGCGTCATGGCGATGGTCACAAGATCGCCGCGGCGGGTTGCATCGAACCGAAAGGAAGGAATTTCACGACTCACCCGTATCGTATCCGGGTTTGTATTGTTGAACCGCCCCGTCCGGAGTACGAACAGTTGGGGCCAGGTCGCGAGCTGCGGCCAGAGCTTTTGCAGGACGACCAGATAATGTTGTCGCAAATTCACCAGTTCCCGGGCGGAGACGTGCGCCCAACTTCCGGAGTGATTTCTGATGAAGCGGTTTCCTGTGGCAACCATCCATTTCAACAGCTTGTTGTCGGAGAACTCGAGAAGGTCTTCGTACATCTGGTCGTCGAGCCCATGGAGGAACGCGAGCGCCTTTTCAACTTGTAAGGAGATGCGGCGGTATTCCGTTACGCCGTTTTGTTCAAAGATCAGAATCGGTTCAAAATCGAATCGCGTTGATTTCGAAGACGCAAAATTGAACAGGAAACCGATACTGAACGCGAGTTCGTATCCCGGTGGCAGTTTCGGACGCACTGCTGCTTGCGGAACAGGTTTTTGTTCTTCAAACAGCATCCGATGTAAGTATTAGTGAGTAAATTTCAGGTGCCCGGTTGTTCGGCGCATTGCTCAGAGACATCAATCCATTCATCTGCGTGTGTAGAATCCCGACAGCGCGCAATATATCACCACCGGGATACCCAGTCTATTGCTTTCGAGCTTTTTTTACGAACTGTTCCGGGATTTTCGCACAACTGTCGACTGTGGACCGTCGACCGTGGGCTGACTGTGGACCGCGGACCAACGAGTCACTCCTCCAGGAATCGCTCCAGGTTCACAACGTCGCCGAACAACAACAACTTGTCGCCCTTTTTGAGGACAGTGTCGGGTCGCAGCACTCCTTGCACCACCCGTGTCGTACGGATCGTTCCGAGGATATTGCGGCTGGCCGTTTCACGCACGATCGTGACAGGTTGAATCGCGTACTTCCCCAGGAAGTCGATCTCGGCTATTGTTTTGTCCACATACCGGTTTGGCAGTTGGATCTCGATTAACTTGAATTTGTCGCTGATCTGGAAGGAGTCTGTGACGCCTTTGAGGTCGAGTTTGTATGCAAGCCGTTCGGCTGAGTCGCCTTCCGGATACACAAACTCGTTGACTTTCATCGCTTCCAACACTGTTTGCTGCAACGGAGAGGTTACGCGACAGATAATGCGCTTTACTTCGTTCTGAACCAGCAATGCGGTAGCCATGATGTTCACTCCCTCGTCTTCGCCGATGGCATTGATGACGGCGTCCACATCGCGGATGGGCAATCCCTTGATGGCATCCGGGCTAGTTGCGTCAAGGGCTACGGCGTGCGTGATCTGGTGGTTGAGTTTTTCGACCAGTTCGAGCTTGCGGTCAACCCCGATCACTTCATGACCGAGCACGACCAGTTTGGCTGATAATGCGGCGCCATAATTTCCAAGTCCAAGCACTATAAACTTCATCGCACCTCTGTTTGCCTGTTGTTCATCGCCATTTGCATCAAAACATGATATTCTCCGACGGATACTTGTAGGGTCGTTCGGCCGTGCGTGTAACAACAGCAAATAGCAGTGTCAGCGCGCCGATCCTTCCGATGAACAATGTAGCCATCATTACTAACTTTCCAAAGACCGACAGGTTCGGTGTCACGCCAAGTGAAAGACCTGCGGTGCTGAATGCCGAGAACGCTTCGAAGGCGAGTTTGAGAAGGCCGTGGTGAGAATCGTACACGGACAACAGCAGGACGGAAAGCCCCAGCACCAGAAGTGACAGCAAGATGATGGCGAATGCTCTTCGGACGGACTCCGACGTTATTTCAGTCCGGAACGCTTCGATCCGTTCCCGCCCCATCACAATTGCTTTCATGTTGAGGAACGCAACGGCGGCGACCGTGGTCTTGATCCCCCCGCCGGTAGATCCGGGAGAGGCGCCGATCCACATCAGCAACAGATAGACCATGATCGTTGGCAGCGATAGCGCCGTCACTGTCACCGTGTTGAAGCCGGAAGTGCGCGGAGATATGCTTCCGGAGAAGAAGCTTGTGGTGATCTTTCCGAAGAAGGTGTCGTGTTCGCGTAAGGTATCGTTGTATTCGAAGATGAAGAACAATACAAAGCCAGCCAAGAGGAGGATAAAATACGTGACTAGCGCAAGCCGGGAGGTAGCTTGTAATACGTTCGTATACGTTTCTTTCGCCGGATTTTTCAGCAATCGCTTGACAACGTTCGTTACTTTTATCCGGAGGAACGTGAAGATGTTGAAGACAACGGGGAATCCCATTCCGCCCAGTATGACCATTCCGCCGATAACCCAATGCAGACCGTAGTTATAACGGATTCCTTCGTCGTGTAAACCGGATGTAAACGTCGACATCCCGGCGTTGCAGAATGCTGATACAGCGTGGAAGATCGCGAAGAATATCTTCTGACCTTCTGAGTGGAAAGTACCCTCCGGCAAGCTACCGTAGATCATGAATGCGCCGATCGCTTCAAACGTGATGGTCACGATCACTACGCGCGCCAGGAACGAGATCACGTTGCTCATCCGACTACTGCTAAGCATGTCTTTCAGTGCTATCTGATTCTGGATGGAGACTGATCCGGTTACCATGAATCCGATCAGGCCGGCGAAGGTCATGATACCGAGTCCACCGATCTGAATGAGGATCAGCAGGATCACCTGGCCGGTCATTGTGAACGCTGTCGCCGTATCTACGACAGGCAGTCCCGTTACACAAACGGCACTTGCCGCCGTGAAGAACGCGTCAACCGGGTGGATGGGTACGCGGGTCGCGTTGGGCAACAACAACAGAAATCCCCCGATAACGATAAATGTCGCGAAACTCCCTACGAACAGGAGAGCGGGGTTTAGTCCACGCCGGTAGATGAATCGCAGAATGTGCGAGACTTCGATAAAGAACAGCAGGATTATCCCCGTGATCAAAGCGAGTTTCCGGATAATGAACGTGGATGAACCCGGCAACAGTTCCGGGATTTCGGCAGCCAGGCGATTGAGGTAGAACACCAAAACCACCAGCATCAGGTTGAACAGTCGAGCGCGCCATCGTTCCAAATCCGGTAACATGACGATGAACCGGATCGAGAAAAGAAATCCAAGAAGAAAGAGTATCGAACGCTGTGCCATGTACACATCGTTGTGCTGTAGATAGATGTCCTCGAAACCCACGATGTACAGGACGATCGATAACAAGATCGTCAAAAGTGCAGGGATGAATGCAGACGTGACGCGAAGCGAAATTCTCTGAATCGTACGAAGGAGCAATACTGTATGATCGGGCACTTGTTCCAGGAACGATCTGCACCGGTAGCGGACGCGTCGCAGCGCCCTTTGTAGTCGTGCCAGGAATCTCATCTCCCGTGAGCCAGGATCTGATCGCTATTGATAAACACGGCTCCGGCGCCGAGCAGATCCTGTCGCGCGTCGTCGAAGTTGCGTGGGCTGATGGCGCGCGCAGCATCTTCGATATAGAATGTCTTGAATCCGAGCTGAAGGGCGTCCTTAGCAGTGAAGTACACGCAGTAGTCGGCGGCCAACCCGCAAACATATACCGAATCTACCTTGCGTTCACGGAGATAGCCGGCAAGACCTGTTGATCGCTTCCGGCCGTTGTCATAGAATCCGCTATAGCTGTCAATCTCCGGGTCCATCCCTTTACGAAAGATAGCCTCCACTGAATTCATATTCAGGTCGGGATGAAACTCTGCACCACGGCTGCCCTGTACGCAGTGATCGGGCCACAGCACCTGTTGCAGTCCGCCGAGGGAAATAACTTCGAACGGCTTTTTGTCGTCGTGATTTGACGCAAAGCTCTTGTGAGAATCCGGGTGCCAGTCCTGCGTCGCCACGACGAGGTCGAACTGCCCGATGAGTTCATTTACGAGAGGTACGATCTGCTCACCATGGGGTACTTCCAGCCTACCGCCGGCGACAAAATCATTCTGGAGATCAACGACAATGAGTGTTCGCATGGTTAACGGTTGTATTGACGTTTCAATTCATTTCGGAGTTCCCTTAGGTTGGCACTGATACCCACTTTGTAAATGTGCGGATATTCGAAACGCTTGTGTTCCGGGGCAAGCTGCGCCAACCGGGAGGCGGAATATGCAGCGATGTCTCCAAGACCTGGCATATCGCCGACGATCTTTCCTGCCTCCATGACAGGTGACAGCAACGGTTCTTGCTTCAGTCCTTGCAGGGACATGGATTTGTCGGGGTCGATCGGGTGATACATCCGGTCGACGCCGTTCTCGTCGTGAAGGGTGACAACATCCGCTCCGAAGAAACGATTGTCGCCATTGAGTATGCGATAAACCTGCTTGCGGTCGGGAAGGGTGGTTTTTGCAAGATTCTCAGATAGTTTGATGCTCGGCTTGCCATCCGACGACGAGAGTTTATACACACCGTCGAGTGCTGCGTCGGGGGCACCCGTAACGAGGCTTGTACCCACGCCGTAAATATCGATCGGAGCCTGTTGTTCCTCGAGACTTCTGATAACGTATTCATCGAGTTGATTCGACACGCTGATCTTCACATCATGCAGACCGGCATCGTCTAGCATTTCTCGTGCTTTTCTTGACAGGTATGCGAGGTCGCCGCTGTCCAGCCGCACGGCAAGCAGTCGTTGTGAGCGCGCTTCCATCTCCTTGGCTACTACAATGGCGTTGGGTATCCCGGACCGGAGCGTGTCATATGTGTCGACCAGTAACACGCAGCTTTCGGGCCGTTTCGAGGCGAAATCGCGGAAGGCCAGGAGTTCGTCGCCGTAGCTTTGAATGAAGGAGTGCGCCTGAGTACCCGCACACGGAATACCGAAGTCCATCGCCGCCTTTACGTTGCTGGTGGAATGGAATCCACCGACGATTGCCGCGCGGGCGGCGTGATAACCGCCAAGTCCCTGTGCTCGTCGCAGACCGAAATCGCTGAGGATCTTGTCTCCGGCGACAGCCTTGATACGTGCCGCCTTGGTTGCGACAAGGGACTGGAAGTTCAGGATATTCAGCAGCACCGTTTCCACCAGCTGCGCTTCGAGCAAGGTGCCTTCGACCCGGATGATCGGGGCACCTGGGAACACCACATCTCCTTCACGAGGTGCATATACGTTACCCGAAAAGTGAAAGTCGCGAAGAAAGGTGAGATACTCGTCGTTTAGTCCGATACTATGGAGGTAATCGATGTCATCCAGGGAAAAGTGGAGATCTTCGAGGATACGCAACACGTCTCCGAGTCCTGCGAAGACGACGTATCCTCCGCCGAACGGAATCTTGCGAAAGAAGTAATCGAAGACTGCCTGCTTCCGGGCCGACCCCTGCAGGAAATATACCTGTCCCATAGTCAACTGATACAGGTCGGTGTACGTGGCGGTGATCGAGAAATCCTTCACGTGTTAAAGGTAATCTTATTTCCCGGGTGCCGGGAATATCCGGTCAATGAAACGTTTGCTGCCGGTGGGCGGCGCCATTCCTACAACCACAGCATGGCGTATATTTGTCAACGACCGCGAATAATCACCTTCCGGAGCAAATAATTTAACAAATCGCCGATGAGAACCACACTCGCTCTTGCCGTTGCTTCCTTCTTTTTCTCAGTATCGCCCCGCGTCTTCGCACAGGTGACAACGCCAGCGCACCACCTCCTGATGAAAAGGAAACTGATCGAAGCTTCGTTGACGGTCCTGAGAAATGAGCGCCATGTGCTACCGTTGCGCGGACTCGACACATTGCGGATCGCCTCTGTTTCCATCGGCCCCGGAATTCCTACGGTCTTCCAAAGTGTTCTGGCTCGTTACTCCCGCGTCAGCCATTTTGCAATCCGACACAACGCCGGACGCGTAGAAGTTGACTCGGTGAAGGCGCTCTTGGCACCCTACAATCTCATCATCGGCAGCTTTCACGAGACGCCGGCGCCCCTCCCGGGAGGCGTCGATCTTTCGTCAGACGTCGTAGACATGGTCGCAGAACTCAGCGTGCAACACATTTTTATTCTGTCATTGTTCGACCGCCCCGAGGTGCTCTCCAGGATATCGGGCGCGCAGACAGCCGCAGGACTGATCGTTGCTTATCATGATGATGCCGACACTCAGGACCTTGCGGCCCAACTGATATTCGGTGCCACCAGCGCGACCGGCCGACTTGAGATCGAAGGAGGAGATATATTCCATGAAGGTGATGGACTTGATGTTGAGGGAGGGATTCGCCTGGGCTATACGCTTCCCGAAGAGGTTGGCATAGATTCCGAAACACTCATTGTCGGGATCGATTCGCTTGTTGCGCAGGCCCTCGCTGCCAAAGCGATACCTGGGTGCCAGGTTCTTGTTGCGCGCGACCGAAAGGTGGTGTTTCACAAATCCTACGGAGTTCATTCGTATAGCGACACCGTAGCTGTGAAGCCAGATGACTTGTACGACCTCGCATCCGTCACCAAAATATCCACTGCGATGGCGGCGTTGATGAAGTTATATGACGAAGGGAAGTTCAGGCTCGATGCGACACTGGGCGAGTACCTGCCGAAATTCCAACGTTCAAACAAATCCGGTATACCGATGTCGGACTTACTCACGCACCAGGGAAGGTTGATCCCCTTCATTTCTTTCTACCAACACACATACCGGGAGAACGGTAGCTACAAATGGGCGACGATCCGCCGCGACTCGTCGAAACGGTTTCCGGTCAGGCTGAGCGACAAACTCTTCATCCACCGCAAATACTCCGACAAGATGGTTAACGGTATCCGGAAATCGCCCCTGCTGCCGGAGAAGAAATACGTCTATTCCGATTTCTTCTTTATGCTCGCACCTCGTGTGGTGGAAAGTATGATCGACGGAAAATTTGAGGACTATCTGGACGAGCATTTTTATTCCAGGCTAGGTGCCACAACCGTAACATTCAATCCGTTGGAGAAATATCCCGCCGCGCAGATCGTGCCTACCGAGAGCGACTATCTCTACCGGCGACAGCCAGTACACGGACTTGTTCACGATGAAAATGCGTCGATGATGGGCGGGGTATCCGGTCACGCCGGACTTTTCAGCAATGCGAATGACCTTGCCAAGCTCATGCAGATGTACCTCGACATGGGAGCCTACGGAGGTGAGCGATATATCGCTGACGCAACACTGCGCAAGTTCAGCAACACACAGTTCCCCGAGAACAACAACCGCCGCGCCCTTGGGTTCGACAAGCCCAACCTGGAATACGTTGGTGTCAATAATAACACGGCAAAAGGAGCCGGCCCGTTGAGTTTCGGGCATACGGGCTTTACCGGAACCTTCGCCTGGGTTGATCCCGATACCCGACTCTTATATATCTTTCTTTCCAATCGCGTGCACCCAACCCGGGCGAATACACGTCTTTACCGGCTCAATACGCGGACGCAGATTCAGCAAGTGGTGTACGATGCGATTGACGCTGGGGAGATTAAGCCGAAAACGGGCGACTGAGGGGTTACCCTGTTTCACTGAAAATGAAAGGGGGATCGCGTAAAAAATGCAGCGATTGCGCAACCGTTTTTTAATTCGTATTGCTATATTGTATTAGCATCGGTCGGGAAGGTTCCTTTCTATTCGATTCACAGTTCAACCCCGTCCTTCATGATCAATCCATCTCTTTTCTCCATTCTCTTGTTCCTGGCGCCGTGCAGTGTAATAGCCCAGGAATTTCTTCATCCTGGTATCAATCAATCCGTTGAGGATCTCGAATACATGCGTACGAAGGTCTCGCAAAACGCGCAGCCCTGGAAAGATGCCTTTGAGCGAATGAAGACCGAGACTGACCTCGAGTTCGAGATCAAGCCAATAGCACATGTCATGCGAGGTCCCTATGGGCGACCAAATATCGGTGGGGCGGACCTTTCAGCCGGCTCCCGGTTAGCATACCGTTGTGCCCTGATTTGGTATATCACGAAAGACCAGGCATATGCCCGCAAGACCATAGACATTCTGAACGCATGGTCCGGGGCTCTTTGGAGTTTCGACTACAACGACGCGAAGCTGCTTGCCGGATGGACGGGACATCAGTTGTGTAATGCTGCCGAGATCCTGCGCTATACGGACGCAGGCTGGCAACAAAACGAGATCGACAGTTTTACCAACATGTTGATGACGGTGTACTATCCGCTCATGCGGTACTATTATCCGCAGGCAAATGGCAACTGGGACGGTGCTATCATTCATTCAATTCTCGCGATCGCAATCTTCACTGACAATCGCGACATGTTCAACAACGCGATCCAGCACTTTCTCTATGGACCAGTTAACGGCAGTCTTTTCAAATATATTTATCCGAACGGACAATGTCAGGAGACAATGCGCGACCAAGCCCACGTTCAGCTTGGCCTCGGAGAGTTCGCGGGAGCTGCGCGCGTCGCCTACACACAGGGGCTGGACTTATTCAGTATCGGTAACAACAGGATTGCACTTGGTTATGAATTCACCGCGGGCTTTCTGATGGGAGAGTCACCGTTCAGTTACGGTAAAATATCCGAGCGAGCAAAGCGCGTACGCGATGACTATGAGTATGTGTATCGCCACTACGCTGCCATGGGCTTGTCTATGCCGCATACGCAGGCTGCTGCCGATTCTATCCGTCCCACCGCAATGGAGAGTATCCTAACCGCGTTCCGGACACCTGGCAAGATCAAGCCAACACAAAACGGAAGACTTCAACCCGGGACTACGGGTTATCCCGCAGGCGCGCTTGCTACGGCATCGTACAAAACACCGGAGAATGCCCGGGTCGTTGCGCCAGGACAATCGCTGCAAGAGGCGCTGGACGCCGCTGCCGGAACCGGACGGTGGGTTATCGCCGAGTCCGGTCTGCATACGCTCTCCGAAACACTGAATGTACCCAGTGGCGTGACGCTGGCGGGACGTGGTGCTTCGACCAAAATCTTCCTCGATCCCGCATCGGGTATGCGGGACGCCATGGTTAATGCATCAGACGACCTCAGCAACGTGACGATCCGCGATCTTATCGTGGAAGGATCTGTTCGTCCGGAACCGCCAAGTGACCCGAATTCCGCCCGGTCGTATCGCAATCCGGGAAATCGCGGCGGGATCATCTTCCGGGCACAACGGGAGGGACAGATGAAAAATATACACCTCATCAATCTTACAGTACAGAACTGCACCTTCAACGGGGTCTTTATCAGCGGAGCCAGCGGGGTCAATGTTTTACGCTGCGATTTTACCGAGAATGGTTCGAGTATAGTGCCCGGCCCTGCGCTGCAACACAACCTGTTGCTGACGCATTGCGCCAAGGTTAGGGTAGAGGATAGTCGTTTGGATACATCGCCGCGTGGCAGCGGCGTGGCAATTGACCAGTGCCACGATGTAGACGTTATACGAAACGAGATCGCGCGCAACGGATATTATGGTTTGACTATCGCGGAGAGCAGGGATATCAATGTTTCGGAGAACTTCATCGAAGGCAATGATCGAAGTGGAGTGATGATGGAGTTTCAATACCGAAGCTGTGAAAGAGTGGCTATCAACAATAACCGGATTCAGTTCAACAACGGTCATGGTGTTGAATCATATGCTGTCAGATCTGCGAAAGTTTCGGGAAACCAGTATGTCTTAAACCGGAAGACAGACGAGAGTATCTCTTCGGAACGATTGATCTTGATGAAGTAACAGCACAGCGATGAACAGGTTAATGTTCGTAGTTCTCATTTTGCTATTCACCCTTAATGGTCTCTCCCAGGATCGCAACAATCAGACCGTAGATGGTTACCGAGGTATCTGGTTCACATTGGGTCAGTTTTCTGCGTATGGAGACAAATATTCGGGAGGGCTCGGCACGTACACTGCGCATCACAGTCCCCTGGCGATCTACTCGCAGGAGGTCGACAAAACGTTTTTTGTATATGGCGGAACAACTGGCCCCGGCGAGAAACATCTTCTCTGTATGATCGGAAGTTTTGACCATCGAAAGAAGCGTGTTTCCAAACCCGTTGTTGTACACGACAAGGGTGGTGTTGATGACCCTCACGATAATCCAAGCCTGATGATCGACGATCGTGGTTTCATCTGGGTATACGTCAGCGGGCGAGGTGCGCAGCGAATGGGGTATAAGTATCGGAGTATACGACCGTATGATATCTCGTCCTTTGAACGGATAACGGAAGAAGAGATGACGTATCCCCAGCCGGTCTTCGTGAAAGGCCACGGATATTTTCATTTCTTTACAAAGTACACCGGTGTGCGGGAACTGTTCTTTGAAAAAAGTAGCGATGGCGCGCACTGGAGTGAAGATATCAAACTCGCCGGCATCCGGAGTCCGGGTTACGCGAGGTCAGGACACTATCAGGTGAGTAGCCATCGCGGCAACTGGCTGTTCACGTTTTTCAACTGGCATCCGGATGGAAACGTCGACAAGCGGACGAACGTCTACTATCTTGAGACGCGCGATTTTGGAAACAGTTTCCAGTCGGCAGATTATCAGCGACTCACTTTACCATTGGAAGAGATAGCTTCTCCCGCGCGCGTGCTCGATTATCATACAAGACATAAGAATGTTTACCTCTGTGATGCGGATGCGGACGCCGAAGGAAACCCGGTATGTTTGTATGTGATCAGCGATGGCCATGAGCCGGGCCCTCAGAATGGTCGACGTGAGTGGATGATCCTTTTCAGACGTGATGGGCGATGGTTCGAACGAAAGATTGCGGAGTCCGACCACAACTACGATATGGGCAGCCTTTTTCTCGATGCCAAATACTGGCGGATTGTGGCGCCTACGGAGGCAGGTCCGCAGCCGCACGGCGCAGGCGGCGAATTGCTACTTTGGGAAAGTAATGACCGCGGTTTGACGTGGCAGCGTGGGAAGCAGGTAACAGCTGACAGCGAACGCAATCACAATTATGTTCGCCGCGTGGTGAACGGAAAGTCACCATTCATGTACTTGTGGGCAGACGGAAACCCGGATAAGTTCAGCGAATCACATATGTACCTGGGTGACTTGGACGGCAGCGTGTTCCGACTGCCCTACGATATGCGCGATGCGGAAGAAACGCTCGTGAAAGTGCGGTAAGAACCGGTGTCACTCATCAAACAGCGCCGCAAACAGATTCGGGTAATCGGTAATGATACCGTCGACGCCCATGTCTTTGAGCAATTTCATTTCCTCCAGTGTATTCACCGTCCAGGGTACGAACTTCATTCCTTTCGAATGGACGCTGTCGACGAGGGCTTTCGTTGCCATGTTATAGTGTGGACTATAAATATCGGGGATGAATCCGATGTTCTCCAGGTTTTGCTCAAGCGAAAGACTGTTGTTTCCCGTGAGAAAACCGATCGCTACTCCAGGATACCGGTTGTGGACTTCCTGGATCTGGCGGATATCAAAGGACTGAATGTAGAAGCGCTTCCCGATATCCCTGGATCGCACAACTTCCATCACCAGGTCGATCAGTCGGGCTGGTTCCGGTTGCAGGATCCCATCCTGGTCGGGACGTGATTTTATCTCGATATTGTAGATGACCGGATCAAATCCTTTTTCGATTGTGAACTGCTCTACCGAATCGATGAGTTCACCGAGGGTAGGAATGGCGACCTTCAGTTTCTCCTGCTGCGGAAAACCAGGATGGTATTTCGTGCCGACGTCGAACATCCGGATGGAGTCATACGACATGTGGTACAAGGCATATTTGTGACGATTCTTTTCGGGAATTTCGCTTCCATCGGATAACAACGAGAATTGATAGTTGATGTGTGGATCATGAGCAACCAGTACTTGATGATCGCGACTGATCTGAATGTCGACTTCAATAAAATTTGCCCCGTCTTCGATCGCTTTCTTCATTGAAGGGATTGTATTTTCCGGCATAAATCCCCGACTGCCGCGGTGTCCTTCCTTGTAGAATACCGGAAAGTCAGCGAGCGGAGAATCCGGACCCGTATCAGGTACGCAACTCATGAACAAAACAGTGAACAGTGGGAGAAGGTAGTTAACTTTCGTCATTTTCCGACCTGCCTGGGTGATGAATCGATGCAATTTATCAGTTACTACGTCGAATGCAAAAAAACAGGCAACTCAGCGGCGCAAGGGGAGGTAGACATGGAACGTAGCTCCTTCGCCAAGGGTACTTTCGGCTGACAAAAATCCGCCGTGGTTATCGATAATCTTCTTGCAGATAGCTAATCCGATACCCGTCCCGCCGTACTCCTGTCGGCCGTGCAGACGTTGGAATACTTCGAATATCTTCCTGCTGTACTCGGGCTCGAATCCAATGCCGTTGTCGTGGAACGAGATGTGAAGATATTCTTTCGTCACCGGCGTGTGCGACTGCTCCAGTTGTTGCCCGTCGACGATATCAACTTTGATCTGGATATAAGGCGGAACGTCTGGCTTGGAGAACTTCATCGCATTGTTCAACAAGTTGTTGAACAATTGTTGAATCTGAAAAGGAATGACCATCACCGTGGGCAGCAGGTCATACTCGATGACAGCTTTCTTTTCCAGGATCATAACGTCCAACTCCACGATGGCGTGATTGAGCAGTTCCTGCAGGTCAGTGCGCTCGTATCTTTTCTCAGAAAGAGCAGTACGTGAATACGCCAGAATATCGCGGATGAGTTTCTGCATCCTTGACGCGCCCGCCTGCATTCGCAAGAGATAGTCCTTTCCTTTTTCCGACAGGTTTTCGTATTCGGTCTCGAGTATCCTGTCAGAAAAGGTCTGTATTTTTCGCAACGGCTCCTGGAGGTCGTGGCTGGAAATATAGGCGAAGGACGAGAGATGCTCATTTATCATTTCGAGCTCTTTGTTTTTTTGCTCAAGAATGTACGACGTTGCACGTAACTTCTCTTCCGCTAGTTTCTTTTCAGTCAAGTCGCGTGTGACTTTGGTGAAGCCCAGTACAGTATTGTCATCGTTGTAAACCGTAGTGAGTACTACGCTACCCCAGAACCGGCTTCCATCTTTGCGCATTCTCCATCCTTCATGTGTCGCTTTTCCATTTCGGATCGCCATGTTGAGCAATTGGTCAGGCAGACCAGCATGCTGGTCGTCGGCGGTATAGAATAGCTTGAAGCTCTTACCGATAACTTCGTGTTCACTGTATCCCTTGATCTTTTCAGCGCCTTTATTCCAGTTTTCGATAAGTCCTTCGTGCGATAACAGAATAATCGCATAGTCCTCAACTTGCGCCGTCATCCGGTGATACCGTTCCTCACTCTTTCTCAAACTGTCCGCAGTGCGCTGGAGATCCTCGGTCTTTGAGAGAAGCTTGTTGTACGCCCGATGTGCCGTCAGGTCGGTGAGTATGTTTATCGCGCCTGTCCGAATGCCACCTTCGTCATACAACAAATTCGAATGAGGAATGACATGGGAGCGCGAGCCGTCGGGTCGCTCAACCACAATCTCCTGATTGGACACAGCGTTTCCGGAGGCAAAAGTCCGAGCCACAGGTGTTGCGTCCGGCGAAAGCGGAATGCCGTTGAGGTCGTACGACTTCCATGCGCCGCACCAACGAACTGTTCCCGGAACAGGACGGATGCCCCACAGGTCCGCTGCAGGTTCGTTAAAGGCGGTGACATAACCCGCAGCATCGCATAAGTATACGGGTATCGGCAATTCCTTCAACTGGTCGTAAGAAAGTGTCAATTGGTGTCCTGCAGTGGTTTTATGGGCGTTGTTTGTCAATGACATCACGGAAAGGCTTTATACGTCGTTCCACACATCTGAATCACCCGGCAGTTCCGCGGATAACATTACCAATAAAGATAGGCTGAATTACCAACTCTTCCGTCCAAGGCTGAGGATTTCAAAATCTATATCGGACTAAAAAGATCATGCCAACGGTCTTTCTAGTTACCCGGTCGCGAAGGCGTTTGGGTGAGGACGGCAATAATGAGTACCTTTAGCCATGCGGACAATAACTTTTTGCATGCTGGCCGTTCCCATGATCTTGTTAATAGCATGCGGCCAGAGTGGAATCAAGGCTCCCGACGCCCCCGTTCGACTCATTTCAGCGGACGGCCATGCTGGCAAGGAAGTCGCGGCGTTTGCCAGCGGGTGCTTCTGGTGCACGGAACATATATTCGAAGCAGTAGTGGGTGTGGATTCCGCTGTGTCAGGCTACGCCGGCGGCACCGTGCCGAATCCTACGTATGAGTTGGTTAACACAGAGACCACAGGACATGCCGAATCGGTGCTGGTGTATTACGACCCGGCCGTCATCACATTCGAAGAGTTGGTGGAGGTCTTCTTTCTTTCCCACGACCCGACAACGAGGGACCGCCAGGGTCCCGATGTCGGATCGTCGTACCGCTCAATCCTTTTTTATCGCAATGCGGATGAGAAGGTCGTGGCCGAGAACGCACTGGTAAAATATCAGCCGTTATTCGACGATCCAATCGTCACGGAGATACGTGGACTTGATAAGTTCTACCGCGCTGAGGGATACCATCAGGATTACATCCATCACAATCCCAAGGTCCCGTATGTAGTGCGTGTGTCTATACCGAGATTCAAGAAATTCAAAGCCCGTTACGAAGGCCAGTTGAAGCCGGGATATTGATTTTGGCTGGGATTCTATATTTTGCAGGGGACCTGTTCCAACACTATCTATATGAAAAATATCATTACATCGATGGCTGCGGCCGCGATACTTCTGGCATGCGCGAGCGGCCGGCCCTCGCAATCTGAACGAGTCGGCTTATTCAATGGAGTCGACCTTTCCGGTTGGCATATCGATGTTCCTGACATGGATAACGATGCAACTGTCGAAAGCCCGTTTCTAGTGCGAAACGGAATGCTGGTGAGTATGGGCACACCCCGGGGACACATTATCACGGATAAGGTTTTTAGTGATTATCGTCTGGAAGTCGAATACCGCTTTGCGGGTACTCCAGGGAACTGCGGCGTATTGGTACACGCATCTACACCACGCGCACTTTATGCGATGTTTCCAAAGTCGATCGAAGTTCAGATGATGCATGAAAACGCAGGCGACTTCTGGTGCATCGTCGAAGACATTGCCGTGCCCGATATGGAGGCACGCCGCGGACCAAAGGAGAAGTGGGGAGTTACGGAAGGAAAGGGGCGGCGAATCCTCAATCTCACAGATGGTTCCGAGAAACCAGTCGGTGAATGGAACAGTATGGTGATAGAATGTGTCGCGAACAGCGTCAAGGTTTGGGTCAACGGCGAGTTAGTCAATCACGGAACGGATTGCACCGCCAGCGAAGGGAATATCGCGTTGCAGGCCGAGGGTTCTGAAGTTGAGTTTCGCAAGGTTGAGTTGACACCGTTGCCGGGCTTTGTGATGAAGTAACGATTACATCCACAGCATGTTTGTCCAGGTCAGTGTACGCCTTCGAACACTCAAGTGTCCATTTTGAGGGCATGAGAGAATGAGGTGCTGTATTTCCGGATCGTATTGGCGATAGAGAAATCTGGCCGGTCTTTTGATATGAGCGACAACAATACTGTTTATGTCGCTTTTATGAATCTGTTTCTGAGTATTCTTCTCTGGTGCGTCCTGCTTGTTATTTGTTGGCCATTGGCCGTGGTAGTAGCTATCTTGTTTCCCCTCCTCTGGCTGGTGTTGTTGCCGTTCAGGATCGTCGGGCTGACGATTGAGCTCATCTTCAAATTTGTCAGCGCAATTCTCTTGCTCCCTTTCCGCGTGTTGTCGCGGGTATAGGGCACCCCGCGTTCCAGCGTACATCGGAAGTTCCACCACCGGAATTTGGGTAGGCTAAATTTTGTGAAGTCCGCGGAAATTGCTAATTAGAATTACTTGTTCTGAGTGGCGGTATCCAACTGCCCGGACAGATCTAGCCTGACTAACCCAAACAGTTTACTTATGAAAACGAATATGAAGTTTTTTGCGACGCTGGTGGTTTTGCTTTTGGCGACCACGGCAGTGATGTCACAAGGAGACAAGGCGAATCGGGCGAGCCCCCCGGCGCAAGCCAAGGGAACCATTAACGGTGCCAACATCACGATTGACTACAGTAGTCCTGCTGTCAACAACAGGAAGATTTTCCCCGATATGCATGCTTACGGTGAAGTATGGCGGGCTGGAGCGAACGAGGCTACGATATTCGCAACCGACAAAGACATCAAGGTAGAAGGCAAGACCCTACCGGCGGGGCAGTACAGCATTTATGCGATTCCCGGCGAGAAAGAATGGACGATCATCTTCAGCAAACAGACCGGCCAGTGGGGAACGGTGCGAGGTGGCGCGACATCCAGGGATCCAGCGCAGGATGCGTTACTCGTAAAAGTGAAACCCAAGCGCGTAGCACTGACCGAAAGACTCGTCTATGAAGTAAAAGACCAAGGCCTTGTACTTCGCTGGGAGAATGTGGAAGTCCCCGTGGCGATAAAGTAGGTATGATGTGATGTTGCGAATACAGTAGCACTAAGAACACAAAGGAATAAACACCTGCTGGTCTTCGTGCTACTGGATTTCTTAAATAATGGAATCGTTTCTGAATTTCTTTGAGTCCATGCCATTGTGGCAACGCGCCGCATGGGTATTTGCATGTCTGACATTTTGTTGGATACTGGAAGGCAGCATTCCACTGTTCCGATTCGGTTACAACAAGATGAGACACATCGGAGTCAACTTCGTATTCCTCGCTACGACGCTCGTCATCAACGGACTGTTCGGGATTGCAACGGTAGGGGTATTCGAATGGTTGAGACGCGAGGAATTCGGGTTGCTTCACCTGGTCGAGTTGCCGGTTTGGATGGAGTTGTTGTTAGCCATTTTGGTGTTTGAGCTGATCGCGCAGTACTTTGTGCACGTGCTGTTGCACCGGGTACCGTGGATGTGGAGACTTCACATGATCCACCACAGCGACACACATCTCGACGCTACATCGGGTACACGTCATCATCCCGGCGATTTTGCGCTGCGGGAGATATTTGCGCTGATCGCAGTTATCGTGACAGGTGCGCCGATCGCCTTTTATTTCTTCTACCGGATCTGCACCGTCTTCTTCACGTACTTCACCCACAGTAACATTGAATTACCGCGTTGGCTCGATAGACCACTGAGTTATGTATTTGTCACGCCCAACATGCACAAGTTCCATCACCACCACCAGCGGCCGTGGACCGACACCAATTACGGTAGCATCTTCTCCGTGTGGGACAGGTTGTTCGGCACCTTTGTGTATGATGATCCCAGGAAGATACGGTACGGTCTCGACGTACTCGACGATGCCAGGGCCGAAGATATTGGTTATCAGTTTCGAATACCGTTTGACAGCAGCATCAAGACCGACGCCGGGAAGGGGAGGAGGCCTCGCCGGAACGTAGTTGCCGAGCCGTAGTGGGCATTACTATTGGTATTTTCGGAAAAGAATTCTCCAATTGTTTGGAGGAATCCGTGCTTAAACTAATTTTGCAGCCTCATTCGCCTCCTTAGCTCAGCTGGTAGAGCAACTGACTTGTAATCAGTAGGTCGCTGGTTCGATCCCGGCAGGGGGCTCTGACAACTTAGTCCGCGTTCTAACGCGGACTTTTTTCGTTTGTCAGGACTAAGACAACATCGTGGCTCTCGTCTGGTTATCCGTTAACGCATTCGTAACGTCGGATACCTCGCCTTCGTAATTAGGGCAATCAAACAGCCTTTTTCATTCGTGTTTTTTGGTGAAATTTGTGGCAAAGAACGATGATCACTGTGAGCCGTCGTCCGTCTCCACGGCGACAAGATTCTTCAATACTTCCATCGTTACAGGCTTCTGCAAATACGCTTTTACATGCGGGATCGATCGGGCCTTGTTGATATCTTTCAAATGATCAGATGAGCTGATGATGAAAATGTCGATGGGTTTCGCGAACTGGCTTTGCGTGTCAGCAAAGACTTTCAGGAATGTCCAACCATCCATCTCGGGCATGTAGATATCCAGGAGAATGACATCGGGGAGGTGCTCATCCGAATGCCGGTGGTGCAGCAGGTAGTCCAGGGCGCCTCGCGCCTTGTCGTAGATGGTAATGATATTTGCCAGTTCGCCCAACTCCGCCAGCCTCTTTATATAGAAAGAAGCCATCGGGTCGTCGTCAATTATCCACAGGTTTCCGATCTTCTTAAACATCTATCACGGGTCTTAAGGCGCCTTTTATCTTTTGAAAGGTAGTTGTTAATACGGGCAGCGCGCCAAATGTGTAAGAAAAGAGAACGAATTAACAAAAAAGGCTGTTCAGCGGCTTTCTCACCTGTCAAACGCCGGTTTCGGTACATCTGAACACGTTTCGATAACGCAGCTGGTGGTTACCTTCTTTCAGGTTTCAAAGACGAAAAAAGGACATTCATAACCCAATCGAGTGAGGAGCGGCTTGCTGACGTTGAATACAGGCACACCAGCAGCGGTCTTTCCTTCCAATGTTCCTACATGCGCATGTCCGTGAAATGCTGCGACGACGTTGCGGCGGTTCAACGGTTCCGCTAAGCGCGTCGATCCGAGAAAGGGATAGATCGGCTCCGGTTCGCCGACAACTGTTTCAAGAAGGGGTGAGTAGTGCAGCAGCACGACCTTCTTTTCAACTTTGTGCTCCGCATCGAGCCGGGCGAGGGCCCGGTCCAGCCGCAGCGCCTCGTCTACCGCTTCCTGCACGAACGCTTTCATCGCCCCCTCGCCGAACATAGATAGCATGTGATTGTCGAACCCGCCACCGAATCCCTTGATGCCGGCAAATCCGATATCAGAAACAACGATCGCTTCGCCGTCGAGTATCGTGACATCGTCTCGATGCACAATCTGGCGGATCAGCTTATGCCGTCCTTTCTCGAAATCGTGGTTGCCGAGCACTGCGACTACAGGCACCGTGCACGCCAGCAGTTCGCCGGCAAGTACTTCTGCCTCCGCTTCATCGCCGGTATCGGTGAGATCGCCACAGATCAGCAGAATATCGGCTTGACGCGAGACTTCCTTGAAGAACTCGATCCATTTCCCCTTGTCCGTTTCGCGAACGTGAAGGTCGCCAACGGCAGCGATACGGGTCTTGGTAACTTCGCTCATGTCAGACTGTTTTGATCGTATAGGATTTGTAGTCCCATTCCTTTATATCGATGGAATACTGAGTGTTGTCTATTATCGGACCCCGACACACTCTTTCAATGGTCTGGGGTAGTTCGTACTGCTCTTGAGCGCGTTTCATCAGTTCGTCGAACAGCCAGCGCGGAATGATGTCGTGGAAATCAGCAGGATAGACAAACTGAAACATGATCAGTTGCGCGAGCAGCAGATGCCAGTGTGCATCAAGTCTTGAGAGCAACCGCCGCCAGTTGAGTTTTTTTCCGTGTTTCAGCAACACGTGGTTGATGTCGGCACCATCGAATCGCTCGCGGTTTTGAACGTACGATTTGCACCAGATCAGTTCTTCCGCTGAGAGGAATTTAACGGGCAAACCGGCAAATTCACCGTGAGTGGCGTGCTCGAACCAGGCGTCGTCAACTGTACATATATTATTCACGGAATTGAAGATCAAATCGATGAAATACTCGCCTTTTAGTATTTTTGCCAGCCAGCGCACATCGGTAAGCTGTGTCTCGTAGCCTTTCTTCGCGAAATGTTTCAGAATACCGGGATAGTCTGATGCCTTGCAAAAGATGTCGAGATCTTTCGTGTCCCGGAATACGCCGGTATAGTGAAAGGTGGCGAATCCACCACCCAGCATGAAGTCATAACCACTCTCCTGGAGCAGTTCTATGGCCTCCTGATAAAAGGCAAAAGCCTCAATTTTCTGTTCTTCAGTAACGATCACAATGATACGGGTAAAATGACGTGCCTGAGTTTGCAGTCCGCTGGCTTGATTTTTTCTGAATGGTGACTAATGGAGCATCATAGAAGATGTAGCGCTACGCGGGGTAAAACCTCTCTCGATTTGTAGTCAACTTGTTTGCTTTTTGAAACTGTAAATTGTCTTTAGTTGTGAAAGAGGAAGCATTAAGTAACACACTTGAGCGCATCGGCGCCCGTCTCACGACGCTTAGAAAGAAAAAAGGATATAGCAGTCATGAGGATTTTGCCTATGACTTCGAGTTGCCACGCGTACAGTACTGGCGTATCGAAAAGGGCAAAGCCAACATCACATTAAGGAGCCTTTGCAGGTTGCTAAGCATTCATGGACTATCGGTGGAAGAGTTCTTTCACCAGATGTACCGAGAGTACCAGGAGTCCAAGAAGCAAAGCTAAGCGACGTTACACTTTAGTTTGATAGTGTAGGAACACCCTCGATGTTGAACGACGTAGTCTCAAGATCCGAGATGTTGTCTGACACTGTGAAGATGATGTCGTTAAAGTCCTGGTCTGCGTTGCCGGCTTTTTTGTCTTCAAACCCGATGACAATCGCGCCGCACTCCGCTTCGCGATAGAGTACATGTTGCCGCGCGCCGTCCGTATTCCAGGTGTGGTCGGTGTAATAGGTTGGATTCTTGAAATACACGCCGTCTCCGCGATATCCGCCGACAATCAGGAAGAAGCCGATCACTGTGCCCGCCTTGATCTGCGTATTCCCCAGTCGCCGGGTATCTCCGGGGTTTAGGTAGGCATTGTCGACGTTCGGAAAGATCAGTTGCTTGTCGATATCGCCAGACGACCCCGGCATAGAGCCGGAGTTATAGACGTAATAACCAAGCACATTACCGATGTTGGCACCTTCTGCAACAAAGCTGACGTAGACATCTGAGTCTTTGGTGAGTACGATCCGCTGTTGGGCGCCTGTAGAAAAGAGCTGTGCATGCCGTTCGGCGTTGTTACTCGACTCAGGAAAAAGCGCCGTTACATTCGACACCAGCGTCGGGCAGAGTTCCAGATTAAAAACGTCTTCGGGTACCGGGGTCGTTTCGGTGAATACTTCATCATCCTTACACGCAAACCCTGCCAGCAATAGTAGTGTCCATAGTATCCTGATCTTCATGTTCGTTGGTTTATTGTTGATATTGGGAGTGCTTAAAATAGAATGCCATACCGACAGGGGAAAATGAGATTGTCAGTGTTGTTACGGTGATTACGCGGAGCAGGCCGAGCTTGTGGAAAAAGATCAGCAGGAATTGAACCGGCCGGCTGGAAGGAGATTGTTATTGCTTTTGCGTAGCTTTGGGCTTTTATCTCTCAGACTTTGACAATTCTTTCTGCTGAATCGATCTCCAAGACGTTTAACGACCGCTGGCTGTTCAAAGATGTTTCACTCGGTATCACCCGGGGCGAAAAATTCGGATTTGTGGGTAGCAACGGTGTCGGAAAATCCACGCTTCTGAAAATCCTCACGGGCGAGCTTGAGCCGGACTCCGGTATCGTGACTGTGCGCGACGGGGTTCGGACAGGGTATCTCACACAGACACCGTCGGTGTCGGACGAGACACTTGTCAAAGACATTCTTTTCAGCGACGCCAACCAGGTCGCCAAGGCAGTCAGGGAATACGAGGAGTGTATCCACGACCCGGGCACCTCGCCGGAGCGGATGCAGGAGGTGCTTCAGGCCATGGAGGATTTGAAAGCCTGGGATTACGAGGCGAAGGTCCATGAGGTGACCGAACGACTGGGGGTCCCGGATCTGGACAAGCCGTTCGGTGAATTGTCCGGAGGACAACGGAAGCGAATCTTCCTCGCCCAGGTGCTTTTACTCGAGCCCGACCTGATCATCATGGACGAGCCGACCAACCACCTCGATCTTTCGGCAATTGAATGGCTCGAAAACTACCTGTCAGGTCAGCAGATCACACTTATCATGGTTACACACGACCGGTATTTTCTCGACGCCGTGGCAACTGAGATAGTCGAACTCGACAGGGGCCAGATATTCCGCTATAAAGGAAACTATGCGTACTTCCTGGAGAAGAAGGCGGAGCGCGAAGAACTTCTCCGGATTGAAGTGAACAAAGCAAAGCAATTGCTGAAAAAAGAACTTGAGTGGATGCGACGACAACCCAAAGCAAGGGGAACGAAAGCGAAGTATCGCATCGATGCATATCACGATCTTGAAAAGAAAGCTGGGCAAAACCTCAGGAAGGATAAACTGGAATTAGACTTCCGGGAAGCGCGACAAGGTGGAAAGATCCTGGAGGTGGTAAATATCAACAAGAGTTACGGAGACAGAATTATCGTCGACGACTTTTCCTATGTGTTCAAGAAGAAAGATCGGATCGGGGTGGTTGGGAAAAACGGCGTCGGAAAGTCGACGCTTCTCGATATGTTGACGGGTTCACTGATACCTGATCGGGGAGAGGTCGTTCGTGGTGTAACAACGAAGATCGGCTACTTTACCCAGGAGGCTGTCAACCTCAGTCCCGAAAACCGGTTGATTGAAGAAGTCAAAGACATTGCCGAATTCATTACGCTGGCCGATGGCTCACAGATATCCGCGTCGAAGTTCCTGGATAATTTCCTGTTTCCCCCGGAAAAGCAATATAACTATATCAGCAAACTCAGCGGTGGCGAACGGAAACGCCTTCAACTCCTCAAGCTTCTGATAACAAATCCGAACTTTCTCATCCTGGATGAGCCTACCAACGACTTCGACATCGATACGCTGAACGTACTCGAGGAGTACCTCGAGCAATTCTCGGGTTGCCTGTTGCTTGTTTCTCACGATCGGTATTTTATGGACCACCTGGTAGACCAACTGTTCGTGTTCGAAGGAGACGGGAAGATACGGCTGTTCAATGGAAACTATACTGACTATCGCGATTGGGTTGACGAGCAGAGCGAGGCGAAAGTCGATGAGCAGCCTGTGAAGAGTCAACAACGTCCGTCCGATGCTTCCGGAAAAAGAAAAGTCTCCTACGCAGAAAAGCAGGAATACGAATCTCTTCAACGTGAGATCGACTCGCTCGAAAAGAGGAAGCGGGAGCTTGAAGTCCGCTTTACAACGGAGTCAGCAGACGTTCAGCAGATCACAGAATGGTCGCGTGAGATTGAAGTGATCAGTAAAGAAGTCGAAATAAAAACCAACCGCTGGCTGGAGTTGGCGGAATTGATCGGGTAGTTTCACTCCCATCAGGCTCAGTACGAATGCCACACAAGTCACCCCCGGAACCGTTCGTGGTTATGTTCTTACCGGCGGGACCGACAGCGGCGTATTCAATTTTTAACTTTCTAAAAGTTCGCTATTTTTAGGGCAAACCAAACCTGACAATGTACCTAAATACCGATGCTGTAAAGCAAAATACCTATGATGCAATTGTAGTAGGAACCGGCATCAGCGGTGGATGGGCAGCGAAAGAGTTGACGGAAAAAGGTCTTAAGACACTGGTGCTCGAACGAGGCAGAATGGTGAAGCACCCCGACGACTATCCCACGGCTACCAAAGACCCGTGGCAGTTACCCAACGCCGACAGACCTACGCAGGAAATCCTTAAGAATCAATTCAAACAAGCACGAACAGGGTATACCATTCGCCCTTCGACCAGCCATTGGTTTGTCAATGACCTGGAGAATCCCTATACCGAGACAAACCGCTTCGATTGGATGCGTGGTTACCATGTAGGAGGCCGTTCTATCACCTGGGGACGCCAGAGCTATCGATTGAGCGATCTCGATTTTGAAGCAAATGCAAAGGAAGGAATAGCTGTCGACTGGCCGGTACGTTACAGGGACATCGCGCCCTGGTACGATTACGTAGAGTCGTTCATCGGGGTTAGTGGACAAGCGGAAGGGCTGCCGCAGTTGCCGGACGGGAAGTTTCTCCCTGCCATGGAAATGAACTGTGTCGAACAGCACTTCAAAAAGTCGATTAAAGAAAGGTTCAACCGCGTGATGACGATCGGACGAACGGCTCATCTGACGGGGCCATTGGGCCATGACAAAAGTCCGCATCGGGGAACTTGTCAATTTCGAAATCTGTGTTCACGCGGTTGTCCGTACGGCGCGTATTTCAGTGCGAACTCGTCGACAATTCCCGCTGCCGCAAGTACCGGTAACATGACCCTTCGGCCGAATTCCGTTGTGTATGAGATCATATATGATGAACAGAAAGGAAAAGCAACCGGAGTCAGGGTACTCGATGCAGAGACCGGTGCTCAGGAGGATTTCTTCGCTCGTGTCATTTTCCTCTGCGCGTCGACGTTCGGGTCTACATTCATTATGATGAATTCGGTATCGAGCCGTTTTTCCAATGGCTTCGGAAACGACAGTGGCGAACTGGGACACAATATTATGGATCACCACTTACAGGCGGGTGCATCCTCGCGGGTGGACGGGTTTGAGGATATGTACTATACCGGCCGGCGCGCCAACGGTATTTACATTCCCCGCTTTCGCAACATCGGTAAGAACGACCGAGATTATATCCGGGGGTTCGGCTACCAGGGCGGTGCTAGCCGGCAGGGCTGGAGTGCGTTAGTGAAAGAGATGAGCATTGGTGAACAGCTCAAAGAAGAGGTCGCTTCACCCGGCGGCTGGACGATGGGAATAAACGGCTTCGGTGAAACGCTGCCATACCACGAGAACTATGTGAAGTTGAATCGCGATCTCAAAGACAAGCATGGTCTGCCGACGCTTACCTTTGATGCTGTTCTTCGCGAGAACGAGCTGAAAATGCGCAAGGATATGACCAACGATGCAGCTGAGATGCTGGAAGCGGCAGGATTCAAGAATATCTCCCCGTATGATCGCAAGGTCGCGCTGGGCCTTGGGATTCACGAGATGGGAACTGCCCGCATGGGAAGAGATCCGAAAACCTCGGTGCTGAACAAATGGAATCAGGTTCATGCCTGCAAGAATGTGTTTGTGACGGATGGATCGTTCATGACATCGGCGGCTTGCCACAATCCTTCGCTGGGTTACATGGCCTTTACCGCAAGAGCCGCAAACTATGCGGTCGAAGAATTAAAGAAACAAAATCTCTAATAGCACCGATATGGACAGAAGAGAAGCACTGAGGCGCACGGCCTTATTGATGGGAGGCGCAATTTCCGCTCCCGCCATCGCGGGAATCTTGAAGGGGTGCAAAGCTACACCGGGAATTGACTGGACACCGGTATTTCTCACCGTACAGGATGCTGCGGTTGTCACCGCCGTAGCCGGGATCATCATTCCGAAGACGGATACGCCCGGGGCAATTGAAGCCGGTGTCCCGGCGTTCATTGACCGGATGCTGAAGGAAGTATACACGCCGGAAGACCAACAGTTCTTTTCTGGTGGCATCGCGTCTTTCAATGAAGAGACGAGAAAGGAGTATCACGAGGATTTTATTGACCTCGACGACGAGGAACAATTTGCATTTGTGAAGAAGGTCCATGACGCGGCGATCGAAAACGACAAGAGTTCGGATCCGCCGAAGAGGCCTTTTATTTTGATGATGAAGGAACTGACGATGCTCGGATTCTTTACGTCGGAAGTTGGCGCTACGCAAGTTTTGCAATACGAGGCGGTTCCCGGTCGATATAGGGGATGTGTTCCGTTATCCGAGGCAGGAGAAGGTAGGACCTGGGCATAAGTGCCCTAATCGAACGCAGTGGTCATGATCGAGCAATTCTGGCTTTGGCAGTTTCTCGGGCGGTTACACCCGTTGATCGTGCACTTCCCGATCGGGCTGCTGATCGTGGCACTCCTGCTGGAATTGATCGCAATCCGGAGGAGGAGTCATGATCTCCGTCCTGCCATCAATATTGTACTCGCAACGGGGGCAATATGCGCCGTTCTTTCGGTGATCTTTGGACTTCTACTGGAGACGCAGGATCAGTATAGTGGAGATATTCTGGACCTTCACAAGTGGTCGGGACTAGCGACTCTCCTGTTTGCGGTAGTGGCTACGTTTCTGCACGTTCGCCTGGTCAGGAACCAAGCGTGGCAAAAACTGTTTCTGTACAGGGGAATACTGGTGCTCACCGTTGTCTGCCTGTCTATCGCAGGTCACCTCGGCGCATCGCTGACGCATGGTTCCGATTTTCTGACGAGTACGCTTCCCTGGAATGATGACGCCACACCGAGCGGTGCGCATTTTGATGTCGATCAGTTTGCCGGAGGGCAGTTGAATGATACGCAGGTTTCCGACCTCAATCTGGAGGTCCGGTCGATCTTTGCGCATAACTGCTATAAGTGCCACAGTTCGGAAAAAATCAAAGGTGAACTTCGGCTCGACAAGAAGGAATTTGTATTCAAGGGCGGCGAATCCGGACCGGTTATAACCGTCGGGCACCCGGATAAGAGTGAGTTGATCCGCCGTTTGTTATTGCCGCGCGATGACGAAGAATCCATGCCACCAAAGGGGAAGTCGCTGTCGGAGAAGGAAATTGCTACTCTTCAGTTCTGGATTGCATCCGGCGCTCCATGGCCCGACAACGCCGAGGAGAAAAGTGTGTATCGTGTGGCTGAATTGGCGCCGCGAAGACCCGCGCTTCCGGATGACGAGCCAGGTCTTATCAATTCAATAGACCGCTTCGTCAATGCATATTTTGAAGACAAGGGTATGGAATGGCCGGATCCCGTGGATGATCGCCTGTACGTTCGCCGGGTTTACCTGGATATTGTAGGCTTACTCCCTCCACCTGAAAAGATAAATGCATTCCTGGTCGACCCGAATCCCGATAAACGTGTTTCACTCGTTCGCGAACTGCTGGGTCGGAACGATGACTACGCGCAACACTGGCTGACATTCTGGAACGACGCGCTCCGCAATGACTACACAGGCACGGGGTACATCACGGGAGGACGCTTTGCGATCACGGGGTGGCTATACGAAGCGCTTCAGGAGAACAAGCCATACGATCAGTTCGTTCGGGGTTTGATCAATCCGGATAAGCGATCTTCGGGATTCATCCAGGGCATTCGCTGGCGTGGCACCGTAAATGCCAGCCAACGCGTGGAAATGCAGGCAGCTCAGAATGTCGCGCAGGTCTTTCTCGGGTTGAACCTGAAATGCGCGTCGTGCCACGATAGCTTCATCAGCGACTGGAAACTGTCGGATGCGTACGGATTCGCCAATATCTTTGCTGACTCATTGCTTGAGATAAACCGATGCGACAAACCGACCGGGAAGTTCGCAGGAACGACGATCTTATTTGAAGAACTCGGGACGATCGACAGTACCTTGTCTGTTGAAGGAAAGCTGCAACAGCTTGCTGATTTCCTCACGGCGCCAAAGAACGGGCGTCTCTATCGCACAATTGTCAACCGGATCTGGGCGCAGCTGATGGGCCGTGGCCTCATCGAGCCTGTCGATCTCATGGACAATGAGCCGTGGGACCAGGACTTGCTCGACTGGCTCGCATCCGACTTTGTGGAAAATGGTCATAATATCAAGGATCTGATCTTCGAAATTGCCACTTCCCGCACGTATCAATTGCCAACGGTGGAGATGAGCAGTGAAGCTGATCTTGTTGCTTCTGATTATGTTTTTCGCGGGATGCACCGCCGGCGTCTGTCGGCCGAGCAATTTGCCGATGCGGTTAGTTCGATCGTCTATCCCGTCTATCCGGATACGCTGAAAAACTACCGCCCGATGAAGGATCTGGACCTGGACTATTCCTACCCGTTCGCACGTGCATCGCTGGTGAAGAACGATGCGTTTCTCACGGCATTGGGGCGTCCGAACCGGGAGAATGTCTCCACCTCCCGATCATCACAGGCCAGCCTCTTACAGGCACTTGAGTTGACTAACGGCGAAGCGTTCACCAATGCGTTAGACGCGGGTGCGCAGGTGTGGCATAGGCGGTTTTCAAACAGTGAGCAATTAGTCAACGAGATCTACCGTCAGGCGCTCGGGCGAAATCCTGCGCGGGAGGAGGTTGCTGCTGCTACTGAGTTGCTGGGTTCAACCCCTCGCGCGGAAGATGTTGAGGACTTGCTTTGGTCGGTGATGTTGTTGCCGGAATTTCAACTGATATTCTGATAGGGCAGGAAGTGGCCGTCTTTGGCCGCGAGAGGAAAATCTGTAACTTGTAAGTATGGATCAGAACTGGAACAGACGCGAATTTCTTCAGAAAACGGGGGCCGCGACGCTTGCAGCGTTTGCGGCAGGGATACCCGTCAGCCTGATGAGTTCGTGTTCGAAGCCGAAGTTGAACTCCACCGCCGACACTGTCATTCTCCTCTGGATGGCAGGTGGGATGGCTCATACCGATACATTCGATCCGAAGAAATACACATCCTTCGAAAAAGGCATGGAAGCGAATGCTGTACTGAGCACGTTCCCTTCCCATCCCACATCGCTTGACGGAGTCAGCTTTTCGGAAGGTCTTCAAAGTATCGGTAATGTGATGAATCTCGGAACGATCATCCGCTCGTATGTCGCGGCCGATCTGGGGCACATCCTTCACTCCCGTCATCAGTATCACTGGCATACTTGCTACGAGCCTCCGCAAACTGTAGCGGCTCCACATATCGGCTCCTGGATCGCCAAAGAGCTGGGGCCGAAGAACCCGGTTATTCCCGCTTTCATCAATATCGGCCAACGCTTCACAGTGGGTGAGGCGGAGGAGCTAAAAGCCTTTCACACGGCAGGGTTTCTTGGAAGCGAGTTCGGACCGTTTCTGATCCCCGACGCGACGACCGGACTCGAAAGTGTCAGGCCTCCGGCGGGCATGAGCTATCAGCGTTTTGAGCGTCGCAATCAGTTGTACAACGAGTTGATCAGCAAAAGCGCGATGGGCGAACTCGGAAGCGAGTATCAAAAGGAGTCGCTGCGGAGATCGATGGAGCAGGCGTACCGTTTACTGAACTCGCCGGAGGCGAAAGCATTTGACCTGAGTCTGGAACCGAAGGATAGTTATGATATCTACAACACTGGTAAATTCGGGCTGGGATGCCTGCTTGCCAAACGCCTGACAGAGCAGGGCGCGCGGTTTATCAGTGTTACGACGGAGTACGAACCGTTTATGGGATGGGATACGCACGAGAATGGCTATACTCGGCTGAAGGATATGAAGAGACTTGTTGATAAGCCTATTGCGCAACTGATCAAAGACCTCAGGCAAAGCGGACATCTAGACCGCACGTTGATCGTTGTCGCGAGTGAGTTCAGCCGCGATATGATGCTGGAAGGAAGACCCGGCGCGACGGTGAAGGAACAAGTAAAGCAACCGGATATCATTCACGAGTTGAAGCACTACGGAATGCACCGCCACTTCACTGACGGATGTTCGATCCTAATGTTCGGTGGCGGGATCAAGCAGGGTTATGCGTATGGGAAGACTTCGGAAGAACGCCCATGCAAGACTATCGAGAAACCCATCCGTATTGATTCGATCCACCAGACCATTTACCACGCGCTCGGAATTCCCGCAGATACAAACTACGTGATAGAGAAACGCCCGTTCTACTCTACGCCGGACGGCGATGGACAGGTTGAGTTTGACTTACTCGCATAACATGAGAACATCTTCGATCATTGTTCTGTTAGCCTTGGTGTTCGCGAATGTTGAACACACATTTGCGCAGCGCCAGAAGGGCCCGCTGTACGCCGCACCGCTGGGTATTCAGGCGTATACCTATCGCCACGCCTTTCCAAAAGACGTAGCCGCGACGTTGGATACCATAAAGATGCTTGGATTCACGGAGTTGGAAGGAGGGCCCGGGAGGATGTCGCCCGAAGAGTTCCGGAGGCTTTGCGAAGAGCGCGGAATCACCATTCCTTCAATGGGTACCAGTTATGACGAACTGGTTGGGAACCCACAAGGTGTGGCTGAACGTGCGAAGATACTGGGTGCCCGGTACGTGATGGTTGCCTGGATACCACACAAATCAGGTGCGTTCAGTCTTGCAGATGCAACGAAGGCGGTTGAGGATTTCAATACTGCAGGAAAGATCCTGAGCGAAAACGGGTTAACATTTTGTTACCACGTCCACGGCTACGAATTCTGGCCGCACGGGAAGGGTACATTAATGGACTACATGATACAGAACACAAACCCCGCGTATGTGTCGTTCGAGATGGACATCCTGTGGACACATTTCGGCGGGGGAGATCCTGTGGCCCTTCTGAAGAAGTACGGAAATCGCTGGAAACTTATGCATCTGAAAGATCTTCGAAAGGGGGCTCCCAAGGATCTTACGGGAAATACCCCCGATGAAAATGATGTACCGCTCGGAACAGGGGAACTCGATATCCCGGCGATATTGAAGGCTGCCCGCAAGGCTGGAGTCAGGCACTACTTCATTGAAGATGAGAGTCCGGCAGGCGAAGTAACGGGACAGGTGAAACAAAGTATTGCTTACCTGAAAAGCTTGACGGAGTAGTGGTCGCTAATGAAACTGCTTCAGGATCTTCATTAATACATTCTCTTCTTTGGTCAGCCCCGTTTTTCCATCCGGCTTCTCGAGTGTGTCGAGTTCGCTGAGGTATTTCGTGAGATTGTTTTCTTCATACAGGCGGATGAGCCCCGGGTGGACGTAATACTTGCGACAGACCGTTCGTGTATTGCCGAGTTTCGCGCTGACTTCGTCCAGGGCGGCGATCACATTTTGCTTGCACATGGTTTGCGTAATAGCCTGCCCCATGGACTTGAAGGATTGCAGGATATTGAGCGAACCCGCCCATAACCGAAAGTCTTTCGCGCTGAAATCCATTCCGGATGCTTCCTTGATATATTCGTTAACCCGGCCGGAATCGATGCTTCGGCGCGTGCCGTCTTCGTCGTAATATTGAAACAATTCCTTTCCAGGTATGTCACGGCATTCCTTGACGATCTTCGCGAGTTTTTTATTCTTCAGCGTGATGTCGTGGAAGACTCCCTTCTTTCCCTTGAATGAGAACTTCATCTCGCTGCTTTTGATCGCCACGTGCTTGTCTTTCAGAGTTGTCAGCCCGTATGATCCATTCATTTTTTCATAGCCGTAATTTCCGATGCGGATGTAGGTGCGTTCCATTAACAGGATCACCGCCGCCAATACCTTTCGTTCACAGAGGTAGCGTACAGAAATGTCTTTTTCGATTCGTTTCCGAAGGAGCGGGAGGGCCTTTCCGAATTCGTAGAGGCGGTGAAACTTTGTCTCGCTCCTGACCTTGCTCCACAATGTGTGGTAGCGGTATTGTTTGCGCCCGCGGGCATCGATGCCAGTGGCTTGGATATGGCCGTTGGATTTACTACAGATCCAGACATCTTGCCATGCCGGCGGGATGACGAGTTTTTTGATACGGTCCAGGGCATTTGGATCGGTGAGTGGCTTGCCTTTGTAATAATAAGAGAAGCCTGTCTTTCCTGCCATGCGGGTGATACCTGGCGTGCTGTCGCGGACGTAGACAAGATCGGCAATCGCAGCTGCGCGTTCGTAATCCTTGTCGATCCGAAGAAATTGCTTGTGAGAAAGATCAAATTCAAAGGCTTGTGCTGCTCCCATAACCATTTGTTCAAGTATGATTGCTGCCTTTCCGACTCCCGATTGCCGTTACCTCAGGCGAAGTATATGCCGGGATCCGGATGAAAGGTAAGCAGTTGCGATGCGTATGGTGTAAAAAACACCGCCTATCGGGTCATTTGCGCCATTTCCATCGCGCTAACGCGTTATAAATTCGTACCAAGGCCGCCTTGGCACTGGTTTTATTGAATGGAGGGTGCCGCGACACGTACGCGGGGCTTCAACAGGCGTTTCTTACCCATGCAACAGCTTCTCTCCCGCATTTTGCAGAAGATCAATGGTTCCTATTGGCTTAGGTCGGGTTCCTACACCTTCATGAATCGTGTATTCGTCACGCTGTTCGCTTTTGTCAACTTCTATATCTTGATCAGGGTACTGGAGAAGGAAGATTTTGGCGTTTGGGTACTTTTTCTTTCGGTTGCCAGCCTGATGGAGTTGATCAAACACGGGTTTGTCAGGAACCCGCTTATCCGATATCTCGCAATGTCCGAACCCGGGGCGTCTGGCAGAATTCAGACTGCGTCTATGGTCCTGAACGTCATGATCGGTGTTCTCGAGGTCGGTGCCCTTCTGCTGTGCTCAGTCTACTTGAGCGCTTTCTGGGAAGCTCAGTCCCTCGAAGTCCTTTTTAAGATCTATGCAGTGTCGACTTCGCTGCTGGTGCCGATCAACCATTTCGACGTAGTCCAACACGCGCGGATGCAGTTTAAAGGCACTTTCGTGAGCAACTTCGTCCGGCACTCGGGTTTGTTTCTCTTTGTCGTTGGAAGCTTTGTCATGAGACGTGAGATCACCCTCGAACAACTCGCCTATGCTCAGATGATTGCCATCTTTATATCGGGATTCGTCTCATATTATTATGCGCGACCGTACCTGTCGTTTGCGGGAGTACTGGATTGGAAATGGTTCGGGGAATTGCGAAACTATGGTTTCTTCACGTTCGGTACCAACGTGAGTTCGATGATCAACAAAAGCATCGATAGCTGGATGCTGGGGAGGCTGATCTCACCCGCGGCGGTGACAATTTTCAATCCTGCGGTCCGGATCTCGAATCTCGTGGAAATCCCCACTGATACGCTGACTTCCATTGCTTTTCCAAAACTCTCTGAGCGAATTGCGCAAGAGGGGACAGGGTCGGCGCGATACCTGTATGAAAAAGCTGTAGGGACGATCACGGCGTTCATGATACCCATCGTTGTAGTATTCATTGTCTTTGCTGACCCGATCGTGCGATTCATAGCGGGACCTGGCTTTGATGAGACGGTCTCTATCCTTCAAATCACCATGCTCTACGGGTTGATGATTCCACTGAACCGTTTCATGGGCATCACGCTTGACGCGATAGGAAAGGCCCGGACAAACTTCCTGTTTGTTCTTCGAAATGCGCTCCTCAACGTGATCTCAAACTACTTCTTCATTTCGTCGTTCGGAATCATCGGCGCGGCTTATGGAACTCTTACCACGTATGTGGTAGTCACCATTATCAACCAGATCTACCTACACTATTACCTGGGTGTCCGGGTTCGGAATATTGTACGTCACTTGTTCGGGGCATATAGGAAGGCGTTGGTTGGTGATTGGTAAACCTACTGTTCTCGCCACTGGGAGAGGTCCCGCCCGATCAGTGTCTCCAGCTTCCGCGTATCATCTTCGAAAAGGCGCCGCAGGACCTTCGCTGTGTCAGGCTGGATGGAAAGTCTCGTGAGATTCTTTGTCTGGATCTTGTGGGCAATGCGTGCGCGGACCTCCGGCTTCAGGAGGGTCCGGACAATCGGTTGAGCAATTCTCCTTGCCAGGTTGCCTTCGAAGAAGAACTGGTGTAGCCACTGCGATTTTGGTTTGCCTGACATGTTATAGCGGATCGCGGTGTCGATGTCGACGTCGGGGTTAACCTCAAGGAACCGGAACACGTCCCGGAGCATCTGCCGGGGTCTCTTATTCTGATCTTCGGTCAGCACGACCTTGACAGAGCTAAAGTTGTCCTGGAAAGCCTTGACGGAGTCATAGTAGTGGCTGCCCGCGGTATAGTGGTAGATGAGTTCCCAATTTTCCCGAATTCGCTGTTGCTCCTGGTTCAATCCATCCTCGAACGAGAGTTCTTCCCGCAGGTCTCTCACCAGATGTTGATAGGCTGAAAAGGCACGCTTAACGGGATCCCGCAGCATAATGATGATCCTGGGATTGCCTAAGTGGCGCTTGATGACAGGAATTGTCTTTTCGTGGAAATACAGCGTATCGGCACTGGATTCGCCTCGTACAGAATACCCCTCTGCTTCTTCGAACAACTTCTCGTAACTGGGAAGGTCCTTGACGTACCACTTTTCCACCGTGTGGTCGCGTGGTCCTTTGAGGGGGAATTCGGTGACCTGGCTGCTGATAAAGCGGGGCTCCTTGACCTTGCTCATGAAGATGTCGGGGTGTTGTGAAAGGTAGCGGTGCAGGGATGATGTGCCGCATTTGGTGGCTCCGACGATGAGGAGGTTGGGTAGCTTGCTCGCTGCTGTACTGTGATTCATTGTGGAAGTTAAGTCTGTAACTGGGGTTGTGGAGTGGGGTATTAATAGTGTGCCGAGGGGGTGAGTGGTGGGTAGTGAGTAGTGAGTGGTGAGTGGTGAGTGGTGAGTGGTGAGTGGTGAGTGGGGTAGTGCTGGTTGATGGTATTATATTTTTAATTTAGATAGTACAATTTAATATGTTGATATATAGATATTTATTGTCACCTATCTATAGTAATTTTGTAAGTGATGTAAGGTTTGATTGGGGTGGAAAAAGTGCGTCAATGTGGCAGCCTGGCGTCGTTTGAGCGGTTAATTGGGTGGGTAGGTCAGGCGCGGATCATCTTTGCGTAGAGTGCACGCACTTTTTCGCTGGGATCGCCTTGTCCGAGAGATTCGAGCGGGAGATAGCCGCGGAACCCGGCTGCTTTGATGAGGTTTATCAGTTGGGGTGCGTCGACGTCAGTCTCCCGGCCGCGGACGAAGACCTTCTCCTTGATCTGCCAGGTCACGGCATATTGAATAGTACGGGCGATTTCGTCGTACGGATCAGCGCCCCGGAAGCTTCCGATGTCGAGCATTAGGCCGAACCATGGAGACTTGATGGCTTCCATGACCTCGATGGTTTCCTCGGCAGTCTTCAAAAAATCATGGTGGTTCTGAATTGCAACGACGATGCCGCGCTCGGCAGCGTAGTCGACGCACTCCCGGATATTGTCGATCATCCAGTTGAAGACCTCGTTTCGCGAATAGTCCGGCGGATTCTGGGTGCCAGAGAAAATCCGGATGGTCTGGCCGCCAAGCTTGTGCGCGACATCGATCCAATTCTTGACGAGCTGAACACTCTCGCGACGTCGTCCGAGGTCGGCATGGGTAAAGTCATTCCGGACCCCCGTGCCACAAATCTCAAGGCCCAGGCTAAACGCTTTCCGCCGCGTGCGGTAGATGACCTCGTCACTCGGGACGTTTGGATAGCCCTGGAAATAATATCCTGTAAGGTCAACGCCTACGAGTCCCAATTCCGCGGCGAAGTCCATCAGATCGTCTAATGTCATCGCACCATCGAGTAGTTGACGATTGAAGGAATAGGCATTCAGGCAGAACTTCAGGATAGGCTTTTGCGCTGCACCAAGACGATGTTCTGCAGTTGCGGAAGCGGGTATCACAGCCGTTGCCAGCGAGCCCGTTAGGATGCGACCGATAAATTTTCTGCGATCTGGTTGATGTGCTGTGTGCATAATCGTAGTCAGCGCTTCCCAAATTACAGTTTAAATATTGTTAACTCAAGCGCTGGTGGTCTGATGTTATCGGGATAAATACCTAACTTCCGTTGCGTATACCTAACCCAAAACCCCAACTCTGACCAATGGCCATTCTTCTCTTCGTCGGCATTGTGCTGGCCCTTATCGTAACAGCTATCATTCGCTATGATATACACCCTTTTCTCGCCCTGTTTGTAGGGGCGATCCTTTATGGACTTTTGACCGGAATGTCCGGCCATCTCATCCTCCAATCTATCGCGGATGGCTTTGGAGGGGTGATTGGAAAGATCGGGTTGGTGATCCTCCTGGGCGTTGTCATCGGGACATTCATGGAAAACACGGGCGGCGCGCTCGTGATCGCACAGAAGGTTCTGTCGTGGATCGGGGAAAAGTCGGTCATGCTAGCCATGATGGTGACCGGTTGGATGTTGTCGATCCCGATCTTCGCTGACAGCGCCTTCGTTATCATGAATCCGATAAACAAGTCGCTGTCCTCCAAAGCGAAGGTTCCGCTGGCTGCTACGACAGTTGCGCTGACACTGGGACTCACCGCGACGCACTCGCTGGTTCCACCAACGCCTGGACCGATCGCTACTGCCGGGATGTTAAATGCTGATCTGGGCATGGTTATCCTGTGGGGATCGATCTTGAGTGTGCTGGCGTTGGTGCCGTGTTTTTTCTTTGTGAAGTATTATGTCGTGAAATTCCACCTGGACGCGAAACTTGACGACGTTCAGTCCACCACTGCGAAGACGCGTTATCCATCGTTCGGCAAATCAACACTTCCCATTTTCATCCCCCTTGTGTTGATTGTGCTCGCCTCTGTTGCCAGCTATCCGACCAAGCCGATGGGCGAGGGGACGATGGCAACCATGCTCGTGTTCCTGGGTGCGCCAGTGATTGCTCTCCTCATCGGTGCGTTCTTTTCATTTAACCTTCCTGAAAAATTCGAGATCAAACTCCTGTCATCTAATAGCTGGATCGCTCAGTCAGTCGTCGCGTCAGCCCCCATCATTCTCATTACCGGGGCGGGAGGGGTTTTTGGCATGATGCTGCAAAATTCCGGGATCGCCGAACTGGTCAGCGTAAACATGGCCGACATCAATTGGGGTATTTTCCTGCCATTCCTGATGGCACTCGCGTTGAAAACGGCGCAGGGATCTTCGACAGTCGCCATGATTACGACGGCTTCCATTATCGCACCGCTGCTTCCTGTACTCGGCTTGGATAGTGAAATGATGAAAGTGTTCACGGTGCTCTCGATTGGTTGCGGTGCGGTCGCGGTCTCGCACGCCAATGACAGTTTCTTTTGGGTGATGACTCAGATGACAGGCATGAACATCAAGATGGCAAATCAAACGCACAGCCTGGGCACGTTGGTACTCGCTTGCAGTGCCATCGCTCTGCTCTACGTTTTTACGTTGTTTATCGGCTGACAGCTTATTCTTCGGCGCTCAACTCGTCGATGTGTTGATTGAGTTCTTCCGGACTCCAGGGTAGTACTCGTCCCTTGTGCTCCATACGAATACGGCCGACCGACCGCCGGTTGATTGGCTCGGCACGATTGCCCCACGAGTTTCGTATGTACGTTAGGATTGCTGCGATGGTGCCATCATCCAGCGTTGAATGGCCGGGCATGACCGGGAGTATCTCGGGCTCAGCGTAGCGTTTGCCTGCAACTTCCATGGGGCCTTCGATTCCCTGAAGTAGGATCAGGATCAGGCGCGTTGAGTCACCTGTAACCCACTCTGATCCCCGCAGGGGTGGCGCAAAACGGGTAACACCTTCTCCTTCGTTGCCGTGACAACCGGAACAGGATCCCAGGTAAAACTTTCTGCCCACTGCGTATTGTTCCTTCTGTTTGTCTGTCAACGTAGATCCGTTATGTCCCGTAGTGTCGCGGGCAACCGAGCCCGGCCACTCGAACAAGGCAGCGATTCCGTGTAACTGCGAATCCGCGATTTCCAGTTCCGGACGTTCGAGTATTCGCGGCGCGGATGGAAGTCGCAACGGAACAACCTTTCCGCCGTAACCCTGGATCGACATCCCGGTGAGGATGGTCCGCTCTTTCCACCCGAATCCTGCTTTCTCAACGTCCAGCATTCCGAGCAGAGTCTTCAGCTCTGCGGGATCCCGTTTCCTGACGATGCTGCTGACGAGTGTCTCGAGGAAGATCTCTTGTGATGGTTTTTGTTGTTGCCAGTCGCGCGAGGCGAGCAACTTGTTCATGAACGCGTATTCCCGATTCCCGATGCTGCTGATGACCGCATCTCGGATAAGTGCTGATGTATCGTAATGCGTGATGATCTGCTTGAGCAGGTTGTCCGCCCCAGGATTGTCGAGCACTTTTGCCGTGAACGTGATCTGCAACACTTGTTGGATCGGCGCCTGTTTCCACGCCGTGTTCAGGATGCTCTGCAATTTCGACCGGACTGCGGTATTCTTCCGCGCAAGCGGCTCGAGAAGACGAATCGCGGTGCTGGCAATCAGATGATGGCTGTCATGTATCAGTGAGAATAAAATGTCAGGGTCCAGCGCCTCCAAACCCTCGAGTGTCCACAACGCGTGAAATCTTCCCAGTTCGCTATTGTCTTTTCGCGTCACTACGTCCTGAAGCAAGGGCACGCATTGTTCATCGCTGCGTTCTACGAGGAGGCGCTGTGCCATGTCGCGATACCATCCATCGTTGCTTGACAGGAGATATACGAGTTCCGCGCTGCTCCGCGTGGATAGTTTTTGAAACGTTGTGTTATCCGCATCCTTCGAAGACACACGCCAGATGCGTCCCCGGTGTATGGGAAGGACCAAACCTCGTTGGGCAGTCTGTTCGCGCAGGTACGGGGTGAGATATGCTTTGTGTTGGATTAACCCCCGGTACATATCCGCGATATACAATGCGCCATCGGGACCCTGCGCAAGGTGTACAGGCCGGAAGCGTTCATCGGTCGATGCGAAGAACTCGGTCCCGGGATCGGGATCATGAGCTGCCAGCTGCAATCCCTCGCCGGTAAGGACATACCGTTTGATCAGGTTGCCCGACGGTTCGCACACGAACGCATTGCCATAGTATGGAGACAGTGACGTGCCACGATAAACGAATGGTGAGCACGCTGCGGTAAATTCGGCTAACCGGCCTTCTTCATCCAGTATTCCTGGAATATAGCCACGGTTCACCGCCGGCGTTGCGCGCGCGGGATACACTCTCTTATTCAGAGTGAGACCCTGATCGAGGCCGGTGACAGGTGTATAATTCTTATTTCGGCTCAGGTAGTTGGGCGGTACCAAATCAGCGTGAAGGGGCGACCAGTTGTAGTTGTAGTAGAGTCTCCCCACATCGTCGTGGCTGAGGCCCCACTGTCCCCGGAATTCCGTGCTGTCGCGGATCCACTCACCGTTGCGAAAGCGGTACCGAAGCCGGGACTTCGCATTGTAATACCAGTTGTCGATGCCTCGCCAGAGTCCGTTGCCCGCATGTTCGGGGAGGTCGCTTCCCGCGTAATCGCGATCGATCAGCGTGCGGCGGTCTGCAACCAGGTCGCCGTCGTCGTCGCTTGTCATCCACAATGCTTCTTCATAGGCCACCAACACCCCATCTCGCACAATCGCCAGGGCGCGTGGCATAATGAGGCTGTCGAGGTACACGGTGCTTTTGTCCATGACACCGTCACCATCGGTGTCTTCCAGCACGGAGATACGTCCGTTCGCCGCCCGCTCTCCGTCGCCGTCCATGTCAGGCATATAGGCGCGCATCTCAACGACCCAAAGACGGCCGTCCTCATCGAATGTACACACGACCGGATCTTGAACGTGTGGTTCGGAAGCGACCAGCTCGACTTTTAAACCAGGGTCAGTGCGAAAGGTTCGGAGTTCCTCTTGCGGACTGAGTTCCGGTGATATTCCATCTGAAGACTCAGTGGTATCGATCGAAGAACATCCACCGAAAATCGCGGCGGTAATAAGCCAGGCGGTAAGGTGGGGTAAATATAAAGTTCTTTTGTTCCCGGGATACGCCATGTGTCCCAGGCTTGCTATCAACAGGTTCAACATCCTCACACTTTGTTCACCTCTGGGTGTACCCAGGGTTTTCTATAGGTTCTTTGTAACAATTTTGTAGCCTCGGGGTCATTGACGACTTCGCGTTTCCCGGGATTGTATACCAGCGGGCGCCCTCCGAGTTGCATTGAGATATTCGCAAGAATGCAGCTTGCCGTGGATATATGACCATCCTCAATATCTGCGACAGGCCGGGATTTGTCGGCAATGGCTTTGAGAAAATCGAGCATATGCAATCGAGTGGCCGGTGCCGCGTTTAGTTCGATGCGCGCTTCGGTGACGTCTTCGGGGTATTTCTCTTTTTCGTAAACCACGTCCTTGTGAATTTTCTCCCCTTCGCCTACGGGAGTGAAGTCGCATTTCATTGTGCTGCCCCGTAGCGTACCCTTATCGCCGTACAGGACAAATGCCCACGGATAATCGGGATCAGCCGGAGTTCCCCAGGTGCGATGTTGCCACACGCAGTTCAGTCCGTCGTATTCGAACACCGCTGTTTGCGTATCGGATATGGTAGACTTTCCTTCCTTCTGAACGTATATCCCGCCCGTGGATGAGATCCGTTTTGGCCAGCCCAGGTCAAGCATCCACCGCACGGTATCCAACATGTGAATACACATGTCGCCTGTTATGCCGTTGCCATATTCCATGAACGTTCGCCACCAGCGCGTATGCGGGAGACCGTCGTATGCGCGCAGGGGTGCCGGGCCTGTCCACATCTCCCAGTCCAGGAAATCAGGAACAGGTTGCGGCGTAAGCGGACCGTTGTGGCGCATGTGGTAATAGCAGCACATTTCCACATGGGATATTTTACCCAGCAGTCCGGCATCGACGATATTCTTTTTCGCGTCAATTAGATGAGGAGTACTTTTGCGCTGTGTTCCGACCTGAACGACACGGTTGTACTTGCGCGCCGCGGCAACCATCGCTTCGCCTTCGATAACATCGACGCTGATGGGCTTCTGAACATACACATGGGCGCCTGCTTTCACTGAGTCGATCATTTGTAGTGCGTGCCAGTGATCAGGAGTGCCGATAAGGACGATGTCAAGTTCATTTTCCGCCAGCATTTTGTGGTAGTCGCCATACAGACGCGGAGTCTTGCCCGACTTCTGACGTTGGGTGACGATGGTCGCAGCGTCGGATAACAGGTTCTTGTCGACATCGCACATTGCGACTACGTCGACCGGCGCCACTTGAATGAGCCGGAAGAGATCGTTCTTGCCGTACCATCCTGTGCCAATGAGACCGACGCGCAATGTCTGCTGCGGATGGATGATGTCCAGTCCGTATGCGCCGAACGTCGTTAGCGCGAGGGAGGCAGTAGCTCCCTTCAGGAACCGCCTTCGGTTGATATTAAATTCGTACATGGTTTCATGCTTGATACGACCTTTGAAGGACTACAAAACGGTCTAAATTAGGAGATATTTAATTATCTGGCAAGCACTGTGCAGCCCGGCGACCGGTAGTTGTGAGGAACGGTAACACGCCCGCCCCGTTGGCAGGACGGTGTCTATATCCCGAGTTCGACCTGTATGAGGCCAGACCAGAACCCACCATCAGCGGTGTCGGTCCTCAGGTCTGTGAAGTTTCCACGGATGATGTTTGCCTGAACCTTCAGACGATGGCTGTAAATGTATCGGGTGACGCCGAACTCTATCTGCCGGGTTTGCGGTTCATTAATCTCCGGATGCAACGGATTATCGTACATGCTTTCGTCGGGTACGATCAGTGAATAACGTCCCGCGATCTCGATGTTATTGCGGAACAAGTAGCTCAGCTGCGAAAGATACCCACTTCCGTTGTACACGTAGCGTGCTTCCGCATCATCGGGACTAACGGTGAAAGGATTCGCCGCGTCTCTGTCCATGTACTCATTATACCATGCCCATCCGTTGTATTTCAGCAGTGCGTCAAACTCGATCGTCCGGATGGAGCGGGGTGCGAACAGATCATTGCCTCGCTGTCCGTACTCGCGCACAGCCTTATCGTTGTAACTGAAGGTGCTACCGAGCGAAAGCTTAGGAAGTGGTTCGCGTTCCAGATCGCCTTCTGTATAGTCGTTGTCCTCGGTAAACTTTCCGAACGGAAGATACTCGGCACGGGCAGTGTAGGCGAGGCCGTTGTTCGATGCGAGGGAGTTCCTACCCTCTCCCGAGGTCACTGCGCCACTTAGTACGATATAGTCGGATTTCATTTTCGCGAAGAATCCGAAATCGCGATCAATATTAAACCTTGCATTGACGATTGACCGGTCCACGAACTGCTGATCGCCGGAAGAGATTACGCGCTGGCGATTCCCCGGCAATTTCGTCTGCCCGATGCCAAGCTGAAGGCTCTTTGTGGGTTTGTAATAGACGACCGCGTCGCGGATAACGTTTGGACTGGAGTTGTGAATGGAGTTTTCGGGACCGAGCCAATCCATATCACCCCTGGAGAACGAGAGTTGGATATAATACGTCAACCGCGGATCGTAGACGAATCCGTCGAGTTTCAGACGAAGTCGCCGGACCCGGAATTCAAATTCATCGATACCCCCGTCATCGTCGTCGGTTGTAAAGCCTGCGCGGTTCTGCATCCGGAATTGCATGCCCAGCGAGTAAAGACTATCGGCGGTGACAAATCCGAATCCCTTTTTTTCCCGTGCAAAAGGCCTCAAGGTTGATATCTCCTGCGCGGGGACGAGGAAAGGAACTAATGTGAATACTAATACCAACCACTTTGCCGCATTTTGCCGATCACCCATTACTTTACGTTTTTTGCTCAGATTCTGCGCCAAAATAAGCCCAATTTTGATTCTTGCCTGCTCGCGCATCTTATCAAGTGCGGAAATATTTAACATTAAAGTAACGTTGAGTTTACGAAGTTAACACAAACTTAATACTGCTCTCAGCGCCTTTCACCTGCGCAAGGCTACCTTTGCGGAAAGCAGAACTCTTATGAGAATCAGCCAATTGGCATTAAGTGCCGCACTTTTACTCGCGGTGGGTTGTAGCTCGAAACGCTCGGGGAGCGGACTGACCGGTTCGGTGCGAGTGGACGGGTCCAGCACGGTATATCCTATTACGGAGGCGATCGCGGAGGAGTTTCGGATAGATGAACCGGGGGTCAGAGTTACGGTCGGTGTGTCTGGAACGGGCGGTGGCTTCAATAAATTCAGTCGCGGCGAAGTTGATATCAATAATGCTTCCCGGCCAATCACTGACCAGGAGGCGGCTACCTGTGAGAAAAATGGGGTTGGATTCGTGGGATTGAAGGTAGCGTTCGACGGGCTGGTGGTCGTGGTCAATCCGCGCAACACCTGGTTGAATGAGATTTCGGTCGAAGAACTGAAGAAGATATGGGAGCCAGCGGCGCAGGAGAAGATCACGCGCTGGAATCAGATAAATCCAGCGTGGCCCGATGAAGTTTTTCGTCTCTATGGCCCTGGCATCGCATCCGGTACTTATGACTATTTTACGGAAGCAGTGGTGGGGAAAAGCGGGGCGAGTCGCGGCGACTTCACTGCGAGTGAAGACGACAACGTCCTGGTACAGGGAATATCGGGTGATCGAAATGGCCTGGGCTTCTTCGGTCTTGCCTATTACGAAGAGAACAGGGATAAACTCAAGCTTGTGGGAGTGAGGACGGAAGATGGTGTAGTTCAGCCATCTGCCGAAACGGTTAAGAATGGTACGTATAAGCCGCTGTCACGACCAGTATTCATATACGTCTCAAGTGTCTCCGCGGCTCGTTCCGAGGTTGGGGCATTCGTGGATTTTTACCTTGAGAACGCCTCTTTTTTGGTTGCTGATGTGGGATATATTCCGCTGAGTGACGAGGAATACGAGATTGAACAGGAGGCCTTTCGGCGCTTTGTATCAGGGCCTACAGACGAACAGCGAGGGGAGGATCAGTGAAACGCACGGGCGAAATGATCATCGAAAGGGTACTGGCCATGGCCGCCCTCGTTACTGTGCTGACGACCGCCGGAATTATCTGGGTGCTGGTCTCGGAGTCATGGGGATTCTTTGCAACGATACCGCTGAAGGATTTTCTTTTCGATACAGAATGGACTCCGCTCTTTGCGGACAAACATTACGGGATTCTTCCGCTGCTTTCCGGTACTTTGCTGACGACATTTATTGCGATTATGACAGCCGTGCCGTTGGGTATTGTGATCGCCGTATATCTGAGTGAATACGCACGGCCTGAATTCAGAAAGGCGCTGAAGCCTGCTCTCGAAGTGCTCGCGGCTGTTCCAACGGTGGTCTATGGCTTTTTCGCGCTGACAGTGGTCACTCCTTTTCTGCAAGGCTTTATACCGGGGCTGGGGAGTTTTAACGCGCTGTCTGCCGGACTCGTTATGGGCATTATGATCATCCCGGTAATATCTTCCCTGAGCGAGGACGCGTTGTATGCGGTTCCAAAATCGCTTCGCGAAGCCTCCTATGGGATGGGCGCGACGCGGTTTCAAACATCGTTCAAGGTCGTCGTGCCGGCTGCCTCCTCCGGTATTATGGTATCCGTTATCCTCGGCATAGCGAGGGCGGTCGGTGAAACGATGGTAGTGGCGATCGCAGCCGGACAACAGCCGAACCTAACCTTCGATCCGAGAGAGGCGGTTGAAACAATTACCGCGTATATCGTGCAGGTCAGCCTCGGTGACGTCCAGCACGGATCCCTCGAGTATAAGACGATATTTGCGGCAGGTATTACGCTGTTTATACTGACGTTCTTCCTCAATAACTTGAGCTTCTGGCTGAAGAAGCGATACCAGGAAAAGTATGAGTAATATTCGTGTTAACAGGTGGATCGATACAGCGTTTAAATACGTCGGAATTGCGTGTACTTTTCTGAGTATCTTTGTACTGCTGATCTTTCTCGGTGACATTCTCATCAAGGGGCTGGGACGGATCGACTGGGACTTTCTCACGAACCTTCCGTCGAGGCGTCCACATCGCGCTGGTATCCTGACGGCTTGGACTGGCACTGCGTGGATACTGGGGCTCACGGCGTCCATTGCAATTCCAGTGGGAATCGCTGCAGGTATCTACCTGCAGGAGTACGGCAGGCAGAACAGATTATCGCGCATCATCGAACTGAATATTGCCAACCTGGCGGGTGTCCCCTCAATCATATACGGATTGTTGGGACTTCAGATATTTGTCCGCACCCTGCACATGGGCGGAAGCCTGCTGGCCGGAGCCTCGACGCTGGCGTTACTTGTGCTTCCGATTATTATTGTATCGACGAGGGAAGCGATCAAGGCTGTGCCGGGGTCGTTGCGGGAGGCTTCCTATGGGATGGGAGCCACCAGGTGGCAAACGGTCTGGTATCAGGTGCTGCCGGCGGCATCGGGAGGTATTCTGACGGGTATCATTCTGGCGCTATCGCGGGCGGTGGGTGAAACTGCCCCACTCATCGTCATCGGAGCGTTGGCATATGTGCCATTTGTCGCGGAGAGCCCCATGGATGAGTTCACAGTGCTACCGATTCAGATATTCAATTGGGTGTCACGTCCGCAGGAAGCATTCCTCGTCAACGCGGCCGGCGGGATTATTGTGCTGCTGACGCTGACTTTTACGATGAACGGTATCGCGGTCTACCTGAGGAATCGTTGGCAGAAGAAAATAAGCTGGTGAGTGAGAATATTATTCATGATGTTAGAGTTGCGATAACCAATTCCTGATGAAGCCTATCGAAGCGAAGAGTGTCGACGTTTATTACGGGGAGAACCATGTGCTGAAAGATATCAATATGTCCGTTAAGGAGAATACGGTCACAGCGTTCATTGGTCCGTCGGGATGCGGAAAGTCTACCTTCCTTCGCACATTGAACCGGATGAATGATTATATTGAGAGTTTCCGGAAAACGGGGCAAATTCTCATTAACGGAAAAGAGATCTACGACAAGAAGGTGAGGGTGGAGGAGCTGCGTCGCAAGATCGGGATGGTGTTTCAAAAACCAAACCCGTTTCCGAAGTCCATCTATGACAACGTCGCATACGGGTTACGGATACACGGCGTGAGCGATAAGCGAGAGCTCAATGAGCGTGTTGAAAAGTCCCTGAAGCAGTCGGCGCTTTGGGACGAAGTGAAAGACAAACTGGATAAGCCCGCGTTGTCATTGTCGGGGGGACAACAACAACGATTGTGTATCGCCAGGACACTGGCTGTCAAGCCGACGATCATATTGATGGATGAACCCGCTTCCGCGCTGGACCCGATTTCCACCGCGAAGATCGAGGAGTTGATACACGAGCTGAAGGAGAAGTATACGATCGTGATCGTGACGCACAACATGCAACAGGCGGCGAGGGTCAGCGATCGGACGGCGTTCTTTTATTTGGGCGAACTGATTGAATACGACAAGACGTCGGTGCTCTTCACGAAGCCGTCTAACAAACAAACCGAAAACTACATCAGCGGAAGATTCGGGTAACCGTTTTTGCCGTTGGTGAGCAATGATAATAACTATGGCAGCAATAGAACAGGAACTTCAGGTGCTACAGGAAAATCTGCTGGACATGTTACACATGGTCCGTGGCCAGATCGAAAAGTGTATGGTTGCCATATCGGAAAAGGATCTTGCATTGGCGGAGGAGATCATCGAGGATGAACGCAGGATCAATGGTCAGGAACTGGCGATCGATCGCGATTGCGAAAATATCCTGGCGCTCTATACGCCGGTTGCTACAGACCTACGCCTGGTTCTCGCTACGTTGAAGATATCGAACGAATTGGAGCGCATCGCTGACAGTGCTAAAAGTCTGGCGAAAGTCCTGCTGAGTTCCGAAAAAAGAGAATTCAAATGGATGAAGGAATTGAAAATTCCGGAAATGCTGGAGGTGTTAAGCGCGATGTTGAAGGAGATGGGGTCGGCGCTGAAAAAAAATGATACTACTCCTGCGCTGAAGGCGGCGAAGAAGGACGAAGTCCTGAATGACTACTTCAAAAGGTCGCTGAAGACAACCGCGGTACTTATTGACAAAAATCCGGACGACGCACTCAGGATACTTACCTTGATGCTGATGGTCCGCAATCTCGAGCGCTCCGGCGATCTGACCAAGAATATTGCTGAAGAGATTGTATTTCATATGGAAGCGCGTGTGGTCAAGCACAAGAAAAAGAAGTGATGGCACAGAATTTTTACCAGATAAAGTGTTAGCCTTAGGGAGTGGTCGAAAGACCTGAGAGTACATTCTTATAACTTGATCTGGATAATTCCAGCGAAAGGATAAGGTTAGCCAAAGCCCCCGACCTCGTGTTGGGGGCTTTCGTTTGTAGCTGTAGCCAGAGAAAATTCTTCCCCACAGGGATGTCGGTAGTTCGTTTTTTCCCCAATACACACTGCGGCATATTTTATGTCGCTACGATCCTGGCAACCAAAGCGGGAAACGATGAGAGAATCAGATAAGAATGCAAAAATCCGGACACGCGCAGATGAGCGGGCGCGGTATCATCCAGACATGCAGCGTATTGGCCGGATGAATAGGTCTGCTGACGTTAGAGCTGACCACCGGGCTCTCGTTATCCCTTCTCCACGATCAGCGACAGTGTTACCATCCCGTCTTCGCGTTTGCGGTCGATCAGGATCGGATCAGAGACGATCCGCCCCTTCATTTCCGTTCCCTCGCGAACGACAGTAATTGACTTGCCCTTTTCGTATTGCGGTTTCTCGGACGGGTCAACTGTTACCCGTACCTGAATTGAGTTGCCTTCCTCGAAATCCTTGGCGCTGATGCTGTCTTCTGCGTCGATATTAACTGAGCCCATAGCTTGTGTTGATAAATGTTAGGGTATCTTAAGCGATCATAAATAGTCATGCCGATCGCTGCCCGGAGAAATGCTAAAATGGGAGGTACCCGCGTTGCGGCAATTGGCGATTTGCTATTTTTGGGTTCACCATGACCGAGGCAAGAGACTACCTGCAGGAAGTTCAAAAGTTCACATCCAGTCAATACTGGTATTCGGGACTGCGCATTACTGCTGGAGTGATGTTGCCGGTGTTCGTTTTTATCGGACAAGGGTGGCTTTCTTTTGCCGTTCCATTTCTTTGGGGAGCTCTGTTTGTCAGTCTGACCGACACACCCGGCCCGATTCACCACCGACGCAATGGAATAGCTGCAGCGATCTTGCTCAACACTGCTGTCGTTTTGTTAACCATATTGACAAAGGAATATCAGCCACTGCTGATCACGCAGATCGTAGTGCTGAGTTTTTTCCTCACCATGTTTGGCGCATATGGCACACGTGCGGGAGCGGTAGGGTCGCTTGCGCTGGTGGTCATGCTGTTAAACTTGCTTTCTTTGAACCAGGCGTACAGCAGTATTCAGGCAACAGCGTTGATCTTTGGGGGCGGTGTATGGTACATGGGATTTAGCATGTTGCTACATGGTATTAGACCATATCGTGCTGTCGAGCAGGCGTTGGGTGAACATCTTATTGTCATCGCCGACTACGTTCAGGCGCGAGCTGGTTTTTATCGAGAGGGCATCGATCTCACGCAGTGCTTCCACCGCCTAATGAAAGCTCAGAGCGATGTTCAGAATATTCAGGAACAAGCCCAGGAGATGTTGTTCAAAACCCGACGGCTGGTTGCTGATGCGAGTCCGCGAAGCCGGAGCCTGATGATGATCTACCTCGAGTCGCTCGACCTCTTCGAACAAACCATGTTCTCCTACCATGACTATCAGTACTTACACAAACAACTTGCGAACCTGGGGCTTCTCAACCGATACTACGGACTGATCCTTGAACTGGCCGCGGGCCTGGAGTACATTGGCATCACGGTGCAGATGGGTAAGCCGGTGAGGAACCAGTTCGATATTAACCGTCGCATTGCCGAGCTCCGGGAGCTGACTGAACGCCAACTCGCCGACGACAAGGCCGGCGTGGCGGAAGCGTTGTCGAAGATATTGAACAACGTACAGGAGATAGCCAACCGGATGAACCGGCTCATCCTCTACACGCGGATGGAAGGTAAGATCGAAGACTCTTTTGAAGTTGCCAGCAAGACGTCGCGATTGGCGGTTAGCCAGCCCATCAAGCTCAGCTTGCTGATCAGTAACCTCACCCTCCGGTCCGAGAGCTTTCGCCACGCCATCCGACTGACGGTCGCGATGATCCTCGGGTACGGAGTTTCAGTTGCATTCTCGCTTACACATAGTTATTGGTTGCTTCTCACAATTGTAACGATCCTGCGGCCGGCTTATGTTACGACCAAGCGGAGGAATGTTCAGCGCGTTGCCGGTACGTTGATCGGTGTTGTGATCGTGTCGGTGCTCCTTTTGCTCATATCGAACGGTACATTGCTGCTGGCGCTCCTCGTCGTCAGCATGTTATTAGGGTATAGCTTGCTACGAGTGCACTACCTGGCCTTCGTTGTATTTCTTACGATATTCCTGGTGATTTCGCTTCATTTCCTGAATCCGCTCCAGTTTCAGGCACTGATCGTCGAAAGACTCGTCGACACAGCCATTGGATCCGTAATCGCATTTCTGGTTTCGCGTTTCATCTTTCCGGTCTGGGGACACAGTGAGATCTGGCAGTCGATGCAACGTATGCTGGACGCTAACCGCCAGTATTTCTCACAGGCATGGCTTGCGGTGACTACCGGTCAGTCCGATACGCCAGCGTATGATCTGGCGAGACAGAGCGCGGTCGTGGCACTGACTAACCTTTCCAACAATTTTCAAACAGTTCTCTCCGAGCCACAACAACCGCCGGAGGCCAGCGCCATTCACCAGTTTGTGATTGCGAATCACATGTTGACGGGCCATATCGCGGCGTTGTCAGACGAAACACTCGGGCAGGACCGGGCGGAAGCCGAGGAATTGTCGAGGGCGATCTCCTATGAGTTGCAGTGTGCCTACGACAATCTGCGCGACCGACGATCCCGAACCGATCTCGATCCGGCCCCCGGCGTGCCCCCGTCTATTCAAACCCTGACACAGCTCTCTATCATCCTGGCACTTGCGCGCGACGTTAGAAAGATCTCTGCCAAGTTATCTGAAAAGGCGGAGCAACCGCCACAGGCGGTGCCTGTTCCGGGTTCAACTTGAGCAATCAAAATCTTGACCACCGATCTCGAATCTTGAATTTATATCTTAACTTGAATCCGGATACAAGATCGGAAACGATGATCTTGAGTCTGTAATCTTCTAATCAATCTTATGATCAAGAGCGTTCAATACTTAGTTGCGGCCCTCGTGCTGGTTGCCGCCTTCATGGCATCGACAACGACACTACATGCACAAAAGAAGGGATGGATCAAATTATTCGATGGTAAGTCGTTGGATGGCTGGAAAGTGTCGCAAGACAACCCGGAGTCGTTCAAAATCGAGGACGGGACGATCGCAGTTTTCGGGCCGAGAGCACACCTGTACTACGACGGACCGGTCCAGGATCACCAGTTCAGGAATTTTGAATACAAGGCGACCGTGATGACGAAGCCTGGTGCTAACTCAGGTATGTACATCCATACCGAATACCTGGAGACAGGCTGGCCGCAGAAGGGATATGAGATCCAGGTGAACAATAGCCACTCCGACTGGCGCCGCACTGGCAGCGTTTATGGTATTCAGGATGTCAAAGAGCCACCGGCAAAGGACGATACCTGGTTCACTCAGCACATCATTGTCAAAGGCAACAAGATCACGGTAAAAGTAGACGGAAAGGTGATCAATGAGTACACGGTTCCCGACGAAGGGGGGAGACTCTCCACTGGTACGTTCGCCCTTCAGGCACATGATCCGAAAAGCCGTGTGTACTACAAGGATATCATGGTGAAAATCCTTCCAGATTAAATCAGGCATCCGGTGATCCATTACCGGACGATGACCGACCGGGATATTCCGGGGGGGCTCGACCTTTGTCGCGCGGCTGGCTGGAATCAGACGCGTGAGGACTGGGAGCTGTTTCTGCAGCTGGGTCCCGGCGGATCGTGCGTGGCTGTTGATGACGGCGGCCAGGTCAGAGGTACGGTGGCGACAATCCGGTATGGCAAGCACTTTTGCTGGATCGGAATGGTGCTTGTGGACCCCGCATATCAAAGGCGCGGTATCGGTATCCAACTATTACGGGAATCGTTAAAACTGCTTGACAAGGAGAAGACGATCAAGCTTGATGCGACTCCTGCGGGAAGACAGGTATATCTCCGGCTCGGCTTTTCGGATGAGTATGGTATCAGTCGTTTGATAAGAGATTCCGGGCGAGTGAAGGTTACAGCCGGAATTGATGTACGCCCGGTGCGCGAAGGCGACCTGCCAACTATTCTTGCATTGGACTTCCAAACTTTTGGTGCCGAACGTTATGGCGTGCTTCGATCCTTGTTCGAGCGGAGTCCGGACCTTGCTTGGATACTGGAACGAGATGGTGAAACGGAGGCGTATTGCTTCGGTCGACAGGGACATAACTTCGCACAGATCGGTCCCGTGATTGCGCGGAATCTGGCTGGCGCGAAGGCAGTCCTATCCGCTGCTCTTATCAGCGTTTCCGGGCGTCCGGTGATCCTGGATGCCCCCCATCATTCCCCGGGATGGAGAACGTGGCTTGCAACGATTGGATTTTCAGAGCAGCGCCCTCTTGTCAGAATGTACAAGGGAGCGAATGACTCCCCGGGAAAACCGACGGATCAATTTGCCATCCTGGGGCCTGAGTTCGGTTGATATTTAACTAATTCTGACAGCGTGTTTTTCCGCTTTCAAAGCGAGTTCGGTAGCGAGAAAACAATGCGTTTGCGGCATGGCGGTTTCCGTGCGGTTGAGAATGTCTTGCACAAACGCTCCGCCGTAGGGAAGGTCAACTTCGCTGCAATCAATGTAACGCGTCCCTTTCTGATCTACGAGAAACAGGTGGTTGCCGCCCGGTCGGCCATCGATATCGATATTTTTCCGAAGCTCCATATAGCCGTCCGTGCCGAGAATCGTCAGGCGGCCATCGCCCCAGCTCTTTAATCCCTGCGGTGTGAACCAGTCAACCCGGAAATATCCCGATCCACCGTTGCCGCGTACCATGGCGTCACCAAAATCTTCGAGGCCCGGGTATTGGGGATTGTTGATATTCCCTACCTGCGAGCAAACAACATCTGCCTGTGTCGAGTTTGTAAAAAACAGGAACTGTTCGCATTGATGTGACCCGATGTCGCAGATGATGCCTCCGTACGCGTCGCGTTCGAAGAACCAGGCAGGACGTGATTGGGGATTCATACGGTGAGGGCCGGTGCCGATCGTTTGAACGACTTTTCCGATGGCACCCTGCTTGATCAGGTCGCCGGCTTTGATCGACGCCCGATTTTCCAGGCGCTCGCTGTAGAGGATAGAATAGATTCTCCCCGTTTCCTTCTGCACCTTGCGCGCTTGCCCGAGTTGTTCGAGAGTCGTGATCCCCGGCTTGTCAGCCATGAAATCCTTCCCGTGCTGCATGGCGCGGATTCCGAGCGGCGCGCGATCCACGGGGATTGAAGCACTGACTATTAATTGAATGGATTTATCCTGAAGAATTTCTTCTTCGGAACGCGCCAGCCGTACGTGCGGATATCGTTTTGTGAACGCCGCCACCAATTCTGGTTCCCGGGCGTAGAATGATACAAGTTCACCACCTCCGCGAATCACCGCTTCACACTGTCCATAGATATGTCCGTGGTTTAATCCGATCGCTGCAAAGCGGATCAGCGGGGCGGCGACGCTCTTACTAGCTGAGCGCTCGCGTTGCAAGAGTGGCCGGCGTGCCGCAGAGAGCGATCCTACCGGTAGGACGGTGGCAGCCAGGCTAGCCACGGTCGAAATGAACTTGCGCCTGTTGGTTTCCATGATAAACGGCTTGGTATGAATTGTCGTTTAATGTTAGAACAAACGATGGACATATTCAAGTTGCCGCGTTTTTTGGTAAATTGACCCTCTTAAATCCACCTATCTGCAATGGACCGATCCACATCTGGCAAACTATCAATTCGATTGTTGTTGATTGTAATAACGCTCGCCGCGGGTTGCGGCAAGAAACAAGTGAACGACAGCCGCGTGGTGACTATCGATTCCGCGCAGAATGCCGCCATGGCACGCGCTATCGAGTCTGCCACTTCACCAGTGCTCGCGGATGGGATCGTCATGAAGGTGTGGGCCGTAGACTCTCTTGTCGCGGATCCCGTTTCGCTCGACATCGACGACCACGGGCGCTTGTACTACATCCGGACGAACAGACACAAGAATTCAGAGTTTGATATACGGGGCCACCGGGAATGGGAGATAGGGTCCATTCAGCTTCGTACGGTGGAGGAGAAGCGCGCGTTCTTGCATAAGGTGCTTGCGCCTGAACTAAGTGCTACGAACACGTGGCTGAAAGACCTCAACGGCGATGGATCACACGACTGGCGGGATATGACAGTTGAGAAGGAAGTCGTCTATTTGCTGGAAGACAGAGATGGCGACGGACTCGCTGACCGGTCGCAGATCGTGATCGAGGATTTCCATACGGAAGTGACTGACGTTGCAGGTGCGCTTCTCGCACACAACGGAGATCTTTTTGTAGGTATCGGTCCTGATATGTGGCGCGTCCGCGATACGGATGGCGATGGATTGGCCGACGAGAAAGAGTCGATCTCGCACGGCTATGGCATTCACATCGGATTTGGCGGCCACGGTATGTCCGGGGCAGAAGTAGGTCCGGAGGGAAAGACCTATTGGCAGATCGGCGACATCGGTTTCAGCGGTGAAGGCCCCGACGGTACCAAATGGGAGCATCCTAATAGCGGGGTCATCGTCCGGTCGAATCCGGACGGGAGCGATTTCGAGGTATTTGCCTACGGTAACCGGAATACGCATGAATTCGTCTTCGATGAATATGGGAACCTCATCAGTGAAGATAACGATGGCGATCACCGGGGTGAGTCAGAACGGATCGTTTACATAACCAACGGTTCGGATACAGGCTGGCGCACGAACTGGCAATTCGGTAAGTACCGCGATCCGGATAACAACACCTACAAGGTTTGGATGGAGGAAGAAATGTACAAGCCGCGCTTCGAAGGTCAGGCCGCATATATCACACCCTGTATTGCAAACTTTGTGAGTGGGCCGACGGGCATGCTGTACAATCCCGGGACGGCTCTCGGTCCCGAATGGAGGAACACTTTTTTCATCGGAGAGTTCGTAGGTAACCCTGCCCGCTCGGGTATCCATGCCTTCAAGCTTGATCCAAAAGGCGCGTCATTCGAATTGGGTGAACACAAGAGCATCATGAGCGGCGTACTTGCGACCGGCGTCGACTGGGGACCGGATGGTGCTATGTACATTGCTGACTGGATCGATGGATGGGAAACCAAGGATCAGGGTCGCATCTGGCGGCTCGATGTTCCGGGAGGAGCGGACTGGCCGGAGCGCCGCGACACGGAGGCGCGGCTGAAGGCAGACTTCACACGGTATAACCCGCGCGAACTCGGCGATCTCTTACACCATGCCGATATGCGGGTTCGGCAGAAAGCTCAACTGGAACTGGCCGAACGAGGGAGCGACGGCCTGGCCGTGTTTGAAGCTAGTATCCGGCAGACCGATCATCAACTCGCGCGTGTTCACGCGATATGGGGGATCAGTCAGTTCGCCAGAAAGGATATCAACCACGGCGGCATACTGGTGCCACTATTGCAGGACAGCGATCCCGAGATCCGCGCCCAGGCGGCCAAATGGTTGGGTGACGTGCACTATGCCCGTGCCGGGGAAGCGCTCATCCCGCTCCTGAAGGATGATTACGCACGCGCGCGCTTTTTTGCGGCGGAGGCTTTGGGAAGGATACGACATGACCCGGCCGTGCAACCAATCATCGATATGCTCCGCGCGAACGACGATGTAGATGCCTATCTGCGACATGCAGGAAGCCTGGCATTGGCGCGCATCGGACAGGCCGAACCTGTGCTGGCGCTGGCCGGTGATGAATCGCGTGCGTTGCGAATTGCGGCAGTTGTGGCATTGCGAAGAATGGCTCATCCAGGTATTGTAGCATTCCTCAAAGACAGTGATGAGTTCGTCGTCACAGAGACCGCGCGCGCGATCAACGACGACCTTTCGATAGAGGAGGCACTGCCCGCTCTCGGTGATCTACTTCGCGACAGTCGCTTTAGGAATGAGGCCCTTATTCGTCGGGCAATCAGCGCCAATCTGAGGGTTGGTAGTGATGCTGCTATGGAGAACCTGATCGATTATTCAATGCGTATAGATGCACCGTTAGATATGCGCACCGAAGCAATCGACGCATTGAGCACATGGACCCGTCCCTCTGTACTCGACCGGGTCGATGGTCGGTTCCGTGGAGAAGTGACACGTGAGCCGGGACCTGTTCAGAACCGTGCCCGCGAACCGTTGCTTCGGCTGATCTCGAACGATCAGCAAGCGCTGCGGCTGAGTGCCGTAAGAGCAGTGGGCAAACTAAAGATCGCCGAGGCTTCATCAGTTCTTTTTGCGCGACTGAAATCCGATCCTGTGTCTGTGGTACGGACAGAGGCGTTGAAATCACTGGTAGCTTTGGGTGATGCGCGGATCAGCGATGCGATCAGGCAGGCACTTTCCGATCGGGAGAAGAGCGTGCGAGTTGTCGCACTGGACCTGTTGCCGAAGACGGGCATGCCCGAAGAGATGATGGTTAGCATGTTATCGGAGGTTATCGACTCGCGCACCGCCGAGGAGAAGCAGGCGGCATTGACAACCCTGGCAACTTTGAGGACGCCGGATGCGGTCGAGGTACTCGGAAGGTTGTTGACGCGACTCGGCGAAGGCAAACTGTCTCCGGAAATCCACCTTGAGCTATCGGAAGCCATCGATAGTATCGGCTCTGTTGCCCTGAAGGATCGCTATACCGAAATCGTCTCCCAGTTGTCGCCCGACTCGCTAAACGCAGCTTATCGAAGCGCACTGGCGGGCGGGGATATTGCACAAGGCCGCAACCTGTTCTTTCGCGATCAGACAGCCCAATGTATGCGTTGTCATTCATTTGATGATTACGGTGGTAATGCCGGACCTCGGCTCAACGGTGTCGCGACACGTCTTACCCCTGAGCAGTTGCTTGAATCATTGATCGAACCCAGTACGCGGATAGCACCTGGATATGGGATCGTCACAATCAATCTGAAGAGCGGTAAGAACTTCGGCGGTATCCTCCAGGAAGAGCACGATGATGCGATCGTCCTCAAGATCGGAGACAAGCCCGACACCGTTATTCAGCGATCTGATATTCAAAAATTGACCACCGCTCCTTCCAGCATGCCGCCAATGCGGTACTTGTTGACGAAGCGGCAGATCCGGGACCTGATGAGTTTTCTCGTTACCTTACAGGACGAGGACTAGCTTTTTGTTCCGCGCGTTCTGCCTGGAAAATGTGTCGCTCAATATGATACACGAAGAACCTCAGTGTATCGCCGAGCCTGAGCCGAACGAATCGGGCGATTGAGATCGGCACCTTCGTACCTGTCAGGTCTGAGCTCCTCGCTTGCTTGAGGAGTGACGTCAGTAGCTCCTGTTGTTTCAGGAAGCGGTCGATGTTGAGAGAACTGAGATCGTCTCCCGTCGGATCCTTGTCGACGGGCGATTTCATAGGAGTGATCTTTCCGTTCCGGGATCTCATCAGTCTCGCGAAAAATCCGCCAAGCAGTCCACTCTTGAAGAAAACGCGACTGGTACCTCCCGATGATAACGCCTTTTCAATTTCCGGCAAATAATAATCTCCATAGAGGTTCAGGTGTTCGATGCATTCGAGAATGCTCCATCTGTCCTCATGCTCCTTGTGGTTGAGCGTGCGCTCATCCAGGCTTCTGAGGCGACGGGCCGAGTTCGTGGCGCGTTCCGTAATTTCAAGAAGTTCCGTGATCAAGGTGTCGTTGTCTGTTCGCATAGTTCATTGTTTATGCAAAGGTCGATGCGGCGATGCACGCCGTTGTTGATCAGGATCAAGAATTCCGAATTCGACTAAGAGTCTCCGGAGTCATCCTCAGATAGGAAGCAATGTACTTCAGGGGTACTTCCTGAAACAGGTTCGGGCTGCGGGTCAATACGCGTTTCAATCGTTCGGCGGGAGATGTTATCAGAAGGTCGATCTCGCGTTCGATCTGTTGAGTAATAAGCGTCTCGAGCAGTGCGGTGTATTGCCGGAGGTTGTCACTGCTTTCGTTGACGAGCCTCATCAGGGTTTGCCGGGAGATGACACCCACTTCGGTCTTTCGCATTGCTTCAATATAGAACTCCGAGGGACTTCCTTTGATGAACGATGACAACGACGTCGTGATGGAATCTTTGTATCCGAAGCGCACGATCATTTCTTCAAACTCTGTCAGATAGAAAACGCGTACGGCGCCGGAACGTATCAGGTAAAGGTTGTTTTCAACTTCGCCCTCGCGAATGAGGAATTGCCCTTTGGAGATCGTCCGGGTAGCGCCGAGTTGATCGAAGGTTGTGCGAAGCTTATCGTAAAAGGCCTGGTCGGTGGCGTTTACGGGTGAAACGCGTTGACTGCTCATGCTTTTATTTGCAAAGATAACAGCTCACTGCAGGTGTACGTCGCAGAAAGCAGCCATTTTTCCCGCTTCTTCAGGGGAGACTGAACGCGACGTAAGCATCGCTTGAAGGACTACCGACCCTTCCGCCGCCGCCGGCAGCGATCGCGATGTATTGCTTACCGTCTATCTCGTAAACGCTCGGAGTCGCATTACCGCCGGCCGGTAGTTCATATTCCCAAAGTATTTCGCCCGTATCCTGGTCAAACGCCCTGAACATCTTGTCCCGGGTAGCACCGATAAAGACGAGGCCGCCCGCCGTAACCACAGGGCCGCCTAGGTTCTGAGTGCCCGTGGGGGGCACCCCTTTTTCGAGAAGCTCGGGATAATATCCCAACGTCACTTTCCATAGTATATCACCGGTGTTCAGATCGATCGCGTTCAGTGTTCCCCAAGGGGGCTTTACGCCTGGATATCCCTCGTGGTCTGTAAGGATATTCCATCCGCTATGGGCGTAGCGATAGGTTCTCTCCCCATCTTTGGAGGCACTGTCAAAAGCAGGATTGGGGAGATCATTCTTGTCAAAGAGAAACGCCAGCAAAGCATCCATTTCTGAATCAGAGAGGTTGGGAAAGGCAGGCATCTGTCCTTTGCCGGATCGCAACAGGGATGATATTTCCGCCTCCGTTGCTCTGTCGGAAAGGTTTTGAAGCGAGGGATAGACGTTGGTACCCTGGCGATCGGCGCCGTGGCAAGAAGTGCACGCATTCAATGTGTACACCCGTTTTCCAGCCGATGCGAGGAACTCTTCCTGGCCATCGACGTCGATCTGCTTCATGCTGATCAAAAGCGGAATTTCATTGGCATTGACGTACATGACGCCCCGACCAGGATCTATCGCTGCACCGCCCCATTCGCCACCTCCTCGTGTTCCGGGAAACTGCACAACGCCCTCGGTATCCGGCGGGATGTACATGTCGCCCATCTTGACTCCTTTGATCTTTTCCAGGACGGCATTTTTCGACTCAGGCGAGATATCAGTGACCTCGTCGAGGGTGAAAGTTTGCCGTGAGAAGGGTGGGGGTTTCACCGGGAACGGCTGTGTTGTCCATACTTCCTCGCCGAGAAGAGCAGATGCCGGAACGGGTCGTTCTTCAATAGGGAAGAGTGGCTCGCCGGTAACCCGATCAAAGACGAACACCATTCCCATCTTCGTGATCTGAGCGACCGCATCTATCCGTTTGCCCCCGTGTGTTACGGTGAGGAGATTGGGTGGCGCGGGAAGATCATAGTCCCAAAGATCGTGATGCACAAGCTGGTAATACCAAAGCAATTTTCCGGTTGACGCATCGAGCGCCAGCAAGCAGTTGCTGAAGAGATTCATTCCCTTTCGGTTCCCACCGTAGAAGTCAAAAGCAGCTGAACCCGTAGGAATATAAGCGATACCTCGCATATGGTCGATGCTGATGCCGGCCCAGCTATTGGCACCTCCCACCTCCTTGTACGCATCCGGTGGCCAGGTCTCATGGCCAGGCTGACCGGGCTGTGGTATGGTGTGAAACGTCCACGCAATTTCCCCGGTGCGGCAGTTGTATGCGCGAACAAATCCAGGAGCCGCGTCATAACCTTCTCCGAGTGCAGTTCCCTGTATCAGCAGATCGCCGTACACAGCACCTGGCGAGGTCGCCTCTACGAATAGCCTCTCCGGATCGCGGCCGAGCCCCTTTCGAAGATCAACTTTTCCGTTGTCACCGAACGTGCTGATCAATGCACCATTATCGGCGTTGAGAGCATAAAGGTAATGGCTGGCGGAGAACAAGATGCGCCGGTCATCACCGTCTTCCCAGTATACCACCCCGCGGTTAACGCCAGTGGCCTTTTCGCCTTCAAATGGATCGAACTTCCATAGCTCCTCGCCGGTTGCCGGATCTAAGGCGATCAGTTTGAGTTTGGGAGATGTCAGGTACATCATTCCATTGACGACGATCGGATTACACTGTATGGCAGAACGATTCCCCGGCTCGGCGTCTCCGGTGTGGTAGGTCCACGCCACGCGTAGTTCCGCGACATTCTTCCGGTTGATCTGATCGATCGCCGAATAGGCCGTATTTCCCGCATCGCCGCGGTAAACAGACCACGTCCGGTACGCATCCTGGTGTTGACCACAGGATTGCACGAGGCAGCATACAACGAAAAGCGTGAACCGTAGGGAAGAACCGGGTAATTTTATCAGACCAAGCAGCATCGATGCCAATGTAACAATTGCGAATATCACTTCGAAACTATCGTTGACGAGCGGTTGCTACAATATCTTCCGGATGACGGGATCCAGTACATCCGCCATGCGCAGCATACCCAGGTCGTTAGGATGATCGCCGTCGACCGTACCTTCTTTGTCCTGACCCAGCAAGCCATCACCTCGGAGATAATGAAGGTCCTTTTGTCCTGCCTTCTTCAACGCATCGTACGCACGCTTCAGCTCGGCATTCTTGCGGAACTGATTTTGGCGACGCTGCTGATCCATGAGTGGCGCATCCCGGTAATAGTCGCGCTCGACGAACAGGATGGGCGTTGCTGCGTGGCAACTGCGCAACATCTTTACCAGTGCCAGCGTGCGATCGTAGATAAGTTCCGGATCGGTATTGGGATTGCAGTCCAGCACATACAGGGCGGCGTCGATCTCGCACATGGCTTCGCCGACCGAAGTTTCGAGCGTGCCGTTGCCACTGAAGCCGAGGTTGATAAAGGGTTGGTTGAGCCGGCGCGAAAGAATACTTGTATAAGCCATCCCCGGACGCGAGGCGCATCCGCCTTGGGCAATGCTGGTACCGTAGTAGACGATGGGTTTCTTGTCGAGGAGCAGAGGTAGTTGCGGCGCGGTAACGGATGCTTCCGTGTTGACACCGATGGCGATCTCGACCAGGTCATTGTAGAGTGGGAGATTGAGGAGGTATTCCCGCCATTCGCCTTTTACGTTCTGCATAAGTGTGGCTTCGTTGACGGAGTCGCGGGGAAACCCTGTATTGATATACTGCCATTCTCGCCCTTCGTAACCGTAGAGGTCCACACCGCTGACGCCGGTGGCGGGCATGTGAGGGAAGCCGAGATGACGGCGGCTCGGCAGTCTCCATTTTACGGAGATAGTCGTTGCGTTGGTGCGGAAGCGGAGGCCGATGCCTGTGGCATTCCTGCCGAGTTCCCATACTTCCTCGCGCAGTGTTTGTTCGTAGCGCGCGGGAAACCGCATATAGGTTTTCTCTGAGTGATACCGTCCGATGATCGTGAGGTCATGGCCGTCGGTGTACCGGATCTCCGGGGATGTGACAGCAGCGTCTTGCGCCAGTAGGCATGACGTTGTTAAAACGACGAAAAGAAAGCTGAAGAGAGACCTGAGTTTCATGAATGTAGGATAAAGGAAGAGCCCTGCGCAACGCACAGGGCTCTTTGGTAAGACTTGTCAATTTGTATCGTAACCAGGATTCTGGCTGCCTAGCAACCGGGCATCATAGTCCGGTATAGGGAAGAGATAATCATCCTCGGAAAAATTAGGAAGATACTCTATCAAGCTAACGTCGGGCAACATGCGTTTGCGAAGAATGTCGAACCACCGGTCGTACTCGAAGCACAACTCATAGTCTCGTTCCTGGATAACGGCAGCGTCAAACTGTTCTTTCGTCAGGCCAGCGGCGAGGTCAGCGGTGGCGCTGGGCGCATCCAGCGGTTCATTGAATGCGCGGCGTCGCACTTGGTTTATGGCATCGTAGGCTTCTGTCGTCGGACCGTTCTCAGCCATATTCTCCGCTTCAGCGAAGATCAGCAGGACATCTGCGTAACGCAGGATCGGAAAATTGGCCTCACTCAGATACGAATCGTATTCGTCCTGTGTGATGTACGGCATGACAAATTTCCGGATGAAAGGACGCTGCTCGTCGAAAGCCGTATACGGTGTTCCATCGTGTTCAAGGATGAGGTATGCTGACTGCCGTGGTTCGTTTGGCGATGCCGCTGCCCATTTGTTCCACCACTCAAGGTCGATGCTGGCATCACCCCATCCGTCCATGATCTCGGGGGTCCATATCTGAGGGTCAGTTGCCTGGTCATCCGAAGTGGAATTGAAACTCCAGATCATTTCCGAACCGTACTTGTTCTCCTTTTTGAACACATCGAATACGTCGGGAGTAAGCGCATAGATGCCTTCGCCGATCAGCTCAGCCGCTACATCTCTTGCCTTGACGTAGTTGGCGGTTTGATTCAGCGGTGCAGTAGCCATTGTCAGGTAGACCTTAGCCAACAACGCTTTGGCGGCACCTGCCCCCGGTTTCCCCGGTTGGCCGCTCCAGGTCAGAGGCATATTGGCCACGTCGGATGCGTAGAGCAGATCGCTGACGATGAGGTCGTACACCTGTGCAATTGGAGTGCGACTGTCTATCGGTGTCACAACGGGGTTGGGCGTGTCTTCAGTGATCAGCGGCAGATCTCCATACAAACGCACGAGTGTGAAGTAATTGTAGGCGCGAAGGAAACGGGCTTGTGCCAGAAGTCCAGCAACAGCTTCAGGCTCTGCGTTGGTAACGGAGCCGTTGACGACACCACGGATCACTCCGTTGATGTTCTTGAGTGCGCGGTAGTGCATATCCCACACGCCGTTAGCGAACGTCGGCGAGATGACGAGATTGCCACCAAGCAATTGATCATCGTGCGTAAAGCTCCCGTATCCGTACGAATATCCGCCCCAATAATTCCAGAGGTGGTTCATGGCGGTAGCGAGAGCGGCTTCACCTTGCTCGACCGTAGCGTAAAAGTTTTCCGGTCCGATAAAGCCTATAGGCTCTTCCGTGAGGTCCTGGCAGGAAGCCAGGCTCATGATCACAGCGACCATGCCTACTTTTAGTGTATTATATATCTTCTTCATATTAGTACTCATTAGAATGTAAGGTCAAGACCGAAGGTGACTGTTCGGGACGTCGGATAGCTCGCAAAGTCAATGCCCATCATCGCGTCATTGTTATTGAATGAACTGACTTCAGGATCGTATCCGGAGTAGTTGGTTATCGTGAACAGGTTGGTACCCGTTCCGTACACGCGCACGCGTGACAGGCCAACTCGCTCGATCAATGCGCGAGGCAGGTTGTAGGCGAGTGTTACGTTCTTCACGCGCAGGTAAGAAGCATCCTCCACCCAGCGGCTGACGCGACTGTCCCCCACGTTAACCATGTTGGTGAGTGCGGCGGCTGCGCGGTCACTTTGTTTTATAAAGGCAGGCACGTCGGTATCCTGGTTATCAGGAGTCCAGCGGTTAAGCAGGGCGGTGCCCATACCCTCACCCGGACGTTCCTGACGGACACGGCCGATGTTGAAGAGATCATTGCCCTGTACGCCCTGGATCAGGACGATAAATTCAAAATTCTTATAGGAGAACGAGTTGTTCCAGCCATAGATAAAGTCTGGCATAGCGTTTCCGATGGTCGTCAGATCCGTGTTGTTGATCCTTCCATCGTCATTCAGATCCCGGTATTTGATATCGCCGGGCAGTTGGCCGTAGACAGCGGCCTGGTCGGCTTCGTCGGTGCTCCATGTCCCTTCCGTGATCCAGCCGAGCATTTGTCCGAAAGGCTCGCCTTCACGCAGGTACATCATGTCGGTGATTCCGAATCCGGCACCGCTGGTTGTGCGGAAAAAGAGTCTTCCGTCGTTGGCGAGTCGGGTGACGTCGGTGCGGTTGAACGAGATGTTGAACGCCGTATTCCACTTGAAATCTCCGACGAAAGGATCGCCACCGAGATGGATCTCGATACCTTTGTTTTCAGTAGATCCTACGTTGTCGACAATACTCCTGAAGCCGGTATAGGTCGGGAGTTGGCGGCTGAGGAGAAGATCGTCCGTTGTTTTCACGTAGTAGTCGAAGCTACCCGTCAAACGGCCGTTCAACAGCGCGAAGTCGAGTCCGATGTCTGTTTGTGCGGTCGTTTCCCACTTCAGGTTGGCATTAGCAGCACGTGTGATGTCGAAACCGATGTTCGTTGTGGCCAGGCCGTAGTACGGATACCTGAAATCCGGTCCGGAGGCAACTTGTGCGAGCGAAGCATAGGGGGCGATGGCTTGATTACCAGTAACACCCCAGCTGGCGCGGACCTTGAGTTCGGTAAAGATGGATCCCAGATCCTTGATAAAATTTTCCTCAGACACACGCCATGCGACCGACGCGGAGGGGAAGTATCCCCATTTGTTGTTGGCGCCAAACACCGATGAACCATCTGCACGATAACTTGCGGTAAACAGATACTTGTCGGCAAACGAATAATTGACCCGTCCGAGGAAGGAGTTGATTGCTCGCTTGGTCTGATAGGAAGTCGCGATGAGCGATTGGGCTCCGCCCAGGTCGAAGATTCCCGACTGATCCACCAGGAAGTTGTTACCTGTGATTGACGAACCTTTGCTGATCTGAACCTGCTGTTCAGCGACACCGGTAACGGTCAGGTTGTGGCGCTGGTTGAATTGCTTGGTATAGGTGAGGATGTTCGAGTTCTGGTAGCGTACGAAGGATCCTTCCGTCGCGTAGCCCGAGCCGTTCTGCTGGAATCCGGGTCGTGTATTGCGATTCAGGTACCGGAAGTTGTTTGTGTTCCGGGTAATCGCGCCGCCGGTAAATCGGAGCGAAAGACCGTCGATGATCTTGAATTCCAGGAAGGCGTTCAGGTTGTTGATCATCGAGTTGTTTTCGACGAACGCTTCGCGTCCGCTGGCAACCGGGTTCCACAGTGCAGGCTCGCCAAAGTTGTTGGGATGCCGGCTGTAATTTCCGAATTCATCGTAGACAGGAATGGTCGGGCTGAATCGCGGAGCAAGGCTTACTACCTGACCTGTCGGGTCAATGTTTCCAACACCTTCGCCAAAGGGAGGTGTGTTTCCCTTCTCTTTGATGCCAGCCCAGTTGAGGCCGAAATTAACATGATCATTGACTTTTACATTGACGTTCGTCCGGAGCGAAAAACGCTGGAACTCCGAGTTGATCAGGATACCTTCCTGATCGAGGAATCCGCCGGAAACCATGTAGTTAACATTGTCGGTTGCGCCGCTGAGGGAGAGTTGATGGCTGGTCATAGGCGCGGTGCGATAGATCTCTTCCTGCCAGTCTGTTCCCTCATTGGAATTCCAGTGGGCAACCTCGGAAGCGTCAAAAATCGGCGTAGGAATGATACCGCCCTGGTCTTGTGTCGCGCGGAAGTCGTTGATAGCACTGACGAAGCCTGCGGCGTTCATCACATCGAGCTTCTTCGCGAGTTTCTGATAGCTTTGATTGAATGTGTAATTGACGACGGGTTTTCCTTTTTTACCCTGCCGGGTAGTGATGAGAATAACACCGTTCGCGCCCTGAGAACCGTAAATTGCAGTAGCAGAAGCGTCTTTCAGAATCTCGATCGACTCAATGTCGTTTGGATTGAGCGAGTTGATGTCAACGCCTTGAAGTCCGTCGACAACGATCAGTGGTTGGTTGCCACCGGAGATCGAGTTCATCCCGCGAATGCGGATAGTTGTCTGGCCACCGGGTTGTCCGCTGGTATTGAGGACCATGACACCTGCGGCACGGCCTTGCAGCGCCTGGTCTACCCGCTGCATCGGCAGCTGTGCCAGTTCTGTTCCTTTGACGGAGGTTATGGCTCCGGTCAGGTCACTTTTCCGCTGGACACCGTAACCGACAACCACCACTTCATCCAGCGTTTCGAGGTCGGGGGAGAGGGCGACATCGATACGTGTCTGGTTGCCGATGGACACTTCTTTCGATTGATACCCGATGTACGAGATCACGAGTGTCTGGGCATCCGCAGTTAGTTGGAGGCGGTATTCCCCGTTGACATCCGTCGTGGCTCCTACGGCGGTGCCTTTCACGACGACGTTGGCACCGGGAAGAGCTTCTCCGTCATCGCCGGATATCTTTCCACTGACGACTCTTTCCTGGAATGGTACCGCGACATCTGAGACGCGGAGCGAATGTACCTCATGGGCCCCTGCGGCGGACCGGCTCATCTCACTTCCGGAAGCCGGAAAGAAGACGAACCCCGAAACCGAAAGGCAAAACACCTTGGCTAAAGTGTGTAATTGTTTGGTCATAGAATTGGGGTTAAAAATGGTGCTTGTGTTTAAAGTCGTGGTCGGGGATCGAATGCCAGTCCCCCGCACTGGTAACTGTTGATTTGTTTGTAACAACTTATTTTATGAAAGGATACAAAGCTATTTGTCGCTTATTTATCCTTTCATCACATGAAAGTAGGGAAGAAAAAATTGATTTAAAATACCATCCCGTTACTTTTTTTATTGAAAAAGTAAGGTTTTGAAATAAAATTCTAAAAAATGCGGGTAGAACCTGTTTTTTCGATGGTTGTGTTTCCGGGAACACACGAAATTACATACCTGAGTACATAATTTTACTTGAATGCTTTAATGAAAACCTTTCGAATGCTTTGCTTTCATCGCGGCTCACGTGCCGCGGGGAGCGCAGGAACGATGTCTTCCGAAGCATCGGGATCACCTTTTGCAGGGCCGTGCCAGACGCCTCCTCCAAATGTGATGATGTAAACCTTGTTGGGATCGCGTGGATCGGGTTCAACGCGCTTACCCCATTTGAAGTTATATCCCCGTAAACGCTGCCAGCTGTCGCCCCGATCCGTCGACCGGTAGGCTGACCCGTTGAAGCCACACGCGTAGTAAGCGTCCTTGCGATGGTCATACGTAATGTCGTGAATATGTTGATCGCTCGTCAGTGATGCGTGCCAGTTAACACCTCCGTCGTTTGTCACAAATATCCCACCACCGATATCGGGAGTGAAGGTGTCGGACGTCCGCCGACCCCACGTTCCCAGGATCATTCGTTGTTCATCGCGCGTGTCGATGACCACACTCATCGGGCCGTTGGCTCCGTCGGGTAGCGAGATCTTCACCCACGACTCTGCTCCATCATCCGATCGGTATAGCGCGCCATCGCCTGCATTGCCGATCGAGCCATCCTCGCTGCGCCGGCAGACGACAAGGAACAATGCTCCGTCCGACGGCCGTTGCGTGATGCGCCAGGCCAGCGGCTCCTCGCCGGTGATCCCGACGTTCTTTTGCTGCCAGCTACGTCCTCCATCCACGGACTTGTACACGCCTTTCCCGAATGCACACGCGTATAATACACGATTGTCTTTGTCACTTCGCTCATCGAGAAGGATGTGTGTCATGCCGGCCTCGCCAATGTCATTGCTGACGGGCGTCCAGGTCTTTCCGGCATCGTCGGTGATCAGAACGCCTCCTTTATAGCCAGCCGTCCCATTGCGGCGGAACATCTTCGGCCTGGGGAGGTCGTGAGAGCCGCTCATCACGGCCCATGCCCTGCCTTTGACTGCCGGGTCGAATGCCATCCAATAGGTGCTGTTGATCCAGGGGCGTGGAATGCCGTTGTTCTCAGTTGCACTTCTCCAACTTTCCCCACCGTCTATGCTTTCCATTAGTCCGACGTCGGTGTTGGCGATGAATACATGATCTGGCTCGAATGGATTGAAGAATATGCCGTACGAGGTCGTCACCTCCAGACCACGGGAAATCCAGCCATTACCGGAAGGGTGTTTCCGGGTATAGACCTGTTGCCATGTCTGGCCGCCGTCGAGTGTTCGGCTCGTTCGACCGAAGTCTGTACCGTAACATATTCCCGGGTCGTTGGCGGACACACCGAGTGAGAACGGATTTTCTCCCCACGTAGGACCGAACCGCGGATTGAGCCAACCGCTTTCGTAATTGCTCGCGACGGTGTTGTTGCCAGGTGCAAGCCGGTCTTGCCACACGAGCTTCCACGTTTTACCGAAGTCGTCGCTGCGTGCCACTCCAATACTGGAGCTATTGTCGTCTGTCTGAAGATTGTTGTAGGAAACGTATACTGTGCCTGCGTTCAGGGCACTCGTTGCAATAGCCCGCCACTCGGGGGCGGGATGTCCGGGTGCCACATATTGCAGCATTCCCTCCTGGCGATTCTCCCACGTTGCGCCGCCGTCTTCCGAGTAGTGAATTCCCGAGCGATCGCCTTCCGGATTGAAGTATGATTCACCGGACATTGCATACAGTATGAATTTGTTCGCCGTGCGATCGAGCCCTCCGGTAACCGAAGTCAGGCTTTTCACTTCCTGGGGACCACTGTGGGTAGTCCAGTTGCCGCCCTTACGTGCTATCACCCCCGTACGCGTGGTAATGTAAACCGTGCGATCGTCAGCAGAGGAGGAAGGATCGACAAAGACATTTTGAGCGGGATGTGCAAGGTCTTGCTCCTTGCTCCAACTCTTGCCACCATCCTCCGAAATGTAGAATGCAGATGTATTGTCGCGCGATATTGCCGCATACAACTTTCTCGAATCCTGCGGATCTACTGCAAAGGCCTGTACGCGACGACGAACGCTATCAGTCGGGACCAGTATTTCGTTTGCGTGGTCGCCTTTTGAAACGACTCCTGTGACATCACGTGGTTGTGGATAGAATACACTCCAGGTGTGCCCGCGATCGAGGCTCTTGAATAGCGCAATGGAATTCGCATAAACGACGTTCGGGTCACTTGGATCAAATACAAAATAGTCCACGGGGCTGCGCAGGTTGAACATCCTCCAGGTCTCGCCACCATCGTAGGTCACGTATGATCCTGTCATGTCGCACGCGACGAAGACATGGTTGGGATCATGCGGACTGACTGCCGGATGAAACATGGCGCCGCCTCCTCCGTATCCGGTGAATCCCCACGCATCATGTCGTCCATTGGGATTGGGGCTTGAACTGTGATCGCCAGGCGCCGCGCAGGCCGCGAGGATCAGGACGAAAAGGAGGGAGGAAAGCTTGTTCATAACAGCAGATGATCTAGGTGTTAGTTATCTTCGACGACGACAGGTGCGCCGTGCAGCACACTTGATCCGTAGGTTGTCAAATAGACTTTCTCATCGTGATGTTCATCGACGATTACGCGGTGACCCCAATGGAAGTCGTAATCCTTCAACTTGCGCCACGTCTTTCCGGAATCGTCGGAACGCCACGCTACCTTGTTGAAGGTGTTGCAGTACAACCTGCCGGGATGTCGTGGATCAATAGTCACATCGTACACGTATTGATTGCGATCAAAGATCGATGTCCATGTGTCGCCTCCATCTTCCGACAAAAATATTCCGCCTGGCATGTCAAGTATTTTGTTCTCGACGCCCGCTTGTCGCACAACACCACCGCCGACGAGATCGCTCAGGGTGATGCTTCCCCAACAGCCGAGATACACGCGATTCGGATTATTGGCATCGATCTCAATCCCACTTGGGAACAAAAGGCCATCCGTGATATTCAGGCGGGTCCACGTTTCTGCACCATCGCGCGAGCGGTACACCGCGCCGGAGTAGAAGTCAACTCCGACTTTATCGTCCTTGTGAGCAGGAGTGGGGCTGATAACCGCGAACAGATCGCCATTGGGTGACAGCGTGAGTTCAAATGCCGCCGTGTTCTCGTCAATACCGTTGTTCTTCAACGTCCAGGTTTTACCGTCATCGGTGGATTTGAAAATTCCCTTGCTGTAAACACTAGCATAAAGGGTACGTCGACCTACTGGAGATTTGGGATCCAGAACGATCGAAGTAGCGGGTGCATTCGGACCCATGCTTTCGCTCGTGGGTGTCCAGGTCTTGCCGCCGTCGACGGAGACGCATACACCACCTCTACCATATTGTTTCCAACGCGGGTTGCGGGTCATCTTACCTCTCGGAAAATCGTGAAGGCTCGACCACACTGACCACATTTTCCCGTTGACCTCGGGATCGAAAACCATCCAGTAACATGTGTTCACCCATCCCGCTGGTACGCCTTCAACCGATCGGATCCAACTCTCGCCCTGGTTATAAGAATGGTGATAACCGATATCGGTGTAACTGATCGCAATATGGTTTTCATCGAAAGGGTCAAAATGCACACCGTAGGCAGTGGTGACATCCATCCCGCGGCTGACAAAACTCCCGTCGGGTTGTTCTACACTGTAAACTTCCTGCCAGGTCTTTCCACCATCGGTGGTTTTCATCGTACGATACCAATCTGTCACGACGGCAATGTTACCGTCATTCGCGAAGACGCCGGCATCCAACAGGCGTATATACTCTCCGCCGAATGCCTCCTCCGTCCACGCATCTGAGAGATTGGCGACGCCCTGCCCGTCCTTAACGCCATAGCGTCCTGAACCGCCGCCACCTTTCCACACCCATTCCCATTCGTTTCCGGTGGTCGATGTCTTCAATGCGCCGTACCAGTATACGCGGGTGCCATCGGATCTGTTCTCAAGGTAACGATTTGATACAATGTAGGCGTTGGCGGCGTCGTTCGCAGCGCAGGCGATCATGGAGTAGCTAGGATTTGTGCCATGTCCTGTGATCACCGGATTGCTGGCAATGCTCCAATTGTCTCCCTGATCTCTCGATATCCAAAGTTGGGTTTCTCCGAACTCGTCATCGGGGTTGTCATCGTCTTTGTTGTGGAGTGCGTAGATGATCATCTCGCCGGTGTCGGCTACGGTCCCGGCCGAGAATGAAAAGGCGGGTTGCATCTCTTTTGGCAGTTCCTTGGCCGACACGGATCCACTTTTCTTGTCAAATCTCGTCAGCGCTTTATCACCGAAGATGTAAACATAATTACCAGCGTGCTTGTCGTCGGTGTAGAGTCCCATGATAGAGGATTCGGTTTCTATTCTTTCCCAATTTTCGCCACCGTCTTTCGAGCGAAAGAAGTAGCGCCCCATACTCATGTATAGATGGCGTGAGTCCGAAGGTTCTACGACTACGTTGCTGATGTGTGAAGCATCGCTTGGATAGATGGAATCTTCATTACCGACAATGCGGAAATTTGCGTGGTCCCCGAGATAGCGACTTTCCTTCACGTCTTCCGGTTTCGGGAAAAGTTGTACCCATTCCACTCCACCGTTGCGCGAACGGTGAAGCGCGTTGTTGGCGGCATAAATGGTGGCTATATCTGACGGATCGTAGGTATAAGACGATGTGCCGTTTGCAAAATTGAACTGGTGATATGACAAGCCTCCGTCGTTTGTCAGATACGTTCCCGTCATGTCGCAACGCACAATGAAGTGATCAGGATCCTGCGGAGCGAAGATCGGAAAGAATGTCGAACCACCTCCGCCGGGCCCGATTCGCGACCAGGTGGCAGTTGCACCGACGGAATCCTCGACAGCGTTCGGTGATGTGCATTGTAAACAAAAGGCGCTCAGGAAAGTCATTGCAGTGATGAAACCCTGACGAAGATGGAAGTAGTTATTCATGCGTGTATTTTTGAAGCCGTTAAAATAGCACTTTTGTTGAGAAGCCGTGTGGTGTGTAAGAGGCACACACGCAACTGTACTGATCGTTAAGAAGATTGATTGGATCCGGACTGACAATTTTCATCTTCCGATTCAATCTCCACAGTGGCGTGATGAATGTGCATGTGCAGCAATCGGTGCTTGACTTCGCGCTTTATTTTCGCGTGCTCCTGAATGGATCGTTCGTTGTCAACAACCACGTGAAGAGTGATCACATGTTCCCGTCCGTCCATCGACCAGAGATGGATGTCGTGTACTTCCTTGACGCCAGGTATAGCAAGTATCTTCTCTCGCACCGAAGTTTCATCGAGGCTGTCCGGCTTTCGCTGGAGCAGGATCCGGAACGTTGTCCGCAGGTTCCGGAATACATTGACGAGAATATACGCCGCGATGACCAATGAAAGGATGGGGTCGAGAATGGGTACGTCAGCAAACAACATAACGATGCTGCCGATCAGCACAGCCACCCAGCCGAGAACATCTTCGACGAAATGTAAGGCGACGACCTTTTCGTTTATGCTGCCACCTTTTCTTAGCCGCAGCATCGCGTAGCCGTTCACTGCGATTCCGAATACCGCCAGCATAATCATACCCGCTGCATCGGGTTGTTGTGGACTGGTTATGCGTAGCACCGACTCGCGGATGATCAGTATGGACCCAACAGTTAGTATTGTCGCATTGATGAATGCGCCCAGCAGGGAAAAACGTTGATATCCGTAGGTGTAAGTAGAGTCTTTTTGTTGAGTTGCCTTCTTCTGAAAGTAGTATGCAAATCCCAGCGCCAGGCTGTCGCCCAGATCGTGTACGGCGTCGGAAAGGATGGCCATACTGTTGGTGTAAAGGCCGCCAACAATCTCGATTATGGCGAAGGATGTGTTGAGCCAGAAGGCTACTACGATGTTCTTCGTGCTGCCATGATGCGAGTGATGTGAATGATCGTGACCCATATCAATGCTATAGGTACAAAGTTCGTCAACAAAGTCATGCAACAGGTTTGCAGGTGGGAAATAATCCTTCGCAAAAGACTTCCGCTTTTGTAGATTTGAGTATGATGCGACTATCCATAGCTGCCTTGCTGTTTCTTCCGGTCGCGGTGTGGTCTCAGGACTTCACAGCGTCACGGATTTTTGCCCACAATGACTATGTTAGAGAGGATGCGTTTTACGCCGCCTATGAACTGGGTGTCGGATATATCGAAGCGGATGTTTTTCTGCGCGACGGTGACCTGATGGTCGCGCATCACGAGCACGAGATCCGGAAGGGACGAACGCTTGAGAAGATGTACCTCATCCCGCTGGAACGGAAGATCAGGGGAAACCGGGGCAGCGTATTTCCGTATCCGGATCAATCGCTCACGCTGATGGTCGACCTTAAGACCGAGGGATATTCTACAATGCAAGAGCTTGTCAGACAACTGGAAAAGCATTCGTCGCTTTTGTCGTGTCCGACGCTCCGGGTCATGGTCAGTGGTGATGTACCCCCTCCCGACAGATGGGGTGACTTTCCGGCTTTCATTACTTTCGATGGCAGACCCGGCATATCGTATACGGACGAACAACTCGCGAGGATTGGTATGATCAGCAGCGGTTTCCGACAGCATATCCAATGGGATGGAAGGCAGGAGTTGTCCGCTTCTGATCGTGCGCGAATCCTTGAGTTGATCGCTGCCGCGCATGAGAAGGGAAAAACCTTTCGTTTTTGGGCGACCCCGGATTTTCCGCAAGCATGGCAAATTTTGCTGGATTTGAATTTCGACGTCATCGTAACGGATGATGTTCTATCGCTCGCCCGGTATATTGCGAAGTAGCTCCGATAAGCAAATGAAGCAGCCGATGGAGCGTGCTGGCGGCAGTGAATTGTAAACCGTGATGGCCATAATGGGAAATGCATCGAAAAAATCCGCGGACTGGCGGTAAATATTTCCTTTTCGGTCGTTTCCTTGGAATCTTTGCCAGATTTTGTGGGTTACACACAGCTGATTGTACGGGATTCAAAGCTATGCGCAGACTATTCATTGTCGCTCTCTTCATAGGGGGCTTCTGTTTTTCTTCTCACACTCATTCACCGGCGGTAGACCAGGTCGCTTCCACTTCGCGACACGTTCTGGATGTTGTTAGCCTGGCTTCGGTCAAGAATGCTGACGCGCACGGTGCGGTTTTGACGGGGGCGAACTTCGACCAGGTTGTGCTTGCGCTTTATGATACGATTGGTCTTTCCGGTTATGACCTCAAGTTCGAGATCTTTCGAAAGGCGATGATCGGATATTATAATCTTGTGAAACAAGGTGCGCTGGCAAATCACCGACTTCTGACGATCATCAATTTTGAACTTCCCGGAACTGCGAAGCGCTTCTATATGATCGACCTTGTCGATCGCAGCGTGAAGTATCACACGTATGTGGCGCACGGTCGCAATACCGGCGAGAATTTCGCGGCGAAATTTTCCAATACCCCGAACTCAAACCAGAGCAGTCTTGGCTTCTACGTAACAGCCGAATCTTATTACGGGAGCAAGGGGTATAGTCTTCGTCTTGACGGACAAGAAGAATTGTTTAACAGCAATATCCGCACGCGTGCCGTTGTGATCCATGGCGCAGAGTATGCAACGGAGAGTTGGATCAGTCGCTACGGCAGACTTGGACGCAGTCAGGGATGTCCTGCGTTGCCACCCCACCTGAATAGGGAAGTGATAGACAAGATCAAAGGAGGCACGGCGATCTTTACCTATTTCCCTGATGACGATTATTTGAATGCGTCGAGTTTTCTCAAGACCGAACGCCTCTTTGAGAAACTCAATGAACAACCTGTTGAACTGGCCACTGTCATTGGGGCGTGATACGCTTAGTTTGTAAGACGGGCGAGCTGTCGCTCGTCGTGCCGATAAATGTCGTCGAAGAAGGAGACATGGCCGTCGTCGTCTACCGAAGCCGTGCGGTAAACAATATAGACCGGAAACGGCTTCTTTAACTCAGCATGTATCGGCTTACTTCCGGCGATCGCTTGATGAATCCGTTTGTCGTCCCATTCCTCCTGATCGGCTAAGAGATAGCGGGCGAAATCCAACGGATGTTCGAGGCGGATACACCCATGACTGAGAGCTCGTTCATTTCGTTCAAACAGCGTTGTTGCAGGTGTGTCGTGCAGGTAGATGGCGTGGTCGTTCGGCATCATGAATTTCACCTTTCCCAGTGAGTTGTTTTCTCCAGGGTTCTCGATCACGCGGAACGCAGATGGATCGAGATCACCGCGATTCCACTTTTCATCTGTTGGATCGACCTTCTCGCCGTCCCGGTAGAAGCTGAATCGTTCGGGATCATAATGCTCCGGATTATCTTGTAGTCGTGGAAGAAACTCCTTTACGAAAATGCTTTGTGGAACCGCCCAAGTCGGACTAAAAACCACATATTGTAACGTGTCGTGGAATACTGGCGTAGGTGTGTACTCAGCACCGAGCACGACGCGCATCTTTATTTTTTCTTCGCCGTTGCGATAAACCCGCATGATATACTCGGGAACGTTGATAACTATTTCGTCACCTTGTCCTTTGACGTGAGGATCCCATCGAAGCCTCTCAAGGTTCAACGAGATAAGGTCCGCCTTTTTCGTCAATTTCTGGTTGAGTGCCCGCACAGTATGGTTGGTGATCATGCCATCGGAGACAAGACCGTGTTCTAACTGAAATTGCGCTACTGATTTTTGGAGATCTTCATCGTATTGTGTTAAGGTGTTTTTCTTTTTTTTTACATCGATATCATGGAGTTCCAGCCTGCGCCTTAAGAGCGGTATATCCTCACTGACATCTCCGGGTTTTATGTCCGCTGAGAGGGAGATATCGGGAAGTGTATCGGCGGGTATACGCTCGCGATAATGTCTCAGAGCTTTCTGAAGGCGTGTGTATTGCGGATCGTCCGGTTGTAGTTCAGCGATCAGATTTTTCAAGTCTGCTCCGGAAGTTGTTTCCAGTAACATCGCGATGTCGTTCTCGAGGGGCATTCCGCGTTTCCAAAGGAATTCGCGAGCGCCGGGATAGCGGATGCGTCCTTCGATCAAGTGAGTGGTGAATAGAAAGAACGAAGCCGTTATTCTCATGTCCAGTTCGGCAAGCTCGCTGTCTGTTCTGTTTCGATTGCTATAAAGGGAGTCGACTTGCTCCACGATGTCTTGCAGGTGATAATCGCGAGGTGCGAAGCCATAGGAGTAAGATTCCTGTATTTCCTTTACCAACGCGCCAAACAGGCTGTTCGGCTGTTTTTTCTCCAGCCATCGCCGGTGATATTGATTTGCGCGATAATAGACGCGCGTTTTCAGCTGGACTTTCCGATTAAAGTATTGGTCCGCGATATGTATACTCTTAACAACGGCGGCTACAGGCGTAGCGACCGTATCAATCTCATTGGCGTTGTTATTACGACATCCAGGTAGTAGTCCTATCAACACCTGCAGTATCGCGACACCTAGCAGACCAGTCCATTTCATACCTGGCAGCAGATACAATTAGCGTACCGCTGCCGAAATTCCCCGGCACTGCGGTGAAAAATCAAATGAAATCGCGAAGACGAATTTTCAGTTCCTTAACAGACTTGGTGAGGTGATACCCCACTGCTTTCTCGGAGAGTTTGAGCTGCTCGGATATTTTGACGACGGGTATACCTTTGATCTTGTGCATGACAAAAATTTCCTTTGTCTTGTCAGAGAGTTCCTCGATCGCAAAGTTGAGCTTTTCCTGCAGATCATTGAACTCCACGTGGTCTTGTGTGCATGCCTGCGAGACCGGCAAGTGATACCGGCAATACGTCCAGTATTTCCGATCATGCAATTGCTTTCGGAGTTGATTAAGAACCCGGTTTTTGATTGCTCGTTGCAGGTAACCAGAAAGATTTACGTCCTCGTCAGAGAATAGTCGTTCACGTTTCTCCCAGATGTCTGCAAAGAGATCCTGTACGAGTTCCTCTGCAATGGCGCGCGACTGCAATTTGTGCGCCGCGGTTAGAAACAGGCTTTTCCAGTGGCGATGGAATATTTCGGTTAATGCGCTGCGACTGCCTTTGCGCAAGGCGTTGATCAATTCCAAATCCGAAGCCGCCGTGTAAGACATATTTCTAAAGACAGGAAAAAGTCCTTGATAAATATACGATATCAAGGACTTTTTCTCAGGTGTTTCAACAAATTAATATCCCGGATTTTGTGGTAGCAAATTCGGGTTGATCACCAGTTCAGTTGCGGGAAGCGGCATCAGATAATCGCGAGTCGGATCGAAGTTGGAATGAGGCTCCAGTGAATTGGGACCCGTAAATACTTCGACACCGAGGTTGCGGCGTTTGATGTCGTACCAGCGTTTGTATTCAAACGCGAGTTCAAGGCGCCGGTCATCCAGGATGAGGTCTATGAAAGCGTCCTTTGACATCCCTGTTTGCACATCCTCAGGAAACGTCTGCTGATCACCGGCCCAATTTCTCGCACGCGCGCGAACCTCATTCAAGTATCCCTCTGCTTCTTCGCCAGGACCGTTGTTGATCTCTGCGAGTGATTCCGCAGCGATCAGCAGCACCTCGGCGTAGCGCATAGTGGCGTAGTTGTTATCAGAATATCGACCTTCCGCGTTTGACTGTCCCGGATATCGCCTGTACTTGGCGATGTGCGGTCGTTTGGTATTCTGAAAGACGGTATAGGGTTCCAGTACTCCCTCTACGAGAGCCGAGTCAGCGAGACTCACCTTTTTGCGGTAATCGCGATCGTCCCAGGTCTCGTACACCTCAAGGGATGGAACACACACGCTCCAGCCCAGTTCGTCGGCACCGCGGATCCCGGTCATCGGCGGCATGATGTCATCGTTAGCACCTCCGTCACCGTTTTGCAAACCGAGAAAGTCAAGCGAGAAGATTGTTTCCTTGAGATTGTCCTGAAGTTCCGCGCGGAACAAGTTCTGGAAGTCAGGTTCAAGGGCGTAGTTGAATACCCCTTTGTTATCAATCACCCATTTTGCTTCGGCATATGCGTTCGGGTAGTCACCGAGCGTCAGGTGTACAGAAGCGAGATGGGCGGCGGCAGTCCCTTTCGTGGGACGCGACCTGACATCCGATGGCTGGCGATCGGGTAGCCATTGCTTTGCAAATTCGAGGTCTGCAATGATATTGGGATAGACTTCTTCCTCGGGCGTCTTCGGAATATCGACTACAGATCCCGGGTCGGAAATGAAGAAATCGATATACGGAATGTCACCGAACACCTGCACCAGATGAAAATAGCTGAACGCTCTGATAAATCGCGCTTCTGCGATGAGAGGATTGATTTCCTCATCCGGAAGTCCGAGTGACTCGGCGCCGGCAACAGCCGAGTTTGCCGCACTGATGACCTGGTACCAGTATGGCCAGAATGTCCGGACCATTCCATTGCCGTCGTCCATGTCGAAGTCGTTGACCTGTTGCCGTTCAGCAGGTGTTCCCCGGTCACCGATGTCGACCATGTCACTGCGAAGCATGATAGCGCTCACGAACTGGCGTCCCCATAGGCGTTCGGAAGCAATCCATCCATAGGCTCCGAAGATGGCGGTTTGAACATCTTTTGTACTTTTGAAGAAACCTTCCGGAGCAAGCAGTCCGACTGGCTTTTCCTCCAGATCCGCACAACTGGCAAGGGTACAGATCAACGTTATTACGATTGTTTTATTGAGAATTCCTTTCATGGCTGTAGTCGTTCTTGTTTGACGATTAGAATCCGATATTGAGGCCCACCGTATACGATTTGGCATTTGGATAGCTGCCGTAGTCGAGTCCGATGTTTCGATTGCCGTCTCTCGCGTTGTTCGACTGATAGTTCACCTCCGGGTCGTATCCCTCGTAGTCCGTAATAGTCAGAATATTTTGAGCGCTGACATAAATCCTGAGTTTGTTTATCCTCAGCCTTTCCAGCGTGGATGTCGGAAGGTTGTAGCCGAGCGCAACATTCTTTAACCGGATGAAACTTCCATCGTATATCCACCTCGTTGACACGCGACGAGTTCGTCCGGCACTTGCTTTCGGTACATCCGTGTTAGGATTTTCCGGTGTCCATCTTTTCAGGGCTTCCGTGGTGGCGTTATTTATACCTGACATCAGGTTCAGTTCCATCAATGTGTAACTCAACATGTCATTACCCTCTGATCCCTGGAAGAACACGTTCAGATCGAAGTTCTTAAATGAAAGATCATTGTTCCATCCCCAGATAAAATCAGGATGTGGATTGCCTATGATCGTCTGGTCGCTTGCATTGAGAGCCCCGTCGGGTCTCCCGGTGAGATTGTTGTTCTCGTCGCGCACACCGTCGATATCACGGAATCTTTCGCCTCCCGCTACTTGCTCAAAGCCACCGCCCGGGATGAACGTGTCTCCGTCCTGGTATACGCCGTCGTAGATCCAACCCCAGAAACTTCCTACGGGATATCCTTCCCGCAAGATCTGTGTGTTGCCCAGTCCTACGAGATGACCTGGTCCGGAACCGTACTGAATGTCATTACCACCGGGCAGCGATAAGACCTTGTTGCGATTGGCGGAGAAGTTTACATTCATGTTCCACTTGAGCGCCCGATCGAGGTTTACTGACGAGATTGCAAATTCGAACCCTCTGTTCTCCACCTTGCCAATATTTTTTAACTGGCTCGTATAGCCCGAGTACTGCGGAAGTTCTACGTCGAAGAGCAGGTCGGAGGTAACCATTCTATAGAACTCCGCCGTCAGGTTGATCCGGTCGTTGAAGAGACCGATGTCCATTCCGACGTTAAGTTGTGCAGTGGTCTCCCACGTTAAGTCATCGTTTGCGACTGTTGTCGGACGCACTGCATTTACAACTTGTCCGTCGATGACTGTAAATACGCGTGAGAACCGGGCAAGTGTTTGGTAGGGTCCGATAGCCTGATTGCCGGTTACTCCGTAGCTTACACGCCATTTCCAGAAACTCACCGCGTCGATATCATTCATGAAGGGCTCGCTTTTCATGTTCCAGGCCAATGCGCCCGATGGAAAAAACGCCCACTTGTTGCTGGTGCTGAAGTTTGAGGATCCGTCATATCGTCCATTCATGGTAACGAGATACTTCCCGTTGTAGGAATAATTGATCTGGCCGTAGTAGGACGAGATCTGGGATTCAGTGAGCCCGGATGAAGGCGCTTGCCACAGAGCCGATCCGCCAAGATTCCAGAAGGAGAATGCATCTGAGAGAAAGTCCTGCGCTTCCGCACCCCAGTTTTCATTTCTCGAACTTTGGAATGAGTATCCGACCATGGCTTTCAGGTTGTGACTTTCGGTGATCGCCTTGTCGTAGGTGAAGTAGTTTTCATTGAGGAACATAGTGGATTTTCCTGCATCGATGGTTCCCCATCCGCCTACGTTCCTTCCTTCCGTCAGCGCAGTGGGAGAGTAGCGCCCTTCTCTGCTGTTGTTGATTGTCGCACCAAATGACGTCCGGAATCTGAGATCTTTCAGGATGGCATATTCTCCGTAGACGTTGGCCTGATACCGGTCAATTACGGTTTCGTTTTGCAGTTCCGTAGCTACCGCGTAGGGATTGTCATGTGGGTCGTTGAGCCGGGCTCTCGTATAGGTGCCATCCGGCTCGTATATCCCCTGGTCTGGCTCGAATTTGAACGCGGACGCCACCACACCAGGAGTCAGTCCCCCCGAACCTTCTTGTGTTCTTACGCCATTGGAAGTACTGCGACGCGTAAACAGGTTGAGCCCGATAGTGAGCTTGTCAGTAGCCTTCACGTTCACGTTGCTTGTCAAAGTGAACCTGTCGTAGTCCGAATTGATGATCACTCCTTGTTGATCAAAGTAGGCGCCGGAGACATAGTATCTGACGTTATCACTTCCACCTGAAAGCGACAGTTGATAGTTCTGGATCGCGCCTCGACGGAAGATCAGGTCCTGCCAGTCCGTATCAAAACCCATCGACGCGAAACCAGGACGTGCTTCGCCGATATAATCCATGAACTGATCAGCATTCAAAAGATCCAATCGCGTGATCTCACGCTGGGTCGTATACGAAGAGTTGAAATTAATCTGAGTTTTGCCCGCCGCACCTTTCTTGGTTGTAACCATGATAACACCATTGGCCCCACGTGAGCCGTAGAGTGCCGTAGCGGAAGCATCTTTCAATACCTCAATAGACGCGATGTCTTCCGGCGGGGGGACCGCACCTCCGACGAATCCGTCTACGACGAAGATCGGATCGCTGCTGGCATTGATAGATGTTCCACCGCGGATTCGGATTTTCATGTCAGCTCCGGGAGCACCGTTGGTTGAACTGATATTGACGCCGGCGGCACGTCCCTGGAGTGCTTGCACGGCATCGATTGCCGGGTAGGCGGTGAGTTCTTCGGCTTTGATAGAGGATACGGCACCCGTCAGATCACTTTTTGTGACGGTTCCATAACCTACGACAACCACTTCGTTGAGTGTGCGCATGTCAGGCGCAAGCTGAACGTCAAAACTTGTCCGTGTACCGACCGCTAGTTCCTGTGTCGCATAGCCAATGAAACTGAATACCAGGATGGAGTTGGCTCCCATAACCGACAGTGTGAAGTTACCGTCGACGTCTGTGCTGGTTCCGTTCGTAGTTCCTTTTTCCAGTACGCTCGCGCCGGGAAGCGGCACGCCGTTTTCATCTGCCACTTTTCCGCTGACCTCAACTGCGAAATACTCTGAAATGTTGTGCACTGGTGTCAGGGTTGTGCTGGAGGCCGTCGTGTGCCCTGGCTTGAGAATGATCCTGTTGCCCCGTATCTCGTAGGCGATCTCAGAGTTGAAGATACTCTTCAGTACTTCCGAGAGATTCGTGTCGCTGAAATCGAAGGAAACTTCTCGTTGTACGTTTACGACTGCCGAACTATAGGTGAAGCGCACCTGCGCTTTTCGTTCGATCTCGGACAAGACTTTCCGGATCTCTTTGTTGTTTGCCTTGATGGAGAGCTTATTGTTCAGAATCTCCTGACCCCTCAGGTCCGATGCGATCGAACATACCGCGCATACCGTTAGGATTAAGGCTTGTGTCAAAACGACTTTCATAAAAACAAAGAGGAAACCTTGAATAGGTTTGATGATATTCATATCTTGATAAGTTTTTGTTTGACAAGACAAAAGCACATGAGCGATTTCCCTTGGAGATCGCCTGGGCCGGTGATGCGCCAACATCATCGGCCTTCTTCTTGTTGGATCAGGTAGAATCGGTCATAGGCTGTTGGGTTTCAGGTTACATCCATCGCTTTCAATAACAATACGCGCTTCGACGACCTCATATGTTGCGCCAATGGCGGTACAGATCGCTTCGATTCTATCATAGAGTCCTTCCTCGTAAAAGCTTGAAGTAAGAACACATTTCGCGACAACCTCAGTGGGAAAATCAATTGCTATTCCGTAGGTGTCAATCAGCACTGCGAATACTTCCGGAATGGGGGTTTCTTCAAAGTGCATTTCCGTCGTGAGTTTCCTTTTTTCCTCGTATGCCGGGCTATCCGCGAGTTGTGTCTCCAGCAGATCCCTCGCCGAGTCGTACGTCGCTTCCTGGTTCGGAGTCAGAACTGTCTTCTTGTAGGAGGTTTTCCGGGAGTACACCGTGACCTTTCCGGTCTTTACAGATACCGTGATCTTTTCATTTCCGCCTCTGTTCCGAATGATAAAGCTGGTTCCAAGCACACGCGTCACCACATCACCGGTGTAGACGAAGAAGGGGCGTTTGCGGTCGTGCGCAACGTCGAAGTAGGCTTCTCCTTCCAGAAGCAGTTCCCTCGGACCGCTGTCGGCGGTAGCACTGAGGTATCGGATCGTGCTGGCTGGGGAGATCAGAACGATGCTGCCATCGGGTAGGACGGCACGCTGAGAATCGGGATTATCGTTCGTAAATTCCGTGAAACTCGGAGAAGCGGCTGCGAGGGCATCGTCTCGTTCATTCTTCGGGACGGAGAAATGGTAGATCGCGGCGAGCAGGATGAGCACGGAAGCTGCAATTCCTGAATAATACCAACGCGCGTGTTGCTCCGGGTGTGAGCCGGCCCCTGCCGTCCGCTCACCGATGTGTTGCAAAATTCGGTCACCTGTCTCGGCAAGGTCGTCGTCTGTGACCGGGGAAGAAAGTCTCTCAGTCCCGAGTGACGTGTACCAGGTCTCGATAAAGTCGCGTTCTGCCGGAGTGCAGTTTCCCTCCAGGTATTTTTCAATAAGTTTGTCCAGATCCTTCGGAGCCATTGTCGTGCGCGTTCATCATTATCAACACACAACTCGGCTGGACTCCTAAAAAGCTCAGTTTATTTTTTGGAAATGCAGTACCACAACGGCCACGAGAGTGTATAAAAACATCGTGTTCCTGGTGTTCATCGTGCTCCTGTATTGAAATGCAGTAGCACAAAGTGCACGAAGAACCACAAAGGCCACGAGAGTATACAAAAACATCGTGTTCTTAGTGTTTCCTGGTGTTCGTCGTGATCCTGTATTCGAAATGCAGTAGCACAAAGTGTACTAAGAGCAACAAAGAGCACGAGGGTGTACAAAAACATCGTGTTCTTTGTGTTTCCTGGTGTTC